>NZ_JBIDCF010000002.1:1095368-1300791 GCF_043204435.1 Streptomyces sp. NPDC047886
TCTGGTCGGTCTGGTCGGTCTGGTCGGTCTGGTCGGTCTGGTCGGTCTGGTCGGTCTGGTCGGTCTGGTCGGTCTGGTCGGGGAACGGGATCACCGCCGCCTGGCCCGGCGTCCTTCCGACCAGCCGCAGCGCGCGGACACCGGCGGCGGCCCTGGCCTCCTGGAGGGCGGTCTCATAGCGGGCGGCCGCGTCGCGCCAGCCGTCGGCGTACGCCCTGAACTCGCGTCGTTCGAGCTCTTCGCGCAGGAGCACCACGACCTGGTCCGGCGCGTGGCGTTCTAGGTACTCGCCGAGCGCGGCGAGCAGGCCGGGCAGATCCTCGGGTGCGGGCGGCGGCGGATGTCCGCCCTCGTACGGCTCGCGCGACTCGTACGGCTCGGGCGACTCGTAGGGGTCGTACGTCCCGTACGCGTCGCAGGAGTCGTACGCGTCATACGCGCCGTACGGCTGACCTGCGCGTTCACCGTCGTGCGGCGCTTCCCGGCCGTCGTCGTGTTCGCCGTCCCCTGCGCGGTCGCGTCCGACGCGCTCGTCGCGCTCGGCCATCCACGACCCTTCCTCGTCCCTGCGCCTCCCCCCGCGCGCACGGCGCCGCCGGCCGTACATGGTGGGGGTCATGGCGGCCTGGGACGGCGGGGTGGGCGCCGCCAAGGGTTCCTACAAGCGGTTCACTGTCGTGGGGGATCAGCCACAACAGCTTACTGGGGAGCCCCGGAGCGGCCCGTGGGCGGCGGCCGGGCCGGTCAGTCCGAGGCGAGCGGCGTACGTTCACCCGAACGGACCGAGGTGTCGGGCAGGAACTGACCCGCGACGCGAATGAACATCTCCCGCTGCTCGGCGGGGACACCGAGGCCGGCTGCGGCCTCCTCCAGAGTCAGCCGCCGCGTCCCGGCGGGCGCACGACCGCCGTCGGCCGGGGTCGGGAGCGGGAGGTCCTCCTCGGTGAGGCGGCCGGAGCGGATGAGCATCTCGCGCACCGGGACCTGGAGGACATGGGCGAGCCGCCGGGTGGTCTCCAGGTCGGGCATGCTCTGCCGCTGGAGGAGCCGGGTGATCGCGGCGCGATGCACACCGGCCTCGTCGGCGAGCCGTGACTTGCCGCCACCGCGCGGACTGTCGATGTCGAAGCCGCGCCGGCGGATCAGCTCTTCGATCCAGGCCGCGAACTGCTCCAGATCGCTGGTCGTCATGGTGGTCGCCTCCCTCCGAAGCGGCATCAGGATATCGCGCTTGCGCGCAAGGAATTACCGGTTCCGGCGGCTGAATGTGTGGGTTGTGTAGTCGAAATCCGTACGGATGGGCCGGGGACGGGCGGGATTCGCTGTTGCGCGCACACCCGCAACATCTTAGTGTGCGAGCTCGCAACTAACTCTGTTCCGACGGGCCGAGGAGTCTGGAGTACCGCCATGCCCAGTGCCACCGCCAGGCGCAGCGCCGCCGCCCTGCCCAGTGCCGCCGCCACACCACCGAACGCCACCTCGCCCGTCCGCCGGCCGCCTGCCCCTCGACCGCCTGCCCCTCGGCCGCCCGCCTCCCGCCCGGCCGCCGACGCCGGCCACGACGCGGCCGCCGACTGGCGCGCGGCCGCGGCCTGTGCCGGGCTTCCGCCCCACGTGGTGTTCTCGCGCCGCCCCGCCGTCGCGGCCCCCGCCCTGCGGGCCTGCGCGCGCTGCCCGGTTCGGCGCCGCTGCGAGGAGACGGTCGCGCCCGCGGAGAGCTGGTTCGACGGCGTCAGCGCGGGCCGGCTCTGGCGCAACGGCCGCCCGGTCACCCCGAGAAGGCCCCGCACGACAGCCCGCCGCCAGGGGAGGAAGGAACGTTCATGACCGCCCAGGACCCCGCCCACGACGCCGCCCTCTGGATCGAGACCCTGCTCCGCCAGTTCCCCGAACTGCTCACCGAGCTCGCCCCGGCCCACCGCTCCCCCTCCGCCCCGTCGGCGCACCGCCAGGGCGGCGGCAGCGGCGGGGCACGCGCCGTACGAACCGCGCCACTCCGCCTGCACGTCTCCGACGCCGTCCGGGACATCACCGACGGGGTGGTCGAGCTGGACGAGGCCGTCCATGACCGGCTGCGACTCCCCCGGCCGCGCCGCGCCGACGTGCCGCGGCGGCTGCTGCGCATCGTCGGGCTCATCGACCGCGCCGCCGACGACACGGTGCTCGCCGCGCACATCCGGGACGAGGCCCGCCGCATGGCGCGGCGCTGCGCACGGGCACTGGGCGAGGCCGAGCCGGTGGTGCGGGTGCGCGGCCGGTGCCCCTGGTGCGACTCGGTGTCGCTGCGGGCGTTCCCCGCCAGGCGGGCGGTGCTCTGCGTCAACCCGGCCTGCCGCTGCGACGACGAACGGTGCGACTGCCGTACGGATCCGGCGCACCGGCACATGTGGCCGGACGGCGAGTGGGAGCGGCTCGCGGCGGCGGCGGGCGGCGACGCGGCGGAGTTCGCGGCGGCGGCCGACGCCCTCGGCCCCGACTCCCCGGACGCCGAATACCTGGACGCCGACTCCCCGGACGAGGAGCGCCGATGACACTGATCACCGGGGCGCTGGCGGCCCGCGAGGTGGATGTCGCACCGGCGACCATTCGCAAGTGGGTGCAGCTGGGCCATCTCACGGCGGCCGGGAACCAGGGCCGTACGCGGTTGTTCCGGCTGGAGGACGTCTTCGCGGCGGAGCGCGCGACCCGCAGGAGGCCGTGCAGCCGAACCGCGCGGGAGGACCGCTCCTAGACGGAGTACCGAACACACGACCCCACGACCCGTACACCCGGACCGAAGATCGGACACCGCACGCCGTGTGCGGACAGGCGCACGACACGGCACACGACACGGCACACGACAAGAAGGGGCTGCCCATCCGGGCGGCCCCTTTCGTCATGCCGTCACACCGCCGCGCCCCGCGTCACCCGTGCCCCTCGGGCTCGCCCGCCCCGTCCCCGTCTCCAGCCCCGTCCCCGTCCCCCCGGTCCGGCATGCGGAAGACCCGCGCCCCGTCCGGCCTCCCCCCGGCGGCGAGGGCGGTGACGGCCTCGCGCCAGCCGCTGCTGAAGCCCCTGGTCTCCACGTCGATGGCGATACGCGCGCCGACCTTGCCGACGACCGCCGTGAGTGTCCTGGCCAGATCGGCGGAGTACGTACCGGACTCCCCCGCCTCCGCTGCCACTTCCACCACGGCGGCCACCACGTCCGCCAGCCGCTCCTGGGCGCTGATCACCATCGTGCTCCCGTCCTCGGTTCCCCGCTCACGCCACCTTCTCGAATACATGTTCGATAGTCAGAGACTAACGCACCCGCCCGACGACACAGCGTGAATTGCGAGCGCGAGCAAGTTAGTTGCGCGCCCGCACATCATCGATCACAATGGAGGCAGCGGCGGAGCTGTGCCCACCTCCCTCCGGGGGACAGCTCCGCCGTCGCCTTTTCCGGTGAGACCACAGGAGTGATGCCCCGTCATGAGCTCTCCTCCGAGCACCTTCCCCGATGTGGAGGCCATCGTCGTGGACCTCCTCTCCGACCGCGCGGAACTGGCGGACGCGATCGTGGACGAGACACCGCCGCCCGGCTTCGACGGCACGGCCAAGGCCGTGATCGTCTCCCGGCGCGGCGGCGCCTGGATCGACGATCTGCACCTCGACCAGCCGCTGATCGAGCTGGAGTGCTACGGCCCCGACAAGCCGACCGCGCACCTGCTGGCCAACATCGCCCGCGCCGAACTGCTGGCGGCCACCGGGGCGGTCTACGGGCCGACCACGATCACCGACGTCAGCGAGGCCGACGGACCGCGCTGGCTGCCCGACTACGTCTACACCGCGGCCAACCGCTACCTCTGCGTGCTGCGCCTCTCCCTGCGTACGGACTGACCCGGCCCCGCCCCGGCGGAGCGGATGTCCTACGCCCCACAGACAAGGCCCTGCCACTCGGCGGGGCCTTTGCCGTACCCGTCCAGGCACCGCACCGATCCCTGTCCCAGGCCGATCCCAGGCCGATCCAGCCCGATCCAGCCCGATCCAGCCCGATCCCAGACCCATCCAGCCCTATCCCAAGGAGCCCTTCATGGCAGGCAACAACTCGTCCGAGATCCGCGTCGCCGGTACCGGCCGCGTCCTCGTCGCCGACATCAACGCCCCGATCCCGAACACCTTCTCCAGCAACCCGGCCACCGACTGGGGCACCGGCTGGACGGACCTCGGGTACACGTCCACCGACGGCGTCACCTTCTCCAAGAAGGACAAGCTGGACCCGGTGGAGACCTGGCAGTCGATCAGCCCGGCCCGGTTCGTGTACGCGGACCGCGACCTGACGCTGAAGTTCTCGATGCTCCAGTTCAACGAGGACACGCTGCCGTTCTTCCTGGGCGGCGACAAGTCGGGCTTCCGCAGCGCGGGCACGGGCGTCTACGAGTTCGACGTCCCGGACGGCCCGAGCTTCGACGAGCGGGCCCTGGGCCTGGAGTTCACCGACGGCTCCGAGGTCACGTACCGGTTCGTCATCCCGCGCGGCCAGGTGACGGCCACCGAGGACATCAAGCTCGCCCGCAAGGCGGCCGCGATGCTCGGCGTCACCTTCACCGCGCTGTCGCCGGGTGACAACAAGGCGCTGGCCACCTTCGTGATGCGGGACACCGCGTACGACGGTGCCATCCCGCCGGCCACCCCGGCCGCGTAACACCGTGCGGGGGCGGGGCCGGCCCCCCCCGGCCCCGCCCCCGCCCCCGCACACGCCTCCCGCACACGCCCCTCACCCACGTACGAACGGAGAAGACGCATGGCCACATTCGATGTGAACGCCGCCCGCGCCCAGCGCATGGAGGCACTCGGCCGCACCTGGTCCTTCGCCCTGGACGGCGACACCTTCGAGCTGCCGACCGAACTGACCCGCGCGACCGCCAAGGCGCTGCGCGACCTGGACGACAACGACGTGGACGGGCTGCTCAGGCTGCTCATGGGCGAGCGGCAGTTCGCCGGCTTCGAGCGGCACGACGTCACGATGCAGGACATCGCCGCGATCCTGGAGGCGTACGGCAAGGAGACCGGGCTCGGCCTGGGGGAAGGCTGAGCCTCGACGCGTTCGTCGACGAACACGCCGAGGCTCTGGAAGCCGACCTGTTGCGGCACTACGGCGTGGACCTGCTCGACTGGCACCGCGGCCGGCTCTCCTCCCGCCGGCTCGCGGTGCTGATCAAGCACATGCCACGGGACAGCGCGATCAACCGCGAGGTGACCGGTGAGGGCGCGGACTGGAGCGTCTCGGAGTACCTCCTGGCCGCCGCGGTGGACCACCTGGCGGCCGCCAACTGGATGTTCGCCACGGTGAACAGCGACGACGACCCCCCGGACCCCCCGGACCCGGTCCCCCGGCCCGGCGACCCCGAGGCGGAGGAAGCGGGGGACGTCGAGGAGGCGGGGGTGACGGCGGGGGCTACGGCGGGGGCGACGGCGGGTGCACCGGCTGCCGGAGACGGCCCGAGCCGTACCGAACTCATCCGCTTCTTCGCCTGAGCGACCCACCCCGGCCGGCCGTCTCCGGCTCGTCTCAGCCGATTCCGGACGCGGCATAAGCGATCACCGCGAGCAGCGAGGCGGCCGCGACACCGCCCCACACATGGTGGCGAATCCGTGCCGCATCGATCGGCACCAGGTCGGCATTATCCGGGTCCTTCGCGTCGTGGACGATATCCACGCGGTCGCCGACCGCGAATGACGTGCTTTTCTCCACGGGGCCCACGAGTCGGCGGGCGACACCGTCGCCGACGTCATATCGGAAAACCGCGCACACCCCGCCCCGAGGATGGACATGGCCGACACATTCGGCCTCGGCCGGCCTGCCGTCACGCCGGAGCGTGCGCAGCTTCAGCGCCTTCCCGAAGCTGAACCGCCAGTAGGCCGCACCGGCCGCCGCCATCACCGCGTACACGAACAGCTGCACGATCAGAGTCGCCGACATGCGGTGATCCTAGCAACCGCCCGAATACCAAGGGAGCGCCATGACCGAATTCGTCACCGACGCAGATCTGACGGCCCGGCTCGCACAATTCAAGAAGGATCTGGAGAAGGAAGCAGAAACCGCGGCGAAGGAATCCAAGGATTCCTTCGAGACCTATATGAACGACCGGCTGGGAGCGGATGTCGCCGCTGCGGACCAAGCGGTGTACGCGAGCAACCAGATCATCAAGTGGGACCCCAGCATGCTCTCCATATCCCCGGAGATGATCACCTGGGACGCCCGTGGCCTCCACTTCATGGGCGTGGAGATCTTCCGGAACCCCTGGGTCAACGCGATCGAGCGCGACGGCGGTTACGAGACCCGGCGCGAGGAGCGCGAGGGGTCCGCCGTGACCCGGCTCGCCGACCGCGTCGGCGAGCAGGACGCCCGTATCCGGACCCTCGCGGAAGGCCAGCGCGCCCTGGCCGGCCGTGCCGCGTCCCAGGTCGAACCGGAACGGCAGAGGCAGGAGCGGCGCCGCCAGACGAGCCGGTTGACCGGACGGCCGACGGACGCGAGCCGAAGGGCCGCCGAGCTCCGGGGACTGGAGCAGTCGCTGCGACGCGTCGAGGAGAGGGCCGACGGCGTCGCGCGCGCCTTCGCCGGGTGACGGGACGACACGAGAGAGGAGCACGACATGTCACTCGCCTCAGCGGCGGGGCGCGCCGCCGGTTCGCTGCAACGCTTCAAGACCCAGGCGGACGCCGCCGCGAGAGCCGCGCAGAGCGTCGGGCGCGCCGCCGGTTCCACGGACGGCGGCCTGAAGCGGCTGCGCACGTCCGCCCAGGGCTCCGCCCGTGAGCTGCAGAACCTTCAGCGGGGCGCCGACAAGGCCGAGCGTTCCATGGCCAAGGCCGGGCGGACCGCGCAGAAGAGCGGGACGCAGGTCGGGAGGTTCAAGTCCGGCGCCGACAAGGCGTCCAAGGGCATGAAGGGCCTGAACACGTCGATGAAGGGCAACATCATCGGCACCCTGCTCTCCCTTCTCGCCCCGCTCATCGAGAAGGTCGTCGAGATGGCCACCCGCTCGAAGACCATGCAGAAGGTCCTCAAGAAGGCGTTCGGTGCGATCAAGACGGTCATCAGCTCCGTCATGAAGGTCATCGGGCCGATCATGAAGAAGGCCGGCACGCTCATCAAGTCGGTCTGGAACGGCGTCAAGAAGGCCGTCACGGTCGTCGTCAAGGCCGTGGCCAAGGTCATCACGACCTACGTCAACCTCTGGAAGAAGATCATCACGACGGTGATGAACGCCGTCAAGAAGGTCGTGTCCAGCGTCTGGAACGGCATCAAGGCCGTCATCACCCCGGTCGTCAACTGGATCAGGAACGTCGTCCCGCAGGCGTTCAGCAAGGTCAAGGAGAAGCTGTCCAGCATCTGGGGCGGCCTCAAGGACATCGCGGGGAAGGCGTTCGACAAGATCAAGGGTGCCGTGAAGGGGCCCATCAACGCCGTCATCGGCCTCATCAACTCCGCCATCGGCAAGCTCAACGGCATCAAGGTCACGATCCCCGGCTGGGTGCCGCTCCTCGGCGGCAAGACCTTCGGGGTCAGCCTGCCGACCATTCCGAAGCTCGCGCAGGGCGGTGTCGTCCAGCCGCGCAACGGCGGCGTCCACGCCATCGTCGCCGAGGCCGGCGAGGCGGAGGCCGTGCTGCCGCTGTCCAAGCTCGACCGGCTGCTGCGGCACACCGCCCGGCGCGGGCGGGCTCGGGGACCGCTCGGGGGCGGGGCGGGCGGCATGGCCGCGTTCCGGATCGAGAACTACTACGAGGCGTCCACCGGTGACCTCCAGGAGACCGCCTCCGCCCTGCTGTTCCTGTCCAAGGCCCGCGGATGAGCGCCGCGGCCGCACCGGCGTACCTGGACCCGCTCGCGGGGGTCGCCGGGGCGCTGAACGGTTTCCGCGCCCGCCTCGGCGCGGCCGCCGGTTCCCTCCAGGGCATCCGGCGGGCCGTCGGGGGCGCCGGCTCGGCGGTCGGCCGGCTCGGGGGCGGCGCCGCGTCGGCCGGTACGGCGCTGCGGCAGGTCAAGGCCAGGGCCGAGGGCGCGGGGCAGTCCCTCACCAAGGCGGGCCGCACCGCCGGCCGTACCGCGACGCAGGTGCGGAGCGGCGGCGGCAAGGGGCGCGGGGCGGCCGGGCCCCTGGCGTCCATCGCGTCCGAAGGGGCCTCGGTCGGCGCCCTGGCCGGGGTGCTCGGCAAGGGCTCGGGCACCGTGTCCAGGCTGATGGGCTTCTTCGGCGGGGCGCTGACCGTCGCGGCCGGTGCGATGACCGCCGTGAACGTGGCCATGCGCGCCAACCCGCTCGGGTTCGTCATCGGGCTGGTCGCCCCACTGGCCGGGCTGCTGATCGACTACGCGCTGAACTCCGAGACCGGCCGGAAGATCGTCAAGCAGGTGTTCGACCAGGTCCTGAAGGTGTTCCGGGGGATCTGGACGTTCATCGGACCGGTCGTGCGGGGGTACCTGACGGTGATCTCGCTCTACTTCACCGCCGTACGGGCCATCATCACGGGCGTCCTGAAGGTCGTCGGCGCGGTCGTGTCGAGGGGGTTCGACGGGGCCCGCGCCACCGTCACGACGGCCACCCGGGCCGTCACGGGGCTCATCCGCCGGGCCTGGAACGGCGTCAAGGCCGTGGTGAAGCCCGTCCTCACCTGGATCACCACCACGATCCCCGACATGTTCCAGCGGGTGAAGGACGCCATGTCCCGCACGCTGCACGCCATCGGCGACTTCGTCTCCACCGGGCTCCAGGCCGTGACGGGGGCCATCACCGGCGCCGTCAACGGCCTGATCGCCTTCGCCAACCGGCTGATCGACGGCCTGAACAGCCTCAGCTTCAGCTTCCTGGGCAAGGAGTTCGGCGTCGACCTGCCCAAGATCCCGCAGCTCGCCGACGGCGGCCTGGTCCGGCCGGCCACGGGCGGCGCCACCGGGGCCGTACAGCCGCTGTCCGCGCTGGAGCGGCTGCGCCCGGCCGAGCGCGGCCACACCCCGTCGTACGGGGCGGTCTCCGCCGACCGGGGTCGGCTCGGCAGCTACCGCGAACCCGAGGGCCGCAGCGCCCTGGCCGTCGCCGAGGACCTGCTGTTCCTGCACCGGACGGCGGCGTGAGCGGCCGGACCGCCAAGAGCTCCATGAACTCCCCGTACCGGAAAGTGAGGTGACGGCCCGCCATGGCCGACATCACGGAAACCTACAAGGACACGACGGCACCCGGCTCACTGATCACCCGCGACGGGCAGATCCAGTGGGCCGGACTGCTGATGGGCCCGGGAACGCCGTACGAGATCGACCGCACCGGCATCACCGGCTGGGACGACCTGCCGGACCTGGACACCGGTGACGTGCCCCGTCCCGACCAGCACGGCTCCTGGCCGGGCGCCCGCTGGGCCCAGCCCCGGCAGATCGCCGCGACCGTCTGGCTGCTGCCGTCGTCCGCGGCGTCGGCCCGGGAGGTCACGACGGCGTTCCGCGCGGCGACCGGCGCCGACGGCGGTGAACGCTGGCTCGCGGTCCGGCTGCACGGCGAGACCCTCGCGGTCAGGGCCCGGGTGAGCCGCCGGGTGGTCCCCCAGGACCGGTCGTTCGTGTCGCAGGGCCTGTCGAAGACGAGCCTGCAGTGGACGGCGACCGACCCGCGCCGCTACGGCGACGTGCTGCGGGAGGACCGGGCCACGCTGCCCCGCCCGGAGCCGGGCCTCGTCTGGGAGGACGAGGCCGGCATGGGTCTGAGCTGGCCGCTGGAGTGGGGTGGCGTCGGCGGCGCCGGCACCGTCACCGCCCTGAACGAGGGAGGGGCGCCCGCCCATCCGGTCATCGAGTTCCGCGGGCCGGTGCGCCGTCCGTCGCTGACCCGGCTCGGGGACGGCCGCCAGCTCCAGTACGACATCGTGCTCGGCGCCGGGGACGTCCTCCGTGTCGACACCGAGGCGGGCACCGTGCTGCTCAACGACACCGCGTCCCGTCTCTACACCGCCACGCCCGCGTCCGCGCCCGAGCAGCTGTTCCAGCTGGAGCCGGGCGGCACGGCCCTGGCGTTCCGTTCCGACGACACGACCCCGGACCCGCGCGCCTCGGCCACGGTCCGCTGGCGCGACGCCCACTGGTGACGGGCCCCGCCGGTGACCGACGCCCACCGGTGACCGGCGACCACGCGCGCCCCCAGCTCTCCCGCTTCCCCCCTCTCCGCCATCCCGTTCCAGGAGGACAACATGCCCGTGCGCAGCGCATGGCTGATCAACCGCACCGACACCACGACCGGCCAGTCCAGGACCGACACCCGGCTCGCGCCCACCGGAACCATGGCCCCGGCGGGCCCGCTGACCAGCGCGAGCGGCGTCGTCCCCGGGTCCAAGGACGGCAAGTACCTGATGGACGGCCTGTACGTGTTCGGCGACGCCGCCGGGATGACCGCGTCGGTCGCCCCCGGCCGCGCCGTCATCCAGAGCTACGGCCCGGCCGGGGCGTACCCGGTCGTCCTCACCGACTACGAGCCGATCACGTTCGACGACGGTGACGCGAGCAACCCGCGCATCGACCTGGTGGTGCTGCGCGTGTACGACACGCAGTACGACGCCAGCGGCCGTACCGAGGCCGTACTGGAGATCGTCAAGGGCACCCCGGCCGGTACGCCGGAGGTGCCGGCCACCCCGGACGCGGCGCTGCCGCTCGCCCGGGTCACCGTTCCGGCGGGCGCGTCGGTCGGCACCGGCGGCCTCGACTGGAGCAGCGCGGTGTACGACCTGCGCAACAGCACCGTCGCGGTCGGCGGCATCCTCGCCGAGTCCTGGAACCGTGGGGTGCCGGGCGGCTACGCGGGCCAGTACCGCGACACCGGCGGGCGGCTCCAGCGCTGGGACGGCACCGCCTGGGCGTCCTACCCCCGCCAGATCGGCGGCATCGCCCCGCAGGGCGCGCTGGCCGCCGGCGAGTACGTCGGCCAGTACCGGGACGAGGGCGGACGCCTCCAGCGCTGGGACGGCACGGTGTGGCGGCCGATCGTGCCGACCACCGGCTGGGACTACAACAACGACGGCGGCTACGTGAAGTCCACCGGCTACGTGGAGAACCTCACGGACACCGGCCGGCCCTCCATCGCGGCGAACTTCACCACCCCGGTCTCCGGCGCGATCATGGTGACGCTGGGCTTCCAGGGCCGGGCCGGGGCCGACAACCGGTGGGTGCGGATGTCCGCCAACATCCGGCTCGCCGGTGCCCTGGTGCTCGCGGCCGACGAGGTGAGGGCCGCCATCGTCAACGGGGGCGTGGTGCAGTCCGCTTCGGCGATGTTCCGCGTCACCGGGCTGAAGCCGCACACCCAGTACAGCGCGGTGGCGGCGTACCAGCACTCCGTCACCGACACCACCGCGTGGATCGACAACCGCTACATCCGCGTCGACCCGGTCGTCTGAGGTGGCGCCGATGAGGAGTTCCGCCACCACGCCCGTCTACCGGGCGCTCTTCTGCGACCTCCGCACCGACCAGGTGCTGGACGTCCTGCCGCTCACCGAGGCCAGGTTCGACGACTACATCGGCAAGCCGGGGTCGCTGTCCGCCACCGTCCCGCTCCCGGAGGGCCGGCTCGCCGCACGGGCGCGGGCCGCGCTGCAGCCGGGCCGCACGGCGGTGTGGCTGGAGCGGGACGGCGACATCTGGTGGGGCGGGGTGCTGTGGACCTGCACCCCGTCCGCCGACGAACAGGGCCGGATGAAGGCCCAGTTCCAGGCCGGCACGTTCGACTCGTACCTCGACCACCGCATCCTGTCCGGGGACCTGGTCGGCACCGGCACCGACCAGTTCGACATCGCCCGCGCCCTCGTCGGCCACGCCCAGGAGCAGCCGGGCGGCGACATCGGCATCAGCCTCGGCCATGAACTGTCCGGCGTGCGCCGCGCCTTCGCGTACGGCTACCCGGCGCTCGCCCGGATACGGGAGCTGCTGGACAAGCTGGCGCAGCTCGCCGACGGCTTCGAGTGGCGGATCCACTGCTACCGCGACGCGCAGGGCCGCCGCGTCAAACGGCTCCAGCTCGGCCATCCGAGGATCGAGACCGGGCACGCCGACATCGTCCTGGACCATCCGGGACCGGTGCTGACCTACAGCCTCCCCACGGACTCGACGGTGCAGGCCAACGTGTGGGTGGCGCGCGGCGAGTCCGCCAACTCCGACCAGTCGCGGGACTCCGTGCCGCTGACCGTGAGCGTCGGCTCACCGGACGACCTGGCCGCCGGCTGGCCCCGCCTGGAACGCACCTCCGACCACAGCGGCGTCACGGACGAGGCGACCCTGCGGTCCCTGGCGCTCGCCGAGCTCGCCCGGCAGCGCAGGCCCGAGGTCATCCCGGAGATCACCGTCCAGCTGGCGGACCGGATCACCCCCGCGCTGCTCGGGTCCCGCGTCCGGCTGCGGATCCACGACCTGTGGCACCCGGACGGGCTCGACACGCAGTACCGGGTCGTCGGCATGGCGGTCGATCCGCCGCAGCGCACCAAGGCCGAGACGGCCACGCTCTACCTGGAAGGGGTGTAACCCGTGGCGATCATCCCCACCGACCTGCTGGACCGGATCCGCGCGCTGGAGCGCCAGGTGAGGGAGCTGATGGGCAGCGCCAACACCAGCCCGGCGCTGAACCAGATCATGGGCGGCGAGGTCGTCATCGGCGACGGCGGCCGGCTGCGGGTGCGCACCGCGGGCGACGAGGACCTGCTGTACCTGGGCCGCGTCCAGCCCGACCGGGACGCGGCCACCCCGCAGCAGGGCCTGGTCGTGCGCCGCGACGACGGCTCCCTCGCGCTCACCGTGTGGACCGGGTCGCCGGACACGCTGCCCGTGCAGCCGGTGCAGATCCTCGACCGCAGGGGCAACGTCGTGGTCGCCGACGACGCCGCCCAGCGCGGCCTGGCCCGCCCGTACATCCCGTATCCGCTGCCCGAGCCGGTCGACCAGGCCCGCTGGGAGTCCACCGGCGCCACCACGTGGACGACGCTCTACCGGGGTCCGGGCATCGTGCAGCACCCGAGGCTGCTCTGCCGGGTCGCCGTCCAGGGCACTTCGGGCGCCGAGGTGCGGCTGCTCGTCGACGGCACGCAGGTCGGCCCGGTCGGCGGGCCGGGCGCGGGGCTCGACTTCACGGCGGCGGTGGCGTCGGCCTACAGCGCCACGGTGACCTTCGAGGTCCAGGCCAAGGTGGCCGCGGCGGGCGGCACCGTCCGCTGCCGCCCGCTGGCGCTGTACGGCGTGCAGTCCTGAGCTGTCCCACGCACGGCGGTGTACGGCGGTGTACGGCGGGTCCGCTACGGGGTGGTACGCCCGGCCGGGCCGGGCGCACCACCCCGGACGAGCCCCGTCCCCCGCCCGCCCCCGGCCCGTACGAGCCGGGCCACCGCGCCACACGAGCCACCGCCCCACGCGAGCCACGGCCACCGCGCCACACGAGCCACGGCGACCGCGACCGGCGACCGCCACCGTCAGCGGCGACCGGCCCCCGGCGCACCCGCCCCCACCCGCAACCCCCCACCCGCAGAACGCCCGAGCAAGGAGGCACCCGAGTGCTGCCCGACACCATCCCGACCGTGAGCGTCACCGCTCGCTATCTCGCGCCGGACGGCCGGCCGCTCAGCGGCACCGTCGAGTTCCGGCCCCCCGCGCTGCTCACCCACGCCGACGCCGACCTCTTCCTCGGGGGCCCCATCCGCGCGTCCCTGGACGCGGAGGGCCGCGTCAGCGTCCGGCTGCCCGCGACCGACACGCCCGGCTGGAACCCGGTGGGCTGGACGTACACCGTGACCGAACGGCTCTCCGGCGTCTTCAGGTCACGCGTCTACATGATCGCGCTGCCCGCCGCGAACCCGTCCGTCGACCTGGCCGACATCGCTCCGGCCGACCCCGACGCGCCGCGTTACGTGGCCGTACCCGGCCCGCCGGGACCCGCGGGCCCGCCAGGACCGGCGGGCCCCGCCGGTGAACCGGGCGGGGTGCGCTCGGTGAACGGCCGCACCGAGCCGGACATCGTGCTGACCGCCGCCGACGTGTCCGCCGTCCCCGCCGACCTGGCGGGCGCGCCCGGTGGGGTCGCGACCCTCGGCCCTGACGGCCTCGTCCCGGCCTCCCAGCTCCCGGCGGGCGGCGGCGCGGTCGGCTCCGTCAACGGCCGGACGGGGGACGTCGTGCTCACCGCCGCCGACCTGGGCGCCCTCACCCAGGCGTCCGGCGACGCCCGCTACCTGGCCGTCGACGGGGCGCCCGTGACCTCCGTCAACGGCCAGGCGGGCGCCGTGCGGCTGGGCGCGGCCGATGTGGCGGCGGTCCCGGCGGGCGACGCCGTGCTGCTGGCCGGGAACCAGACGGTGACGGGTACGAAGACGTTCGCCACGCCGCCCGCCACCACCGCGAACCCCGCCACCGCCGACCAGCTCGCCCGGCGCGGCTACGTCGACGCGGTGTCCGCGGCCGGCACCTGGTCCCCCGGCGCCGTCGGCTTCGCCGGGTGGGCGTTCGACCCGGCGGCCAGCTCCGCCAACTCCGTCCAGTACTGCATCAGCGGCTGGGTGTACCTGATCGGCATCCCCCTGCACACGGCCACCACCGTCAGGAACGTCGTGTTCTACGTGCCGGGCTATGTCGGCGGCACGCTGAGCGGCTCCTCGTACGCCGGTCTCTACACCGGCGCGGGCGCCCGGGTCGGGCTGACGGCCCCGCTGAACACGCTGCTCACGGCCACCGAGGGCAGGACCTTCGTGCTGCCGCTGACTGCGCCGTACACCGCGGCCGCCGGCCTGTACTGGGTCGGGCTCGTCGTCAACGGACCGAGCCCCAACTCCAACGGCCCGGCCTTCATGCGCGGCGCCAGCATGGGCGAGGCCCCCGGCGGCAGCGCGCGCATGCCGGGCGCCTTCATCCGGCACGGGCGGCTCAGCGTCACGGGCCAGACGTCGCTGCCCACGTCCTTCAACCCGTCGACGGTGATCGCGGACTCGAACGCCATCTGGGCCGCACTGGCCTGACCGCCGGCCCACCCCTCCCCCTTCCCCTTCCCTGCTCTTCCCTGCCTCCCCCTGCCCTTCCCTGCCCTTCCCTGCCCTACGCCCACGCATCACAGGAGGTCCGTCCATGGCCACCCCGCTGACCGCCGACCGGCTGCTCGCCGCGCTGCGCGCCGAAGGCGTCACCGTCGTCGAACACCCCGGCTGGCGCACCCACCACCGCAACCACACCGGCTCCTGGGGCCCGGTGAACGGCGTGATGATCCACCACACCGTCAGCACCGGCACCACCTCCTCCGTCGACCTCTGCTTCCGCGGGTACGAGGGCCTGCCCGGCCCGCTCTGCCACGGCGTCATCGCCAAGGACGGCACCGTGCACCTCGTCGGCAGCGGGCGCGCCAACCACGCGGGCGGCGGCGACCCGGCCGTCCTCGCACGGGTCGTCGCCGAGGACTACGACGAACGCCCGCCCGCCCCGCACGAGCACCAGGGCAGCGCGGGGGCCGTCGACGGCAACGCCCGCTTCTACGGCTTCGAGTGCGTCAACCTCGGCAACGGCTCCGATCCGTGGCCCGCCGCCCAGCTGGACGCCATCGAGCGGGCGTCCGCCGCGATCTGCCGCGCCCACGGCTGGTCCGCCAAGAGCGTGATCGGCCACCTGGAGTGGTCGGACTGGAAGAGCGACCCGCGCGGCTTCACCATGCCGGGCATGCGCGCCCGCATAGCCGACCGGCTCGGCGCGGCCCCGACGCGACCGGGCGCGACCCGACCGGGCGCCGGCAGTCCGGGCTCCACCGCCCCCGGCGGCACCGCGTCCAGGCCCCGCTACCAGCCGTTCCCGGGCGTGGCCTTCTTCACCGCCGCCCCCAGCTCGCCGATCGTCACCGCGATGGGACGCCGGCTCGTCGCCGAGGGCTGCTCCGCGTACCGCGTCGGGCCGGGCCCGCGCTGGTCGGAGGCGGACCGCCGCTCGTACGCCGCCTGGCAGCGCAAGCTCGGCTTCACCGGCGCCGACGCCGACGGCTGGCCCGGCCGCACCTCCTGGAACGCCCTGAAGGTCCCGTACACCGCCCCCGCCTGACCCCGCCGACCACCCCGCCCCCCCGTCCGGCACGCGGCGACCCCGCACCGGCACGCACCGAAGGAGCGAAACCCATGTCGGAAGCCGCCAAGCGCACGGCCCGCACGGTCCTGCAGTCCGCCGCCGGCCTCGCCGTCGCCCTCCCGGCGCTCGTCGACGCGGCGGGGCTCCCGGCGACCCTGCCGTGGGTCGCCGGATCCCTGGCCGTCGCGGGCGCGCTCACCCGGGTGATGGCCGTCCCCGCCGTCCAGGCCCTGCTGCCGGCCTGGCTGCGCACCGCGAGCACAGGAGCCGCCGATGACCGAACCTGACCCGAACGACCCGGTCGCGGTCGCCCTGGAGCTGGAGCGCCTGCGCGGCACCCTCGAAGCCGGGTTCGCCCGGGTCGACGGCTCGCTCGCCCTGCTGGTCCAGCGCAGCGACCAGACGGACCGGCAGCTCGCCGACCACGAGGACCGGCTCGACGCGCTGGAGCGGGCGCGCTGGCCGCTGGCCAGCATCGGCGCGCTCGCCGCTGGCATGGGCTTCCTGCTCGCCCTCTGGGAACTCACCACCCGCTGACCTCCGGCGCACCTTCGTTGCCGGACCCCGGCAGCGACCGTACGCCCGGACACCCCCCATGCGCTCCTGTCGGCCGCCGCGCGCTTCCCGGACAATACGGAGCGGCTCACCACACGCCGTTCACGACATACGGGGGTACGTCATGGCACGAGAGCGTCAGCACATCCACCACGACCTGGACGCCGTCGACGTCGACGTACGTCTCGCCGTCATCGAGTACGGCGACGTCCTCGCCGACTACGCCGGGGCCGCCACCGCCCCGGACACGCCTCGGGCGGTGACGGACGACTACGCGGTCGCCGTCGACGCGCTCGCCCTGGCCAGCCGGGTCCCCGCCGACGACGTACCCGCCGTCCTCGCCGTCGGCGTCCGGGCGCTGCGCCGCGTCCACCTGGCACTCGGCGCCTGAACGGAGGGGCGCGGAGGAACCACCGGCACGCCGAAGGGCGGTCACCCCGCACGGGGTGACCGCCCTTCGGTCGTTTCTCGGCTACGCCTTACTGGTTGTACGGACCGTAGTCGTAGTCCTCCAGCGGAACGGCCTGGCCGGAGCCGGTGCCGAACGGCGAGTAGTCGATGTCGTCGTAGCCGACGGCCGAGTACATCGCGGCCTTGGCCTCCTCGGTCGGCTCGACCCGGATGTTGCGGTAGCGGGACAGACCCGTACCGGCCGGGATGAGCTTACCGATGATGACGTTCTCCTTGAGGCCGATCAGGGAGTCCGACTTGGCGTTGATCGCCGCGTCGGTCAGCACCCGGGTCGTCTCCTGGAAGGACGCCGCCGACAGCCACGACTCGGTGGCGAGCGAGGCCTTGGTGATACCCATCAGCTGCGGACGGCCGGAGGCGGGGTGACCGCCCTCGGTGACCACACGACGGTTCTCGGTCTCGAACTTCGAGCGCTCCACGAGCTCGCCCGGCAGCAGCTCCGCGTCGCCGGACTCGATGATCGTCACACGGCGCAGCATCTGCCGGATGATGATCTCGATGTGCTTGTCGTGGATCGACACGCCCTGCGAGTTGTAGACCTTCTGGACCTCGCCGACCAGGTGGACCTGGACGGCCCGCTGGCCGAGGATGCGCAGCACGTCGTGCGGGTTCTCGGTACCCGCGGTGAGCTTCTGGCCCACCTCGACGTGGTCGCCCTCGTGCACCAGGACCTTGGCACGCTTCGAGATCGGGTAGGCCGTCTCGTCGCTGCCGTCGTCCGGGGTGACGACGATCTTCTTGGTCTTCTCGGTCTCCTCGATCCGGATACGGCCGGAGGCCTCCGAGATCGGGGCGACACCCTTGGGCGTACGAGCCTCGAAGAGCTCGACGACACGGGGCAGACCCTGGGTGATGTCGTCACCGGCCACACCACCGGTGTGGAAGGTACGCATCGTCAGCTGGGTACCGGGCTCACCGATGGACTGGGCGGCGATGATGCCGACCGCCTCACCGATGTCGACCAGCTTGCCGGTGGCGAGCGAACGGCCGTAGCAGTACGCACACGTGCCGACCGCCGACTCACAGGTCAGGACCGAGCGGGTCTTGACCTCCTCGACACCCGCGGCGACCAGCGCGTCGATCAGCACGTCACCGAGGTCGACGTTGGCCGGCGCGATGACCTTGCCGTCCACGACGACGTCCTCGGCGAGCATCCGCGCGTACACGGAGGTCTCGACGTCCTCCGCCTTGCGCAGGACACCGTCGGCGCCCTTCGAGGCGATCCGCAGCTTCAGACCGCGGTCGGTGCCGCAGTCCTCCTCGCGGATGATCACGTCCTGCGAGACGTCCACCAGACGACGGGTCAGGTAACCCGAGTCGGCGGTACGCAGGGCGGTGTCGGCGAGACCCTTACGGGCACCGTGCGTGGAGATGAAGTACTCCAGCACGGACAGGCCCTCGCGGAAGGACGCCTTGATCGGACGCGGGATGGTCTCGTTCTTGGCGTTCGACACCAGACCACGCATACCGGCGATCTGACGCATCTGCATCATGTTTCCACGAGCACCCGAGTTGACCATCATGAAGATGGGGTTGGTCTTCGGGAAGTTCTCGTTCATGGCCTCGGCGACCTCGTTGGTCGCCTTGGTCCAGATCGCGATGAGCTCCTGCGTGCGCTCGTCCTTGGTGATCAGACCGCGCTCGTACTGCTTCTGGATCTTCTCGTCCTGGGCCTCGTAGCCCTTGACGATCTCCTTCTTCGCCTCGGGAACGACGACGTCGGAGATGGCCACGGTGACACCGGAACGGGTCGCCCAGTAGAAGCCGGCCGCCTTCAGGTTGTCGAGCGTCGCCGCCACGATGACCTTGGGGTAGCGCTCGGCGAGGTCGTTGACGATCTCGGAGAGCTGCTTCTTGCCGACGGAGTAGTCGACGAACGGGTAGTCCTCGGGCAGCAGCTCGTTGAAGAGCGCGCGGCCCAGGGTCGTCCGCAGGCGGAAGCTGTCACCCTGCTGCCACGCGGGCTCGCCCTCCTCGTCCGCGACGGGCGGCGTCCAGCCGCGGGGCGGGACGGAGCCGACCGGGAAGCGGATGTCGACCTTCGCCTGGAGCGAGAGCTCCCGGGCGTCGAAGGCCATGATCGCCTCGGCGGTGGAGTTGAACGCCCGGCCCTCGCCCTTGACCTCCCGCTCCTCCTCGTCGGTGGTGAGGAAGAACAGACCGAGCACCATGTCCTGGGTCGGCATGGTGACCGGACGGCCGTCGGCCGGCTTGAGGATGTTGTTCGAGGACAGCATCAAGATGCGGGCCTCGGCCTGCGCCTCCGCGGAGAGCGGCAGGTGGACGGCCATCTGGTCACCGTCGAAGTCCGCGTTGAACGCGGTGCAGACGAGCGGGTGGATCTGGATGGCCTTGCCCTCGACCAGCTGCGGCTCGAAGGCCTGGATGCCGAGGCGGTGCAGCGTGGGCGCACGGTTCAGCAGAACCGGGTGCTCCGCGATGACCTCTTCCAGCACGTCGTACACGACCGTGCGGCCGCGCTCGACCATGCGCTTGGCGCTCTTGATGTTCTGCGCGTGGTTCAGGTCGACCAGGCGCTTCATCACGAACGGCTTGAAGAGCTCCAGCGCCATGGCCTTGGGCAGACCGCACTGGTGCAGCTTCAGCTGCGGGCCGACGACGATGACGGAACGCGCCGAGTAGTCGACTCGCTTGCCGAGCAGGTTCTGACGGAAGCGGCCCTGCTTGCCCTTCAGCATGTCGCTGAGGGACTTCAGGGGACGGTTGCCGGGGCCCGTGACCGGGCGGCCGCGACGGCCGTTGTCGAAGAGGGCGTCGACCGCCTCCTGGAGCATGCGCTTCTCGTTGTTCACGATGATCTCGGGCGCGCCGAGGTCGAGAAGCCGCTTCAGGCGGTTGTTGCGGTTGATGACGCGGCGGTACAGGTCGTTCAGGTCGGAGGTCGCGAAGCGGCCACCGTCCAGCTGCACCATCGGACGCAGGTCCGGCGGGATCACCGGGACGCAGTCCAGCACCATGCCCTTGGGGCTGTTGCTGGTCTGCAGGAACGCGGAGACGACCTTGAGGCGCTTGAGCGCACGGGTCTTCTTCTGGCCCTTGCCGGTACGGATGATCTCGCGGAGGCGCTCGGCCTCCTCGTCCAGGTCGAAGGACTCCAGGCGCTTCTGCAGCGCCGCGGCACCCATCGAACCGTCGAAGTACGTGCCGAAGCGGTCACGCAGCTCGCGGTAGAGGAGCTCGTCGCCCTCCAGGTCCTGGACCTTGAGGTTCTTGAAGCGGGTCCAGACCTCGTCGAGGCGGTCGATCTCGCGCTGCGCACGGTCGCGCAGCTGCTTCATCTCACGCTCGGCGCCCTCGCGCACCTTGCGGCGCACGTCGGCCTTGGCGCCCTCGGCCTCCAGCTCGGCCAGGTCGGTCTCGAGCTTCTTGGCGCGGGCCTCGAGGTCGGCGTCACGCCGGTTCTCGATCTGCTGGCGCTCGACGGAGACGTGGGCCTCCAGCGACGGCAGGTCGCGCGTACGGCGCTCGTCGTCCACGTACGTGATCATGTACGCGGCGAAGTAGATGACCTTCTCGAGGTCCTTCGGGGCGAGGTCGAGCAGGTAGCCCAGGCGGGACGGGACGCCCTTGAAGTACCAGATGTGCGTGACGGGGGCGGCGAGCTCGATGTGGCCCATCCGCTCACGGCGCACCTTGGCGCGGGTGACCTCGACGCCACACCGCTCACAGATGATGCCCTTGAAGCGGACGCGCTTGTACTTGCCGCAGTAGCACTCCCAGTCCCGGGTCGGGCCGAAGATCTTCTCGCAGAAGAGGCCGTCCTTCTCGGGCTTCAGGGTGCGGTAGTTGATGGTCTCCGGCTTCTTAACCTCGCCGTGGGACCACTGCCGGATGTCGTCCGCGGTGGCCAGGCCGATCCGCAGCTCGTCGAAGAAGTTGACGTCGAGCACTATGCGTCAATCCCTCTCAGGGTTCGTGTCAATCAATGGTCTGTACGGGTCGCTGGGCGAGGCCGGCCGGATACTCGTCGCCGGGTATCCGGCCGGCCGACCCGTCAGACCTCTTCGACGCTGCTCGGCTCGCGCCGGGACAGGTCGATGCCGAGCTCCTCCGCAGCGCGGAAGACGTCCTCGTCGGTGTCGCGCATCTCGATGGACATGCCGTCCGATGACAGCACCTCCACGTTGAGGCACAGGGACTGCATCTCCTTGATGAGCACCTTGAAGGACTCGGGGATGCCGGGCTCGGGGATGTTCTCGCCCTTGACGATGGCCTCGTAGACCTTCACGCGGCCGGTGACGTCGTCGGACTTGATGGTCAGCAGCTCCTGGAGGGCGTAGGCGGCGCCGTATGCCTCCAGCGCCCACACCTCCATCTCACCGAAGCGCTGGCCACCGAACTGAGCCTTACCACCCAGCGGCTGCTGGGTGATCATCGAGTACGGGCCGGTCGACCGGGCGTGCAGCTTGTCGTCGACCAGGTGGTGCAGCTTGAGGATGTACATGTACCCGACCGAGATCGGGTCCGGGAACGGCTCGCCGGAGCGGCCGTCGAACAGGCGCGCCTTGCCGGACGGCAGCATCATGCGGTCGCCGTCGCGGTTCGGGATGGTGTGCTCCAGCAGACCGGCCAGCTCGTCCTCACGGGCACCGTCGAAGACCGGGGTCGCGACGTTGGTGCGGGGCTCGACGCGGTCGGCGCCGATGCTCTGCAGACGCTCGGCCCACTCGTCGGCGAGGCCGGAGACGTCCCAGCCCTGGCTGGCGAGCCAGCCGAGGTGGATCTCCAGGACCTGTCCCGGGTTCATTCGGGACGGGACGCCGAGCGGGTTGAGGATGATGTCGACCGGGGTGCCGTCCTCCAGGAACGGCATGTCCTCGATCGGCAGGATCTTGGAGATGACGCCCTTGTTGCCGTGACGGCCGGCGAGCTTGTCACCGTCGGTGATCTTGCGCTTCTGCGCCACGTACACGCGCACGAGCTGGTTCACACCGGGGGGAAGCTCGTCGCCCTCCTCGCGGTCGAAGACGCGGACGCCGATGACCTTGCCGGTCTCGCCGTGCGGCACCTTCAGCGAGGTGTCACGGACCTCACGGGCCTTCTCACCGAAGATCGCGCGGAGCAGGCGCTCCTCCGGCGTCAGCTCGGTCTCACCCTTGGGCGTGACCTTGCCGACGAGGATGTCGCCGGCGACGACCTCGGCACCGATACGGATGATGCCGCGCTCGTCCAGGTCCGCGAGGACCTCCTCGGAGACGTTCGGGATGTCCCGGGTGATCTCCTCGGGGCCGAGCTTGGTGTCACGGGCGTCGACCTCGTGCTCCTCGATGTGGATCGAGGAGAGGACGTCGTCCTGCACGAGGCGCTGCGACAGGATGATCGCGTCCTCGTAGTTGTGGCCCTCCCACGGCATGAACGCGACGAGCAGGTTCTTGCCGAGCGCCATCTCACCGTTCTCGGTGGCCGGGCCGTCGGCCAGGACCTGGCCCTCGATGACCCGGTCGCCCTCGGAGACGACGACCTTCTGGTTGACGGAGGTGCCCTGGTTGGAGCGGGAGAACTTGGCGATGCGGTACGTGGTGTACGTGCCGTCGTCGTTGGCGACGGTGATGTAGTCGGCCGAGACCTCCTGGATCACACCGTCCTTCTCCGCCTTGATGACGTCACCGGCGTCGGTGGCGCAGCGGTACTCCATGCCGGTGCCGACGAGCGGGGCCTCCGACTTGATGAGCGGAACGGCCTGCCGCATCATGTTCGCGCCCATGAGGGCGCGGTTGGCGTCGTCGTGCTCGAGGAACGGGATCATGGCGGTCGCGACCGACACCATCTGGCGCGGCGAGACGTCCATGTAGTTCACGTCGTCGGGCGCGACGTAGTCGACCTCGCCGCCACGGCGGCGGACCAGCACGCGGGCCTCGGCGAACCGGAGCTCGTCGGTGAGCGGCGCGTTGGCCTGGGCGATGACGAAGCGGTCCTCCTCGTCGGCGGTCAGGTAGTCCACCTCGTCGGTGACCTGGCCGTCGACGACCTTGCGGTACGGCGTCTCGACGAAGCCGAACGCGTTGACGCGGCCGTACGAGGCGAGCGAACCGATCAGACCGATGTTCGGGCCTTCGGGGGTCTCGATCGGGCACATGCGTCCGTAGTGGGACGGGTGCACGTCACGGACCTCGAAGCCGGCCCGCTCACGGGACAGACCACCCGGGCCGAGCGCGGACAGACGACGCTTGTGCGTCAGCCCGGACAGCGGGTTGTTCTGGTCCATGAACTGGGACAGCTGGCTGGTGCCGAAGAACTCCTTGATGGAGGCGACGACCGGCCGGATGTTGATCAGGGTCTGCGGCGTGATCGCCTCGACGTCCTGGGTCGTCATGCGCTCGCGCACGACGCGCTCCATCCGGGCCAGACCCGTACGGACCTGGTTCTGGATGAGCTCGCCGACGTTGCGCAGACGACGGTTGCCGAAGTGGTCGATGTCGTCGGTCTCGACGACGATCTGGGTGCCGTTCTCGCCGATCGTCTCGGTCTCGCCCGCGTGGAGCTTCACCAGGTACTTGATCGTGGCGATGATGTCGTCGGTGGTGAGGACACCGGCGTCCAGCGGCTCGTCGGCGCCGAGCTTCTTGTTCACCTTGTAGCGGCCGACCTTGGCGAGGTCGTAGCGCTTGGGGTTGAAGTAGAGGTTCTCGAGCAGCGTCTGAGCGGCCTCACGCGTCGGCGGCTCGCCCGGACGCAGCTTGCGGTAGATGTCGAGCAGCGCGTCGTCCTGGCCCTGGGTGTGGTCCTTCTCCAGGGTGGCGCGCATGGACTCGTACTCGCCGAACTCCTGGAGGATCTGCTCGGTGGTCCACCCGAGCGCCTTCAGCAGGACGGTCACGGACTGCTTGCGCTTGCGGTCGATGCGGACACCGACCATGTCGCGCTTGTCGATCTCCATCTCCAGCCAGGCACCCCGGGACGGGATGATCTTGGCGGAGAAGATGTCCTTGTCGGACGTCTTGTCGATGGAGGAGTCGAAGTAGACACCCGGCGAGCGGACGAGCTGCGACACCACGACACGCTCGGTGCCGTTGATGACGAAGGTGCCCTTGTTGGTCATGAGCGGGAAGTCGCCCATGAAGACCGTCTGCGACTTGATCTCGCCGGTCTCGTTGTTGGTGAACTCGGCCGTGACGAAGAGCGGCGCGGCGTACGTGAAGTCGCGCTCCTTGCACTCGTCGATCGAGTTCTTCGGGGGCTCGAAGCGGTGGTCGCGGAAGGTCAGCGACATCGACCCGGAGAAGTCCTCGATCGGAGAGATCTCCTCGAAGATCTCCTCCAGACCGGACTTGGTGGGGACGTCCTGTCCGGACTCCAGAGCCGCCTCGACACGAGCCTTCCACGCGGCGTTGCCGAGCAGCCAGTCAAAGCTCTCGGTCTGCAGCGCGAGCAGGTTCGGAACCTCGAGGGGCTCCTTGATCTTTGCAAAGGAGATGCGCAGCGGGGCGGTGCTTGCGCCGTTGTTCGTATTCGCGGTCGAGGCGTTGCGCGAGGCGGCCAAGAGGGGGTCCTTCCGAGGGCTCGGACTCACTACGCGCGTACCGGTCCCTCGCCGGACACGGAGACAGACATTCCCGATTCAGCCAAAAGGGCCTGGTCAGGACGTTCGGTCAACTGTGCTCTTGCGAGGGGATGCCCCTGGTGACGGGCAGGGGGCAGCTAACAGGCAGCGCAAAGGGTCAGTGTAGCCACTTGGCCCACTGATGTCCAGGGCGAGTAATTCGCGACCCTCGTTGTTCTCAACTCCGCGGCACCTCGCGCTGTCGGCGCACCTCGATACTGCCCGTTCGGTCGTCGATCCATGCCTCGGATCCGGATCGTTGTGACGACGCGTCCTGAGAATTGCGCGCTGCGTGCGGTTCGTCAAGGCCCCCGGGCGAGCCGGGCGCACGGCGAAGATCACCATACTCCCCGCCGGGCGCGGTGCACGACAGGCGTCACGGGAACGCCGAAGGGCGATCACCCGTATGGGTGATCGCCCTTGGCGGACGCCCGCAGAGGGCGTCATGGCGGGTCAGGAGACCCGCCGTGAGGTCACTTGACCTCGACAGCCGCGCCGGCGGCCTTGAGGGACTCGGCGGCCTTCTCGGCCTGCTCCTTGTTGACCTTCTCGAGGACCGGCTTCGGGGTGCCGTCGACGAGGTCCTTGGCCTCCTTCAGGCCCAGGGAGGTCAGCTCACGCACGACCTTGATGACCTGGATCTTCTTGTCACCGGCGCCGGTGAGGATGACGTCGAACTCGTCCTTCTCCTCAGCGACCTCGGCCGGGACACCCGGGACGCCGACGGCGGCGGCGACCGGAGCGGCGGCGGTGACGTCGAACTTCTCCTCGAACGCCGAAACGAACGCGGCGAGCTCGATGAGGGTCATCTCCTCGAACTGCGCGAGCAGGTCTTCCTGAGACAGCTTCGCCATGATGGCGGTCCTTCCACTAATTCGGCTGGTGCCGGATGTACATGTGTGGCGGGCGTACGTTGGGCCCGCTGTGACCGTCGCCCGTGTCAGGCGGCGATCAATGTGCGAGCCGAATTACTCGGCACCGCCCTGCTCGGCCTGCTTGGCGCGCAGCGCGTCCACGGTGCGGACGAGCTTCGACGGGAGCGCCTGGAAGAGCGCGGCAGCCTGGGACTGCTTGCCCTTCATGGCGCCCGCCAGCTTGGCGAGCAGAACCTCGCGGGACTCGAGGTCCGCAAGCTTCTTGATCTCATCGGCGGACAGCGCCTTGCCATCAAGGACACCGCCCTTGATGATCAGGTTCGGGTTGTCCTTGGCGAAGTCACGAAGACCCTTCGCCGACGTCACCGGGTCACCGGTGATGAAGGCAACCGCCGTCGGACCAGAGAACTGGTCGTCGAGCGAGGTGATCCCGGCCTCGTTGGCCGCAATCTTGGTCAGCGTGTTCTTCACCACGGCGTACTGGGCGTTCTCACCGAGCGAACGGCGCAGCTCCTTGAGCTGTGCCACGGTGAGACCGCGGTACTCGGTCAGCACGGCGGCGTTCGAGCTGCGGAACTTGTCCGTCAGCTCGGCAACCGCGGCGGACTTGTCGGGCCTCGCCATGAGCCTCGGCCTCCTTCCGGGTGATTCGGACCGCAGTGGCTGAAGGAAGGAGACTGGGCAAAACGAAACGCCCCGGCGCAGGCGCACGGGGCGTGACTCAACCGGTTCCGCTCACGAGGAACGGCGTCCAGGAGTTCATCCACTGTCACCTGCGCAGGTCGTCCGCAGCTAGCGGATCCTTCGGCCGCCGCGCCTCTGTACGAGAGCACGGCAACGACCAGCGGTCTTTGGCTTCTGTAGGAGAGTACGGGACCGTCCTCCGTCAGGCAAATCGCCCCCTTCGCCGGAGCACGGCCGTCCTCGCGCCCCTCCGGGGACCGGCCGCCGTGCGCCGCCTCTCAGGCCGCGTCGCGCCCCTCAGGCACCGCGTCGCACCCTGCGGAACGCCGGGCACCCGCCGGACGCCCGCCCGGCCCTCAGGGCCCCGCACGGCCCGCCGCGCGCCGTCCTCCTGTCGGCCTTCCCGCCGCGCGCCGCCCTGCCGTCGGCCGTCCCGCCTCCCGCCTCCCGCCTCCCGCCTCCCGCCGGGAACGAGTCGGCCCCCGCTGCTCCGGGGAGCTGCGGGGGCCGGTGTCGAACCGGGTGAGCCGTCGGGCTCCGCGGGTCAGACCGCCGCCGGGTCCTCCTCGACGAGGAGGTTGCGGGTGCGGTTGGAGTCCAGCGGGATGCCGGGGCCCATCGTGGTGGTCAGGGTCGCCTTCTTGATGTAGCGGCCCTTCGCGGCGGACGGCTTCAGTCGGAGGATCTCCTCCAGCGCCGCGGCGTAGTTCTCCACCAGCTTGGTCTCGTCGAAGGAGACCTTGCCGATGATGAAGTGCAGGTTCGCGTGCTTGTCGACACGGAACTCGATCTTGCCGCCCTTGATGTCGGTGACGGCCTTGGCGACGTCCATCGTGACGGTGCCGGTCTTCGGGTTCGGCATCAGACCACGCGGACCGAGCACGCGGCCGAGGCGGCCGACCTTGCCCATGAGGTCCGGGGTGGCGACGACGGCGTCGAAGTCCAGACGCCCCTTCGCGACCTCGTCGATCAGTTCGTCGGAGCCGACGATGTCGGCGCCCGCGGCCTCCGCGGCCGCAGCACGGTCACCGGTCGCGAAGACCAGGACCCGGGCGGTCTTACCGGTGCCGTGCGGAAGGTTCACGGTGCCACGGACCATCTGGTCGGCCTTGCGCGGGTCGACACCCAGGCGGAAGGCGACCTCGACGGTGCCGTCGAACTTGGTGGTGGCGGTGTCCTTGGCGAGACGGACGGCCTCGAGGGGGGCGTAGTTCCGCTCCCGGTCGACCTTGGCGTCCGCGCCGCGGAGAGCCTTGCTGCGCTTCACTTCTTCTCCTGCTGTTCAGGTACGGAGTTGTGGTGCGGGCCGGCGCATGGCCCTACCACGAGGGGGTGACGGGGCTGATCAGCCCTCGACCGTGATGCCCATGGAACGGGCGGTGCCGGCGATGATCTTCTCGGCGGCGTCCAGGTCGTTGGCGTTCAGGTCGGGCATCTTGACCGTGGCGATCTCGCGGACCTGGGCGCTCGTCAGCTTGGCGACCTTGGTCTTGTGCGGCTCGCCGGAGCCCTTGTCCACACCCGCGGCCTTGAGGATCAGCTTGGCGGCCGGCGGAGTCTTGGTGACGAAGGTGAAGGAACGGTCCTCGTAGACCGTGATCTCCACCGGCACGACCATGCCACGCTGCGACTCGGTCGCGGCGTTGTAGGCCTTGCAGAACTCCATGATGTTGACGCCGTGCTGACCCAGCGCGGGGCCGACCGGCGGAGCCGGGTTGGCCGCGCCGGCCTGGATCTGGAGCTTGATAAGCCCCGTGACCTTCTTCTTCTTGGGAGGCATTGCTCTCTCCGGGTCCTAGTGAGAGTTTTCCAGCCTCCGACCCGATCATCCGGATGGAGGCATACCGCACCACGATAACGGGTATCACCGTGCGGCTAAAAACCGAGCAGGTCAGACCGGCTGCGAGAGCGGGTCTGACCTGGTCGGAGGCGTGTGTTCCAGAAGGCGCCGGTCGGGCTAGTTCTTCTGGATCTGGTCGAAGCTGAGCTCGACCGGGGTCTCGCGGCCGAAGATCTCGACGAGGCCCTTGACCTTCTTCGAGTCGGCGTTGATCTCGTTGATGGTGGCCTGGAGCGTCGCGAACGGGCCGTCGGTGACGGTGACCGAGTCGCCGACCTCGAAGTCCAGCACCTGCACCTCGACCTTGCGGGCGGGCGCCGGCTTGCCCTCGGCCTCGGCGGCCTCGCGGGCGGCCTTCTCCTCGGCCTCCGGGGCGAGCATCTTGACGATCTCGTCCAGGGTCAGCGGGTACGGGTCGTAGGCGTTGCCGACGAAGCCGGTGACACCGGGCGTGTTGCGGACGACACCCCAGGACTCGTTTGTCAGGTCCATACGGACGAGCACGTAGCCGGGCAGCTTGTTCTGCTTGACGTTCTTGCGCTCGCCGCCCTTGATCTGGACGATCTCTTCCTCGGGGACCTCGGCCTGGTAGATGAAGTCCTCGACGTTCAGCGAGACGGCACGCTGCTCCAGGTTCGCCTTCACGCGCTTCTCGTAGCCCGCGTAGGTGTGGATGACGTACCACTCGCCGGGCAGGGCGCGCAGCTCGTCGCGGAGCGCGGCGACCGGGTCGACCGGCGCGGCCGGCTCCTCCTCGGCCTCTGAGGTCTCGTCGGCCTCGGCCTCGGCGGCCTCGGCAACGGCCTCCGCCTCGGCGTCGCCCTCGTCCTCAGCGGCCTCGTCCGCGTCCTCGACGTCCTCGACGTCGAGCACGGTGTCCTCGGCCGACTCGCCGACAGCGGCGTCCGCAGCTTCCGCCTGGTCCTCGTCGGCCGCCTCGACGACGTCGAGCTCGTCCTGGGCGGACTCGTTCAGGTTCGGGTCAGACACGGTGGCTGCTTCTTCCTGGATACAGATTGGGGTGGAACATGCGAAAAGGGGCGCCGGGGTGGGCGCCCTCCGCGGGAATCAGCCGAAGACGTACTTGACTGCTTCCTGGAAGCCGAGATCGATGACGGTCACAAGACCAATCATGATGACAACGAAGATGATCACAACCGTGGTGTACGTGGTCAGCTGGCTCCGAGTCGGCCAGACGACCTTCCGCAGCTCCGCCACGATCTGACGGTAGAAGAGCGCGAGACGGCCCAGCGGGCCCTTCTTTCCGCGCTTGCCGCCCTTGCGGCCCTTCTTCTTCGACTCAGGTGTTGCGTCCTCGGCATCAGGCATGTCGATGGAGCCTACGGCGTCCGTCACTTCTCTCACCTGATTCCGGGTCGGCCGTGCCGCGCCCGGGTGGAGCCGCACGGCGGTGCAATGACATACATACCTGCGCACACAACCTGGCGGTGTGTGTAGCAGGGCCGGAGGGACTTGAACCCCCAACCTTCGGTTTTGGAGACCGGTGCTCTACCAATTGAGCTACGACCCTATGTGGTTCTCCCCCAACCTACCGCATCCGTGGAGGTGGTCGGTGAGGGCCAACGAGCAGAGAGTGTACGTGGTCAGGGGCCCTGCGTCGAACAGAAAGCCCGGGACGTCTTCAGGAGACCTCCGCACGCCGCTCCGACGCGGCCGTCCCCCGGCCGTCCCCCGGCGGTGTCCACGGCGGTGTCCGTACCGCGAAACCTGTGTGTCCGGCCCGTTCGGGGTCTGCGACGATGGCCGCATGAGCGCTGCAACTCCTCCCACCGAGCGCCGGGTCTCCGCCCGCATCGGCGCGATCTCCGAGTCCGCGACCCTCGCCGTCGACGCCAAGGCCAAGGCCCTCAAGGCCGCCGGGCGTCCGGTGATCGGCTTCGGTGCCGGCGAGCCCGACTTCCCGACGCCCGGCTACATCGTCGAGGCCGCCGTCGAGGCCTGCCGCGACCCGAAGTACCACCGCTACACGCCGGCCGGCGGCCTGCCCGAGCTGAAGGCCGCCATCGTCGCCAAGACGCTGCGCGACTCCGGCTACGAGATCGACCCGTCCAACGTCCTCGTGACCAACGGCGGCAAGCAGGCGATCTACGAGGCGTTCGCCGCGATCCTGGACCCGGGCGACGAGGTCATCGTCCCGGCCCCGTACTGGACGACGTACCCGGAGTCGATCCGGCTCGCGGGCGGCGTCCCGGTCGAGGTCGTCGCCGACGAGACCACCGGCTACCGGGTGTCGGTGGAGCAGCTGGAGGCGGCGCGTACGGAGCGGACCAAGGTGGTCCTGTTCGTGTCCCCGTCGAACCCGACCGGCGCGGTGTACTCCCGTGAGGACGCCGAGGCGATCGGCCGCTGGGCCGTGGAGCACGGCCTGTGGGTGCTGACGGACGAGATCTACGAGCACCTGGTGTACGGCGACGCGGTCTTCACGTCGCTGCCCGCGCTCGTGCCCGAGCTGCGCGAGAAGTGCGTGGTCGTGAACGGTGTCGCGAAGACGTACGCCATGACCGGCTGGCGCGTGGGGTGGATCGTCGGCCCGAAGGACGTGGTCAAGGCCGCGACGAACCTCCAGTCGCACGCCACGTCCAACGTCTCGAACGTCGCGCAGGTCGCCGCGCTGGCCGCCGTCTCCGGCGACCTGGACGCGGTCGCCGATATGCGGACGGCGTTCGACCGCCGCCGCCAGACCATCGTGCGGATGCTCAACGAGATCGACGGCGTCGTCTGCCCCACCCCGGAGGGCGCCTTCTACGCGTACCCGTCCGTGAAGGGGCTCCTGGGCAAGGAGATCCGCGGCAAGCGCCCGCAGACGTCCATGGAGCTGGCCGCGCTGATCCTCGACGAGGTCGAGGTCGCGGTCGTCCCGGGCGAGGCGTTCGGCACGCCGGGCTACCTGCGGCTCTCCTACGCGCTGGGCGACGAGGACCTGGTCGAGGGCGTGTCCCGGCTGCAGAAGCTCCTCGCGGAGGCGCGCGACTAGGAGTGCTTCGTACCCGACTCGTGTGTGGGTGGGCAGGGCCCCGGTCGATCCCTTCGGCCGGGGCCCGCTCTTTCGTTCCCGCTCACACCCGTTCGGGGAAAGGGGCTGCCGTACGGCGGGTGTCTGCGGCAAGATCCGGGGATGGAGCACGCCGTCCGGGATCTGAAACTGCTGCCGAAGGCCCATCTGCATCTGCACTTCACGGGGTCGATGCGGCCCGGCACCCTGCTGGAGCTCGCCGACAAGTACGGCGTACACCTGCCCGAGGCGCTGACCGGCGGTGAGCCGCCGAAGCTGCGCGCCACCGACGAGCGGGGCTGGTTCCGGTTCCAGCGGCTGTACGACATCGCCCGGTCCTGCCTGCGGGCGCCCGAGGACATCCGGCGGCTGGTGCGGGAGGCGGCCGAGGAGGACGTGCGGGACGGGTCGGGGTGGCTGGAGATCCAGGTCGACCCCACCTCGTACGCGCCCCGGCTGGGTGGGCTCATCCCCGCGCTGGAGATCATCCTGGACGCGGTGGATGACGCCTCGCGGCAGACCGGCCTGGGCATGCGGGTGCTGGTCGCGGCCAACCGGATGAAGCACCCGCTGGACGCCCGCACGCTGGCTCGGCTGGCCGTGCGGTACGCGGACCGGGGCGTGGTGGGCTTCGGGCTCTCCAACGACGAGCGCAGGGGCATGGCGCGGGACTTCGACCGGGCCTTCGCGATCGCCCGGGAGGGCGGCCTGCTGGCGGCGCCGCACGGCGGCGAGCTGACGGGTCCGGCCTCCGTACGGGACTGCCTGGACGACCTGCGGGCGGGGCGCATCGGGCACGGGGTGCGGGCGGCGGAGGACCCGCGGCTGCTGCGGCGGCTGGCCGAGCGGGGGGTGACGTGCGAGGTGTGCCCGGCGTCGAACGTGGCGCTCGGTGTGTACGAGAAGCCCGAGCACGTGCCGCTGCGGACGTTCTTCGAGGCGGGCGTGCCGATGGCGCTGGGCGCGGACGACCCGCTGCTGTTCGGCGCGCGCCTGGCGGACCAGTACGAGCTCGCCCGCCTGCACCACGGCTTCACCGACGCCGAGCTGGCGGAGCTGGCCCGGCAGTCGGTGCGCGGCTCGGTGGCGCCGGAGCACGTCAAGGAGAAGCTGCTGTCCGGCGTAGACGGCTGGCTGGCCGCCGAACCGGCCGTCACAGCGCGCTGAGCCGGGCGAGCCCGTGCGCCGGGGTCTCCCGGGCGGCAGCCGGGTGGCCGGGGCGGTTACAGGGACACGCCGACCGTGACCGGCTCGTTGACCAGGGTGATGCCGAAGGCGTCGCGTACGCCTGCCACGACCTCGCGGGCGAGGGCGAGCAGGTCCTCCGTGGTGGCCTCGCCGCGATTGGTGAGGGCGAGGGTGTGCTTGGTGGAGATACGGGCGGGCCCGGAGCCGTATCCCTTGGTGAAGCCCGCCTTGTCGATCAGCCAGGCGGCCGACGTCTTGATGTGCCCCTCCCCCGCCGGGTAGGCGGGCGGGGCGGCGTCGGGGCCGAGACGGTCGTGGACGCGCGTGAGGAACGTCTCGTACGCGGTCTCGGTGAGGATCGGGTTGGTGAAGAAGGAGCCGGCCGACCAGGTGTCGTGGTCCTCCGGGTCCAGGACCATGCCCTTGCCCGCGCGCAGCGCGAGCACCGTCTCGCGGGCGGCCGCGACCGGGACGCGCTCGCCGACCGCGACGCCCAGGACGCGCGCGGTCTCCGCGTACCTGACCGGGGCGCTCATGCCGTGGGCGTCCTCCAGCTCGAACCGGACCCGCAGGACGACATAGCGGTCCGGGTCGGCCTTGAAGCGGCTGTGGCGGTACGAGAAGGCGCAGTCGGCGTTCGGGATCGTCACCGTGCGCTCGGCCCGCCGGTCGTAGGCCACGACCTCCGTGATGGTGGTGGAGACCTCCTGGCCGTACGCCCCGACGTTCTGGATCGGGGTGGCCCCGGCGGAGCCCGGAATCCCGGCCAGGCACTCGATGCCGGCGAGACCCGCCTCGATCGTGCGCGCGACGGCGTCCGACCAGACCTCGCCCGCCGCGAGCTCCAGGCGCGTGCCGTCGAGGGTGAGGCCCCTCGTCGCGATGCGCAGGGCGGTGCCGTCGAAGCCCTTGTCGCCGATGACGAGGTTGGAGCCGCCGCCGACGAGCAGCAGCGGCGTGCCGGTGGCGTCCGCGTCCCTTACGGCCGCGATGACCTCGTCATCGGTCGTGGCCGTGAGGAGGCGGTTCGCCGGCCCGCCGAGCCGGAAGGTCGTCAAGGGGGCGAGGGGGGCGTCGTGGAGTTCCTGCACGGGCTCAAGAGTACGGGGCGGCTACGACAGCGCCCGCGCGTCGCCCCCGGGACGCCCTCCGCGCGGGCGGGGGAGAGCGCTGAACGCCCTCCGCGCGGGGCGGGCGGGACGCGGGGCGGGGGCGGCGCCGACTGGAGCCGCCCCCGCCCGTACCGCGCGCCGTACCGCGCGTCCTCGCCTCAGGCGAGCTGGACCACCGCGCGGGACATGCCCAGGACCTTCTGGCCCGCGCTCATGGCGGTGAGGTCGACCCGGACGCGCTTGTCCTCCAGCTTCGCGGCGACCTTGGCGGTGACCTCGATCAGCGCGCCCTTGTCGTCGTTGGGGACGACGACCGGCTTCGTGAAGCGGACCCCGTACTCGACCACGGCGGCCGGGTCGCCCACCCAGTCGGTGACGACCCGGACGGCCTCGGCCATGGTGAACATGCCGTGCGCGATGACGTCCGGCAGGCCGACCTCGACGGCGAACTTCTCGTTCCAGTGGATCGGGTTGAAGTCGCCGGAAGCGCCCGCGTACCGCACGAGTGTGGCGCGCGTCACGGGGAAGTCGGCCGCCGGGAGTTCCGTACCGACCTCGACGTCGTCGAATGCGATCTTCGCGGTCATCCGTCTCACGCCTCCTCTGCCGCTCGGGCCACGAGCTTGGTCCAGGCGGTCACCACATGGTCGCCGGTCGCGTCGTGCACCTCGCCCCGGATGTCGAGGATGTCGTTGCCCGCCATGGACTTGATGGCCTCGATGGTGGAGGTGACCGTGAGCCGGTCCCCCGCGCGTACGGGCCGGGTGTACGCGAACTTCTGGTCGCCGTGCACGACGCGGCTGTAGTCCAGGCCGAGCTGCGGGTCGGAGATCACCGCTCCCGCGGCCTTGAATGTGATCGCGAACACAAAGGTCGGCGGGGCGATCACATCAGGGTGACCGAGCGCTTTCGCGGTCTCCGCGTCCGTGTACGCGGGATTCCCGTCGCCGACGGCCTCCGCGAACTCCCGGATCTTTTCCCGGCCGACTTCGTACGGCGCGGTGGGCGGATAGGTACGCCCCACGAAGGACTGGTCGAGCGCCATGGGCTCGATACCTCCTGACGGTTCGGATGACCTGCTGTCGTACTGCGGTACAAACGACGCGAGGCCGCCCCCAGTGGGGACGGCCTCGTGTACGAGCCTGATTCAGCGCGTCTCGCGGTGCGCGGTGTGCGAGTTGCAGCGCGGGCAGTGCTTCTTCATCTCAAGACGGTCCGGGTTGTTACGCCGGTTCTTCTTGGTGATGTAGTTCCGCTCCTTGCACTCCACGCAGGCCAGCGTGATCTTCGGGCGGACGTCGGTGGCAGCCACGTGAGTGCTCCTTGGACGGACGGTTGACGGATGAACGCAGAAAAGAGTAGCCGATCGAAGGACCGACCCCACAATCGGCTACTGTGTGTAGCGGTGACCGGACTTGAACCGGTGACACAGCGATTATGAGCCGCTTGCTCTACCGACTGAGCTACACCGCTGTGATGCTGGATCTCCTCACCCGAAGGTGAGGATCACCGAACACCAGAGCCCCAATACGGAATCGAACCGTAGACCTTCTCCTTACCATGGAGACGCTCTGCCGACTGAGCTATTGGGGCGAGCGATGAAGACATTACACGGTCGTCCGCCGTTCGCCCAAATCCGTTTCCCGCCCCTCCACGAGGGCCGCCCGAGCTCGCGCCGCACGTGCGGGATCGCGGCGCCCCGGGTGCGGGATCACGGCCGCCCCCCGTGCGGGATCGCGGGGGGCGTACAGCCCGCCCCACACGGCCCCGTACGCCACACGTGCCCCACGCCGGTACGACTATTGCGCTCCTCCTCGAAGCCCGGACGGTCCGCCCCTAGGCTCGGCTCACGTTGCGTGATCTTGCACGTACGGACGGCCCCGGCGTACGGACGTGCCTTCCCCGCCCCGTCACGCCCGAGCCCCCGCCAGGAGCCCGATGTCCTCCGACAGGTTCTCCGACGACCAGCAGCCGCGGCCGAGGCCCCACCGGCCCGAGGGCGCCCTCACCGACAGCGGCACGCTGCTCCTGTGCGGCGCCCGCCTCACCGACGGCCGGACCGTCGACGTCCGGCTCGGCGGCGGGCGCATCGAGGCGGTCGGCACCACCGGCAGCCTCGCCGCGCACGGGGCCCGCGTCGACCTGGCCGGCTATCTGCTGCTGCCCGCGCCGGCCGAGCCCCACGCCCACGCCGACACCGCGCTCAGCGCCGACTCGCCCGGCCCCGTCTCATACGCCGCCGACGACGTGCAGCGCCGCGCCACGGAGGCCGCGCTGCTCCAGCTCGGGCACGGCGCGACCGCCCTGCGCACCCACGTCCGCATCGGCGACGTACAGGGGCTGCGCTCGCTGGAGGCGGTGCTCCAGGCGCGGCGCTCGCTGCGCGGCCTGGCCGACCTGGCGGCGGTCGCGGTGCCCCGGCTGCTCACCGGGGTCGCGGGGGCGGACGGACTGGCGATTCTGCGGGACGCGCTGAAGATGGGCGCCGGGGTGGTCGGCGGGTGCCCCGACCTGGACCCGGACCCGACGGGGTACGCGGAGGCGGTGCTGGAGCTGGCCGCCGAGCACGGCTGCCCCGTCGACCTGCACACCGACGGTGACGATCCGGCGCGGCTGGCCCGCCTCGCGGCCATGGCGGGCGGGCTGCGGCCGGGCGTGGCCATCGGGCCGTGCGGGGCGCTGGGGCGGCTCCCCGGGGACGCGCAGGCGCGGGTGGCGGACCAGCTCGCGGCGGCCGGCGTGACGGTGATGTGCCTGCCGCAGGGCGGCTGCGGCGGTACGGGGACACGGGGCGTGGCGCCGGTGCGGGTGCTGCGCTCGGCGGGCGTGCGCCTCGCGGCGGGCAGCGGGGCGCTGCGGGACGTGGCCAACCCGGTGGGGCGGGGCGATCCGCTGGAGGCGGCGTACCTGCTGGCCTCGCAGTACGGCCTGCCGCCGCGCGAGGCGTACGGGGCGGTGAGCGCGGGGGCGCGGGAGGCGATGGGCCTGGCGGCGGTACGGGTGGAGGCGGGGTTCCCGGCGGAGCTGCTCGCGGTGCGCGGGGAACGGCTGTCGGGTGTGCTCTCTCTGGCGTACAGCCGGATCGTGGTGCACCGGGGGCGGGTCGTGGCGCGGACCAGCGCGGTACGCGAGTACTGCGACTCGGCGGCGGCGCTCGAACTGCCCCGGCAGGGCCGCCCGGATCCCGGCCCGTGAGCGCTTTGCGCGTTCGCGCCGTACGGTCGTGAGCATGCGCATCGTCATCGCTGGAGGACACGGGCGGATCGCCCTGCGACTGGAGCGGCTGCTGGCGGCGGCCGGGCACGAGGCCGCGGGCGTCATCCGCAACCTGGAGCAGGCGCCCGCCGTGCGGGAGGCCGGGGCCGAACCGGTTCTGCTGGACCTGGAGTCGGCGTCCGTGGAGATGGTCGCGGCCGTGCTGCAGGGCGCCGACGTCGCGGTCTTCGCGGCGGGCGCGGGTCCCGGCAGCGGCGCGGCCCGCAAGGACACCGTCGACCGGGCGGCGGCGGTCCTGTTCGCCGACGCGGCGGAACGGGCACACGTACGGCGGTACATCGTCGTGTCGTCGATGGGCGCCGACCCGGACCACCGGGGCGACGAGGTCTTCGACGCGTACCTGCGCGCGAAGGGCGAGGCCGACGCGTACGTACGGTCCCGGAGCGGCCTCGACTGGACGATCCTGCGCCCCGGAACCCTGACGGACGACCGGGGCACGGGCCTGGTCCGCCTGCAGGCGTCGACGGGCCGGGCGTCGGTCCCGCGCGACGACGTCGCCGCCGTCCTCGCCGAACTGGTGGAGACCCCGGCGACCGCGGGCCTGACCCTGGAACTCGTCTCCGGCTCCGTCCCGGTGGCGGTCGCCGTGAAGGCGGTCGCGGGCAACTGACCTGCGGGTCGCGTCGGGTTGAGTGCCCGTCAGAAGGGTGCGTCGTGGAGCCATGATGGGGAGCGTCATCGCAGTCCTCGGCCTGCTCGTCTCCGTGGCGACGGCGATCGCCGGCTACCGCCACGGGCGTCGCGTCGAAGAGGCGCAGCGGCTTCGCGACGAGCGCGAGCGGGAGGAGCGCGGGCGGCGCGCCGAGGAGGCCGCGCGGGTGGAGCGCAGGCGTCAGGCCAGCTGGATCCAGGCGTACGCCGAGGCCGGCGGCCGCAGGTACACCGTCCACAACGGCAGCAGTCAGCCGATCACCGACGTCCGGGTGGGGGCTGTCGGCGGCCCGCTCCTCTCCCCCGACGACGGGCAGTTGCTGCTCCCCGGTCGCGCGGTGACGGTTCCCGCGCCCACCGACGAGGCCGGCCGCGCCGTCGCCGAGAGGAACCTCTTCGTGGTGTTCACCGACGTCACCGGGCGCACCTGGCGGCGCAGCGCCCTGGGCTACCTCCAGGAGCGGGTGTCGGCGCCGGACGGCCCGCCCGCGTGGGGTCCCTCCATGCCGCCGCTGATCGAGCGCTTCCAGCCCCCGCCCGCTCCCCCGCCCACCGGGCCGCCCGAGGGGCCGCCGACCGTCAGGCACACCGACCGGCCCTCGCTCGGACAGGCCGAGCGGCCCCCGGGCCGCCCGACGCGGCCCCCGGTCTTCCCCGCCGATTCCCGGCCCGGCGCCGGAAGCGTCCTCCGGTCGCGGCCCGCGATCGGCTGGCGCGCGCTCTTCGTCCTCGGCTGCCTCGGCGCCGCGGCCGCCGTGTCCTACCTTCTCGCCCAGCTGTTCTAGCGCCGTGCGGGGAGCGCGGAGGGATCACCACGCGTGCGGGGTCCGGCGGTCGCCGGGACCGCGAAGGCGGCCACCGCCGCAGGATCACCCACGCGTGCGGGCCCCGGCTCGGGCCCCGTGCGCAGCAGAACGGCCCCTGATCAACGTTTCCGCTGATCAGGGGCCGTTTTCCGCGTGGCGGCGCCAGGATTCGAACCTGGGTAGGCTAAGCCGACGGATTTACAGTCCGCTCCCATTGGCCACTCGGGCACACCGCCATGGGATGTCGCTCCGGCGCCCGCTTTCCCGCGGTGCTCCGTGGCAACGACGTAAACGATACCTGATGCTCGGGGGTGCTCCGCCACCGGATTGATCAGCGCTCCGGGCGGTTGCGGGTGGCTAGGCTTTGCGGTGGCGCCGGGCGAGCCCGGGCGTACGTCAAGCACCCCGATACAAGGAGCCACAGGACATGGCCGACTCCAGTTTCGACATCGTCTCGAAGGTCGAGCGGCAGGAGGTCGACAACGCCCTCAACCAGGCGGCGAAGGAGATCTCGCAGCGTTACGACTTCAAGAACGTCGGGGCCTCCATCGCCTGGTCCGGCGAGAAGATCCTGATGCAGGCGAACTCCGAGGAGCGGGTCACGGCGATCCTCGACGTCTTCCAGTCCAAGCTGATCAAGCGCGGTATCTCGCTGAAGGCGCTGGACGCCGGCGAGCCGCAGCTGTCCGGCAAGGAGTACAAGATCTTCGCCACGATCGAGGAGGGCATCTCCCAGGACAACGCCAAGAAGGTGGCGAAGATCATCCGGGATGAGGGTCCCAAGGGCGTCAAGGCGCAGGTCCAGGGCGACGAGCTGCGGGTCAGCTCGAAGAGCCGCGACGACCTCCAGGCGGTCATCGCCCTGCTGAAGGGCAAGGACTTCGACTTCGCGCTGCAGTTCGTGAACTACCGCTGAGCGGGCGGTAAGCGGGTACGTGGGGCGGTACGGCCAGGGTGCCGGACCGCCCCGCCCTGTGTCCGGGCAGGCTCGTGTCGGATTTCCGCCAGCGCGGGCGGCCGTCCGGGGGTCAGACTGACGGGACAGGACCACCAGCCGTGAGGGACGAGTCATGACCGTGTACGCCGACGTCGACGGGCCGCTGGGCACCATGCTGCTGGTCGGCGAGGAGGCCGCGGACGGGACGACCGCGCTCGCCTCGCTGTCCCTGCCGGGGCAGCGGGGCGGGGCCGAGGTCCTGGACGGCTGGCGCCACGCGCCGGAGGCGTTCGAGGACATCGCCGCGCAGCTGCGGGCCTACTTCGCCGGGCGGCTGACCCGCTTCGCCATCCCGTACGCCGATGCCGGCACGGACTTCCAGCGGCGGGTGTGGCGGGCGGTGGAGGAGATCCCGTACGGCTCGACGGTGACGTACGGGGAGATCGCCGCGCGCGTCGGCTCGGGCGGGCCGGCGGTACGGGCCGTGGGCACCGCGATCGGGCGGAATCCGCTGCTCGTGGTGCGGCCCTGCCATCGGGTCATCGGGGCGGACGGGGCGCTGCGGGGCTACGCGGGCGGCCTCGACCGCAAGGAGCGGCTGCTCGGCCTGGAAGGCGCGCTCGTCCGGCCACCGGCGTGAGCGGCACGGCCACCGGAGTGGGCGGTGCGGGCGCGGGCGCGGGCGGCGCGGGCGCGGGCAGTGCGGAAGTGGGCGGCGCGGGCGCGGGAGTGGGCGGCGCGGGCGCGGGAGTGGGCGGTGCGGGTGCGGGCGGCGCGGGCGCGGGAATGGGCGGCGCGGGCAGTGCGGGTGCGGGCGGTGCGCTGTTCCGGCTGCCGGGTGGGCGGACCGAGGTCGCGCCCGGCGCCGTGCATGTGCCGGGGTGGCTGCCGGTGGAGGTCCAGCGCGAGTTGGTCGAGGCGTGCCGGGGATGGGCGCGCGGGCCCGTACCGCTCCGGCACACCGTGCTGCCGGGCGGCGGGGTGATGTCCGTACGGACGGTGTGTCTGGGCTGGCACTGGCAGCCGTACCGCTACACCCGCACCGCCGGTGACGTGAACGGCGCCCGGGTCGCTCCCTTCCCGGACCGGCTGGCCCGGCTCGGCCGGGCGGCGGTGACCGAGGCGTACGGGGAGGGGCGGGGCGACGCGTACGCGCCAGACGCGGCGCTGATCAACTTCTACGACTCCGCCGCCCGGATGGGCATGCACCAGGACAGGGAGGAACGGTCCGGGGCCCCGGTGGTGTCGCTGAGCATCGGCGACAGCTGTGTCTTCCGGTTCGGGAACACCGCGGGCCGGGGGCGGCCGTACACGGACGTGGAGCTCGCGTCGGGTGACCTGTTCGTGTTCGGCGGGCCGTCGCGGTTCGCGTACCACGGCGTGCCGAAGGTGTACCCGGGGACGGGCGACCCCGCGACCGGGATGCGCGGGGGCCGGCTGAACATCACCCTGCGCGTGACAGGGCTTGCGGCGGTGGACTGACGCCCGCTCAGCGCGAGCGCGAGTGGCCGAACAGGATCCGGTACGCGATGAGCAGCACCAGCGAACCGCCGATCGCCGCGAGCCAGGTGGCGCCATCGTAGAAGTCGTTGACGACCGGCCTGTCGAGGAACCGGGCCGACAGCCAGCCGCCGGTGAAGGCACCCGCGACACCGATGAGCGTGGTGCCGATCAGCCCGCCCGGATCGCGTCCGGGCAGCAGGACCTTGGCGATGACTCCGGCGACGAGCCCCAGGACGATCCAGCTGATCACGCTCATACCCCGCACCTGCCTTTCCCACGGTTCCACGCGGTGTCGCCGGGAAGGACGCCTCCGCCGCCGGGGACGGTTGCGCAGGTCAGTAAGGTGCGGCGCATGACACAGGAACTGCGCCGGTCGCTCGGCCTCTTCGACGCGGTCGTCATCGGGCTGGGTTCGATGGTGGGGGCCGGGATCTTCGTCGCGCTCGGGCCCGCCGCCGGTGCCGCCGGGAGCGGGCTGCTGCTCGGGCTGGCGCTCGCCGCGGCCGTCGCGTACTGCAACGCGATGGCGTCGGCGCGGCTGGCCGCCCGGTACCCGGCGTCAGGCGGAACGTATGTGTACGGGCGTGAGCGGCTCGGCTCCTTCTGGGGGTACCTGGCGGGCTGGAGCTTCGTGGTCGGCAAGACCGCCTCGTGCGCGGCGATGGCGCTGACCGTCGGCGCGTACGCGTGGCCGGAGCAAGCGCACGCGGTCGCGGTGGCGGCGGTGGTAGCGCTGACCGCCGTGAACTACGGGGGCGTCCAGAAGTCGGCGCTCATGACCCGCGCGATCGTGGCGGTGGTGCTGGCGGTCCTCGCGGCGGTCGTCGTCTCGCTCCTCGGCTCCGGGACGGCGGACTCCGGACGGCTGGCGCTCGGCTCCGACGCGTCGGCGGGCGGGGTGCTGCAGGCGGCGGGGCTGCTGTTCTTCGCGTTCGCCGGGTACGCCAGGATCGCCACGCTCGGCGAGGAGGTCAGAGACCCGGAGCGGACGATTCCGAGGGCCGTCCCGCTGGCCCTCGGCATCGCGCTCGTCGTGTACGCGTGCGTGGCGGTCTCGGTCCTGTCGGTGCTGGGCGCGGAGGAGTTGGGCGAGTCGGTGGCACCGCTCGCGGACGCGGCGCACGCGGCGGGGGCGGGGTGGCTGGGCCCCGTGGTGCGGGTCGGTGCCACGGTGGCCGCGCTGGGCTCGCTGCTCGCGCTGATCCTCGGCGTGTCCCGTACGACGCTGGCGATGGCCCGCGACGGCCACCTGCCGCGAGCGCTCGCCGCCGTGCACCCCCGCCGCCAGGTGCCGCACCACGCGGAGCTGGCGGTGGGCGCGGTCGTCGCGGTGGTGGCGGCGACCGCCGACGTACGCGGGGCGATCGGCTTCTCGTCGTTCGGTGTGCTGGTGTACTACGCGATCGCCAACGCGTCGGCGTGGACGCTGGATCCGCGCCGCTGGTCGGTACGGATCCTGGCGGCGGGCGGTCTCGCGGGCTGCCTGCTGCTCGCCTTCGCGCTGCCGCCCACGTCGGTCATGGCGGGCACGGCCGTCCTGGCGGCGGGCGCCGTCCTGTACGCGGTCCGCCGGGGCCGGGGCTGACGGGGCCGCCGACCCGCGCTCGCGCGTCGTGCCCCGGTGCGGGCGGGTCGGCGGGCGGCCAGGGGGCGGGTCGGCGGGCAGGTTCCCGGCGAGCGGGTCGGCGGACTGGTCAGCGGGCCGCGAACGGCTGGTCCGAGGGGACGATCTCCTTGCCCAGCGGGAGCAGCGAGACCGGGATCAGCTTGAAGTTCGCGATGCCCAGCGGGATACCGATGATCGTGACGCAGAGGGCGATGCCGGTGACGATGTGGCCGAGCGCGAGCCACCAGCCGGCCAGCAGCAGCCACAGCACGTTGCCCGCGCAGGACGCCGCTCCCGCGTCCCGGCGGTCCACCACCGTCTGCCCGAACGGCCAGAGCGCGTAGACGCCGATACGGAACGCGGCGACGCCGAACGGGATGCCGATGATCGTGACGCACAGCAGGAGACCCGCTGCCACGTAGCCGAGGAACAGCCAGAAGCCGCTCAGGACCAGCCATATGAGGTTGAGGATCGTCTTCACGGGCGGCGACCTGCCATCTGCTCGAGTCGGGTGATGCGTTCTGCCATGGGCGGGTGGGTCGAGAACAGGCGGGACATTCCCTGGCCCGGCCGGAACGGGTTCGCGATCATCAGATGGCTCGCGGTCTCCAGCCGGGGCTCGGGCGGCAGCGGGAGCTGTCTCGTCCCCGCGTCCAGCTTGCGCAGGGCGCTCGCCAGGGCCAGCGGATCGCCGGTGAGCCGCGCGCCGGACGCGTCCGCCTCGTACTCCCGGGAGCGGCTGACCGCGAGCTGGATGACGGACGCGGCGAGCGGACCCAGGATCATGATCAGCAGCATGCCCAGCAGACCCGGCCCCTCCTCGTCGTCCGAGCGGCCTATCGGGATGAGCCAGGCGAAGTTCACCAGGAAAACGATCACCGACGCGAGGGCGCCGGCGACCGAGGAGATCAGGATGTCCCGGTTGTAGACATGGCTGAGCTCATGGCCGATGACGCCGCGCAACTCCCGCTCGTCCAGGAGCCGCAGGATGCCCTCGGTGCAGCAGACCGCAGCGTTGCGCGGGTTGCGGCCGGTCGCGAAGGCGTTGGGCGCCTGGGTCGGTGAGATGTACAGCCTCGGCATCGGCTGCCGGGCCTGCGTGGAGAGTTCGCGCACCATGCGGTACAGCTGCGGGGCCTGGAACTCGCTGACCGGGCGGGCGCGCATGGCCCGCAGCGCCAGCTTGTCGCTGTTCCAGTAGGCGTACGCGTTCGTGCCGAGGGCGACGACGACCGCGACGAGCAGGCCCGTACGCCCGAAGAAGCTGCCGATCAGGATGATGAGCGCGGACAGTCCTCCGAGGAGTACGGCCGTCCTGAGCCCGTTGTGCCGGCGGTGCACGGTACGCCCTCCAAGTGGTGCGGCAGGGGAACCCTTCGCTGATGCTGCTCCACTCTTCAGTGGACCCTCCCGTACTGGTCAACGCCAGGCGGGAGTGGCTGGTTCCCCGGCGCACAGGGGCGGCGGGCTGCTCCGTACGGGTGGTTCAGCGCTGCGCGGGCAGTCCCGCCTTCTCCAGCGCCTCGTGCACCGGCTCGATCTCGCTGGTGCAGTGGGCGCAACGGCTGGCGACGGCCGGGACGGAGGAGTAGCAGCGGGGGCAGTCGCGCAACCGGGCCTTGATGTCGAACGGCTCGTCCCGCTTGAAACGGTTCTGGACCTTCATCATCGGGACGACGACGAGGAAGTAGAGCACCGCCGCGGTGATCACGAAGGCGAGGGCGGCGCTGATGAAGAGGCCGTACGGGAAGTCCGTCCTGCCGATGGAGAAGTGCGCCTTGCCGAAGTCGCCGACCGAGCCGGTGGCCAGGCCGATGAGGGGCGCGATGAACGCGTTGCTGAAGCCGGTGACGACGGCGGTGAAGGCGGATCCGACGGCCAGACCGATGGCCATGGAGATGACGTTTCCGCGGAGTATGAAGTCCTTGAAGCCGTTCAGCACGGGTGTTGCTCCTATAGCGGGTCAGAAGAGGCTGGTGGCGGCGAAGCGCAGCACCGTCTGGGGGTAGCCGGACAGCAGCACACCGGCGACCGCCGTCAGGGCGATGGCGAGGGTGAGCGGCACGGGGGTCGCCTCCCGCTGCGGTACGGCCGCGGCGACGGCCACGGCTCCGGCGGGCGCGGCCTCCGCGCGTGCGGCCTCCGCGCGTACGGGCGCGGCTTCCTCCGGTGCGGGCGCGGGCTCCGGCGCGCGGAACAGCACCGCCGTCCACCGCAGGTAGTAGTAGAGGGCGACGACCACGTTGACACCCATGATCACGGCCAGCCAGCCGAGGCCCGCGTCGACGGCCGCCGAGAAGACGACCACCTTGGCGAAGAGTCCGATGATGCCCGGCGGCAGGCCGGCCAGGCAGAGCAGGAAGAACGCCATGACCAGCGCGGTCACCGGCCGCTCGGCGTACAGGCCCCGGTAGTCGGCGAGCCGGTTGGCGGGGTGGCTGCGGGCGACCAGCGCGGCGACGGCGAAGGCGCCGAGGTTCACGACGGCGTACATCAGGGCGTACGCGACGGTGGCGCCGATCTGGTCGTCGCTGGAGTACGCGGCGGCCGCGATCGGCACCAGGAGGTAGCCGGCCTGGCCCACCGACGACCACGCCAGCAGCCTGACGGCGCTCCACGCGCGCGTGGAGACCTGCCGGAGGGCGGCGACGTTCCCGACGGTCATGGTCAGCGCGGCCAGCACGGCCAGCGCGGGACCCCATACGTCCGCGTACGACGGGAAGGCGACGACCGTCACCAGGATGAGCCCGGTGAAGCCGACCGCCTTGCCGACGACGGACAGGTAGGCCGCGACGGGCAGCGGCGCGCCGACGTAGGTGTCGGGGACCCAGAAGTGGAACGGCGCGGCGGCCGTCTTGAAGGCGAAGCCCACGAGGGTGAGGGCGGCGCCGGCCTTGGCGAGGGTGGCCAGCTGGACGGGGACGTCGTCCAGGCGCTGGGCGATCTCCGTGAGGTGCAGGGTGCCGGTGGAGGCGTACAGGAAGCTGACGCCGAGCAGGGTCACGGCGGTCGCGGTGACCGAGGAGAGGAAGAACTTGAGCGCCGCCTCACCGGACATCCGGTCACCGCGCTTGAGGCCGACGAGCGCGAAGGCGGGCAGCGACGCGACCTCCAGGGCGACGACGAGGGTCGCCAGGTCCCGGGAGGCGGGCAGCAGGGCGGCGCCCGCCGCCGAGGACAGCAGCAGGAACCAGAACTCCCCGGCGGGCAGCTTCTCCCTGGTCTCGGTCAGCGACAGCAGCGCCGTCAGGAGGGCCCCGCCGAGCACCAGGAACTGGATGACCAGGGTGAAGCGGTCGGCGGTGTAGCTGCAGACGGCGGTGTCGGTGGTCAGACAGAAGGTGGCGCGGTCGCCCGCGCGCAGCGGTACGAGGGCGGCGAGCGCGGCGACGAGTCCGGCGATCGCGGTCCAGCCGAGGAACGGCTTGCGCGCCGCCGGCACGAACAGGTCGGCGACGAGCACGGCCAGGGCGACGACGGCGACGATGGTGGGCGGCGCGATGACGGCCCAGTCGACGGTCTGGACCAGCTCGGCCGTCCGCACGGGTTCGGCGGACCGGGCGAGGTGGGCTGCGCTCGTGGCGGCGACGGTCACGACTTGCCTCCTGCGAGGAGCTTCTGCACGGCCGGATCGGTCAGGCCGAGGAGGACCGCGGGCCAGAGGCCGGCGAGGACGGTGAGGGCGGCCAGCGGCGTCCAGGCGGCGAACTCGTACGGCTGGACGTCGGCCGGCCGCGGCTGGTCGTCCGCGGGCTTCGCGCCCATGCAGACGCGGCGGACCACGACGAGGAGGTACGCGGCGGTGAGCAGCGTGCCGACGGCGGCGATGGCCATGAACGTGAGGAACGCGGGTCGGCTGAGTCCTTCGGCGGGCCGGAACGCGCCGAACAGGGCGAGCATCTCGCCCCAGAAACCGGCGAGGCCCGGCAGCCCGAGGGAGGCGACGGCGCCGAAGGCGAGGAGGCCGCCGAGGCGGGGGGCGCGGCCGTAGAGGGCGGCGCCGGTGGCTCCGGCGAGCGCGTCGAGGTCGGCGGTGCCGTACCGGTCCTTGATGGCTCCGACGAGGAAGAACAGCAGGCCGGTGATGAGGCCGTGGGCGATGTTCGCGAAGAGCGCGCCGTTGACGCCGGTGGGCGTCATGGTGGCGATACCGAGGAGGACGAAGCCCATGTGGCCGACGGACGAGTACGCGATGAGCCGCTTCAGGTCGCCCTTGGTGCCCGGCCGGGCGAGGGCGAGGCAGGCGAGTGACCCGTAGATGATGCCGGCGACGGCGAACGCGGCGAGGTAGGGCGCGAAGACGCGCATGCCGTCGGGTGCGATCGGCAGGAGGATGCGGACGAAACCGTACGTGCCCATCTTCAGCAGGACACCGGCGAGGAGGACCGAGCCGACGGTCGGGGCGGCGGTGTGGGCGTCCGGCAGCCAGCTGTGCAGCGGCCACATCGGAGTCTTGACCGCGAGACCGACACCGATCGCGAGAACGGCGATGACCTGCACGGATGTGCTGATGCCCCGGCCGTTGTCAGTGGCGAGTGCCACCATGTCGAAGGTGCCGGCCTTCAGCCCGACGAGCAGGAGGCCGAGCAGCATGACGACCGAGCCGAGCAGCGTGTAGAGGATGAACCGCCAGGCGGCGGGCTGCCGCCCCTCGCCGCCCCAGCGGGCGATGAGGAAGTACATCGGGATGAGGACCATCTCGAACGCCAGGAAGAACAGCAGCAGATCGAGGACGGCGAAGGTCGCGAGCGTGCCGGACTCGAGGACGAGGAGCAGCGCGACGAAGCCCTTCGGCGACCCGCCGGACGGCATCTTGAAGTAGCTGTACAGCGCGCAGAGGAAGGTCAGCAGCGCGGTCAGGACCAGAAGGGGGAGGGAGATGCCGTCGACACCGAGGTGGATCCGCACATCGAGTGCCTTGATCCAGCTGATGTCCGTCGTGGCCTGCATCCGCGACGGCTGGTCGTGGTCGAAGCCGAGGGTGAGGACGATCGCGGCGGCGAGGACCGCGCCGGTGACGGTCACGCCGTGGCGCAGCACTGCCTGGTCCGGTGACGTCCCCCTCAGCCCGGGCGGGGCCGGCAGGAGAGCGGCGGCGGCGCCGATGAGCGGGCCGGCGACGATGAACGCGAGAAGGAACTGCATCACGGATGCGCTGATATCGATCACGGCTCACGATCCCGCGTTGACGGTGGCAAGGGCGACGGCGGCGATCGCCAGGACGACGGAGCCGGCGAGCAGGACGCTGAGGTAGGTCTGCACATTGCCGGTCTGCGCGCGGCGGACGGCAGCGCCGAGCAGACCGGTGGCGGTGCCCGCGCCGCGTACGTACGTCTCGACGACCTCCCGGTCGAGGAAGCGGACCAGTGAGGCCGCTCCCTGGACGGGGCGTACGAACAGAGCGGTGTAGACGGCGTCGAGGTGGAAGCCGGCGGCCGCGTGCCGGTGCAGCGGGCCGAGCAGCAGCCGCCCCGGGTCGGCGGGGTCGGGCGCCGAGGCGATGGAGCCGTACGCGGGGGTGTGCGTGGCGATGGCCTCGGCCTCGGAGACGGCGGGCTCGGCATCGGGGTGGGCCGCCACGGCGCCCATGGGGACACGGGCGGCGGCGGCCGTGGTGTGCCGCCAGGCGCCGTAGGTGATCAGACCGCCGACGAGGGCGACGCCCGTGCCGAGGACCGCGGTGGTGACGGTCGGGGTGAGGGCGTTGCCGTCGAACCAGTCGTCCAGGACGAGGGCCGCGAGGCCGAACGCGAGGGAGGGCAGGGCCAGCACCCACAGGACGGTGGTCATGACGGCGGGCTGCCGGCCGTGCTCGGGGGCCTCGGCCCCGCGGCCCCGGAAGGCGAGCAGCCACAGGCGCGTCGCGTACGCGGCGGTGAGGAGGGCGGTCAGCAGACCGGCGACCAGCACGGTCCAGCCGGCCCCGGCCGGGGCGATGTCCCGGTCGCCGATGGCGGTGTGCTCGGCGGCGACGAGAACGGCTTCCTTCGAGAAGAAGCCGGCGAACGGCGGGATCGCGGCGAGCGCGAGCAGGGCGACCGTCATCGTCCAGTACGCGTCGGGGATGCGCTTGGCCAGGCCCCCCATACGGGACATGGCGGCGAGCGAGTTGGTGCCGGCGGCGTGGATGATCACGCCGGCGGCGAGGAACAGCAGGGCCTTGAACGCGCCGTGCGACAGGAGGTGGAAGACGGCGGCGCCCCGGTCGCCGACGGCCAGGGCACCCGACATGTAGCCGAGCTGGCCGATGGTCGAGTAGGCGAGGACGCGCTTGATGTCGTCCTGGGCGAGCGCGGCGAGGGCCGAGCCGACCATCGTGATCGCGGCCATCACGGCGAGCACGGTCATGGCGGCCGCGGATGCCGCGAACACCGGGAGGAGACGGGCGATGAAGTAGATACCGGCGGCGACCATCGTCGCGGCGTGGATCAGCGCGGAGACCGGCGTGGGACCGGCCATCGCGTCGGGGAGCCAGGTGTGCAGCGGGAACTGCGCCGACTTGCCCGCGACACCGGCGAGGAGCAGCAGCGCCACCAGCGTGGGGTGGTCGATGGCTCCGGCGCCGACCGCGCCGAGGATCCCGGTGATCCGGAACGTGCCGGCGTCGGTGGCCAGCGCGAACAGGCCGATCAGAAAGGGGACGTCGCCGAGCTTGGTGACCAGGAACGCCTTGAGGGAGGCGGCCCGTGCCTCGGGGGTCTCCCAGTAGTGGCCGACCAGGAAGTACGAGCAGATGCCCATGATCTCCCAGCCGACCAGCAGCACCATCAGGTCGCCCGAGTAGACGACGAGCAGCATCGCGGAGGTGAAGAGGGAGACGAGCGCGGCGTACGAGGGGTAGCGCGGGTCGTCGCGCAGGTAGCCGGTCGAGTAGATCTGCACGCAGGACGCGACGAGGCAGACGAGGACGGCCGTCAGCGCCGCGAAGCCGTCGAGGTGCAGGGCGAGTTCGACGGGGACCGAGCCGGTCGGGGTGAGCCGGGTGGCGGCGTCGACCGCCGCGCCGCCGCCTTGGCGGACGGCGACCAGTACGGCCAGGGCGAACGCGGCGAGCGTCGGCAGGACCGCCAGGGGGCGGACGAAACCGGGCGCGGTACGGCCCAGCAGGAGACCGGCGGCGGCGCCGAGGAACGGAAGGAGGGGGACGAGGACGGCGAGGGTCGTGGTGGTCACGCGGTGGCCTCAGCCTTCTCGCCGGCCGGTACGTCGGAGTCCGCGTGCTCGGCGGTCTCGGTGGTCTCGGCGGTGTCGCGGAGCTTGTCGATGTCCGAGGTGCCCCCGTTGCGGTACACCATCAGGACGATCGCCAGACCGATGCCGATCTCGGCGGCGGCGATGGCGATGATGAACAGGGTCAGCGCCTGGCCGGCGTGCAGGGTGTCGCGGAGCCAGACGTCGAACGCGACCAGGTTGAGGTTGACGGCGTTGAGCATCAGCTCGACGGACATCAGGACCAGGATCGCGTTGCGGCGGGCGAGCACTCCGTACAGGCCGGTGCAGAACAGCAGGACGGCGAGGACGGCGGGGTAGGCGAGGTGCATCAGCGCGTGCCCTCCTGGTCGGTGGCCGTCGCCGCGGCGTTCCTGCGGGAGATGACGATCGCGCCGACGAGCGCCGCGAGGAGCAGCACGGAGAGCGCCTCGAACGGCAGCACCCAGTGCCGGAAGAGCATCTCGCCGGTGACCCTGGTGGAGCCCTGGGCGGGCCCGTCCAGGTCGATCCAGGTGGTGCGGAACGCGTCCAGGACGACCCAGAGGAGGGCGGCCGCGGCGGCGCCCGCCACGACGAGCGCGGCGGGGCGGTTGCCCGAGTCGGCGTCAGGGGAGCGGCCGATGGGCGCCTTGGTGAGCATCAGCCCGAAGAGGAGGAGGACGACGACGGACCCCACGTAGATCAGCACCTGTACCCAGGCGATGAACTCGGCGGTGAGGAGGAGGTACTCGACGGCGAGCCCGCCGAGCGCCGCGACCAGCCACAGGGCGGCGTGCACGAGCTGCCGGCTGGTGACGGCGACGACGGCCGCGCCGAGGGTGACGAGGCCGACGAGGACGAAGGCGATCTCCACGCCCGTCGGCGACAGGAAGCCGTTGGCGGCGGCGGCGAGCGTCACGCGGTGCCTCCCTCTGTGTCGGTGGGAGCGTCGTGCTGGGCGGTGGCCTCCTGTTGGGCCGCGGCCTGCTTCTCGGCGGCCTTGCGCGCCGCCGCGACCTCCTTCGGCTCCTCCGCGCCGGGGTCCAGGGCGGGCGGTTCCGGCACCGTCCACATCCACTCGCGGAGCTTGTCCCGCTCGTGGGTGAGGTCGTGGATGTCGGTCTCCGCGTACTCGAACTCGGGCGACCAGAACAGCGCGTCGAAAGGACACACCTCGATGCAGATACCGCAGTACATGCAGAGCGCGAAGTCGATGGCGAACCGGTCGAGGACGTTACGGCTGCGCTCGCGGCCGCCCGGCGTGGCGGCGGGCACCGTCTCCTTGTGGGAGTCGATGTAGATGCACCAGTCGGGGCACTCGCGGGCGCACAGCATGCAGACCGTGCAGTTCTCCTCGAACAGACCGATCACGCCGCGGGTGCGCGGCGGGAGTTCGGGCTGGACGTCCGGGTACTGCGCGGTGTGGGACCGCTTCGTCATCGTGCGCAGGGTGACGGCGAGGCCCTTGGCAAGGCCGGATCCGGGGATGGGCGACATCTGTTAGATCACCACCTTGACGATGCCGGTGAGGGCGATCTGGGCGAGGGCGAGCGGGACAAGCGTGGTCCAGGCCAGCTTCTGGAGCTGGTCCTCACGCAGTCGCGGGAAGCTGACGCGCAGCCAGATCACGATGAAGGCGAGCACGGCCGTCTTGAGCAGGGTCCACACCCAGCCGAGGCCGTCGGCCCCGAACGGGCCGTGCCAGCCGCCCAGGAACAGGACGGTGGTCAGACCGCACAGCACGACGATGCCCGCGTACTCGGCGAGCAGGAACAGCGCGAACCGCAGGCCGGTGTACTCGGTGTACGCACCGAAGATGATCTCCGAGTCGGCGACCGGCATGTCGAAGGGCGGTCGCTGGAGCTCCGCGAGGCCGGCCACGAAGAACACCAGGGCGCCGACGATCTGCCACGGCAGCCACCACCACTCGAAGGCGTTCAGGATGCCGGGGAGGGACACCGTGCCGGCCGCCATCGCGACGGACGCGGCGGCCAGCAGCATGGGCAGCTCGTAGGCCAGCAGCTGCGCGGCGGTCCGCAGACCGCCGAGGAGGGAGAACTTGTTGGCGGACGCCCAGCCCGCCATGAGCGAGCCGAGCACGCCGACGCCCATGACGGCGAGGACGAAGAAGATGCCCGCGTCGACCACCACGCCGACCGCGCCCTCGCTCGGGCCGATCGGGATGGCGACGAGGACGAGGAGGTACGGCAGCAGCGCTATGGCGGGCGCGAGCTGGAAGATGCGGCGGTCGGCGTTGGCCGGGACCACGTCCTCCTTCTGCGCGAACTTCACCCCGTCGGCGACGAGCTGCGCCCAGCCGTGGAAGCCTCCGGCGTACATGGGGCCGAGGCGGCCCTGCATATGGGCCATCACCTTGTGCTCGGTCTGGCCGATCAGTAGCGGGAAGGTCAGGAACACGGCGAAGACGACGACCAGGCGGAGGGCGACGTCGAGTGCGTCGTTCACGCGTCTCCTTCAGGGCGTCGGTCGGTGTCCCCGGGCTCGGCCTCAGGGGCGGGGGTCGCCTCCGGCTCGGGGGTCGGGGCGGTGGTCGCGTCCGGTGCGGGAGCCGGGGCCGGGGTCGGCTCGGGCTCAGGCGCGGGGGTCGCGTCCGGCTTCGGGGCGGGGGCCGGGGTCGTGTCCGGCGCGGGGGCCGGGGGCTCTTCGAAGGCCGGGCGCGGGTTGTTCCAGGGCGCGTCCGTGCCGCGCGGGCGGCTCGGCGGGGTCGCCGCCGGGGTGTCGGGCGCCTGGCTTGCCGAGCCCTCGCTCGCGGTGCGCGTGCGGCGGACCGGGCGGTCGCCGGCGGCGCGGGGCGTACGGGCGGGGCGGTCGCCGGCGGCTCGGGGAGTGCGGGCCGGGGCGGGCGGGAGCTGGCCCTTGAGCGGGCCCCACTCGTTGGGGTCGGGTACGCCGGGCGGCAGCATCTGGCGCCGCTTCGGGCCGCCGTGGTCGGACTCGCCAGGTTCCTTGGCGCCGGGCCACGCCTTGGCGACGCGGGAGGCGAGGACGAAGTCCTTGCGCAGCGGGTGGCCCTCGAAGGTGTCGGGGAGGAGCAGCGGGACCAGGTGCGGGTGGTCCCGGAAGTCCACGCCGAACATCTCGTGCGTCTCGCGCTCGTGCCAGGCGGCGCCCGCGTAGACGGGGACGGCCGTGGGGAGCACGGGGGCGCTGTGCGGGACGGTCGTCCGCACGAGCAGACGGCGGACCCGGCCGCCCTCCAGGGCGACGACATGGGCGCAGACGTGGAAGCCGGTGCCGGGCTCGTCGACGGCGCTCAGCCAGTCGAAGTAGGTGCAGCCGAGCTTTTCGCGGGCGGTTTCCAGCGCGGGGATCCACGAGCCGGCGGGGACGTCGACGGTCAGCAGGTCGTACGTCCGCTCGGCGGTGGCCTCGTCGCCGAAGACGGCGGTGACGGCGTCGGGCAGGGAGTCGTAGGCGTTCATTCGGCGGCGCCTCCTCCGGCGGGCGGCGCCGGCGGGGCGACGAGCGGGCTGCTCAGCGCGGCGGCCGGGGTGCGGCGGCCGTGCCCGTAGCGCTCGCCGAGCGACTCGCGGGCGATCTTCTCCTGGAGCTTGAGGATGCCCTGCAGCAGCGCCTCGGGGCGGGGCGGGCAGCCCGGTACGTACACGTCGACGGGGATGATCTGGTCGACGCCCTTGGTGACCGAGTACGAGTCCCAGTACGGGCCGCCGCAGTTGGAGCAGGCGCCGAAGGAGATGACGTACTTCGGCTCGGGCATCTGCTCGTACAGCCGCTTCACGGCGGGCGCCATCTTGTCGGTGACCGTGCCGGAGACGATCATCAGGTCGGCCTGGCGCGGTCCGGGCGCGAACGGGATCACGCCGAGCCGGATGAAGTCGTGCCGGGCCATGGAGGCCGCGATGAACTCGATGGCGCAGCAGGCGAGACCGAAGTTGAAGACCCAGAGGCTGTAGCGGCGGCCCCAGTTCAGGACCACCTTCATGGGCTCGGGCGCCAGCCGGGACAGCACACCGAGTCTCTTCGGCTCGGGCAGCGGAACCGGCTCGTGAGTGGTGCCTGGAGTCACGTCCATGTCAGGACGCCCTTCTTGTACGCGTAGAGCAGGCCCACGGCGAGGAAGCCGAGGAAGATGAACATCTCGACCAGCGTCGTGGCGCCGTATCCGGCGGCCGCGAAGACGGTCGCCCACGGGAAGAGGAAGATCGAGTCGACCGCGAAGATCACATAGAGGAAGGCGTACACGTAGTAGCGGACCTGGGTGTGCGCCCAGCCCTCCCCCACGGGGTCGACCCCGCACTCGTACGTCAGGAGCTTCTCCGGCGTCGGTACGACGGGCCGCAGCAGGCGCCCCGCCGCGAACGCGACCGCGACGAAGAGCACGCCGACGACGGCCAGCAGGCCGACGACCGAGTAGCTCTGGAAGTAACCGGCCGCGAGCCAGGTCGGTTCCGGCACGTCGGTCACGTCCGTCACGTCCGTCCCTCGCTTCCTGCCCCCTCGGGCGCCGATTCGGCGATCTGTACGCACGGGAGTCTAGGCCCTGGCAAAGGCCCGGTAATCAGCCGTGCCGCACTTCAGGTGGGGTTACCCCTACTGTCCCTCACCCACGAACCCCATGGCGTGCGCGTCTTCCGCCCGGCAGGCTGGCCCGTATGACCGCGAGCATCGACACCACCGACCCCCGGCCGCACGACGGAGGCCCCGGCCACGGCCCCGCCCCCGCCCGTATCGCGTTCGGCAGGCCGGCCTGGAAGGAGGTCGCGTATCTGCTGTCCAGCCTGCCGGTCGCCCTCGTCGGGTTCGTCTACGTCGTCGCGGCGACCGCCGTCGGTACGGGGCTGTCGGTGACCGTGATCGGGCTGCCGCTGCTCGGCGCTGGGCTGGCCGGGGCACGGCTGCTCGGCCGGGCGGAGCGGGCGCGGGCGCGGGCGCTGCTCGGCGTGGTGGTGGAGGAGCCGAGCCCGTTGCCGCACCGGCCGGGTGACGGGCTGCTGCCCCGGCTGTGGACGCGGCTGAAGGACCCGGTGGCCTGGCGGACGGTGCTGTTCGAGTTCATCCGGCTGCCGTGGGGCGTGCTGACCTTCGCGCTGGCGCTGGTGAGCCTGATCGTGCTCTGGCCGGTGCTGCCGTTCGTCACCCGGGCACTGACCAACGCCGACCGGGCCATGGTGCGCGGTCTGCTCGGGCCGTCCGACGAACTGGAGCGCCGGATCGCGGAACTGGAGTCCGACCGGGGCGTGGTCATCGACACCGCCGCCGCCGATCTTCGCCGGATCGAACGCGACCTGCACGACGGGGCGCAGGCCCGCCTGGTCGCCCTCGCCATGGGGCTCGGCCTCGCCAGGGAGAAGCTCACCGAGGACCCGCAGGCGGCCGCCGCGATGGTGGACGAGGCGCACGGCGAGGTGAAGCTCGCCCTGCAGGAGCTGCGGGACCTGGCACGCGGCATCCACCCGGCCGTCCTCACCGACCGGGGCCTGGACGCCGCACTTTCCGCCATCGCCTCCCGCTGCACCGTCCCCGTCACGGTGACCGTCGACCTGGACGAGCGGCCGGCCGAGGCGATCGAGGGCATCGCCTACTTCACGGTCTCCGAGCTGCTCCAGAACGTGTCGAAGCACGCGCGGGCCCGCACCGCGACCGTCGACGTATGGCGGGCCGGCGACCGGCTGATGCTCCAGGTGACCGACGACGGCCGGGGCGGCGCCCGCCTCGACGGCGGCACCGGTATGGCGGGCCTCGCCGAACGCCTGGGTGCGGTGGACGGCCTGTTCGTCCTGGAGTCCCCGGTGGGCGGCCCGACGGCGGTCACGGCGGAACTGCCCTGGCGCGGCCGCGAGACCCCGCCCCCGGCGGCACGGAGATAGCCCGTCCGGCACGGAAACATGCCCGGACGGCCCGGCGGCACCCTCGCGGGGCCGGGAACGAGGGAGCCGCGCGGCGCCGAGGTGTGCCCCGCCCGGCCCGAGGCCGCACGCGCGGCGCCGTGGTATGCGCGGCGCGGTGGTATGCGCTGCGGCCGGTGTGGCCTCCCGAGCGCCGGGAGGCCCGTCCGGGGTAGGGACAACCCCCGGCCGGAACGGCGACAGCCCTCATGGTGCCGGGGCCGCCGCCGCAGCAGGCTGGTGGCCAGGCAGACCCGGCAGGCAGCCCCCGCAGGCAGACCCGGCAGGCAGAGCCGCGCGTCTTGAGAAGAAGCCGCGCGTCTTGAGAAGAAACGGACACGATCCCATGGCCCTCGCATACGGACCGGACACCTCTTCCGGGCGTCCCCCGCGCCTCCCCGCCGCCCTGCGCGCTCCGCTGGAGGCGCGCACCTGGCGCGAATTCGGCCATCTGCTGCTCGGACTGCCGCTCAGCGTCTTCTACTTCGGCTGCGCCGTCGCGATGGGCTCGGCCGGCGCCGGGCTGCTGGTGACGTTCCTCGGCATCCCGGTCCTCGCCGCCGGTCTCGCCCTGTGCCGCGGCTTCGGCGTGGTGGAGCGGGCCAGGGCACGTGCCCTGCTGGGGGCGGACGTCGGCGAGCCGGAGCCGGTGCGCGCCGGACCCGGCGGCGGTCCCATGAGGTGGATGGGCGCCATGCTGAAGAGCGGGGTGTCGTGGCGGCACTTCCTGTACGCGCTCGTGCACATGCCGTGGGCGATCTTCGCGTTCACCGTGGCCGTGGTCTTCTGGAGCGTCGGCTGGGGCCTGTTCAGCTATCCCCTGTGGCAGTGGGTCTTCCCGATGTACGCCGGGCAGGACGGCATCCAGCTGTACGGCGACGGCACGCACGGCTACCACCTCGACTCCCCCTTCGAGATGGCCGTGACCAGCGTGGTCGGCCTGCTGGTCGTGCTGGTGTCGCCGTGGGTCGTCCGGGCGCTGGCCGGTGTCGACCGGCTCCTGGTGACAGGGCTGCTGGGCCCGTCCCGGCTGGCCACCCGCGTGGTCGAGCTGGAGACCGACCGGGGTGTGGTGGTCGACACCGCCGCCGCCGACCTGCGCCGGATCGAACGCGACCTGCACGACGGCGCGCAGGCCCGGCTGGTCTCCCTCGCCATGGACCTGGGCCTCGCCAAGGAGAAGCTCGCCCACGACCCCGAGGCGGCCGCCGCGATGGTGGACGAGGCGCACGGCGAGGTGAAGACGGCGCTGCGGGAGCTGCGGGACCTGGCACGCGGCATCCACCCGGCCGTCCTCACCGACCGGGGCCTGGACGCCGCCCTTTCCGCCATCGCCTCCCGCTGCACCGTCCCCGTCACGGTGACCGTCGACCTGGACGAGCGGCCCGCGCACGCCGTCGAGGGCATCGCCTACTTCACGGTGTCCGAGCTGCTCCAGAACGTCTCCCGGCACTCCGGGGCCCGGAACGCGGCCGTCGACGTGTGGCGCGCGGGCGACCGGCTGATGCTCCAGGTGGCCGACGACGGCCGGGGCGGCGCGGACGTGTCGGCGGGGCGGGGCCTCGCGGGGCTCGCGGACCGGCTGGACGCGGTGGACGGGGTCCTCGCGGTGCGGTCACCGGCCGGGGGCCCGACGGCGGTCACCGCCGAGCTGCCCTGGCGCGGCTGAGGCCGGGCGGCGCGGGCGGCCGAACGCGCCGCGCCGCCGACGCGCGGAAGGTCGTCCTCCTCTTCCCCGGCGTCGGCCCATCCGCACCCGGATGCTGAGATGCTGGTGGGGACAAGCCGCGTGGACGCGCGGTCCTTTCGACGTAGGTGTGTGGGGGGCGGCACGGCCGTGGAGGACAGGGTTCGGGTGGTCATCGCCGAGGATTCCGTACTGCTGCGGGAGGGTCTGACGCGTCTCCTGACCGACCGGGGGCACGAGGTCGTCGCGGGCGTCGGGGACGGCGAGGCCCTGGTCAAGACGGTGGACGCGCTCGCGGCGGACGGCGCCCTGCCGGATGTGGTCGTCGCCGACGTACGGATGCCCCCGACCCACACCGACGAGGGCGTGCGGGCGGCGGTCCGGCTGCGCAAGGACCACCCGGAGCTCGGGGTCCTTGTGCTGTCGCAGTACGTGGAGGAGCGGTACGCCACCGAACTGCTGGCGGGCAGCAGCCGGGGCGTCGGCTACCTGCTGAAGGACCGGGTCGCCGACGTCCGCGAGTTCGTGGACGCGGTGGTGCGCGTGGCGCGCGGCGGTACGGCCCTCGACCCGGAGGTGGTGGCCCAGCTGCTGGGCCGCAGCCGGAAGCAGGACGTGCTGGCCGGGCTCACGCCGCGCGAGCGCGAGGTCCTGGGCCTGATGGCGGAGGGGCGGACGAACTCGGCGATCGCCCGGCAGCTGGTGGTCAGCGACGGGGCGGTGGAGAAGCACGTCAGCAACATCTTCCTGAAGCTGGGGCTGTCGCCGAGTGAGGGCGATCATCGACGGGTACTCGCGGTGCTGACCTACCTGAACACCTGAGGCACACGAGCCGGCCCCCGGAGCGGAACCGCCGCCCGAGCCGGGCAGCGGACCGAGAACCGGGAACCAGGTCCCGAACCACCCGAGAGCCGGGAACCAGGCACCGGACCACCCGAGAACCGAGAACCGAGAACCGAACCACCCGAGAACCGAAAATCCCGAGAACCGATCCGAGGGGGACACGAGCGGATGAAACGGGACCTCAGAATGTCTCAAAGAGACGTCCGACAGGTGAGCGGTCCGAGGAAGGGCCTCCTTACCGACGTAGGGTGGGTTTCGGGACGGCCGGTCGGCCGGCCGTCTCCCGAGCGCTCCCCCGTAGACGGCGGGGAGACCCCTTGTTGTGAGGGAGGTCCAGTTCAGTGACCAGCCAGGTCAGTAGCCCAGCCGGACAGGTCGGCGGCGCGGCCGAGGAGGCCGAAGACCCGACCGTCGGTGAGCGGCGCGGCGCCCCGGCGCAGCGGCGCGGGCACGAGAAGGAGATCCGTCGCCTGGACCGGGTGATCATCCGCTTCGCGGGTGACTCGGGCGACGGTATGCAGCTCACGGGTGACCGGTTCACATCGGAGACGGCGTCGTTCGGGAACGACCTGTCGACCCTGCCGAACTTCCCGGCCGAGATCCGGGCCCCCGCGGGCACGCTGCCCGGGGTGTCCTCGTTCCAGCTGCACTTCGCCGACCACGACATCCTCACCCCGGGCGACGCGCCCAACGTGCTCGTGGCGATGAACCCGGCCGCGCTGAAGGCCAACATCGGCGACGTGCCGCGCGGCAGCGAGATCATCGTCAACACGGACGAGTTCGCGAAGCGGGCGATGGCGAAGGTCGGCTACGCCACCTCGCCGCTGGAGGACGGGTCCCTGGACGGCTACCGCGTCCACCCCGTCCCGCTGACCACGCTGACCGTGGAGGCGCTGAAGGACTTCGGCCTGTCCCGGAAGGAGGCCGAGCGGAGCAAGAACATGTTCGCGCTCGGGCTGCTGTCGTGGATGTACCACCGGCCGACGGAGGGTACCGAGAAGTTCCTGCGGCGGAAGTTCGCGAAGAAGCCGGAGATCGCCGAGGCGAACGTGGCGGCCTTCCGGGCGGGGTGGAACTTCGGCGAGACCACCGAGGACTTCGCGGTCTCGTACGAGGTCGCCCCGGCGACCCAGGCGTTCCCGGCGGGCACGTACCGCAACATCTCCGGGAACCTCGCCCTGTCGTACGGGCTGATCGCCGCGTCGCACCAGGCCGACCTGCCGCTCTACCTCGGTTCGTACCCGATCACTCCGGCGTCCGACATCCTGCACGAGCTGTCCCGGCACAAGAACTTCGGCGTGCGGACGTTCCAGGCGGAGGACGAGATCGCCGGGATCGGCGCGGCCCTCGGCGCCGCGTTCGGCGGGTCCCTGGCCGTGACGACGACGTCGGGGCCGGGTGTGGCGCTGAAATCGGAGACGATCGGTCTGGCAGTGTCGCTGGAGCTGCCGCTGCTGGTCGTGGACATCCAGCGGGGCGGTCCTTCCACGGGCCTGCCGACCAAGACGGAGCAGGCCGACCTGCTCCAGGCGATGTACGGGCGCAACGGCGAGGCGCCGGTGCCGGTGGTGGCACCGTCGACGCCGGCGGACTGCTTCGACGCGGCGCTGGAGGCGGCCCGCATCGCGCTGACCTACCGCACGCCGGTGTTCCTGCTGTCCGACGGCTACCTCGCGAACGGTTCCGAGCCGTGGCGGATCCCCGACCTGGACGAGCTGCCGGACCTGCGGGTGCGGTTCGCGGCCGGGCCGAACCACACGCTGGACGACGGCACCGAGGTGTTCTGGCCGTACAAGCGCGACCCGCGCACGCTGGCCCGCCCCTGGGCCATTCCGGGTACACCGGGTCTCGAACACCGGATCGGCGGCATCGAGAAGCAGGACGGCACGGGCCACATCTCCTACGATCCGGCCAACCACGACTTCATGGTCCGCACCCGCCAGGCCAAGGTCGACGGCATCGAGGTCCCCGACGTGGCGGTCGACGACCCCGACGGCGCGCGGACGCTCGTGCTGGGCTGGGGCTCCACCTACGGGCCGATCACCGCCGCCGTGCGCAGACTGCGCGCCGCCGGGGAGCCGATCGCGCAGGCGCACCTGCGTCACCTCAACCCGTTCCCGGCGAACCTCGGCGAGGTGCTCGGGCGGTACGAGAAGGTCGTCGTGCCGGAGATGAACCTGGGCCAGCTCGCGCTGCTGCTCCGGGCGAGATACCTGGTCGACGTGCGGGGACACAACCAGGTGAACGGCATGCCGTTCAAGGCCGAGCAGCTCGCCACGGCTCTCAAGGAGGCCATCCATGACTGAGGCGACCGGAGCGGTCGGAGTGACCGGAGCGATGGGTACCCCGGGGGCCCCCGGTTCCGGGGGGACGCTGTCGCTGGTCCCGAAGGCCGAGGCCAAGCAGTCCATGAAGGACTTCAAGTCCGATCAGGAAGTGCGCTGGTGCCCCGGTTGCGGTGACTACGCGGTCCTCGCCGCCGTCCAGGGCTTCATGCCCGAACTGGGCCTGGCGAAGGAGAACATCGTCTTCGTCTCCGGCATCGGCTGCTCCTCCCGTTTCCCGTACTACATGAACACCTACGGGATGCACTCCATCCACGGCCGGGCGCCCGCCATCGCCACCGGTCTCGCCTCCTCGCGCCGCGATCTGTCGGTGTGGGTGGTCACCGGTGACGGCGACGCCCTGTCCATCGGCGGCAACCATCTGATCCACGCGCTGCGCCGCAACGTCAACCTGAAGATCCTGCTGTTCAACAACCGGATCTACGGGCTGACCAAGGGCCAGTACTCGCCGACGTCCGAGGTCGGCAAGGTCACCAAGTCGACGCCGATGGGCTCGCTGGACGCGCCGTTCAACCCGGTGTCGCTGGCGATCGGCGCGGAGGCGTCGTTCGTGGCCCGTACGGTCGACTCGGACCGCAAGCATCTGACGGAGGTGCTGCGACAGGCCGCCGACCATCCCGGTACGGCGCTGGTGGAGATCTACCAGAACTGCAACATCTTCAACGACGGCGCGTTCGAGATCCTCAAGGACAAGGACCAGGCGGAGAACGCGGTGATCCGGCTGGAGCACGGCCGGCCGATCCGCTTCGGCCCCGAGGGTGCCAAGGGCGTCGTCCGCGACCCGGCCACCGGTGACCTCCAGGTCGTCGCCGTGACGCCGGAGAACGAGTCGCGGGTGCTGGTCCACGACGCGCACTCGGCGTCGCCGACCACGGCGTTCGCCCTGTCGCGACTCGCCGACCCGGACACGCTGCACCACACCCCCATCGGGGTCTTCCGCAGCGTCGAGCGGCCGGTGTACGACACGCGGATGGCCGAGCAGCTCGACACGGCGATCGAGCAGCACGGCAAGGGCGACCTCGCGGCCCTGCTCGCGGGCAACGACACCTGGACGGTCGTCGGCTGACACCGGTCCGGTACGCGTCACCGGGGCCCGGTCCTGAGTCCCCTCAGGGCCGGGCCCCGCCGTACGCCCTGCGGGCCTCCTCTACCGCCCCGTACCGCCGCTCCGTCCAGCGCACCAGCGACCAGACCTGGCTGATCTCCGGCAGCGAGATCGGGCGGCGGGTCGCGCAGCACACCGCGGTGGTCTCCGCCGCCAGGACGGCGGGCGCGCCGAGTACGCGGCGGAGGTCGCCCGGCAGTCCGGCAGGCCCGTCACGTACACCGCCGTCCCCGCCGAGACGCACCAGGAGATCCTCACGGGCGCCGGTCTGCCCGAGCCGTTCGCGGCGATCCTGGTGGACGTCGGCAGGGCGATCGCGCGCGGCCGGCTGGCCGCGACGCCCGGCGACCTGGCGCGGCTGATCGGCCGCCCGACCACTCCGCTCGCCGACTCGGTGGCGCGGGCGCTCCGGCCCGCCTGACCCGCACCCCGCACCCCGCACCCCGCACCCCCGTGGCCGCGTCCCGGCGTCATGGCAGGTCAGGGCCGTCATGACCGTATGGCAATACGGGCATGACAGCCCGGCCCGCGCGGCGCTACCTTTCTTCGACAGGACAGGCACGCGGGGCCCGGGGCGCGGGCGCGGGGCGCGGACAGGACAACGGGAGGCGGCCGGTGGCGGCACGAGGTGGCGGCGACCTTCGGGGCGATCGGCCGGATGACCAGCGACGCGATCACCGTGCGGGGCTCCTGTACGGGATCGGGGCCTACGGCATGTGGGGCCTGGTCCCGCTCTTCTGGCCGCTCCTGAAGCCGTCGGGCGCGGTCGAGATCCTCGCCCACCGCATGGTCTGGTCGCTCGCGGTCGTGGCCCTCGCCCTGCTGGCACTGCGCCGCTGGGGCTGGGTGCGGGAGCTGCTGCGCGAGCCGCGCAAGCTGGGCCTGATAGCCGTCGCCGCGACCGTGATCACGGTCAACTGGGGCCTCTACATCTGGGCCGTGAACACCGGCCAGGTGGTGGAGGCGTCCCTCGGCTACTTCATCAACCCGCTGGTCACCATCGCCATGGGCGTCCTGCTGCTGAAGGAGCGGCTGCGGCCCGCGCAGTGGGCGGCGGTGGGCACGGGCGCCGCCGCCGTGGTGGTACTGGCGGTCGGCTACGGGCGGCCGCCGTGGATCTCGCTGACGCTGGCGTTCTCGTTCGCCGTCTACGGCCTGGTCAAGAAGAAGGTCAACATCGGCGGTCTGGAGTCGCTGGCCGCCGAGACCGCGATCCAGTTCCTGCCGGCGCTGGCGTACCTGCTGTGGCTGGCCTCGCGGGGCACGGCCACGTTCGGCGGCTCGGGCGCGGGCCACGGGGCGCTGCTCGCCGCGACGGGCCTGGTCACCGCCGTGCCCCTGGTCTGCTTCGGCGCGGCCGCGATCCGGGTGCCGCTGTCGACGCTGGGCCTGCTCCAGTACCTGGCGCCGGTCTTCCAGTTCTCACTGGGCGTCCTGTACTTCCACGAGGCCATGCCGCCGGAGCGGTGGGCCGGTTTCTCGCTGGTGTGGCTGGCGCTGACGATCCTCACCTGGGACGCCCTGCGCACGTCGCACAGGACCCGGGCGGAGGCGCTCCGGCTGACGGCCGACGCGAAGGCGAGGACCGGGAGCGCGGCGGTCGCGCCTCCCGCTCCGGCGGCCGTGGCGAGCGGCTCCGGAGCCGAGGCCGCCGACCGCGCCTGAGCCGCGCGCTCACGTTTCTCCGTACGTCTCCTTCCGGCCCCGGCCGCGCCGAATCCGGCATGACATGACCACAACGAGGCAGGCGGCGAACGGGCGTCCGGTCATCGAACACGGGTGACCGGATTCCGCCCTTGACGGTGAGTCACACTCTCGCTGACCATTCAGCACGCACAGCGCACCAGTAGCTCCAACGCCCCGTGGCACCGAGACCACGGGGCGCTCGCACGTTCCGTCCCATCCCCGTACGGAATCCGGAGCCCCCACATGACACTCTCCGCGCACCGCATACCCAGACACACCCTCGCCGCCGCCGCGCTCGCCGTCGCCGGGCTGCTCGCCACCGCCGCCCCCGCCGCCACCGCCGCGCCCGCCACCGCCCCGGCCACGCCCGCCTCGGCCGTCGCCGCGCCCGACATCCCCGTGGCCAACGTCAAGGCCCACCTCAACCAGCTCCAGTCGATCGCTTCCGCCAACGGCGGCAACCGCGCCCACGGCCGCCCCGGCTACAAGGCGTCCGTCGACTACGTGAAGGCCAAGCTGGACGCGGCCGGATTCACCACCACCGTCCAGCAGTTCACGACCAGCGGCGCCACCGGCTACAACCTCGTCGCCGACTGGCCCGGCGGCGACCCGAACCAGGTGATCATGGCCGGCGCCCATCTGGACTCCGTCTCCTCCGGGGCGGGCATCAACGACAACGGCTCCGGTTCGGCCGCCGTCCTGGAGACCGCGCTCGCCGTCTCGCGCGCCGGGTTCCAGCCCGCGAAGCACCTGCGGTTCGCCTGGTGGGGCGCCGAGGAACTGGGCCTGGTGGGATCCAAGTACTACGTCGCCAACCTGCCCACCGCCGAACGGGCCAAGGTCGCGGGCTACCTCAACTTCGACATGATCGGCTCGCCGAACCCCGGCTACTTCGTCTACGACGACGACCCCGTCATCGAGAAGACGCTCAAGGACTGGTTCGCCGGCATCGGCGTCCCGACGGAGATCGAGACGGAGGGCGACGGCCGCTCCGACCACGCGTCGTTCAAGAACGTCGGCATCCCCGTCGGCGGTCTGTTCACCGGCGCCAGCCGTACGAAGACCAGCGCCCAGGCGCAGAAGTGGGGCGGTACGGCCGGTCAGGCCTTCGACCGCTGCTACCACTCCTCCTGCGACACCACGTCCAACATCAACGACACCGCGCTCGACCGGAACAGCGACGCCCTGGCGCACGCCGTGTGGACCCTGTCCGCAGGGACGACCCAGCCGCCCACCGGTGACACGTACGAGAACACCGCCGACGTCGCCATCCCGGACGCCGGCCCGGCCGTCACCTCGTCGGTGACCGTCACCGGCCGCACCGGCAACGCCCCCGCCGCGCTGAAGGTCGGCGTGGACATCGTGCACACCTGGCGCGGCGACCTGGTCATCGACCTCGTCGCCCCGGACGGCTCGGCCTACCGGCTGAAGAACTCCAGCTCGTCCGACTCGGCCGACAACGTCCAGACCACCTACACCGTCGACGCGTCGAGCGAGCCCGCCAACGGCACCTGGCAGCTCCGGGTCCAGGACGTGGCCCGCTACGACACCGGCTACATCAACAGCTTCAAGCTGACCTTCTGACCTGCTGACCTGCTGACGTTCCGGCGATCCGGCGTCCCGGCGTCCTCGGTGATCCAGCGTCCCGGCGATCCGGCGATCCGGCGATCCGGCAGGAACGGAACGCGCCACAGCCCCCTCGGCGGACCGAGGGGGCTGTGCGGTGTGCGGTGGGTTACTTGGCGGCGGCCTTGTTCGCGGCGTCCACCAGCGCCTTCTCCGTCACCGCGCCGACGTAGACCCTGCCGTCGTCCGTCAGCAGGGCGTTGACGAGGCGGGTCTTGAAGACCGTGCCCGAGCCGAACGTGCCCGTCACCTTGTCGCCCAGGGCTCCGAGGAACTTCTCGGCCTCCGGCGGCAGTTCGCCGGCCTCCGCGCCGGACTTCTTCCCGGACTCCGCGTCGCCGGAGCCGGGGCCCTCGGCGGAACCGGCCTCGCCGCCACCGAGCTGGGCAATGGTGGTCCAGCCCTCTCCGATGACGTTCAGACCGCCGCCGAAGTCCCCGAAGTCCTCCCCGCCCTCAGCGTCTTCGAAGTCCTTGAGGTCCTTCTTCAGATCCTTCTCAAGCTCCTTCTCCAGGCCCTTCAGGTCGGCCTCGCCCTCGTGCGCCATCGCCTCGTCCGCCTCCGTCACCTTCGTGCCCTTCGGGGGCGTGAAGTCGAACGTGGACGCCGCGGGCTTCGCGAAGTCGATCTTGGTGAAGCCCACGTCGATCGCCGCCTTGCCGCCCTCGCTCGGCGTGAGCGTGAACTTCAGCGGGACGCCGTTCGCCGCGTCCACCGCGACCTTGATCGAGCCGATGGTGGAGCCGCTCTGCCGGGGCTTGATCAGCAGCTGGTAGGCGTCGCGCCCGGCGATCCGCGCCGTGCCGTCGACCGTCACGGACGTCGTGTCGTCCACCGCCTCCAGCGCCTCGGCCGCGAGGTCCTTGGGCGTGGCGGGAAGCTCCCGCGCGTCGGCGTCGCCGCCGTGGTCGATGCCCTTCGTGTGGAGGGCCTCCTTCGCGGCGCTGTCGTAGACCCACGCCTCGGCGCCGTTGTGGACGAGCGTGTACTCGTCGCCGCCGTCCACCAGGGACAGCCGCTGCCGGTCGGGGCCGTCGGCGGCGACCCGCAGCGTGTGCGTCCCGGTGGCCAGCTCCATCAGCTTCTCCTGCGGGGACGCGGTCGCCCCGCCGCCGTCCGCGCCGCTCCCGCCGGTCGCGCCTGCCGCGCCCGCGAAGCCGCCGGCCAGGTCGCCGAGGCCCGCGAGCGACGGCAGACCGAGGTCGGTGCTGACCTTCACCGTGCCGGACAGCCGCTCCACGTCCGACGCGGCGATCTTCTCGATGAGCTGCTGCGCTGTGATCTTCGGCAGATCGGGGTCCCCGGATGCCGCGAGCGCCGGGACGAGGCCGATGGTCGCCGCCGCCACCCCCGCCACCGCGACCGGGACCACGTACCGCGCCGCCTTCTTCCGGGCCGGCGTGGTCTGTGCGCTGTCGTTCGGTGCCATGTGTGCCCTACCTCCGTGGTGTGGTCACACCATCTGACCGCACCGGCGCGGCGGAAGCGTCAGTCCCCGGCATCAACTTCGCGTACTGCTCTGGGATGACCCGGCATCAGGGTCACCCCTGAGGGAGCACGCTCGCGGGCGGGCCGCCGCGCGTCAGCCGGCGCGGTGCACGACCAGGTCGCACAGCTCCGCCAGCGCCGCCTTCGCGTAGCAGTCGGGCAGCGGGGCCAGCATCGCCCTGGCCTCCTGCGCGTACCGCACGGTGTCGCGCCGGGCCTGCTCGAGCGCCGGGTGCAGACGCAGCCGCCGCAGTGCCTCCGCGTGCCGCTCGTCGTCCGTCAGGTCGCCGTCCAGCAGCTCGACCAGCGCCAGGTCCTCGGCCCGGCCGTGCGCCGCCGCCCGCGCCCGCAGGTGCAGGACCGGCAGGGTGGGGATGCCCTCCCGCAGGTCGGTCCCGGGGGTCTTGCCGGACTCGTGCGAGTCGGAGGCGATGTCCAGGACGTCGTCGGCGAGCTGGAACGCGACGCCGAGCCGCTCGCCGTACTGGGTCAGGGTGTCCACGACCCGCTCGTCGGCGCCGGACATCATCGCGCCGAAGCGCCCGGACACGGCGATCAGCGAGCCGGTCTTGCCGCCGATGACGTCGAGGTAGTGCTCGACCGGGTCGCGCCCGTCGCGCGGCCCGGCCGTCTCCAGGATCTGGCCCGTGACCAGGCGCTCGAACGCCTCGGCCTGGATGCGGACGGCCTCGGGCCCGAGGTCCGCCAGGATGTGTGAGGCGCGGGCGAAGAGGAAGTCACCCGTCAGGACGGCGACCGAGTTGCCCCAGCGTGCGTTGGCGCTGTCCACACCGCGGCGCACATCGGCCTCGTCCATCACGTCGTCGTGGTAGAGCGTGGCCAGATGGGTGAGCTCGACGACCACGGCCGAGGGCACGACACCCGGCGCGTACGGGTCGCCGAACTGCGCGGCGAGCATCACGAGCAGCGGGCGGAACCGCTTGCCACCGGCCAGGACCAGGTGCTGGGCCGCCTCCGTGATGAACGGCACGTCGCTCTTGGTGGCATCGAGGAGCCCGGCCTCGACAGCCGCCAGTCCGGTCTGGACATCGGCTTCGAGAGCCTGGTCCCGCACGCTCAGCCCGAACGGCCCGACTGCGGTCACGAGGGGATCTCCTGTCTGCTGACCATCACACGGATTGTCGATGTGTCGCTGGATTCACTCAAGTCAGCGTATCCGGTCCCGTTTCGATCCCCGTGGGCGCCTTCCCGCCACCGCCGGTATGTTCGTGATCAGCAGATAAGGCCGGAAGCACGGCTTTTGTTCACCCGGTTTCTCCGGAGTCGTCCCCGCCGATCCGGGTGCCCTCCATCGTCCGGTCCGGAGCCCCGCCATGCACGTCCGCACGTCCTTCCCCCACGCGACGGATCACCGGGACATCCGCGTCCCGCTGCCCGACGGGACACGGCTGTACGCGCGCCTCTGGCGCCCGGTCACGGCCCCCGGGCCCGTCCCGGCGATCGTCGAGTACCAGCCGCACCGGCTGACGGACTGGAGCGCCCCGCGCGACGCGCAGCGCCACCCCTGGTACGCGGGCCACGGCTACGCCTCGGTCCGGGTCGACCTGCGCGGTCACGGCAACAGCGAGGGCGTGCCCGACACCGGGCACGGCGGCACCGCGCTGACCGACGGCGCGGCGGTGGTGGCGTGGCTGGCCGAGCAGCCGTGGTGCAGTGGACGCGTCGGCATGATCGGCGTCGGACGGGGCGGCTCGCTGGCGCTGCGGATCGCGTCGCTGGCCCCGCCGCCGCTGGCGGCGGTCGTCGCCGTGTGCGCCACGGACGGCCCGTACGACGGCCGCTTCCCCGACGACGACTCCGGCACCGGCACCGGCACCGGCACCGGCGACGGCTCGGGCATCGGCCCCGGCTTCGGCCCCGGCTTCGGCTTCGGCTTCGGCGGCGGGGCGCTGTCCCGGGCCGCGACCCTGCTCGCCCACGCGGCCCGCCCGCCGGACCCCGCGTACGTGGGCGATGCCTGGCGCGCGATGTGGACGGCCCGGCTGGAGGCCCTGGAACCCCTCCTGCCCGCCTGGCTCACCGCCCCGGGCTCCGCCGCCGAAGGCCGGGACCGGCCGGTGTACGCCACGATCCGGGCGGCCGTCCTGGCCTTCGGCGGCTGGCACGACCCGTACCGCGACACGGTGCTCCGCCTGGTGGAACGGCTGCCGCGCGACCGGGTGCGCGGCGTGCTCGGCCCGTGGCCGCACCAGTACCCGGACCGGGGCGCGCCCCCCGGGCCCGCGATCGGGTTCCTCCAGGAGACGCTCCGCTGGTTCGACCACCACCTCAAGGACCACCCGAACGATGCCCCCGCCGACGGCGCCTGCGTCATGGCGGAGCCGCTGCTCCGCTCCTGGACGGGCCGCCGCTGGGTCGCCGACGACGCCTGGCCGTCCCCGCACGTCACCCCGGTGACCCACACCCTGTCCGACCCCCCGCGGCCCCTCACGGGCCCGACCGGCCCGACGGGCACGACGGGCACGAAGGCACCCGCAAGCCCCACCGGAGCATCTGGACTCACCGGCCCGACCGGACCCGCACGCCCCACCGGACTCACCGGACTCACCGGACTCACCGGACCGACCAGCCCCGAAAGCCTCACCGGCCCTGCAAGCCCTACCGAACCCACAAGCCCCACCGAACCCTCCAGAGCCGCCAGACCCCCCAGGGCCCCCGGACTCACCGAACTCACCGAACCGACCGGGCCCACCGGACCCGCCGACCCCCGCGGGGTCGTCGTCGTGGACTCGCCGCCGCACACCGGGCTGGACGGGGGCGCTTTCGTGCCGGCCGGGGACGATGCCGATCTGCCGCCCGACCAGCGCGCCGACGACGCCTGCTCGGTCTGCTTCGACCTGCCCGTACCGGTGGACGGCCCGCCCCTGGAGATCCTGGGCCGCCCGCTGGTGCGCCTCTCCCTGCGGACGGACGTCGCCCACCCGCGCGTGGCCGTCCGGATCTGCGACGTCGCCCCGGACGGCTCGTCGCGGCTCGTGACGCGGGGCGTGCTGGGCCGTGGGGCCGGCGCGCGGTGGATGCCGGCGCCCGGCGCCCCCGGGTTCCGTACGTACACCGTGGAGCCGGCCGCCGCCGGGCACACCTTCGCGCCCGGCCACCGCGTCCGGCTCGCCGTGTCCTCCGCGTACTGGCCTCTGCTGTGGCCGGGCCCCGACCCGGGCGGCTTCACCCTGGATCCCGCCCGCAGCACGCTCCGGCTCCCGGTCCGGGCACCCGGCCCCCGCGACGGCACCGTCGCGTTCGAGGAGCCCGAGCAGGCGCCGCCGCTGCTGGTGAGCGTCCCGGTGACGCTGGACCCGCCGCGCCCCGAGCGGCTGGTCGTGCGGGACGTCGCCCGTGGCACGTGGCGTCTGGAGGCCGAGCCGGGCTACGGCGAGCACGGGCGCGCCCGCGTCCACCCGGACGGCCTGGAGTGCGTGCAGGACGCCCGCGAGACGTACACGATCGACGACTCGTCCGGGCCCCTGTCCGCCCGCGCCCGCGCGGACTGGACGCTCCGGCTGCGCCGTTCCGACCCCGACCGGCTGTGGCGCGCCACCGTGGAGATCAGGTCCGAGGCGGCCTGCGACGCCACGCACTACCTCCTCTCCGACGAGGTGGTCTGCAAGGACGGTGACGAGGTCGTCTTCCACCGCACCTGGGAGAAGCGCGTTCCACGGTCGTAACGTGTCCCCCACACACGTGGAAAGCGAGGCAAGCACCGATGCCCGAGCAGTCCGAGCAGAGCCCGCTCGACCTGGCCGAAGGCGACCCCTTCGGCCCGCACAACCTCCCGTACGGGGTGTTCTCCACCGCCGGTGATCCCGGCCGCCGCCGGCTCGGCGTGCGGATCGGCGACCATGTGCTCGACGCGGGCGCGGCGGCGCACGCGCTGGGTTCGCCGTACGCGAGCCTGCTCGCGCAGCCCACCCTGAACCCGCTGCTCGCGGCGGGCCGCACGGCCTGGCGCGATGTGCGCAGGGCGCTCACCGCCTGGGTGACGTCGCCCGTGCACCGCGGCGACATCGAACCGCTGCTGTACCCGCTGGACGCGGTGACCTCGCACCTGCCGTACGAGGTGGCCGACTACGTCGACTTCTACGCGAGCGAGCACCACGCCACCAACGTGGGGCACATCTTCCGCCCGGACGGCGAGCCGCTGACGCCCAACTGGAAGCACCTCCCGATCGGCTACCACGGCCGCTCCGGCACGGTCGTCGTGTCCGGCACGGACGTGGTGCGGCCGTCGGGGCAGCGCAAGGCGCCCACGGACGCGGCGCCGGTGTTCGGCCCGTCCGTGAAGCTGGACATCGAGGCGGAGGTGGGCTTCCTGGTCGGTACCCCGTCGGAGATGGGCCGCCCGGTGCCGCTCGGCGACTTCCGCGACCACGTCTTCGGGCTGACGCTCCTCAACGACTGGTCGGCCCGTGACATCCAGGCGTGGGAGTACGTGCCGCTGGGTCCGTTCCTCGGCAAGTCCTTCGCCACGTCGGTGTCGGCGTGGGTGACCCCGCTGGAGGCCCTGGACACGGCCCGGGTGGCCCCGCCCGCGCGGGACTTCCCGCTGCTGCCCTATCTGGACGACTCGGCGGAGGAGGAGCCGGGCGGCTTCGACCTGCGGATCACGGTGCGGATCAACGGCGAGGTCGTCGCCGAGCCGCCGTTCTCGACGATGTACTGGACGGCGGCGCAGCAGCTGGCGCACATGACCGTCAACGGCGCGTCGCTGAGGACGGGCGACCTGTACGGCTCCGGCACGGTCAGCGGGCCGGAGGTGCACCAGCGCGGCTCGCTGCTGGAGCTGACCTGGAACGGGCGCGACACGCTCGAACTGACCACGGGGAAGCGGACGTTCCTGGAGGACGGCGACGAGGTCACGCTGACGGCGTGGGCGCCGGGCCCGGACGGCACGAAGGTCGGGCTCGGCGAGGTCACGGGCCGTATCGCTCCGGCGAACTGACCGGCCGTATCGCTCCGGTGAGGTGACCGGCCGGATCACTCCGGCGGACTGACCGGCCGGATCGCCGCCCGCGCCCGCTCCCGGCGCGCAGGACCGGCGCGTGGGATGGCCCGGCACCCTGGGCTCACAGGGTGCCGGGCCGCGCGGCCCCCACGGCTCAGCCGCGCGGGGAGGTGGTCATACGGTGGCGCGTACGGTGCCCGTCACCCCGCCCGCCACAGCGCGGGCACGTTCGGGGGCTCCCAGCCCGGCTGCGCGGTGTGCCCCTGGAGGCAGACGTAGCCGCCTCCGCCGTAGGTGACCCGGGCGCCCGGGGCGTAGACCGTGCCCACGGCCCAGGTGCCGCCGGGCGGTGGTGTCGTCGGGCTCGGGGTGGGGCCGGGCCCGGGCGACTGCGGCACGTTCAGGACGAAGTCGAACGACGCCTCCCTGGCGCCGCCGGTGTCCCGCACGGTCATCAGCAGACGCGGGTCGAACAGGGCGTCCGTGGCGTTGCGGGGCTCGCCGGGGAAGTACAGCTGCGTCGTCAGCACCGGCCGGCCGGGGGCCTGCACCTTGACGTGCAGATGGCGGGTGCGGCCCGGGTAGAGGCCCGGCACGATCGTCGTCAGCGTGAAAGCGCCCCGGTCGTCGGTGAACTGGTGGCCCCGGAACCGGAAACCCCTGTTGTCGTACGCCCCGTTGACGTCCGCCTGCCAGAAGTCCAGCAGCGCCCCCGTGACGGGTCGGCACGCGAGCCCGAGGACATAGCCGGTGACGGTGAGCCGGACACCCGGCGTGTTCGGCTCCAGCAGGGACGTACGGCGCGGCGAGTTCGGCTTGAAGTAGGGGCCCTCCATCTGCGGCGGGGTCGGGTCGTCGCCGTCGTCGCAGGCCGGCGTGGGCTCCAGTGCGCCGCCGCTGCCGCCGACGGCACGGGCCAGCGCCGGTACGCCCATGAGCACGGCGGGCGCGGCGACTCCGGCGGCGAGCGCGGCCCGCAGCACGGTCTTGCGGCTCGGGTGACGGGGGTCGTGGTCGTGTGCGTCGTCCATGCCTGCTCCTCGGTGAGGGAGGGGGGTCAGGGGAACGCCGACGAACCTACGCGGCGCCTCCGGCGCGGGCGATGGACTCGATCCGGTGGTCATGGTGAATATCGCCGCCGCGCCGGAAGTCGCCGGGGCTCACGCCGGTCTCGCGGCGGAAGAAGCGGCAGAAGTACGCGGGGTCGGTGAAGCCGGTCCGCAGCGCCACCTGCCGTACCGTCAGAGCGGTCTTGGCGAGCAGCCGCTTCGCCTCCTGGGTGCGCGCCTCGCGGACCAGTTGCCCCGGGGTGCGGCCGGTCGCCGCCTTGACGGCCTCGGCGAGGTAGCCGGGGGTGACACCGATGTGGTCGGCACAGGCGCGGACGGACCACAGCGCGGGTTCGCCGCAGCCGATGAGGCGGCCGAACTCCCCGGCGACCCAGCCGGCCCGGTCCGACCGGGCGGGCCGGGCATGACCGGCGGCCCTGACGGCCCCGGCAGCCCCGGCGGCCCCGTCGCCCTGGCCTGCGGCGACGGCGGGGTCCGCCGGACACGGCAGCCTGGCGGCCCGTACGACCAGGACGTGCAGCAGCGCCCGCAGCACCGACGCGAAGCCGTCCGCCCCGCGCGCGTACTCCTCGTGGAGGTCGGCGACCAGCCGGGCCACCGCCGCGTCGGCGGGGCCGTCCAGACGGGGCCAGGGCCGCTCGCTCAACCACCGCAGGAGGTCCCGGTCGTCGGGGTGGTCCAGCAGGAAGTCCTCCGTGAACAGCACCACGGATCCCGTGAGCCCGGTGGCCCCCTCCCAGTGGTGGACCTGGCCGGGAGCGATGACCCCCAGATGCGGCGGGCGCAGCTCCACGCGGCCGAGGTCGACCACATGGGCGCCGCGCCCGCCGGTGACGTGCACGATCTCGTAGAAGGTGTGCCGGTGCGGGAAGGCCGCCCGGGACATCGGGCCGATCGTGTCGAACGTGCCGATCGCGAACGGCAGCGCGTTGGGCATCGGCACCTCCAGGCGGTGCATCGGCACCACGTCGGCCGCCCACGGCTCCCCGGTCGCTCCGGGTGACGTCGCTCCGGGTGACACGGTCGTCCCGCGCATCGCTCCGCTCCTCCTCCGAGACAGGTCCAGACCAGTCGCAGTACGGTCACGATGCCACGCGCCGCCCGTCGCGGGAACCGGGCGGATTCCGTCCGATGGACGTCCCGACATGCGGCGGTGACCGTGGCGTCACATGCTGCAGAGGGGGCGAGGCAGGGGGGAACTCGCCCGACACCCATCCGGCGCCTTCGGGGCGCCCCGGACCCCTTCCCCGCCTTCCAAGGAGCGCACCATGCACCCGAAAGGGCTAATGTCCGCCCTCGGCGTCGCCACACTCACCACGCTGAGCCTGATAGCCGGTCCCGTGCCCGCCTCGGCCGCCGCCGAAGACGAACCCAAGGCGCTGGCCGACCTGGCCACGACGTACGAGGCGACACACAGGTACCGCTCCGTCGAGCGGGCCGTGGAGGACGGCTACGAGCCCATGCGGGGCTGCATCTCCCGCGCCGAGGGCGGGATGGGCTACCACTACGTCAACACGGCCCGGAACAACTCCACCGACCCGGCCAAGCCCGCGGCGCTCTTCTACGAGAAGGCCGAGGACGGCTCGCTGCGGCTGCTCGGCGTGGAGTGGTTCGTGGAGGACGCCGACCAGAAGGTCGAGACGGACGACGACCGTCCCACGATGTTCGGCCAGCCCTTCCTGGGCCCGACCCCCGGTGTCGAGGAGGGCGTGGCGGTCCACTACGACCTGCACGTCTGGCTGTACAAGCACAACCCGAACGGGCTGTTCACGGAGTGGAACCCGGACGTGCGCTGTCCCGAGACGGACTGACCGCCCACGACGGACCATCCTCCCGGAACGCGCCCCGGGAGGCACCCGCCTCCCGGGAGCGCCGAAGCCCTTCCCCCCACCACCAAGGAGCACCGCATGAACCGGAAGCATCTGATATCGGCCGTCGGCCTGACCGCCGCCGCGGCACTGACCCTCACCGCCGCCCCGGCCTCCGCCGCCACCGGCGACCACGACCAGCTGAAGAAGGCCTACGACGCGACGGTGAAGTACCGCTCGGAGGAGAAGGCCATCGCGGACGGCTACGTCCGCTCCGACGAGTGTGCCGAGTCGCCCGACGGTGCGGGCGGCATGGGCTACCACTACGTCAAGGAGGCCCACATCGGCTCCGTCGACCCGGCCAAGCCGGCCGCCCTCCTCTACAAGGAGGACAAGCACGGCAAGAGACACCTGACGGGCGTGGAGTACCTGGTACCGGACAAGGACCAGGACCTGACGACGGACGAGGACCGGCCGTTCATCTTCGGGGTGCCGATGGAGGGCCCGATGGAAGGCCATGAGCCCGGCATGCCGATCCACTACGACCTGCACGTCTGGCTGTTCAAGGACAACCCGAGCGGCCTGTTCGCCACCTGGAACCCCAACGTCCACTGCCCGAAGGCCTAGGAAGTCTCCGACGGATCTCGCCGGACACCCCGGCAGTCCCGTGGAACGCGTTCGGCGGGGTGCGCACCGCACCCCGCCGAATCCGCGCCGTACCCGCCCAGGGGCGGCCCTGGCCTACCGGACGAAGACGCTCGCCTGCCCCGCCAGATCCAGGAAGTACTGCGGCGCGACGCCGAGGACCAGCGTGACGGCGATACCGACCCCGATGGTCGTGATCGTCAGCGGCGACGGCACGGCGACCGTCGGGCCCTCCGGCTTCGGCTCGCTGAAGAACATCAGCACGATGACCCGGATGTAGAAGAACGCGGCGATCGCCGACGCGATGACACCCACCACGACCAGCGCGCCGGCGCCGCCCTCGGCGGCCGCCTTGAACACCGCGAACTTGCCGGAGAAGCCGGACGTCAGCGGGATGCCGGCGAACGCCAGCAGGAACACCGCGAAGACGGCGGCGACCAGCGGGGAACGCCGCCCCAGCCCCGCCCACTTCGACAGGTGCGTCGCCTCGCCGCCCGCGTCCCGCACCAGCGTGACCACCGCGAACGCCCCGATCGTGACGAACGAGTACGCCGCCAGGTAGAACAGGACGGACGAGATGCCGGCCGGCGTGGCCGCGATGACACCGGCCAGCAGGAACCCGGCGTGGGCGATCGACGAGTACGCGAGGAGCCGCTTGATGTCGGTCTGTGTGATCGCCACGATCGCACCGGCCAGCATCGTGACGATGGCGACGGCCCACATGACGGGCCGCCAGTCCCAGCGCAGCCCGGGCAGCACCACGTAGAGCAGCCGCAGCAGGGCGCCGAACGCGGCCACCTTCGTCGCCGCCGCCATGAACCCGGTCACCGGGGTGGGGGCGCCCTGATAGACGTCCGGAGTCCACATGTGGAACGGGACCGCGCCGACCTTGAACAACAGGCCCATCAGCACCATCGCGAACCCGATGAGCAGCAGGACGTCGTTGCCCATGGTCGAGGCGAGCGCCGGGTCGATGGTGGTGACCGCGCCGTCCACCACATCGGCGATGCGCGCGTACGACACGGAGCCCGCGTACCCGTACATCAGGGCGATGCCGAACAGCAGGAACGCCGACGAGAAGGCACCGAGCAGGAAGTACTTCACCGCGGCCTCCTGCGACATCAGCCGCTTGCGGCGGGCGACGGCGCAGAGCAGGTACAGCGGCAGGGAGAAGACCTCCAGCGCGATGAACAGCGTCAGCAGGTCGTTGGCGGCCGGGAAGACGAGCATGCCCGCCACCGCGAACAGGGCCAGCGGGAACACCTCGGTGGTGGTGAACCCGGCCTTGACGGCGGCCTTCTCGTGGTCGCTGCCGGGCACGGTCGCCGCCTCCGCGGCGAACGAGTCCACCCGGTGGCCGTGGTGCGCCGGGTCGAGGCGCCGCTCGGCGAAGGTGAACACCGCGACGACCGACGCCAGCAGAATGGTGCCCTGGAGGAACAGGGCGGGTCCGTCGACCGCGATGGCACCCATCGCCGCGATCCGCGCCTTGGTGGTGCCGTGGCCCGAGGCCGCGAGACCGACCACGGCCGCGAAGGCGGCGGCGAGCGCCACCACGGTCAGGAACACCTGGACGTGGTAGCGGCCCCGGCGCGGCACGAGGGCCTCCACCAGGATGCCGACGATGGCCGCGCCCGCCACGATCAGGACGGGTGCCAGCTGGGCGTACTCGATGGTCGGGGCCGGGATCTTGCCGAGTGGCTCGGCGGCCGTCGCCCACAGGCTGGGGAAGCCCTGGACGGCTTGGTCAGCGTGGACAGCTGTTGCGCTCACTTGGCCGCCTCCACCTCGGGCCGGGGGTCCTGCTGCTGTACGTCGGACATGGTGTGCCGCACAGCCGGGTTGACGATGTCGGTCAGCGGCTTCGGGTAGACGCCGAGGAAGAGGAGCAGCGCGATCAGCGGCGCCACCACCGCCAGTTCACGGAGCTTCAGGTCGGGCATGGCCCGCACCTCCTCCTTCACCGGGCCCGTCATGGTCCGCTGGTACAGGACCAGCGTGTAGAGCGCGGCGAGCACGATGCCGGTGGTGGCGACGACACCCGCCACGGGGTAGCGGGCGAACGTGCCGACCAGTACCAGGAACTCGCTGACGAACGGCGCGAGACCGGGCAGCGACAGGGTGGCGAGACCGCCGACCAGGAAGGTGCCGGCGAGCACCGGCGCGACCTTCTGCACCCCGCCGTAGTCGGCGATGAGCCGTGAACCGCGCCGCGAGATCAGGAACCCGGCGACCAGCATCAACGCGGCCGTCGAGATCCCGTGGTTGACCATGTAGAGCGTCGCGCCGCTCTGGCCCTGGCTGGTCATCGCGAAGATGCCCAGGATGATGAAGCCGAAGTGGGAGATCGACGCGTACGCGATCAGGCGCTTGATGTCGCGCTGCCCGACCGCCAGGAGCGCCCCGTACACGATGCTGATCAGCGCCAGCACGATGATGGCGGGCGTCGCCCACTTGCTGGCCTCGGGGAACAGGCCGAGGCAGAACCGGAGCATCGCGAACGTGCCGACCTTGTCCACCACGGCGGTGATGAGCACGGCGACCGGCGCGGTCGCCTCCCCCATGGCGTTGGGCAGCCAGGTGTGCAGCGGCCACAGCGGCGCCTTCACGGCGAAGGCGAAGAAGAAGCCGAGGAACAGCAGGCGCTCGGTGTTCGTCGCCATCTCCAGCGATCCGTCCGCCCGCGCGGCGGCGATCTCCGTCAGCGAGAAGTTGCCCGCGACCACGTACAGACCGACCACGGCGGCCAGCATGATCAGGCCGCCGACGAGGTTGTAGAGGAGGAACTTGACCGCCGCGTACGACCGCTGGGCGGCGGCGTTCTCGTCGCTGCCCGCGTGGGCGCGGTCCCCGAAGCCGCCGATGAGGAAGTACATCGGGATGAGCATGGCTTCGAAGAGGATGTAGAAGAGGAAGACGTCGGTGGCCTCGAAGGAGAGGATCACCATCGCCTCGACCATCAGGATCAGGGCGAAGAAGCCCTGGGTGGGCCGCCACCGCTTCGACCGGTTCTCCAGGGGGTCGGCGTCGTGCCAGCCGGCGAGGATGACGAACGGGATCAGCAGCGCGGTCAGCGCGATCAGGGCGACCCCGATGCCGTCCACGCCCAGCTCGTACCGCACGCCGAAGTCCTTGATCCAGGCGTGCGATTCGGTGAGCTGGTAGCGGGCGCCGCCCGGGTCGAAGCGGACCAGTACGGTCGCCGCGAGGGCGAGCGTGCCGAGCGAGACCAGCAGCGCCAGCCATTTCGCGGCGGTGCGCCGCGCGGCGGGCACGGCGGCGGTGACGATCGCACCGACCGCCGGAAGCGCCGCCGTCACCGTCAGAAGGGGAAAGGACATCGCGGTCACACCGCCCTCATCAGCAGGGTCGCGGCGATCAGCACGGCCGCACCTCCGAACATCGAGACCGCATAGGAGCGGGCGAAGCCGTTCTGCAGGGTGCGCAGCCGGCCGGACAGTCCGCCCATGGAGGCGGCGGTGCCGTTGACCACCCCGTCGACCAGGGTGTGGTCGACGTACACCAGCGAGCGGGTGAGGTGTTCGCCGCCGCGGACCAGGACCACATGGTTGAAGTCGTCCTGGAGGAGGTCGCGGCGGGCCGCCCGGGTGAGGAGCGAGCCGCGCGGGGCGACCACGGGCACGGGCTTGCGGCCGTACTGCGCGTACGCGATGCCGACACCGATCAGCAGGACGACGACCGTCGACGTGGTGATCGCGGCGGCGCTCAGCGGCGGGTGCCCGTGCTCGAACGCGGTGACCGGCTTCAGCCAGTTCACGAAGGCGCTGTTCAGGGAGAACAGGCCGCCGGCGAAGACCGATCCGAAGGCCAGCAGGATCATCGGGACGGTCATGGACTTCGGCGACTCGTGCGGGTGCGGCATCGCGCCGGGCTCGGCCTCGACGCCGGGCTCGACGCCGGGCGCCGTGTCCGGGTCGGGGGCGGGCTGCCAGCGCTTCTCGCCGAAGAACGTCATGATCATCACGCGGGTCATGTAGTACGCGGTGATACCGGCGCCGAGCAGGGTGACCGCGCCGAGGATCCAGCCCTCGGTGCCGCCCTTCGCGAACGCCGCCTCGATGATCTTGTCCTTGGACCAGAAGCCGGAGAGCCCCGGGAATCCGATGATCGCGAGGTAGCCGAGACCGAACGTCACGAACGTGACGGGCATGTACTTCCGCAGGCCGCCGTACTTGCGCATGTCGACCTCGTCGTTCATGCCGTGCATGACCGAACCGGCGCCGAGGAACAGACCGGCCTTGAAGAAGCCGTGCGTCACCAGGTGCATGATCGCGAAGGCGTAGCCGATCGGACCGAGCCCGGCGGCGAGGATCATGTAGCCGATCTGCGACATCGTCGAGCCGGCCAGCGCCTTCTTGATGTCGTCCTTGGCGCAACCGACGATCGCACCGAAGAGGAGCGTGACCGCGCCGACCACCACGACCGCGAGCTGGGCGTCCGGTGCCGCGTTGAAGATCGCCCCGGACCTGGTGATGAGGTAGACGCCGGCGGTCACCATCGTCGCCGCGTGGATCAGCGCCGACACCGGGGTCGGGCCCTCCATCGCGTCCCCGAGCCAGGACTGCAGCGGCACCTGCGCCGACTTGCCGCACGCGGCGAGCAGCAGCATCAGCCCGATGGCCGTCAGCATGCCCTCGGACGTCTCACCGGCGGAGCCCAGCACCGGCCCGAAGGCGAAGGTGCCGAAGGTGGTGAACATCAGCATGATCGCCACGGACAGGCCGATGTCACCGACCCGGTTGACCAGGAACGCCTTCTTGGCGGCCGTGGCCGCCGTGGGCTTGTGCTGCCAGAACCCGATCAGCAGGTACGAGGCGAGACCGACGCCCTCCCAGCCGAAGTACAGCAGCAGGTAGTTGTCGGCGACGACGAGGAGCAGCATCGCCGCGAGGAACAGGTTCAGATAGCCGAAGAAGCGGCGCCGCCGCTCGTCGTGCTCCATGTACCCGATCGAGTACACATGGATGAGCGTGCCGACCCCGGTGATCAGCAGGACGAACGTCATCGACAGCTGGTCGAGCTGGAAGGCCACGTCCGCCTGGAAGCCCTCGACCGGGACCCAGCTGAACAGCCGCTGGTGCATGGCCCGGTCGTCGGCCTCCCGGCCGAGCATGTCGATGAAGAGCGCCGCACCGACGGCGAAGGAGGCGGCCGCCAGCAGCGTGCCGAGCCAGTGCCCGGCCCTGTCCAGCCGCCGGCCGCCGCACAACAGGACGGCCGCTCCCAGCAGAGGCGCCGCGACGAGCAGCGCGATCATTTTCTCCACGATTCAGCGACCCCTCAGAGCTTCATCAGGCTGGCGTCGTCGACCGAGGCCGAGTGGCGGGAACGGAACAGCGACACGATGATCGCGAGACCGACCACGACCTCCGCGGCGGCGACGACCATCGTGAAGAAGGCGATGATCTGGCCGTCGAGGTTGCCGTGCATCCGGGAGAAGGCGACCAGCGTGAGGTTGCAGGCGTTGAGCATCAGCTCGACGCACATGAACACCACGATCGCGTTCCGCCGGATCAGCACCCCGGCCGCGCCGACCGTGAACAGCAGCGCGGCGAGGTAGAGGTAGTTGACGGGATTCACTGGGACGCCTCCTCATCCTCACGGTCCCGGCCGAGCCGCTCCTCCGCGCGCTGCTCCAGCGCCCGCAGGTCCTCGATGGCCTGCGCGGACACATCGCGGATCTGGCCCCGCGCCCGCAGCGTCCGGTTGACGGTGAGCTCGGACGGGGTGCCGTCCGGCAGCAGACCGGGGATGTCCACGGCGTTGTGCCGCGCGTACACGCCGGGCGCCGGGAGCGGCGGCAGCTGCCTGCCCTCCCGTACCCGCTGTTCGGCCAGCTCCCGCTGGGTCGGCGCCGGCCGGGTGCGCTCCCGGTGCGTCAGCACCATCGCGCCGACCGCCGCGGTGATCAGCAGCGCGCTGGTGATCTCGAAGGCGAACACGTACTTGGTGAAGATGAGGGCGGCCAGGCCCTCCACGTTGCCGCCGGCGTTCGCCTCGCCGAGACCGTTGAAGGTGTCGAGCGAGGCCCGGCCGAGCCCGGAGACCAGCAGGGTGCCGAAGCCGAGGCCGCAGAGCGCGGCCAGCCAGCGCTGCCCCTTGATGGTCTCCTTCAACGAGTCGGCGGCGGAGACTCCGACCAGCATCACGACGAAGAGGAACAGCATCATGATCGCGCCGGTGTAGACGACGATCTGCACGATGCCGAGGAAATAGGCGCCGTTGGCGAGGTAGAAGATCGCGAGGATGACCATGGTGGCGGCCAGGCACAGCGCGCTGTGCACGGCCTTCTTCATCAGGACGGTGGCCAGCGCGCCGATGAGGGCGATGGGGCCGAGGACCCAGAACTGGACGGCCTCACCGGTGGACGTGGTGTAGGCGGCGGCGATCGCGCTCATGCCCCGATCACCTTCTTCGACGCGGGCTCGGTCTCGCCGAAGTCCGACGCGGCCTCCTGCGGGCCCTCCCCCTTGCTGACGGCCACCTGCCGGACCGTGCCGGGCGCGGCCTCGGTGACCAGCCCCCGGTAGTAGTCCTGCTCGGTCATCCCGGGGAAGATCGCGTGGGGAGTGTCGACCATGTCCTCGTCCAGACCCGCGAGGAGCTGCTCCTTGGTGTAGATCAGGTTCTCGCGTGAGCTGTCGGCGAGTTCGAACTCGTTGGTCATCGTCAGCGCTCGCGTCGGGCACGCCTCGATGCACAGTCCGCACAGGATGCAGCGGGCGTAGTTGATCTGGTAGACGCGGCCGTACCGCTCGCCCGGCGAGTAGCGCTCCTCGTCGGTGTTGTCGGCGCCCTCGACGTAGATGGCGTCGGCCGGGCAGGCCCAGGCGCACAGTTCGCAGCCCACGCACTTCTCCAGCCCGTCCGGATGCCGGTTGAGCTGGTGCCTGCCGTGGAAACGGGGCGCCGTCGTCTTCTGCTGTTCGGGGTACTGCTCGGTCAGCCGCTTCTTGAACATGGCCTTGAAGGTCACGCCGAAGCCGGCCACCGGGTTCTGGAAGGGGGTCCGGGGGGTGTCCCCCCGGGATGACTCAGTGGACACCGTCCGTCTCCTTTCCGTCACTCCCAGTGTCGGGGCCGCCACTGACAATCAGGTCGCGCTCGGAGCGCGGCCGCCGACGGGGCACCGGCGGAAGGGTCTGCCCGGGCAGCGGCGGCACCGGGAATCCACCGGCCATCGGATCGAACGCGGCGGGCTCCCCCGCCTCGGCCTCGGCGGCCTCCTTGGCCTTCCGGTCGCGGAAGACATCGACGACGAAGGAGATCAGCAGCACCCCGATGACCGCGCCCGCGACGTACAGGACGATGTTCTGGAAGCCGACGTTCTCGTTCCGCAGGGCCCGCACGGTGGCGACCAGCATCAGCCAGACGACCGAGATCGGGATGAGGACCTTCCAGCCGAGCTTCATCAGCTGGTCGTAGCGGACGCGGGGCAGCGTGCCGCGCAGCCAGATGAAGAAGAAGACCAGGGCCTGCAGCTTGACGACGAACCACAGCAGCGGCCACCAGCCGTGGTTGGCGCCCTCCCAGAAAGCGGAGATCGGGTACGGGGCCCGCCAGCCGCCCAGGAAGAGCGTCACCGCGATCATCGACACCGTGATCATGTGGATGTACTCGGCCAGCATGAACATCGCGAACTTGATGGAGCTGTACTCGGTGTTGAAGCCGCCGACGAGGTCGCCCTCGGACTCCGGCATGTCGAACGGCGCCCGGCTCGACTCGCCGATCATCGTCACCATGTAGATGAGGAACGACACCGGTAGCAGCAGCACGTACCAGCGGTCCTGTTGCGCCCCGACGATGGCCGAGGTCGACATGGACCCGGAGTACAGGAACACCGAGGCGAAGGCGACACCCATGGCGATCTCGTACGAGATGACCTGGGCGGAGGCCCGGATGCCGCCGAGCAGCGGATAGGTGGAGCCGGAGGACCAGCCGCCGAGGACGAAGCCGTACACACCGAGCGAACCGATCGCCAGGATGTAGAGCATCGCCACCGGGAGGTCGGTGAGCTGCATCGTCGTCCGCGTACCGAAGATCGAGACCTCGTTGCCGGCCGGTCCGAACGGGATCACGGCGACGGCCATGAAGGCGGGGATCGCGGCGAGGATCGGGGCGAGGACGTAGACGACCTTGTCCGCCCGCTTGACGATGACGTCCTCCTTCAGCATCAGCTTGACGCCGTCCGCGAGGGACTGGAGGAGGCCCCACGGGCCGTGCCGGTTGGGGCCGATGCGCAGCTGCATCCACGCCACGACCTTGCGTTCCCAGACGATCGAGAACAGCACGGTGACCATGAGGAAGGCGAAACAGAAGACCGCCTTGACCGCCACGAGCCACCAGGGGTCGCGGCCGAACATGGACAGGTCCTCGGCCGCGAGGAGGGCCGGGTTCACGCTCGCACCTCCGATGAGTCCGATGAGTCCGTGGAGTACGGGGAGTCCCCCGCGTACGCGGAGCCCGCGTCCTCCCGCGAGGCCGGCGCCGGGGCGATCCGCACCAGCCGGCCCGGGACGGTGCCCAGGTCCGACAGCAGCCCCCCGCCGGTGGAGTTGAGCGGCAGCCAGACGACCCGGTCCCGCATGGCGGTCACCTGGAGCGGCAGCCGCACCGAACCGGACGGGCCGCTCACCTCCAGGACGTCGCCGTCCTTGACGCCCGTCTCCGCGGCCGTGGCCGCCGACAGCCGGGCGACCGCGGCGTGGCGGGTGCCCGCCAGGGCCTCGTCGCCCTCCTGGAGGCGCCCCAGGTCCAGCAGCATCCGGTGGCCGGCGAGTACCGCCTCGCCCTCACCCGCGCGGGGCAGCGGCCGGGCGGTCTCGGCCGGGTCGGCCGCCCGCTCCCCGTCCCAGGTGCCGAGCCGGTCCATCTCGCGCCGCACGGACTTGAGGTCCGGCAGGGCGAAGTGCACGTCGAGGGCGTCGGCCAGCATGTGCAGGACGCGCGCGTCCGTCGGCGCGAGCGGCCGGGTCATGTGCTCCGGCTTGAGCGCCGCGTCGAACATCCGGGCCCTGCCCTCCCAGTTGAGGAAGGTGCCGGGCTTCTCGGCGACGGCCGCGACCGGGAAGACGACGTCCGCCCGGTCGGTGACCTCGCCGGGTCGCAGTTCGAGTGACACGACGAAGGCCGTTTCGAGGGCCTCACGCGCGCGTGCCGGGTCCGGCAGGTCGGTGACGTCGACGCCCGCGACCACCAGGGCGGCCAGTTCGCCGGTGGCCGCGGCCTCCACGATCTGGCCGGTGTCCCGGCCGTAGCGGTGCGGCAGCTCGCGGACGCCCCACGCCGTCGCCGTCTCCTCACGGGCGCGCGGGTCGGTGGCGGGCCGGCCGCCGGGCAGCAGCGACGGGACGGCGCCCGCCTCGACGGCGCCGCGCTCGCCCGCGCGGCGCGGGATCCACACCAGCCGGGCGCCGGTCGCGGTGGCCGCGCGCACGGCGGCGGTCAGCGCGCCGGGCACGCCCGCGAGCCGCTCGCCGACCACGATGACGGAGCCGTCGGCCCGCAGGGCCTCGGCGGCCGCCGCACCGGGTGCGTCCAGGCCGGTCCCCGACGCGAGGGCGTCCAGCCACTCGGTCTCGGTGCCGGGGGCGGCCGGCAGCAGCGTGCCGCCCGCCTTCTCCAGGCCCCGCGTGGCGTAGGGCGCGAGACCGAACGTGCGCTGGCCGCGCTTGCGCCACGCCTTGCGCAGCCGCAGGAAGACGCCGGGCGCCTCCTCCTCGGACTCGATCCCGGCGAGCAGCACCGCCGGGGCCTGCTCCAGGGTGGTGTAGGTGACCCCGGCGCCTCCCCCGAGGTCGCGGCCCCGGCCGGCAACCCGGGCGGCCAGGAAGTCGGCCTCCTCGCTGCTGTGGACGCGGGCGCGGAAGTCGATGTCGTTGGTGTCGAGGGCGACCCGCGCGAACTTGGCGTACGCGTACGAGTCCTCGACGGTGAGCCTGCCGCCGGTCAGGACGCCGGTGCGGCCGCGGACCAGGCCGCGCGCGGCCGCCTCCAGCGCCTCGGGCCAGGACGCGGGCTCCAGGGTGCCGTCGGCGCCGCGCACCAGGGGCGTGGTGAGCCGGTCGCGCTGCTGCGCGTACCGGAACGCGAAGCGTCCCTTGTCGCACATCCAGTCCTCGTTGACCTCCGGGTCGTTGGCGGCGAGCCGCCGCATGACCTTGCCGCGCCGGTGGTCGGTGCGGGTGGCGCAGCCGCCCGCGCAGTGCTCGCACACGGACGGGCTGGAGACCAGGTCGAAGGGGCGGGAGCGGAACCGGTACGCCGCCGACGTCAGCGCGCCGACCGGGCAGATCTGGATGGTGTTGCCGGAGAAGTACGACTGGAAGGGGTCGCCCTCGCCGGTGCCGACCTGCTGGAGGGCGCCCCGCTCGATCAGCTCGATCATCGGGTCGCCGGCGACCTGGTTGGAGAAGCGGGTGCAGCGTGCGCACAGCACGCACCGCTCACGGTCGAGGAGCACCTGGGTGGAGATCGGTACCGGCTTCTCGTACGTCCGCTTCCTGCCGTCGAAGCGGGAGTCGGCCTGCCCGTGCGAGACGGCCTGGTTCTGGAGCGGGCACTCGCCGCCCTTGTCGCAGACGGGGCAGTCCAGCGGATGGTTGATGAGCAGCAGCTCCATCACCCCGACCTGGGCCTTCTCGGCGACTTCGGAGGTGAGTTGAGTACGGACGACCATGCCGTCCGTACAGGTGATCGTGCAGGAGGCCATCGGCTTGCGCTGGCCCTCGACCTCGACGATGCACTGGCGGCAGGCGCCGGCCGGGTCGAGGAGCGGGTGGTCGCAGAACCGGGGGATCTCGATGCCGAGCTGTTCGGAGGCGCGGATGACCAGGGTGCCCTTGGGGACGGAGATCTCGATGCCGTCGATGGTCAGGGTGACCAGGTCCTCGGGCGGTACCGCCGCCTCGCCGCCCCCGGAGGGAGCGCTCGTGGTGGTGGTCATGCGTTCACCTCCAGGTGGTTGTCCGCCCAGGCGGTCGACCTGGCCGGGTCGAAGGGGCAGCCCTTGCCGGTGATGTGCTGCTCGTACTCGTCGCGGAAGTACTTCAGCGACGAGAAGATCGGGGACGCGGCTCCGTCGCCGAGTGCGCAGAACGACTTGCCGTTGATGTTGTCGGCGATGTCGTTCAGCTTGTCGAGGTCGGCGAGGGCGCCCTTGCCGGCCTCGATGTCGCGGAGCAGCTGGACGAGCCAGTAGGTGCCCTCGCGGCAGGGGGTGCACTTGCCGCAGGACTCGTGGGCGTAGAACTCGGTCCACCGGGTGACGGCGCGGACGACGCAGGTCGTCTCGTCGAAGCACTGGAGGGCCTTGGTGCCGAGCATGGAGCCGGCCGCGCCGACGCCCTCGTAGTCGAGGGGGACGTCGAGGTGCTCGTCGGTGAACATCGGGGTGGACGAGCCGCCGGGTGTCCAGAACTTCAGCCGGTGGCCGGGGCGCATGCCGCCGCTCATGTCGAGGAGCTGGCGCAGGGTGACTCCGAGCGGGGCCTCGTACTGGCCGGGGGCGGCGACGTGGCCGCTGAGCGAGTACAGCGTGAAGCCGGGGGACTTCTCGCTGCCCATCGAACGGAACCAGTCCTTGCCGCGGTGCAGGATCGCGGGAACCGAGGCGATGGACTCGACGTTGTTCACCACGGTGGGGCACGCGTAGAGACCGGCGACCGCGGGGAAGGGGGGACGCAGCCGGGGCTGGCCGCGGCGGCCTTCGAGCGAGTCGAGCAGTGCGGTCTCCTCACCGCAGATGTACGCGCCCGCGCCCGCGTGCACGGTGAGTTCGAGGTCGAGTCCGCTGCCGAGGATGTTCTCGCCGAGGAAGCCCGCCGCGTACGCCTCGCGTACGGCCTCGTGCAGCCTGCGCAGTACGGGGACGACCTCGCCGCGCAGATAGATGAAGGCGTGCGACGACCTGATGGCGTAGCAGGCGATGACGATGCCCTCGATGAGGGAGTGCGGGTTGGCGAAGAGGAGCGGGATGTCCTTGCAGGTGCCGGGCTCCGACTCGTCGGCGTTGACCACGAGGTAGTGCGGCTTGCCGTCGCCCTGCGGGATGAACTGCCACTTCATTCCGGTGGGGAAGCCCGCGCCGCCCCGGCCGCGCAGTCCGGACTCCTTGACGTACGCGATGACGTCGTCGGGTGACATGGCGAGGGCTTTGCGGAGGCCCTCGTAGCCGTCGTGCCGGCGGTAGGTCTCCAGCGTCCAGGAGTCGGGCTGGTCCCAGAAGGCGGACAGGACCGGGGAGAGCAGCTTCTCGGGGCTGGTCTCTCCGATTTCGGGTGCCAAGGTCATCACTCCCCCTCCTCGCTGACCGGGCCCGCCGGGTGGGACGGGTCGGACGCCGAGGTCTGCTGTGGTGCGTCATGGCTGCTGAGGTGGCCCGAGCCGGGCGTCGGCCCGTCGTGCGGGGCCTTCTCGCGGGGGCCGGCCTCGGTCGTCTCGCCGCGCGGGTGGACGACGCGGGGCGGGAGCGCCTCGCCCTTGGCGAGCCGGAGACCGATCAGGGAGGCCGGGCCCGCTCCGCCGGTCGCCTCGACGGCGCCCGGCCGGGGGTCGGGGAACCCGGCCAGGATGCGGGACGTCTCCTTGAACGAGCAGAGGGGGGCGCCGCGGGTGGGTTCTACGGTGCGGCCGGCGCGGAGGTCGTCCACGAGCCGCTTCGCGCTGTCGGGGGTCTGGTTGTCGAAGAACTCCCAGTTGACCATCACGACGGGCGCGAAGTCGCAGGCGGCGTTGCACTCGATGTGTTCGAGGGTGACCTTGCCGTCGTCGGTGGTCTCGTCGTTGCCGACGCCGAGGTGCTGCTTGAGTTCGTCGAAGATGGCGTCGCCGCCCATCACCGCGCACAGGGTGTTGGTGCAGACCCCGACCTGGTAGTCGCCGGAGGGCTTGCGCCGGTACATGGTGTAGAAGGTGGCGACGGCGGTGACCTCGGCGGTGGTCAGGTCGAGCATCTCCGCGCAGAACCGCATGCCGGTACGGCTGACGTGGCCTTCCTCGGACTGGACGAGGTGCAGCAGCGGCAGCAGCGCGGACCGGGAGTCGGGGTAGCGGGCGATGACCTCCTTGGCGTCCGTTTCGAGCCGGGCCCGCACATCGGCGGGGAAGTCCGGGGCGGGGAGCGGGGGCATCCCCAGGCTCACCTCTCGGTCGGCGGGATTGGCTGTCACCGGTCGACGCCTCCCATCACGGGGTCGATGGACGCGACGGCGACGATGACGTCGGCGACCTGGCCGCCTTCGCACATCGCCGCCATGGCCTGGAGATTGGTGAAGGACGGGTCGCGGAAATGGACCCGGTAGGGGCGGGTGCCGCCGTCGGAGACGACATGGACGCCGAGTTCGCCCTTGGGGGACTCGACGGCGGTGTACGTCTGTCCGGGGGGAACCCGGAAGCCCTCGGTCACCAGCTTGAAGTGGTGGATCAGGGCCTCCATGGAGGTGCCCATGATCTTCTTGATGTGGTCGAGGGAGTTGCCGAGCCCGTCGGGGCCGAGCGCGAGCTGGGCGGGCCAGGCGATCTTCTTGTCGGCGACCATCACGGGGCCGGGGGCGAGCCGGTCGAGGCACTGCTCGACGATCCGCAGCGACTGGCGCATCTCCTCCAGCCTGATGAGGAATCGGCCGTAGGAGTCGCACGTGTCGGCGGTCGGGACGTCGAACTCGTAGTTCTCGTAGCCGCAGTACGGGTCGGTCTTGCGCAGGTCGTGCGGGAGGCCCGCGGAGCGCAGGATCGGCCCGGTGGCGCCGAGCGCCATGCAGCCGGCCAGGTCGAGGTGGCCGATGCCCTGCATACGGGCCTTGAAGATCGGGTTGCCGGTGGCGAGCTTGTCGTACTCCGGCAGGTTCTTCCGCATGGTCCTGATGAACTCGCGGACCTGGTCGACCGCGCCGGGCGGCAGGTCCTGGGCGAGGCCGCCGGGCCGGATGAACGCGTGGTTCATGCGCAGGCCGGTGATCAGCTCGTACAGGTCGAGGATGAGTTCGCGGTCCCGGAACCCGTAGATCATGATCGTGGTGGCGCCGAGCTCCATGCCGCCGGTGGCGATGGCCACCAGGTGGGAGGAGAGTCGGTTCAGCTCCATCAGCATGACGCGGATGACGGAGGCCCGGTCGGGGATCTGGTCCTCGATGCCGAGCAGTTTCTCCACGCCGAGGCAGTACGCCGTCTCGTTGAAGAACGACGTCAGGTAGTCCATGCGCGTGACGAAGGTGGTGCCCTGCGTCCAGGTCCGGTATTCGAGGTTCTTCTCGATGCCGGTGTGGAGGTAGCCGATGCCGCAGCGGGCCTCGGTGACGGTCTCGCCGTCGATCTCCAGGATGAGGCGGAGCACGCCGTGCGTCGACGGGTGCTGCGGGCCCATGTTGACGACGATCCGCTCGTCGTCCACCTTGGCCGCGGACTGGACTACCTCGTCCCAGTCGCCGCCGGTGACGGTGTAGACGGGGCCCTCGGTGGTCTCGCGGGCGTCCGCCTCCGGGGCCGGCGCGGCCTGGGTGGCGTGGGGCGTGGCGTGTGGGGTGGTCACGAGTACGACCTCCGCTGGTCCGGAGCCGGGATCTGGGCGCCCTTGTACTCGACGGCGATGCCGCCGAGGGGGTAGTCCTTGCGCTGCGGGAAGCCCTGCCAGTCGTCCGGCATCATGATCCGGGTGAGGGCGGGGTGGCCGTCGAAGATCAGGCCGAAGAAGTCGTACGTCTCCCGCTCGTGCCAGTCGTTGGTCGGGTAGACCGCGACGAGCGAAGGGACGTGCGGATCGCTGTCCGGGGCGGCGACCTCCAGCCGCAGGCACCGTCCGTGTGTGAGCGACCGCAGGTGGTACACGGCGTGCAGCTCGCGGCCCTTGTCACCGGGGTAGTGGACGCCGCTGACGCCCGTGCACAGCTCGAACCGGAGGGCCGGGTCGTCGCGCAGGGTCCTGGCGACCCGTACGAGGTGTTCGCGCGCGATGTGGAAGGTGAGTTCGCCGCGGTCCACGACCGTCTTCTCGATGGCGTTCTCGGGGACGAGCCCCTGTTCCTCCAGCGCGCCTTCGAGCTCGTCGGCGACCTCGTCGAAGTAGCCGCCGTAGGGGCGGGCGGCGGCGCCGGGGAGCCGGATGGAGCGGACGAGTCCGCCGTAGCCGGAGGTGTCGCCGCCCTTGTCGGCGCCGAACATGCCGCGCTGGACGCGGATCTCCTCGCCGTGGTCACCGCGCTGCCCGGGGAGGTTCTGCGCGCTGAGGTCCTTCTCCGGGTTCGGCTGATCAGGCCGGTTCGGCCGGTTCGGCTGGTCGGTCACCGCAGCAGCCCCTTCATCTCGATCGTCGGGAGCGCCTTGAGCGCCGCCTCCTCCGCCTCGCGGGCCGCTTCCTCCGCGTTGACGCCGAGTTTGGAGCCCTGGATCTTCTGGTGGAGCTTGAGGATCGCGTCGAGCAGCATCTCGGGGCGCGGCGGACAGCCGGGCAGGTAGATGTCGACGGGGACGACGTGGTCGACGCCCTGCACGATCGCGTAGTTGTTGAACATCCCGCCCGACGAGGCGCAGACCCCCATGGAGATCACCCACTTGGGGTTGGGCATCTGGTCGTAGACCTGGCGCAGGACGGGGGCCATCTTCTGGCTCACCCGGCCGGCCACGATCATCAGATCGGCCTGGCGGGGTGAGCCGCGGAAGACCTCCATGCCGAACCGTGCGAGGTCGTACCGTCCGGCGCCGGTCGTCATCATCTCGATGGCGCAGCAGGCGAGGCCGAAGGTCGCCGGGAAGACGGATGCCTTGCGCACCCAGCCCGCGGCCTGTTCGACGGTCGTCAGCAGAAAACCGCTCGGCAGCTTCTCTTCAAGTCCCATGTGGTGCCCCTCAGCCCCTCAGTCCCATTCCAGGCCGCCGCGCCGCCAGACGTACGCGTAGGCGACGAAGACGGTGAGCACGAAGAGCAGCATCTCCACGAGCCCGAAAATCCCCAGGGCGTCGAAACTGACCGCCCAGGGATAGAGGAAGACGATCTCGATGTCGAAGACGATGAAGAGCATCGCCGTCAGGTAGTACTTGATCGGAAAGCGGCCGCCACCGGCTGGGGTGGGCGTCGGTTCGATACCGCACTCGTACGCCTCAAGCTTCGCCCTGTTGTACCTCTTTGGGCCGATAAGCGTGGCCATGACCACGGAGAAGATCGCAAACGCTGCCCCGAGGGCGCCGAGCACGAGGATGGGCGTGTAGGCATTCACGCTCCTCGCTCCTTCCAGTCGTCCTTGACCGTTGGACCGCACCGGGCATTCATCTCGCCGCCTCGAAGATCCCGTACATGTGAGGCAGTTCACAAGCCCGACTGGAACGCATCCTATGCCTGTCGATCTGTGATCTGCGACACGGGGTACCGCAAGGACTTTGTGATCTCCACCACCCGGCGAACGATCATGAATTCGGATGAACGGTGATCTTCGTACAGCAAGTAGCCGAGTGGCGACGAGATGTGACATCAGGCGCCGTCTTCCCTGATGGGAGGGGGTGCGCTCTATCAAGCAAGGGTCTACTGGGACAAATTCGCGATGGACACCGACGGGTGATAGTGGGACTCACCCCACCCAAGCGGGGGTCCTCGCCGGACGCGAGTGGACGCGCGGGGACGCGCGGGCCGCGCAAGCCGCACGAGGGGAGGGGCAGGGGGCGGCACATCGACGCACGGGGCGGCAGGGGGGTGGCACGTCGGCGACACGGGCGGCATGAGGAGACGCGTCGGCGGGAGGGGAGCTGCGCGAGGACGCGCGTCGGCGGGACGGGGGGCGGTGGGTCGGAGGCGCGTCGGCGGGACGGGGGCCGGTGGGTCGGAGGCGCGTCGGCGGGACGGGAGCAGTACGTCGCACACGCGTCGGCGTCGGCGGGGGCCGGTGGGTCGGAGGGGCGTCGGCGGGACGGGAGCAGTACGTCGCAGACACGTCGGCGTCGGCGGGGGCCGGAGACGCGTCGGCGTCGGCGGGGGCCGGTGCGCCGCAGACGCGTCGGCGGGACGGGGGGCGGTGGGTCGGAGGCGCGTCGGCGGGACGGGGGCCGGTGGGTCGGAGGCGCGTCGGCGTCGGCGGGGGTGGCGCGCCGGAGGCGCGAGCGCGGTGCGCGCGGAAGACGTGACGGATGTCCGTGCGCGCGTTCACGATCCCCATCAGTGATCCCGCGGTTGTCATTTTGTGACCTGCGCCACTCGCCCCGGACGCCCGGGAAAGCGGGCTTGGCCATCCGCGTGAACCGATGGTAGGCGAGCGGCAATTCGGGCGTTTCACTGAAAACCCATGATCGTAGGCCTGATCACGACAGCCTGAAATGTCCGTTACGGCGTCAATAAAGGCCGGACGGAAGCGGATTCAGCCGCTCCGGGCGTAACTGTGGCGGAACACACGTTTCTTGAAGGGAACCGGGAGGCCCTGATAGCGGTTGTACTCATGTCCCACACCGCTCACATACCCAGCCACCGGAAGCCCCGCCGCAGCGGCTCCAAGCTCGCGCTGCGCGCCGGAGTTGCCGGTGGCGTCCTCAGCACCATCGCGGTGGCCGCCGCGCCGGCTCAGGCCGAGCCGGTGACCGAGACCATCGAGATGCCCACGCTCAACGCGGACCTGTCCGGGACGCTGTCCACCGCGGTCGCCGCCTCCGCCGAGTCGACCCAGCAGGTCGCCCTGGTCGAGGAACTGCGCGCCCAGGAGGAAGCGGCCGCCGTCAAGGCGGCCAAGGAGGCCAAGAAGGCCCGCGCCGAGGCGGACCGCAAGGCCGAGGCAGAGGCCAAGCGCGAGGCCGAGGAGAAGGCGCGGGCCGAGGCCCGCGAGCGCGCCTCCCGCACCAGCGAGCGCACGACGCTCTCCGCCTCCGCCGGTACCTCCGCCGACAGCGGCTCGTCCTACTCGTCGCAGGCGACGGGCTCCGCCGCCGCCATCGTCGCCTTCGCCCGCGCCCAGATCGGCGACGCGTACGTGATGGGCGGCACCGGCCCCAACTCCTGGGACTGCTCCGGCCTCGTCCAGGCGGCCTACCGCCAGGCCGGCATCGACCTGCCCCGCGTCTCCGGCTCCCAGTCGAGCATGGGCACCTCCGTCTCCCTGGACAGCCTCCAGCCGGGCGACATCCTCTACTGGGGCAGCCGCAGCGGCTCGTACCACGTGGCCATCTACGTGGGCGGCGGCAACTACGTCGGCGCGCAGAACCCCAGCACCGGTGTCGTCGAGCGCTCCCTGGACTGGGACCGCCCGTCCGGCGCGGTCCGGATCCTCTGACCCGGGACCCCACACGACACGAAGGGCCGTCGCTCCCCCGCTCGGGGGTGGAGCGACGGCCCTTCGCCGTACCGGGCGGCCTTCGCCGTACCGGGCGGGCCGGAAGGCCGCGTGCGACCTCGGGCGGGCGGCGGACCTCGGCCGCGCGTCAGGCCTTCGGGGCCACCTTCGACAGTCCGTTGATGATGCGGTCCATCGCGTCGCCGCCCGTCGGGTCGGTGAGGTTGGCGAGCATCTTCAGCGTGAACTTCATCAGGACCGGGTGGGTCAGACCGCGCTGCGTCGCGATCTTCATGACCTTCGGGTTGCCGATCAGCTTCACGAAGGCACGGCCCAGCGTGTAGTAGCCGCCGTAGGTGTCCTTGAGGATCTTCGGGTAGTTGCGCAGCGCCAGCTCGCGCTGCGCGGGGGTCGCGCGGGCGTGCGCCTGGACGATGACGTCCGCCGCGAGCTGCCCGGACTCCATGGCGTACGCGATGCCCTCGCCGTTGAACGGGTTGACCAGACCGCCCGCGTCACCGACCAGCAGCAGCCCGCGCGTGTAGTGCGGCTGCCGGTTGAACGCCATCGGCAGCGCGGCGCCGCGGATCGGCGTCGTCATGTTCTCCGGGGTGTAGCCCCAGTCCTCCGGCATCGAAGCGCACCAGGCCTTCAGCACCTCGCGCCAGTCCAGCTCTCGGAACGCGGACGACGAGTTGAGGATGCCGAGGCCGACGTTGGATGTGCCGTCGCCCATGCCGAAGATCCAGCCGTAACCGGGCAGGAGCCGGTCCTCGGAGCCCCGGCGGTCCCACAGCTCGAGCCACGACTCCAGGTAGTCGTCGTCATGGCGGGGCGAGGTGAAGTACGTGCGGACGGCGACGCCCATCGGCCGGTCCTCGCGCCGGTGCAGCCCCATCCCGAGGGACAGCCGGCTGGAGTTGCCGTCGGCCGCGACGACCAGCGGGGCGCGGAACGTGACCGGGGTCTTCTCCTCGCCGAGCTTGGCCTCGACACCCACGATCCGGCCGGTGCGGTCGTCCACGACCGGGCCGCCGACGTTGCACCGCTCGTACAGCCGCGCCCCCGCCTTCTGGGCCTGCCGGGCGAGCTGCTCGTCGAAGTCGTCGCGCTTGCGGACCAGTCCGTAGTCCGGGTAGCTGGCCAGCTCCGGCCAGTCGAGCTGGAGACGTACGCCGCCGCCGATGATCCGCAGGCCCTTGTTCCGCAGCCAGCCCGCCTCTTCGGAGATGTCGATGCCCATGGCGACGAGCTGCTTGGTGGCCCGGGGGGTCAGCCCGTCACCGCAGACCTTCTCGCGCGGGAACGCGGTCTTCTCCAGGAGGAGCACGTCGAGCCCGGCCTTGGCGAGGTAGTACGCCGTCGTTGAGCCGGCCGGGCCAGCCCCGACGACGATCACATCTGCGGTGTGTTCGGAGAGGGGCTCGGTCACGACGGATTCTCCCGAGGCTCGAAATCGCGTGCCGAAGGCACTGGACATGGGCAGTCTATGGGGACCGGTTGTTCTCCGACCCGAAGGGCCACCCTCGATGACCGAGCTGCTCCATGCCGTCCAGCCCGTCGGGCGGCCCGCGTCCCCTCCCGCCTTCACGCTGCGGGTGCCGACCGACGAGGACGCGTACGCCTGGCACCGGGTCTTCGACGACGCCGAGGTGATGGAGTTCCACGGCGGACGCCCCGCCGAGCTGTCGGTGTACCAGGAGTTCACCGCTCGTCAGCGCCGGCACGACGCCGAGCGCGGCTTCTGTCTCTGGACGCTGCTGGACGAGGACGGCGAGGTCGCCGGGTTCACGGGCGCGCAGCCGTGGCCGCACGCGTGGGGACCGGCCGGGGAGATCGAGATCGGCTGGCGGCTGGCGCGCCGGGCCTGGGGCAGGGGGTACGCGACGGCCGCCGCCCGCGTCACGCTGGAGCGGGTTCGGGCGGCGGGCGTCTCGCGGGTCGTCGCCATGGTCAACACGCGCAACGAGCGGTCGGTGGCGGTGACCCGGCGGCTCGGCATGGAGCTCCAGGAGACCCTGTCCCTGCCGGGCCGGGAGGAGGAGCGCGGGTACCGCTTCGGTCTGGAGCTCTGACCACGTCGGTCCACGTCGGTCCACGTCGGTCCACGTCAGCCCGGTCAGTCCACGTCCGTCCGGTCCGTCCGGTCCGTCCGGTCAGTCCACGTCGTGGAGCGTCCAGGTGGCGAGGGCGACGTCGAACGTCTCCGACGTGACGGACCAGTTCCGCTCCCGGTCGGTGTAGTAGACGGCGTACTCGGTGCCGTCCTCCGCGATGTACGCCTGGTCGACGGCGTGGACCGTCTCCCCCGCCTTGTCCTTGTACGTGTACTCCCAGATCGCCCCCGGGCGGCCCTGGAACGTGTTGGCCTCCAGGCGCAGCCGCCGGTAGTCCGCGTTGTTCCTGCGGGAGTTCGCCTCCAGCGAGCGCAGGTTGTCCAGGGACGTGTACGGGGCGTCGTGGACGACACCGACGAGCAGGTGGGCCATGCCCGTGGACCCGGCGTAGGTGATCTGGCCCTGCCGCTCCGATACCCGGTCCCAGAGGGTCGGCACGGCGAACGCGAATCCCGCCGTGTCGGCGACCAGCCGGAACCCCGGGGGGACGGCCGGATCGGCCCCCTGGCCCCCGCCGGGGCCTGCGGTGGGCGCGGGCGTGGTGCCGGCGCTCGTGGCCGGGCCGGGGGCCGGATCACCGGCGCGGCTCGGGGCGGTGGTCGGCGGCGCGGCGGTGTCCGGGGCGAACGGGGAAGCGGTCGGGTCCGCATCGGGGTTCGGGCTCTGGTTCCCGTCCGGGTCCGGCAGGAGGGCGATGCCGGGCTCGGAGGACCGGCGCTCGGTCAGCACCAGCACTCCGGCTGTCGTCCCGCCCCCGACCACGAACGCCACGAGGGCGGCCACGACCCAGAGCAGCGCCCGCCGTCGTCCGGGCGCCGTCGGCGGCACCGCGCCCGGCCGGGACATGGCACCCGACGGCACCGCATCCGGAAGCACCGCATCCGACGGCACCATGGCACCCGTCGGCACCGCATCCCACGGCGGCGCCATCGCACGCGGCGGCACCGGGCCGTCGGGCGACGGCTTCGGCGCGCGGGCCGCCCGCCGCCCCAGCAGCCACCAGCCCGCGCAGATCGCCGCCGTCACCCACAGCAGCCCGAACAGCAGCGCGTCCGCGGCCCTGGGCGCGACTTCGAAGCCGCCGTCACCCCCGAGGCCCTCGACGGATCCGGCGACCCGGGCCGAGACCCCGCTCGCCCCGGTCAGCGTCAGGTACAGCGCCAGGAAGAACCCACCCGTCAGCGCCTGCGCCCACCGGTCGCCCGGCGACCGGCGCGCCGCCCACAGGCCCAGCGTCAGGGCACCCGCCACCCCGAGTGCCACGAGCCCGGCCACCGGCCAGGCGCCCAGCTCATCGCCGATCTCGGGGAGGCCGACACCGCCGTGTTCCGCGCCCGAGCCGAACAGCCCGAACCGGCCCTGGATGTCGTACGTCACCGGTACGCCCCAGCTCAGCCCGAGGACCGCGATCCCGATGTTCGGCAGGATCGGCAGGGCCAGGAGCAGGGAGTCCCGGTCCACGCCGTCGGTGGCCGCGTACGCGCCGAACCCGACGAGCGCGCCCACCGCGACCAGGACGCCCAGCGCCCGCACGGCCGTGCCCAGTGCGCGGACGGCGGTCCACGCCGCCGGGTGCGCGGCCGGCCACCGCGCGAGGTCGTCGCGCAGGAGGATCGGGGCGGTGACCGCGAGCGACAGGGCCAGCGCCACCAGCGCGGCGAGCACGGCCGACGACGTCACCTCGACGCCCGCCACCTCGGGCCGGGCGAACAGGCCGAGCACCAGCACCGCGGCGGCTGCCACCAGCGACACCCGTACCGCCGCGTCCACGCCCGCGCCCCGGGCGCGCAGGATCCGCGCACCCAGGCAGAGAGCGCCGATCCACAGGACGGTCACCGTCAGCGGGACGAGGCCCAGTTCGGCGGCGCCCCGGGCGAGCACCTCCCGCCCGCCGTCGCCGAACCCCGAGCCGGTTCCTGAGCCGTACCCGGGCCCGAACCCGGACCCGGAACCGTCTTCGTAGCCGCTGCCGTACTTCCCGCCGAACGGTGAGCCGGTCGCCGTCGCCGTCAGCTCGAAGCCGCCACCGAACGCCTGGAGCAGCAGGGCCAGGGCGATACGGAGCCGGTCGCTCCAGCCGACGACGGTCCCTTCGCCGCCCCCGCCGTCCTGCTCCTGCCCGTACGAGGGGACCGCGAGCGCGACCGCGAGGCCGAGCAGCAGCACGACGGGCCAGGCTGCCGCCCGCGCGGCCGCCGCCCAGTCGCCGCGGAACGCGCGCCCGGCGAACGCCCCTACGGGTGAGGGCCGTAAGGGTCCGGGCGCGTACCCGGGAGCCGGTGGTACGGCGGGCACCGGCGGCGGCCCTGACGGGGCGGCCCGCTCCCGTCCGCAGCTCATGCAGAAGCGTGCCTCGTCGGGCGACGGGGTTCCGCAGTGCGGGCAGGACGACGGCGTCATGGGCGCTCCGGATGCCGGTGGATGACGGTACGGGCCGGGGAGATCAGCCCCTCATCCTGCCGTTCGGCACCCGGGTCGCGCCAACCGCCGTGGCCTCAGGGCGCGTTCAGGGCTTCTTGGTGCCGCGGTGCAGTGCCACGATGCCGCCGGTGAGGTTCCGCCACGCCACCGCCGACCAGCCTGCCCGCTGGAGCTTGGCGGCCAGGGCCGGCTGGTCGGGCCAGCTCTGGATGGACTCGGCGAGGTAGACGTACGCGTCGGGGTTGGACGACACGGCCCGCGCGACCGGTGGCAGCGCCCGCATCAGGTACTCCTCGTACACGGTCCGGAACGGCGCCCAGGTCGGGTGCGAGAACTCGCAGATGACGACGCGCCCGCCCGGCCTGGTCACCCGGTACAGCTCGCGCAGCGCCGCCTCCGTGTCCTGGACGTTGCGCAGGCCGAAGGAGATGGTGACCGCGTCGAAGGAGTCGTCGCGGAACGGCAGCCTCATCGCGTCGCCCGCCGTCAGCGGCAGCCACGGGTTGCGCTTCTTGCCCTCGCGCAGCATGCCGAGCGAGAAGTCGCACGGCACGACGTACGCGCCGGCGTTCGCGAACGGCAGCGAGGAGGTGCCGGTGCCCGCCGCCAGGTCCAGGACCTTCTGTCCCGGCCGCGCGTCGACGGCCTTGGCGACCTCCTTGCGCCAGCGCCGGTCCTGGAAGAGCGACAGGACGTCGTTGGTGAGGTCGTAGTTCGCCGCGACACCGTCGAACATCGAGGCGACTTCATGCGGCTGCTTGTCCAGGTGTGCGCGGGTCGTCGGCGCTGCGCGGTTCACTGGCGTCCTGCCTCGCAAGATCGGGTACGGGCGTACCCGGCCATTCTCGCAGGCGCGGCCCGCGGGCCGGGCGGTGGCACACCCCCGCACGCCGGTCAGCGGGCCCGGTACACCAGCGGGTCAGCGGGCCCGGTACAGCAGCCGGCCGTCGATGACGGTCGCCACGCACGTGCCGGCGCCCTTCTCGGCGAGCTCGGCCTCGTCCCGTACGTCGAAGACGGCGAACCGGGCATGTCCACCGACCCGTAGCTCGTGGGTCCGCACCACGGGGCCGCCGCTCTCGTACGGGTCCAGGGACGGCGTGCCCCCGGGGGGCGCGGCACGCCCCGCCAGGATCAGCCCCGAGCGGCGCACCGCGTCGAGGACGGACGCCCGGGTCAGCTCACCGGCCACCGCGACCGTGCCGTGCGCCAGCATCCGCTGGAGCCCGCGCCGGGCACTCGCGCCCCAGCGGGCCTCGTCCGGGGCCAGGGCCTCCAGCGCCGGGCCGACGACCGGTTCCGTGCCGAGCTGGTCGGCCTCGCGGGGGTCCGGGTGGTAGGCCCGCTCCAGGAGTTCGGGGCCGTAGGGGTTGAGCAGCGCCCGGGTGAGGAGACCGGGCCACCGGCGTACCCGCGCCGCCGGGTGCGCGGCGATCAGTTCCTCGTCCGCGCCGACGGCGACGATCAGCGCGCCGTCGACGGCGACGGCCCGGCCACCGCCGTCGGCGTGGATCGTCGGCACGGCGGCGTCAGTTGGCGGCGAGCAGCTTCAGCTCGGGGTGCGCCGTGCCCCCCGCGATCGCCGTGGACGAGATGTGGGAGGCGACGCGCTCGTCGACCGGGTCGTTCGCCGGGTCGTCGTGGACGACGATGTGCTCGTACGTCGTCGTGCGCTGCGCGGGGACCCGGCCCGCCTTGCGGATCAGGTCGATGATCTCCAGCCGGTTGGAGCGGTGCTTGGCGCCGGCCGATGAGACGACGTTCTCCTCCAGCATGATCGAGCCGAGGTCGTCGGCGCCGTAGTGCAGCGACAGCTGGCCGATCTCCTTGCCCGTGGTGAGCCAGGAGCCCTGGATGTGGGGGACGTTGTCGAGGAACAGCCGGGCGATGGCGATCATCCGCAGGTACTCGAAGATCGTCGCCTGCGTGCGGCCCTTCAGATGGTTGTTCTCGGGCTGGTACGTGTACGGGATGAACGCGCGGAAGCCGCCCGTCCGGTCCTGTACGTCACGGATCATGCGCAGGTGCTCGATCCGCTCGGCGTTGGTCTCGCCGGTGCCCATCAGCATGGTGGACGTCGACTCGACGCCCAGGCCGTGCGCGATCTCCATGATCTCCAGCCACCGCTCGCCGGACTCCTTCAGCGGGGCGATCGCCTTGCGCGGCCGCGCGGGCAGCAGCTCGGCCCCCGCGCCCGCGAACGAGTCGAGGCCGGCGGCGTGGATGCGGGTGACGGCCTCCTCCACGGAGACGCCGGAGATCCGCGCCATGTGCTCGACCTCGGACGCGCCGAGGGAGTGGATGACGAGCTGCGGGAAGTCCTTCTTGATGGCGGCGAAGTGCTTCTCGTAGTACTCGACGCCGTAGTCCGGGTGGTGGCCGCCCTGGAACATGATCTGCGTGCCGCCGAGCTCCACGGTCTCGGCGCAGCGGCGGAGGATGTCGTCGAGGTCGCGGGTCCAGCCCTTGGCGGTGTCCTTGGGCGGGGCGTAGAAGGCGCAGAACTTGCACGCGGTGACGCACACGTTCGTGTAGTTGATGTTGCGCTCGATGATGTACGTCGCGATGTGCTCCGTACCGGCGTAGCGGCGCCGCCGCACGGCGTCCGCGGCCGCCCCGAGGGCGTGCAGCGGCGCGGACCTGTAGAGGTGGAGCGCTTCCTCCGGGGTGATCCGCCCACCCTCGGCGGCACGGTCGAGTACGGCTGTGACATCAATCGACTTGAGGTCGGCCTTCTCGCTCACCGGGTGCACCTTTCGGCAGGTTGTGGACGGACCGGACCAGCCTACGCCAGGGCCCCGGCGGCTACCGCCGGCGGTCCAGGACGGCGTGCGGGTCGCCCGCCCTGGGCTCGTCGGAGGTGTACTCGAGCCGGTCGCCGCCCTTGAGGCGCAGCGTGACGGTGTGGACGCCGCTGGTGCACCGGCTGCCGGGCTTGCCGCTCGACTCGCCCTCGACGACCAGGGTGTCCCCGGTCGCCCTGGTGAGGGTGAGGTCGTCCTCGCAGGTGAAGTTGCCGAAGGCGTCGAACTGGTTGACCGTGCCGATCCGTTCGCCCGTTCCGCCGCCCTTGATGACGACGGTGAAGGTGCCCGCGGCGATCTCGCTGCCCGCGAAGTTCAGTTTGTACGGGCCCTTCCAGGTGCCGGTGAACTCCTCCGGCACGGAGGAGACGGGGGCGGCGTCGGCCGGGGAGGACGCACCGGTGCCGGGCTGCGGGCCGCCGGTGGCCCCGGCGCTCGCACTCGCGCTGGCACTCGCACTCGCACTGGCCGTCGGCGGCTTCGCCACGTTCTCGCCGGCGTCGCCCTCGTCCCCCGAGCGGGGCATCAGCTTGAACAGCAGGGCACCGCCCACGGTGACCGCCGCGAGAGCGCCCGCGACGGCGAGGACGACGGTGCAGCTCACCTTGCGGCCTCCGCCGGGCCCCGCCGGTTCGCTGGTCGCGCTCACCGAGACCGTGGCGGGCGGCGTACGCGGCGGGGGGACCGCGTCCATGGTCGGCAGGTGGGCGGCGCCGGACGGGTGGGCCGGGTACGGCGTGTGCGGCGCATGTGAGGGGTGTGACTCGTGTGACGGCGGCTGGTCCTGGGTCCCGGCGGGGGGCGGGCCGGGCGGCGGGGCCGGGGCCGGCGTGGCGGTCGGCGGTGGCGGCGGGGCCGGCGGGCCGAACCCCCGGGGCGCCGGGGCCTGGCCGACGGTGACCGCCGGGCTGCTGAACGGCACCGGGCCCGAGGCCGCCGGGCCCCCCGGCGGGTCCTGGGCCGGCTCCAGGTCCAGGAGCCGTACCGCGTCCCGGCTCACCTCCGCCACCAGGGCGCCCGGCAGCCAGCCGCCCGCCATGAGCGCCGCCGCGCCGCCGGGGGCCAGCGCGCGGGCCAGTTCGCCCGGCTCGGGGCGGGCGCCGGGGTCCTTGGCCAGGCACGCGGCGACGAGGTCGCGCAGCTCACCGGCGAGCGTGCCGCCCAGTTCCGGCTCCTCGTGCACGACCTTGTAGAGGAGCGAGGCCGACGAGTCGCCCGAGAACGGGGCCTCGCGGGTCGCCGCGTACGCCAGGACCGCGCCGAGCGAGAAGACGTCCGCCGCGCCCGTCACGGCCTGTCCGGCCCTGCCGAGTACCTGCTCGGGCGCCATGTAGCCGGGCGAGCCGACCGAGACGCCGGTGGAGGTGAGCGACGCGGTGCCGTCCGTGGCACGGGCGATGCCGAAGTCGATGAGCCGGGGCCCGTCGAGCGTGAGCAGCACGTTCGACGGCTTCACGTCCCGGTGGACGAGCCCGAGGGCGTGCACGGCGGCCAGCGCCTCCGCGAGTCCGGCGCCGAGCGCCCGTACCGCGTGCTCGGGCAGCGGTCCGTGCTCGGCGACCGCGCGGGCGAGCGGGGGCCCGGCCACGTATCCGGTGGCCACCCACGGCACGGCCGCCTCCGGGTCGGCGTCGAGTACGGGCGCGGTCCACTGGCCGCCGACCCGCCGCGCCGACGCCACCTCGCGGCGGAACCGCGCCCGGAACTCCTCGTCCAGCGCGAAGTGCGGGTGGACGACCTTGACGGCGACGGTGCGGCCGCCCTCGCTGCGGGCGAGGTAGACGCGGCCCATGCCGCCCGCGCCGAGCCTGCCGATCAGCCGGTACGGGCCGATGGCCCTCGGTTCGCCCTCTTCCAGCGGCTGCATGCGCTCGTGCCCCCGATTTCCGCGTTCGTCCCCGTGCCGGGCGTACCCGTCCGGGTCCTCCCCGTACCGGCCGTCGCCGTCCCCGTCGTAGCTGTCGCGCCCGTCGTGCCGTCGTGCCCGTCGTGCCCGTCGTAGCCGTCGTGCCCGTCGTAGCCGTCCCGGACAGCAGCGTAGAGGGCGGCGTGGAACGGATCACCGGGAATCCGCGGCGCGAAGGGGCCAACCCGGCGGCGCATTACGCCATCTATCAGGCCGTAATTCACCACACCCCCGCCCGCCTCGCACACAGTCCCCGAACATTCCGGAGTGCTCCCATGAAACATCCGCTCAAGGCACTCGTCGCCGCCCTCGCCCTCGGTTCCGTGGCTCTGGCCACGGGCTGTGCGGGAGAGCCGGTCTCCTTCGACACCCCGCGCGGCTCGGCCGCCACCGCCGCGTCGGGTGGCGGCGGGACGCCGGACGCGGGCAAGGGCGACGGCAAGGGCGGCCAGGCGGGCGAGGCGGCGGCGAAGACGCTCATGCCGACCGGCCCGAAGGCCGAGTTCACCACCCAGAACACCGTCGACGACGGCACGAAGATCGGCGTGACGACGCTGGCGGGCAAGAAGTCGGGCTTCACCGGCGACGTGTGGGTGTGGGCCCCGCCGCAGTACTTCGAACCGAAGTACGCCGACAGCGGCTTCCCCGTGCTCATCGCGCTGCCCGGCGGCAACGGCTACCCGAAGAACTACTGGATGGGCACCGACCTGAAGCTGCAGAGCAGCATCAGCAAGTGGTCCAAGGAGGGCAAGAGCCTTCCGTTCATCGTCGTCATGCCGGTCCTCAACCCCGATGACAAGTACTACTACGACGGCAGTGACATCCCCGGACGGCAGAAGATGGGCACCTGGATGACGGAGGACGTCCCCGACTTCGTCCGGGCGAACTTCCGCACGTTCGCATCCCGCGACGGCTGGGCGTTCATGGGTTCGTCGTCCGGCGCGTTCGTCGGGCTGAAGTCCGTACTGAAGCACCCGGACAAGTTCAAGGCGGTCATCGCGTCCGGTCCCGACACCGTGCCGGACTCGCCGCTGTGGGCGGGACACGAGGCGGAGAAGGCCGCCAACAACCCGGAGAAGCTGGCGCAGGCGCTGTCCGCACAGCCCGGCGGCCCGGACAAGGACGTCTACCTGGCGTTCCAGATCGGCACCAGGGAGTCCGGTCTGCAGAACCTCAGGTCGTTCATCAAGAACTACGGCAAGGGCCCGGTCAAGACACGGCTGGAGGTCATCCAGGACGGCGAGCACAACGCCAAGACGTATGTGAAGGGCATGGGGGACGGCTCGATCCAGTGGATCAGCCGGCACATGCAGGCCCCCATACCCTCCTCCTAGGGTCCCGCGGGCCGTACGCCGCGGTACGGCCCGCTACGAGGCGGCGGCGCCGAGCAGTTCGACCCGTACGTCGGCCGGAAAGCCGGTCGTCGGCCCGGTGCGGCGGGCGAACTCCCGCACGCCCGCGAGCTGCTCGGCGCCGAACCGGAAGTCCAGGGTCGTGAAGTACCGTTCCAGCAGGGCCGCGTCGAACGACTCCCAGCGGGCGGCCTGTTCGGCCACCTTGGTGACCTCCTCCAGCGACAGGTCGCGGGAGGCGAGGAACGCCTCGTGCACCTGGCGCACCATCTCCGGCTCCCGCGCCAGGTACTCCTCGCGCACGGCCCAGACGGCGAAGACGAACGGCAGGCCCGTCCACTCCTTCCACATCAGCCCCAGGTCGTGGACCTCAAGGCCGAGGCGCGGCGCGTCGTGCAGCGAGGCGCGCAGCGCGGCGTCCCCGATCAGTACGGCGGCGTCCGCCTCCTGCATCATCACGCCCAGGTCGGGCGGGCAGGTGTAGTAGTCGGGCGTCACCCCGTACCGCTCGGCCAGCAGCAGCTGGGCGAGCCGTACGGAGGTGCGGGAGGTGGAGCCGAGCGCGACCCGGGCGCCGTCCAGCCGCTCCAGCGGGCGCTGCGACACGATCACGCAGGACATGACGGGCCCGTCGCAGCCGACCGCGAGATCCGGGAAGGCGACGAGCCGGTCGGCGTGGCGCAGGTACTCGACGAGGGTGATGGGGCCCATGTCGAGGTCGCCGCGCACCAGCCGCTCGCTGAGCTTCTCCGGGGTGTCCTTGGTGAGCTCGAGGTCGAGGAGCGTCCCGGTGCGGGCCAGCCCCCAGTAGAGCGGGAGACAGTTCAGGAACTGGATGTGTCCGACGCGCGGCCGGGTCTGCCGAGATGTGTCCACATCGTGAGGCTAGACCCCGTCTCACCGACTGGACGCCGCCGGGGTCCGCGACCGGGGCCTTTCGGGTCCGGCCTTGGCCCCGGGCGCCTCTTGTCAAACATCCGGGTGACGTCTGGGTGACGTGATCTTTCCCTCTACCGCTGCGCACATCCTGCGTGCTAGGCTCGACGCAAGTTGCAGTTTGGTTTCCCTTGCAGTACAGAGCCTGCGGAGCATGTAACCCCGCAGGCTTTTGTAGTTTTCAGACTTGTTTGCAGGTTCTGGAGCAGGGCAACCCTTTGGCCCAAGGAGGGCTTATGGCTACCGGAACCGTCAAGTGGTTCAACGCTGAAAAGGGCTTCGGCTTCATCGCCCAGGACGGCGGCGGCCCGGATGTCTTCGTCCACTACTCCGCGATCAACGCGTCCGGGTTCCGCTCCCTCGAGGAGAACCAGGTCGTGAACTTCGACGTCACCCAGGGTCCGAAGGGCCCGCAGGCGGAGAACGTCACCCCGGCCTGATGAGCCTGGGTCGGCGATCGCGCACGACTTAGCAGTACCAAGGGGCCCTGTCCCGTACGCCCGTACGGAACAGGGCCCCTGCCTTTGCCGCCCCGCCCTTTTCTTTCGGTGGCGTTACCCGCTTCCGGCCTTTCGGATGATCCTGCGACGCGGCTTCCACCGATTCTTCGAAGGCGCCGCAGCGTTATTCCGGTACGGGACTTCTCCCCCGGCCGGAAGGCGGCCGGAACACCGCCGGAACACGGCCCGAACCCGCTCGCGGAACACGGCCGGAACACCGGCCGCAGGCCCGCCCTTTCAAGGATTCACCCGTTCGAGGGCCTTTTTTCAGCTTGATCGTTTAGTTTGGCCCCGTGACCCTCGATGATCTGCGTGTCTTCGTGGCCGTGTGCCGGGCGGGCAGCCTCAGCGCCGTCGCCCGGGACCTGTCGTGCACCCAGTCGGCGGTGAGCCAGCACGTGAAACGGCTGGAACGGGAGACCGGCGTCCTCCTGCTGGAACGCCATCCACGCGGCGTCGTACCCACCCGGGCCGGCCGGCTGCTCCAGGCCGCGGCGGCCGAGGGCATCGGCGGCCTCGACCTCGCCCTGCGCCACCTCGGCGAGATGGCGCGCGGCGAGAACGGCACCGTCCGGGTCACGACCGGCGCGACGGCCGTACGGAACCTCATGGCCGGAGCAGTGGTCGCGTTCCGCCGCCGGCACCCCGGGGCGAACCTGGAGTTCCGCACGCTGACGTCCAGCCGCGCCTGCTTCGACGCGCTGTCCGCGAGCGACCTCGACCTGGCCTGGGTCACCATCGGCACCCCCGTACGGGGCATCGAGCAGCGGCCGGTGATCGAGCTGCCCTGGGTCCTCGCCGTCCACGCCGACGACCCGCTCGCACGGCGGGAGCGGCTGGAGCCGGAGGACCTGGCCGCCATACGGCACATCCGGCTGCCCGAGCGGTCCGCGTCCCGCGCCCGGCTGGACGCCGCGCTCGCGGAGCTCGGCGTCCCCGTCGGCCCGGAGGCCGGTGTCGGCTGCTGGGACACGGCGGTCCTGCTCGCCGAGCTGGGCCTCGGCCACGCGATCGTCCCCGCCCTGCCCGGCTGGAGCGGCCCCGGCCACCCCGATCTCCGGCTCGTCCCGATACCGGCGCTGCCGCCGCTGGCGGTGGGCTGGGCGGTCCGCCGCTGGGCCGCGCTGCCGCCGCTGGCCAGGGCGTTCGCGGACACCGTCGCCCAGCACTGCGTGCCGCCCGCCGCCTGACGTCGATCAGCAGGCGCCGCCCCGCCACGAGCACCGCAAGCGTCCCGCCGGCGGACCCGCCACGAGCACCGGCGACGCGTCCCGCCGGACCGTCCCGGCCGCTCGCCGGGGAGCGGCCCCAGGTCCTCCTGGGGTTCCCCGCCCCTCCCCCAAGCCGCGCCTCGGGCAGGACGTCGCGCCCGCTGCGTCCGCCCGCCCCGGCCGCTACGGTCCCGGCCATGGCCGAGCGGACCATCACCGTGCACCACGCGCGCGCCCTGCTGCGGGGCGCGCGGCGGCACGGCCTCGATCCCGTGCCGCTGCTCCAGACGGCGGGCATCCCGCCGCTGCTGCTCGGCGACGACCGGGCCCGGGTCACCGAGGCGCAGTTCGCGTCGCTGTTCCGGGCGCTGTACCGGGCGACGGGCGACGAGTTCCTCGGTCTCGCCCCGGCACCCAGCAGGCCGGGCACGTTCGCGATGATGTGCCACGCGGCACTCGGCTGCCGTGACCTGGGCGCCGCCATCGAACGCGGCACCGCGTTCTACCGGCTGTTCCCCGGCGGCCCCGACCTGGCGCTGGAGCACGGCGCCTCCGGCACGGCGGGCTCCGGCGACGCGGTGTTCACCGTGCGCGGCCCGCTGGACCGGGTCGACGACGACCGGTTCCTCACCGAGTGCGTCCTCACCATCTGGCACCGGCTGTGCAGCTGGCTCGTCGGGCGCCGCATCCCGCTGCTCGCCGCCGCCTTCACCTATCCGCCGCCCCCGCACCGCGACGAGTACGGGCCCCTCTTCGGCTGCCCGGTGCGGTTCGCCGCCCCCGCGACAGAGGCCGTGTTCGCCGCCCACTGGCTGACGGCCCCGCTCGTCCGGGACGAGGACGACCTGGCCCGCATGCTGCGCCGTTCACCGTTCGAGCTGCTGAGCCGGCGGGCGTACGGCACGACCGTGGCCGAGCAGGTGCACGGCGCGCTCGCGCGGGCGCTGCGGTACTCCCCCCGGCTGCCCGCGCCGGACGAGGTGGCCGCGCGGCTGGCGGTCAGCCCGGCGACGCTGCGCCGCCGGCTCCAGCGGGAGGGCACCTCGTACCGTCGGCTGCGGGACGCGGTCCTGCGGGACGCCGCCATCGCGGGTCTCGTGGCGGGACGTGAGCCGATCGCGGTGCTGGCGGCGCGGCTGGGCTTCGCGGAGGACGCCTCGTTCCACCGGGCGTTCCGGCGGTGGACGGGGACGACCCCGGGTGCGTACCGGGGCCAGGAAAGTTGAGCGTTCCGGTCAGCTCTCCCGTACCCGCCCGTCACTACGGTCGCCCCACACCCCGCTCACCCCCGCGACCACAGGAGCCGCCATGCGCGTACGGACCCGACTGCTCGCCTGCCTCGCCGCACTCGCCCTGACGGCGATCGCCCCGCCGTCGGCCGGGGCCGGTACCGGCCGGCCGGGCGACCTGCTGACCACGGAACCCTCCTCCTTCCGCACCCTCCCCGGAGTGCCGACGGACACCCGTGCCTGGAAGATCCACTACCGGTCGACATCGGCGACCGGCGAGCCGAACGTCGTCTCCGGCACCGTCGTCGTCCCGCGCGACGGCGCCACCAGGCCACGCCCGTTGATCACGTACGCCGTCGGCACGGTCGGCCTGGGCGATCGCTGCGCCCCCAGCGCCGGGTTCCCGGACGGCACCACCATGGAGGCCAACCTGATCCTGCAGCTCCTCCGGCGCGGCTGGGCCGTCGTCGTCACCGACTACGAGGGCCTCGGCACCGCCGGCGAGCACACCTACACGGCCGGGCGGTCCGCCGGTCACGCCATGCTCGACGCCGCCCGCGCGGCGCTGCGCCTGCCGGACACGGGGCTCTCCGAACGGAGCCCGATCGGGGTCATGGGCTACTCGCAGGGCGGCCAGGCGGCGGGCTGGGCGGCCGAACTGCACTCCTCGTACGCCCCGGAGCTGGCGGTGAAGGGCACGGCGACCGGCGGGGTCCCGGCCGAACTCGCGAAGCTGGCCCCGGTCCACGACGGCTCGTACGGCTCGGGGCTGCTCTTCATGGCGGCGGCCGGGCAGGACGCGGCGTACCCGGAGCTGAGGCTCGACTCGTACCTCAACACGTCGGGCAGGGCGCTCGTCTCCTTCCTCCGCGAGAACTGCGTGGCCCTCGACTCGACGGTCGGGTCGTTCAAGCGGATCTCCGACATGACCGTACGGAACCCGCTGGACACGGCCGAGTGGCAGCGCCGCCTCCACGAGTCCGACCTCGGCGCCGCGGCGCCCGCCCGGCCGGTGTACCTGTACCACGCGCTCGCCGACGAGCTGATCCCGTACGCCCAGGGGACCGGGCTCCGGTCGCGGTGGTGCGCGCGGGGCGGCGACGTCACCTGGCGGACGATCACGGTCGGCGAGCATGTGTCCGGGGTGATCAGCGAGGCCCCGAGGGCGGCCGACTGGCTGGCGGACCGCTTCGCCGGCGCACCGACGAACAGCGGCTGCTGACCGTACGATCGGAGGCATGACCGAACGGAAACCGCCGGGAGTCGACTTCGAGTCATGGGTGGACAGGCAGATCCGCGAGGCGACGGAGCGCGGTGACTTCGACCGTCTGTCGGGTCTCGGCAAGCCGCTGCCCGACGACACCGCCCCGTACGACGAACTGTGGTGGGTCAAGGGCAAGATGCACCGCGAGGGCCTGTCCGCCCTGCCGCCCGCCCTCGCCCTCCGCAAGGAGGCCGAGGACGCGCTGAAGGCGATCGGCGAGGCGGCGACCGAGGCGCGGGTCCGCCGTCTCGTCGCCGACATCAACGAGAAGATCGCCGAAGCGATCCGCCGGCCGCCGCCGGGCCCGCCGCTCAACCTCTCCCTGTTCGACGTGGAGGAGCTGGTCCGCGACTGGCGGGCGGCGCGTTCCGGCTGACGCCGGGTACGGGCCGCCGAATCCGCCGCCCGGTCGGGTCAGGCCCGGTCGGGTCAGGCCCGGTCGGGCGGCGTCGTGTGACCGGTCGTGTGACCGGGGTGGGGACCGGTCGTGTGACGGGGGTGGGGACCGGTCGTGTGACGGGTCGTGGGACCCGCCGGGGCGACGAGGCGCGGGTGGTGGCGCCGGGCAACCTCGGGATGGGCGCGCACCCAGCCCTTGAGTTCGTTGCGCCCGTACTCCGCGTGCAGCGGGTTGGCGCGGTCCTCGGCGATACCGGGGGCGTGCTCCAGGTAGGCGCCCGGAACCGTCTCGATGACCGCGTCCAGCCGGGGGTTGTAGAAGAACGGCACGGAGAACCGCTCCACCGCCCCGGGCGGGCTGACGACCCGGTGGTCCGTCGCCGACAGGTACCCGGCGGTGGCGATCTCCAGCAGCTCGCCCAGGTTGACGACGAAGGCGCCGGGCAGCGGCGGCACATCCAGATAGCCGTCGCCGTACCGGACCTGCAGGCCGCCCACCTCGTCCTGGAGGAGCAGCGTGAGGAAGCCGTAGTCCTTGTGCGCGCCGACGCCCTGGTCCGCGCCCGACGGGGCCGAGCCGGGGTAGCGGATCAGCTTGGTGTGCAGGTGGGGGCGGTCGGCGAAGGCCCCGTCGAAGAAGTCGGCCGGCGCGCCCAGCGCGGTGAGCAGCTCGCGCAGCAGCCGGTGGGCCACCGCCGCCAGCCGGTCCTGCCAGGCCAGCACGGCGGTACGGAGCTCCGGCAGCGCGTCGGGCCACTGGTTGGGCCCCTCCAGCCAGAGGTACGCCGGGTCGTTTGGGCCCACGGCGACGGCCGGCCGTTCGGCGCCGACGTCCAGCTGGTCCCGCCAGTCGGACCGGCCGGCGGTGAGCTCGTGGCCGACGCGGGTGTAGCCGCGGAAGTGCGGCGAGTTCAGGTTGCTCAAGGCCACCCTGTCGGCCTCGGGCAGGGCGAAGAACGCCCTGGTCAGCTCCATGATGCGGGCGATCTCCGCAGGGCTGACGCCATGGCCGGTGAGATGGAGGAACCCGACGTCGCGGGCCGCCGCGTGCAGGTCGCGGTGGAACGCGTCCCGGGTCCCGGGGTCCGGGTCGTCCGCCGCGGACAGGTCGATGACGGGCAGCGAGCGGGCGGTGGCGACAGGTCCGTCGGGCAGGACAGGCATGGCAGACATGGCCGGCATGGTGGCCTTCCGTTTCGTGTGTGACGAGGCCCTGTTTCCCGGAGGTGGCGGGATCGCGGCGTACGGAAAGCCGCCGGCGGGAGTGTGCCGGAGGGCGAGCGTCCGCGACAGGACCGAGGGAGGAGCGGGGAAAGGAGGTTCAGCCCTGGCACAGACAGCTCATGGTCGTGACGCGCACGTAGTCCACGTGTCGGCGCATCACGAGAAGAGTCACCCGTTGAGCGTAACGCGCCGACGCGCCGGACGCGCGGAGATCCTCGCCACAGCGGTACGCCTCCCGTACGGCGTCCGAAAGCCGGCGCCCCGGCCCGCCGCGACCGGGCGCCGCGCTGACGCGCGGGACGACGGGCGGGACGACGCGGGACGACGGGCGGGACGACGCGACGGCGGCCGGGCACCTGGTGCCCGGCCGCCGGAACCGCGGTCTCGCCTCCGCGTCAGACGAGCGCGGCGTACCGCCCCCGCGCCCCGCGCCCCGCCCCTCCCGTCAGAAGAGCCGGTAGTTCTGCCAGCCCGTGCCGATCTGGGCCGTGGGTCCGAAGGATCCGTTGCCGCGGCCGTCGTTGCGGTAGAGGTAGCCGGCCGTGTGGCGGGAGATCAGGTCCGCCCTGCCGTCGCCGGTGACGTCGCCGACGCCGACGAAGGTGTTGCGGCCGTTGCCCCAGTTGTTGCCGAAGACGAGGACGCGCGGCTTCAGCGTGCCCGTCGCCGTGCCGTCGTACCGCCACAGGGAGTTGGCGCCGTCCACGGCGAGGACATCACCGTGGCCGTCGCCGTCGAGGTCGCCGGCGCCGAAGACGGCACGGTACGACTTCCAGTTGGCGGCGACGCGGCCGACGGTCTTCAGCGCGCCCGCGCCGTTGTCCGCGTACAGGTACATGTCGCCGGTGGACGCCTGGCGGGCCAGCAGGTCGGCGCGGCCGTCACCGGTCAGGTCACCGGGCGAGGTGAGCACGTCGAACTGCCCGTACACCGTGCCCAGCGACCGGTACGGCGACGTCGGCGTCAGCGGCCCGCCGCAGCCGGGGCGGTACGAGCGGAGTTCGCCGGAGGGCATCCGCACCAGGACGTCGTTGCACCGGTCGCCGTCCGTGTCCCCGAACGGGACGAACACGGTGGAGGTGGACCAGCCGGAGCCGGTCACGAAACCGGAGAACCCGCCCGCGCCGGTGCCGTACCGGATCGCCAGCACACCGGACGGGTTCAGCGTCAGCAGGTCGGAGCGCCCGTCCGCGTTGTGGTCGCGGCGGGCCACGGAACCGCCGGTCACCCGCACCGGCGACGGCACGACGAGGTCCGGGCCCCGGCCGTCGGCGGCCTTGGCCGTCAGGACGAGGCGGTACGAGCCGTCAAGGACCGGGTCGCCGTGCGCGTCCTTCCCGTCCCACGACGCCGTGAGGACACCGCGTGCCTCGCCGCCCTGGAGTGTGCGGACCGTGACACCCGAGTCGGCGCGCTGGACCGCGATACGCCAGGACGCGGCCGGCTTGGACAGCCACCAGGTGCCGTGCCAGGAGGCCCCTTCGGTGCCGAGGTCGAGCGTGGCCGCGGCGGGCCTGCTGTCGATCACCGACAGGTCGGACGCGGGTACCCCGGTGGGCACGACACGGACCAGGTTGTCGTCGCCGACGTAGGCGACGTGCCCGCCGAAGCGGTCGACGGTCCAGGCCGTCCGCGCCCGCGTGTGCCGGCCGAGCTGCGCCGCGCTGACGAGGTCCGCGCGCGGCAGGTCGGTGTGCGCGCCGCTGGCCGGGAGACCGGCGTGCAGGTCGTACAGGGTCAGGCCGCTCTGCTCGCCGCCCTGGACGAGGTAGCCGTCGCCCAGCAGCGTGTTGCCGCCGGTGGGAGCGGTCACCGTACGGCCGGTGACCCGGTCGTACACGCCCGCGCCGCGATCCCGGAAGTAGTCGAAGCACCGCCAGTACACCCAGCGTCCGACGGCCTGCAGTTCGTTCGGCGTGCAGCCGTTGCGGGTCGTGAACGACGCCTGCCGTGTCCCGGTCGGCAGGGTCGTGGCGACGACCTCGCCGCCCGTCGCGCCGGCGCTCCACAGCGTGGCACCCCACACGGCGGACGCCACCCGTGACCGCCTGGTGAGCACGGTGCTGCCGGGGGTGCCGTCGCGGAACTCGGTGATGTACTGCTGCCCCGAACTGGCCCCGTCGACGACGCCGTACCGACCGGAGAGGTCGGCCAGCTCGGGGCTGCTGTCACCGGTGTCGAGCCGCGGCCCCCACGCCGTGGCGCCGTTCTCGCGCAGCACGGTGTCACCGGCCTCGGTGGCCTGCTCCCGCCCGTGGTGGCCGTCGCCGCTCGCCCACATGGTGACGCAGCGCTCGTCGAGGTCGGTGCATCCGCTGTCGCGTCCGGAGACGAGCCCGTCGGCGGTCGACCGGAGCGCGGTGGGCGCGCCCGTGGTGGACAGCCAGGTGCTCCGGTACCCGCCGAGGTAGGTGTGCGGCTGGAAGGTCGTGCCCGAGTCGGCGGTCGTCAGGATGCCGCTGCCGAGGGACAGGCCGTAGACGTGGGCGGGCATCGGCTGGACCGTGGCGACGCGCTGCCGGGTCAGGCTGCCGTCGGCGGCCGGTGAGAACCGGTAGAAGGCCCAGTCCGTCTCGCCCTGGTGGGGGGCCTTCTCGGCGCCCGCCACGACGACGGAGCCGTCCGGCGCGACGGCGAGGTCGGCGCGCGCGGAGTCCAGGAGCTGGCGGGTGCCCTCGGTCGCCGTCGGCCGGACGAGCGGGCCGCCGCGGTAGTCGTTGTTGCCGGTTTCCGTCCCGTACGCGAGGAGCAGCGACATCCCCACCGGGGCGACCCCGGAGCCGTCCCCGGTCCCGGCGTACGTGCGCAGTACGGCCCCGGACGGGTCCTTCCGGTCGAGCACGTCCATCGCGTACCGCCCCGGCCGCTGCCGCAGCAGCGTGTCCTTGCCGAGCCGGAAACCCTGGACCTCCCAGGGGTTCTCCGGGTCCGGCCGGTCGGGCAGCGCGGACGCGGCGGCGGTCGCCAGGTCGACCATCACCCAGCGGTCCAGGGTGTCCGGCGCGTTCTCGTCGCCGTTGCGGTAGCGCAGGATGACGGCCCCGCTGTCGCCGTCGTCGGCGTAGCGCGACGGGACGGCACCGGCGGGCAGGCCGGTGATCTCACGGTCCTCGACCGTCCCGGACACCATGCGCAGCAGGTGGTGGCCGGTGACCTCGCCGTCCGCCATCGTGGCCGTGAGGACGGTGGTGCCGAAGGTGCCGGAGTACACCTGGCCCGCGGGGATCGGGATCACGACCGTGTCACCGGTGGCGCCCGCGCCCTGCCGCAGGGTCACGTGCGGCGTCGGCGACGCGGCGTACACGGCGACCGTGTCCGAACCGGCGCCGAAGTAGCCCGCGACGTCGGCCGCGTTGACGGTGAAGCGCGCGTTGAACACGTCGTACGCGAGCTTCCGCGGCAGCCGGGTGGCGAGGGCGGTGGTGGCGCCCGTCGCGTACTCGGTCCACAGCAGCCGGTCGTCGTCCTCCCGCGCGTACAGGAAGCCGGTCTCACCGGCGTTCAGGATCTGGGTGGCGCGCGGGACGAAGCGCGGCGACGGCGGCGCGACGACGGACCCGGCCGGGCCGTCCACGGCCTCGGCGGCGGTCGCGGCCGGTGCCGTCAGGCCGCCCGAGGCCACGACGCCCGCGAGCACGGCCAGCGCCACAGCGGACCGTCCGGCACCACCCGGGCGCGCGCGGAACGACCGAGTCCGAGCGTGGAGTGAGCGAGTCAAAGAAGAAGTCCCCTCCCGGCGGGGGCGGCGCCGCTGCCGACGGCGTGCGCCGACGGGCGTCCGTACCGCCGGGGGCAGCCACACCCCAGACAAGTGAGCCGGATCGTAACAGCGGCCCCACCCCGGCCTGCCAGCGGGTTCTCCCGCGTGCCAGCCCTCCCGGCGGGCATACCGCACCCGGTACCGCACATGGGTCACCCCCCCCCCGCCGCTCGACCGGGGACACGAGCCCCTCAAGCCCCACGGGCGCGTTCTTGGGGCCCGCGAGGAACGGGCGTCCCGCCGCCACCGTGTCGGCCCAGGGGGTCCCCAGGGGGTCACGATGATGTCCGGGTGCCGCGTCCCCCGCCCGCGCTCGTCATCACCGCCCGCGCTCGTCCGCCACGTCGGGCCGCTGGCGCGGGCGGGGAACTCGTCCACCACGTCGGGCCCCTGGTGCGGGCGGGGAACTCGTCCGCCACGTCGGGCCGCTGGCGCGGGCGGGGAGCTCGTCCGCCACGTCAGGCCCCTGGTGCGGACGGGGAACTCGTCCGCCACGTCAGGCCCCTGGTGCGGACGGGGAACTCGTCCGCCACGTCAGGCCCCTGGTGCGGGCGCGGAACTCGTCCGCCACGTCGGGCCCCTGGTGCGGACGGGGAGCTCGTCCGGCATGACCGCTCAAGACGGCGGCTGATCTGCGCGGCGGTCAGCTCACGGTCCCGGAGGGGCCTCCGGGACCGTGGACGAACCGCCTCCCCGGTGATCTCCAGCTGGCCGGGAGCTGTCGCGCATCGCCCGGTAGAGGAAGGCTTCACGCTGTGCGTCGTCCAGGGCGACGGTCAGGGCGACGGTCAGGGCGCTCGCTGTCCGTGCCACGCGGCGGGCGGGAGTCATCCCCATCATGCTGGGCGGGCCCCGATCGGGTGACGGGACGGCAGTCGCGGCATCTGCCGGGCTCCGGCGCGCGGAAGGCACGTTCACATCCGTCGCAGGTCTGGAACGGATCAGGCCGTACGGGACCGGGCGGCGCGGCGGGCAGGGGCGGCGGGAGCAGCGCGGTGAGCCGGTGGGCGAGCAGCCCCGCCGGGTGGCTGACCTCGTCGGGGAGGCTCGCGGTCAGGGTGCGGTGTACGGCGTCGGGCGCGGCGCCCCGCTCCAGCCAGGCGGCCACGGCGGGGGCCAGCCGCTGGACGTCGCCCTCCCCGAGCAGCAGCCCGGGGTGGTCGCGCCGCAGCCCCGCGAGGAGCCCGGCGGCGACGACACGGCGCCCGGGGTCATCGGTACGCGGCGCGGGCAGGGACCGGGCGGCCCGGGACGACGCGGATGGGGACGGCACGGACTGGGACGACGCGGAGTGGGGCGGCGCGGAGTGGGGCGGCGCGGAGTGGGGCGGCGCGGGCGGGGGCGGCGGGGCCGACGGGGGCTGCGGGGCCGACGGGGGCTGCGATGCGGGCTGGGGCGACGGGGGCGGGGGCGGCGACGCGGGCCGTGGCGGCGCGGCCGAGGGCTGCGGCTGCGGCTGCGGCTGCGGCTGCGGCTGCGGCTGCGGCTGCGGCTGCGGCTGCGGGGCCAGCGGGGGCTGCGGGGGCTGCGATACGGACTGGGGCGACGGCGGCGGCGGGGGCGGCACGGATTGGGGCGGCGACGCGGGCGGGGACGGCGCGGGCGAGGGCTGCGGCTGCGGCTGCGGCTGCGTGATGGCCTGCTCGGGGCGGGGTGTGTCGGGCCGGTCGCGCCGACCGGGCGGGCGCCGGACCGCCGGCCCGGAATCCGGTGTGGCACCCGGCTGGTTGAAGGACACGGTCCGGGTGACGATCCGCCCGTTCGACAGCCGCTCCCTGGCCCGCTCCAGATACCCGGCGCTCTCCAGCTCGCGCAGGGCGGCGGCGATGCGCGCCTCGCTCTCGGGGAAGCGGGCGGCCAGGCACTTGACGCCGATCCGCGCCCCGGTGGGCAGCGACTGGATGTGCACGGCGAGCCCGATCGCGACGAGCGTCAGCGACCGGTGCTGAGCGAGGTGGTTGCCGACGACGGTGAACCGGCTGGTGTGCCGCCGGTTGACGTGAACGACACCGGATCGGGCGGTAGATCCGGCAACGGGAGCGGAGGCGCAGGAGGGCACGCTAAGGTGCTGAACAGCCATCGGGAAGCCCTTACTTCCTCGGTGGTCAGGCCCTCGATCGGGATTGCGAGTCCCGGCCGGGGGCCGTCGCGTGTCTGGGGTTGTCGCGGCGAGCATATGCCAGCGAACCCCACCCGAAACCACCCCAGTTGCCGCATTCCACTCGTGTGAGTGACGGGAGGCAGGGAGGGGTGGGGAGGGGTACTTCCCTGGTCCTCACAAGGGGTTACGTCACACCGCACCGAGTCGCGGCAGCCCACGACCCGGCCCCGACCTCCACCCACCGACCGGGTCCGCACGGCACCGCCGCCTACCGCCACGTCTCCGACGTGCACAGCACGCGCCGCCTTCCGCGTACTTACGGCCGCCTGGCCATCCTCGATGGTTCCCCCGCCCGCGCCGGCGAGAACTCAGGACCTGAGCAGCACCGCGACCTGCGCCACGAGCCCAGCCAGCGACAGGAGAAAGGTCACCGCACCAGTGATGCGCAACGTACGTGTCGTCGCTGATCCGATATGCCCGAACATCACTGCGGAGGTGAAAGCTAGAAGCCAGTCGGCAGCACCACGGAAGTTCCCTGCCAGCACCAACCCGACCCCTCCGCCCATCAGCAAGAAAGGGATGGATTGCAGAGCATCATCCGAGGTGACACGCTGACTGGCGATCACGAAAAGAAGCCCGCCATACGCCATTCCAGGCACCGACCTTTCATTATCTGACGCTCACATGAAACGCGACTCCTCGATCGAGAAGACCGCCGCCAAGCCTCCAAAGGAGCCCCCAGCCCCGCCCCTGGATGCCTGCGTACCCGCGGACCACCCCGCCACCCGCGCACAAGCCCGTCGGCCAGTGGCATGCACTACGAGGCCCACAGACCATGTTTGAGCGGGGGTGCGGCCACCGGAGGTGGTCCGCAGGTTATGGCTGTCGCGGAAGCCGGTGTACGCCTGGCATTCTGCCTGGCGCGAGAGTCAACGCCATCTGTCACCCCAGCCTTTCACTGTCAGCGTCACTACTGCTGCCAGTGGTCTACACCGCCTGGGGAATTCCAGGAACTCCGAATGCTTGTCAAGCGGCTTTGTCGTGCGGGGTGAGGCTGATGGTCAGGTCGGCGCCGAGAGCCTGAGCCAGGCGGCGCAGGAGGGGAAGCGTGGGCACGGTCCCGCCGCCTTCGAAGCGGGAGATCTGCGGCTGCTTCATCCCGCACCGCTCGGCCAGCTCGGCCTGGGACAGCCCGAGCTCGATGCGCCGGTTGTGGACGAGTTGCCCGAGCTCACGGGCGAGCGCGGAAGGCGGGTCCTGCATGGTTCCTCCCCGCCTCAGGCCGCCGGGGCGACGATGGTGACGGTGGGCTCGTCTCCGCCGGCGAGGTGCACGTCCACCGTGAGGTCCAGTGCGCGGGCCAGACGCATGATGACCGCGATGGACGGCAGCTCGGTGGCCGTCTCGATGCCCTCGATGTCATCGACGTCGACGTGCATGCGCTCGGCGAGGTCGGCCTCGCTCAGGCCCAGCTGCTTACGCCGGTTGTAGACGGCTTTGCCCAACGTCATGGCGAGGCCGGCCTCTTCGTAGACCTGGTCGTACTCGGGGTCAGCGTCCAGGTGTTCGCCCAGCAGCTGGCGGTGGCGACGGGTCCTCCATTCGCTGTGGTTCATCGGTTCTCCTTGAGGTTGCGGCTGTAGAGGTCGTGCTCGGCGGCGGCTTCATGCTCTGCCTCGCACAATCGCTGTGCGGCGTGGGCGCGGTCCACTTCGGCCTGCTCGCGCATCTTGGTCTTGCGGAACACGGTGAGCAGCACGACACGTCGGCCGGGCGCCAGCCAGTAGGTGATCCGCTGATGGGCATCGCCGAGGCGGAAGCGCAGCTCGCGGAGCTTGCCACCCAGATGGCGGGAGTGCGGTTCGTCGAGCGTGGTGGGCTGCTAGGCGAGCAGGTCGGCGATGCGTTCGGCCTGCTTGTAGTGATGGGCGGGAATGTTCTCCAGCCACAGCCGCACCTCCGGCTCGATCTCGATCGAGTACCGCCCGCTGTCCATAGCGCCGATGATATATGGCACGGGGTACGAGAGCGCGACTTCGTAGTTCAGGTCGTGTGCCGTTGCCCCGATCGCAGCCACTCCGGCGTCGCACGGCCCAATGGTCCCCCTCATCCTGATGCGGCGGCGGTGCCGCAAACCAGCGGCAACCGGCCGGGGCGGCGCCGGGTCGGCTTCTTCCGGCGGGATCGGGCCCGAGCGGGAGAGGCAGCGTACGGCCGGGCTGATGCGTCGCCCAGTCTGGCGGCGCGGGGACCGGGTCGGGCGGGGTCGGTCTGCCACGGGCGGCCGGGAACTCACTCCCCGCCGGAGGCGACGCCGGCCGCCGCCCTCGGTGAGCCCGGCGAGTGATCTTGAGGGTCGGCCCCTGGTCGGCCCTTGCCTGCGATCCGGCCGTAGGACGGTCGTAGGCGATAGCTTGCTGTGCGACGTGAGGCCGCACGCTGAGAAGTGGGGTCAGTCTCGTGGAGAGATTCAGACAACTGGTCCGGTGGCCGCGCCCGACTTCGAGGCGCCCCGTTCCCCTGTGAGCCGATCACTTCGGCCTGCCCATGCCGCCCCGCTCCGTACCGGTTCCGCGCTCCCGCCGAAAGGCCCCTTCCCGCATGCCCGCACAGCTCCATCTCCCGTACCCCGCAACCCATCCAGCCGTCTCGCGTCCGTCGCCGGCGTACACGACGCCGACCGGCACCGTCCCGGCGGACGTCACCGCCTCGACGGCAGGGCGCTCAACGCTGGAGCGCCACGGCAGGCTCACCGCCAGGCTGGCGAAGCTCGCCGCCACCGGCCACCTCGCGCCCCTCGCACGGCAGATAACCGGACTCGGCGGCTGCGCGCACCCAATCCGCCTCACCGGACACCGAACCCGTCTGGACAGCGCGACCGGCGAAAACCTCGACCACTTCGACTCCAGCCGACTCCCGGCGGGCGAACTGCTGGTCCGATGCGGCAACCGCCGCGCCACCCGCTGCCCCGCCTGCTCCACCGTCTACCGATACGACACCTAACAGCTCATCGCCGCCGGACTTCGCGGCGGCAAGACCGTCCCCACCAGCGTTGCTGCTCATCCACGCGTGTTCGCCACCCTCACCGCGCCCGGCTTCGGCCCCGTCCACAACCAGCCCGACACCGGCCGCTGCCACTGCGGCCACACCCACCCCGACAACGATCCGCTTCTCGGCACCCCGCTCAATCCAGACCGCTACGACTACGCGGGCGCGGTCCTGTGGAACGCGCACGCCCCGGCCCTGTGGGCCCGCTTCACCACCCACCTACGCCGCGAGATCGCCAAAGCCGCCGGACTCACCCAGCGCACCCTGCGCCACCACGCCACCCTCTCCTACGCCAAGGTCGCCGAGTATCAGAAACGCGGCCAGGTCCACTTCCACGCCGTCATCCGCCTCGACGGGCCCAAAGGCCCTGGCAGCACACCGCCCGCCTGGGCCACCACCCAACTCCTCGACCACGCCGTTCGTGCCGCTGCCACACGCACCCGCGTCCCGCACGAAGGCCAGCCGCGACAGCCTGCCAAGAACGCACCGCGACCTCAGGACGCTGATCGAGAACGGCGGTTGAAGTTCCGGTTCGGGCGGCAGATCGACGTCCGGCCGATCCGCAGCACCGATTTCACCAGCGACGCACCGGTCACCGACCGGCACATCGCCAAGTACGCCACCAAGGCGCCGAGACCACCACCGGCACCCTCGACCGCCGCCTCCGGCTCCTCGCCGAACTCGCCCAGTACGACATCACCAACCACGCCCGCCGCATAATCCACACCGCCTGGCACCTCGCCACCCGCCCCGAGCACGCCCACCTCCGCCTGCGGCACTGGGCCCACATGCTCGGCTTCGAGGCCACTTCTCCACCCGCACCCGCCACTACTCCACCACCCTCACCCACCTCCGCGCCGAACGCACCGCCTGGCGCACCCCCCAAGCTGACGCCGCTGCTCCGGCCCCCGTCGGCTTGTGCGTCGAGCGAACGGCCGCCGACAGCAACCTGCCCACCGCCGGGCAGCCGGTCACTGACCGGCATGGTGACCGTGATGACCGCAGTGACCTGACCGCCGGTCACCGAGCTGGTCACTGTGCCGACACGGCCGGTCAGCGCGGCAACGCGGACACGACCCTCGTCATCTCGCGCTGGCAATACGCCGGAACCGGCCTCCTGCCCGAACTCACCCACCTCGCGAACCTCCTGGAAGCCAAGCGGCCTGCTCGGCCCGACGGACGTCGACCAGACGGCCCCGGTCACTCCGGACTCCGGCCGTCCGGCGCTGACCCGACGGAAGCCGTCGCGTGTCCGCCGGCACCGAACTCCTCACCGTCCCCCAGGTCATGGCCCGCCTCCAGCTCGGCCGCTCCGCCGTCTACGACCTGCTCCGCACCCGCCAGCTCGCCTCGATCACCCTCGGCCCGCGCCGGCCGCATCCCCGCCCACGCGCTCACCGACTTCATCCGCACCCGCCTCGAACAGGACGCCGCCTAATGACCACACCCCGAGACAACCCCGCCTCCCGCCGCGTGCGCGCCAACGGCGACGGGACCGTCTACCAGCGCAAGGATGGCCGCTGGGAAGCCGCCGGATACGTCCTCGCCCCCGGCAACACCCGCAGGCGCATCCGCGTCTACGGCACCACCCGCCAGGACGCCCTGGCCAAGTTCACCGCCAAGGACGTCCGCACCTGGCTCAACCAGCTCCGCACCACCTGCCAGTGCTGCACGCGCGGCATCGACGCCCGGCGCGACCAGCCCCGCTGCTGCGCCGCCGGTCAGTGCTGCCGCAAGCTGCTCTCCCCGCTGACGCTCACCTACATCCACTCCGTCCTCAAGTCCGCCCTGGAGCACGCCGTGCGTGAGGAAGAGATCCCGCGCAACGTCGCCCGCAACGTCCGCACCGGCACCCTACGGCCCCGACGCTTCGAACCCCTCACCGCCAACGAAGCCCGCCGACTCCTCATCACCGCCCAAAACCACCGGCTGTACGCCCTGTTTGAACTCGCCCTCCATACCGGACTCCGCAAGGGCGAACTCCTCGGCCTGCACTGGACAGACCTCGACCTCGACGCAGGCACCGCCGCCATCCGCCGCACCCTTCAGCGCACCGCCGCAGGCGGGCTCACCACGCTGCCTACCAAGACACGGGCCTCCGAGCGCCGCATCGCCCTTCCCACCCGCTGCGTCCAGTCGCTGAAGCTCCACCACGAGCAGCAGCAGCGCGAGCGTGAGGACGCGGGCACGACGTGGCTGCACGACAGGCACGTGTTCACCACTGAGCAGGGCAGACCGATCGACCCGACCAACCTCACCTGCGCCTTCATCACGCTCCTCCGCAAGGCCGGCCTCCGCCGCATCCGGTTTCACGACCTCCGGCACTCGACCGCGACCTTGCTCCTGGAGCAGGACGTCGAACTCGTCGTGATCAAGGAACTCCTCGGGCACGCCCACATCGGCGTCACCGCCACCGTCTACGCCCACGTCCGACTCCGCCTTCAGCGCGACGCCATCGACGCCCTCGGCACCGCGCTCGACAGCCCGGAGACCACCGAGTCGGTCAACGGCGACGGCGATGAACCACCATCCTGCGCCGCCTTCGTCCGCTGACGTTGCCGTCAACTACTGCCGTCAAGAACCTCTGGAGCCCCACCAGTCGCACCCGGCGGGGCTCCAGATTTGCTATCACGACCAGGCGAAACCGATGCAGCTTGCTCGGGCAGACCTACGCTTCACCCGCTTACCCGTCGGCAATCCGACGAACCTGACGGAAGTGGTTCGGCTGGCATTATCTCCCTCCGGTAGCACGCTACTTCTTCGAGATCATCGAGATCCCACCCGACGCGAGAGAGAACATTCGTACCAGAGCTCTCCGAACATCCGGATCTCGATCGATTCGCTCCAGCGATTCCAGCCTCTCGGGAACGAGATCGATCGTGGCAATCCCCCCAGCATTCCGATCGTCAGCCGTCGCGAACAGCAGGAGGCATCGATACGCCCACACAACCCCTCCTCGCTCTTCGCGCATTAGTGGTCGAAGCGCAACGACACCTTCCCTGACCTGGCTGCGGAGCGCGTCGGCCGATGACCATCGCGTTGCCCAGCCCCGTTCCTCCGCCTCCGCTTGGATCGCCAGCAACATCTCGAAACTGATTTCACACACGCGGAAGTCTGGGTCCGTCAAACGGATCATTGACATCAGAAATTAATCCCCGTCGTAGACATCGATACGGATTCGCGTATTCGGATCGATGCGCCCGTTCCTGATTCTTGTTTGGAGCTCGTCCTTGCGGTGGTGACCACCAAGAATCGTGCCGTCACGCGAGACGAGGATGCCATCTCCTTCACCAGCTTTGTTGATGCTGTCCAGAAGCTCGTCATCGCTTAGCATTTCGTGATACCACTGCGAAGCCGGATCCCGGGTTCTCTGTCCATCTGTGTAATTGCCAATATCGCCAGCATTTTCGTGACGTGCAGATATCCCCGACCCGCCCGGCCCACAGTTCCTGCCGTTGCTGTTGTGAACCAGGACCGGAGTCTGCCCCGCCAGCACATAGTACGTGTGGAGGCCTGCGACCGTGAGGTTGTAGGTGTCCTGCTCTGCGCTGTACCGACGTGCCGCGATGACCTTGACGGCCACACCTGTTACAGAACGCACCGTCATGCCGGGCCGCAGCTCACCCGCATCGAGCCAAGCCCGCTCCGACTCCGACCAGAAGGGATGGTGGTCAGTTGCTGTGATCGTCGCGGGGCCTTCTTCAGTCGCGAACGTCACATCGACATACCACTTGTCATCACGAGTGAAGATGGTGGCTACAACGTCTTTGCCTTGCGCTTCGCCGGCTTCGGGATCGGTGGCAACAACCTTGTCCCCGGGTTCAAGCTCCTCAATAGGCTTGCTTGAGCCGTCCTCGAGAAGAACCTTGGTGCCGGCAACAAAGCTGTCGCACGACTTCACCACCTTCGAGATGCCCTTGAAGCCTTTGACAATCTTAAGGAGCGGAAAATCCAGTGCGGCCCATCCGCAACCGGCCGCACTACCACCCAGGCATTGCTTCCACGATTCGATATCGGGGGCAGCGACTTCAATGATTACCGCTGTCACTGCCTTGTCGAACGCCGACTGCTCATAAGAGACGAGGCCAAGCGCCTCAGCGGCCGCACAAAAGTCCTCTACTCCCTTTCCGAGGGAACACTTCCGCTCTGCCCACTTTCCCAGCCTGTCTCTCGCCTCGAACTGGGGAAGCTGCGCGTGCAATTCTTCGGCAGTCGGCACTTGGATCCCCTCTATCCAAGTACGCCCGTCTTCCTGCTTGATGTTCACCACTGAGGCGCTTCCGTCACCATTACCCTTGCTAGGGCTGCCGGTGCCGCCAGATCCCCCGCCGCCGTTCTGACTGGAGGCCGGATCCTTCGCCGGTGAATATGTGCCGTATGTCCCGTTACTGCCGGAGCAGTTGTGGGGATAGCAGCTCTCAAGACCCGTCGGGTCCATCTGATTGATCGGGTCACCGTTGGCGTAGATGTACCCGTTCATCTGCACCGGATTGGTGATGTCGATGACGGGGTCTGCCGAGATGAAACGGCCCGTCGAGGCGTCGTACTCGCGCGCGCCGATGTGAGTGAGGCCCGTGGTCGGGTCGTCTACGCCGGTGCCGAGGAAGCTGCGACGGCTTGCCCACGTGGAGGGTTCCGTGCCACGAGGGTTTCCGTAGGGGTCGAAGTAGCGGCGGGTGACTGCCTGACCTGCCGTCTGCTCGACCGACGTGGTGGCAGTGCTGTGGTGGTCGGTCAGAAAAACGGTGAGCTTGTGCCCCGTCGTCTTGCCGCCCGTGGAGCGAACCGTCGTCGGGGCACCGGGGTGGGTGTAGTAGCGCTGGGCCTCGACCGGTTGCCCACTGGTGCTGACCGTGATCTCGGCCTCGCCGAGGTAGAGGGTGCGAGTCGAGCCGTTGTCCTCGAGAAGTCGGTTGCCAGACGCGTCGTACAGGTACGTGACGTCGGCGGAGCCATTGCTGTCGGTATCGACCGACGTCAGCTTGTTCCTGCGGTCCCAGGACAAGGCCTGAGTGTCGCCGTCCAGCACACGCTGCGTGGTGTTACCGAAGGCGTCGTAGGCATACGTGGACTGGGACGTGACCGTCGAAGTCGCCGTCCGTTCGGTCGCTGTGACCTGGGTGAGAGTGTGCGGCTGGACTATAGGGGACGGCTGCGGTCCGTCCGGGAGCGTCGTGCCGTAGGTGTAGTCATGTTCGTCGTCCAGGGCCGGATCGGTCAGGTCGTGGACCGTCATCCGTGTGCGGTTGCCGATCGTGTCGAACGCGTACGAGTGCCAGTAGCCGCCGCCGTCGATGCTCGGCGAGAGATCGGATCGGAGTGGACCGGCTCCCTGCGCCGCCGAAGTCGTCGGGCAACTGGGCGTCAGCGCCGTCCAAGCGTGAGCCAGTCGGCCCATCGGGTCGTACGCGAAGCACTGGCGATCGACCCGCGTGGACGACTGCGCGTCCGTGATGGAGGTGATGTTGCCGACGGTGTCGTAGGCGTAGGTGAGCGACGAGAGCCTGCGCGGGTTGACGGTCTCGCGGTCTCTGATCGACTGCTCGAGGCGCCCGGTGTTCTCGTTGTAGAGGTTGGTCGTCCACACCCGGCGCGGTGCCTCGCCGGAAGCCGTGCGAAGGACCTCCCCGAACGGGCTGAGGCGCGTGTCCGAGGTGTACCAGGCCAGGCCCGACGTGGTGGTCGGTGAGCCCTCGCCGTCATAGCGGGTGATCACCCTTTCGGCCGCCAGGCCACCCGGAGTCGCCGGCAGCTCGACGGACTGGAGCTTCCCCGTGGGCGTGTAGGTGTTGGCGTAGGGGTACGAGCCCGCCAGGCCCGTCGTGAGCGGCGTGCTCGGGATGGTGGTCTTGGTGCCCGTCGGGCGGTACTCGCTGTCGTAGCCCGTGACTTCGGAGGTGAAGGCCGCGCCGCTGTGGTAGCGGGTGGACGCGACGGGGTAGCCCTTGGCGCCTGGCAGGGTATCGAACGACCACTTCGCGACAAGCGGGCCGGTCGCAGAGTCATCGCGCAGTTCGGTCTGGCGCCCCAGGACGTCGTACTCCGAGTACTGGGCACGGCCCTGGCTGTCCTTGGACCAGAGCAGCTGGTCGAGCACGGTGTAGCCGAAGGTCGCGGAGCCCATGTCGGGGTCGGTCGAGGCCGTCAGACGGCGCCTCGCGTCGTAGGTGTACGTCCACTTGTTGTTCTTGGCGTCGGTGACCCGCGTGAGGTTGCCACGCAGGTCGTACTGGTACGTGGTGTCGATCTGTGTGGTGAGGTCGAGGGCGGTGAAGTGTTGGATCTTCGCCGTCCGCCCCAGCGTGTCCGTCCACGTCTTGACCGCGCGGCTGCCCGACAGCGGGGTGAGGCCGTCGACGGACATGCCCGTGCGGGTCAACGACCAGTCACCCTCGTACCGGGCAGTCGTGGAGTGCTGAGCATCACCGGCGTACAGCGTCGTGGTGCGGACCGCGCGGCCGAGACCATCGTGAGTGATCTTGGCCGAGTTCGGCACGTCCGTGAGCGTCGCGGGAACGAAGATCTGCTTGTCCGGCTCGCCCTTGGCGTAGTAGCCGTTGTACGTCTCGCGGACGTTGCCGCTCTCGTCGTACTTGGTGTCGGTGATGACGCGGCCGCCACCCAGTGCCTCGACCTGGGTCTGGCGAGGGCGCAGCAGGCCGTCGTACAGGACGGTCGAGTCTTCGTACGTGCCGTTGTCTCGCAGGACGCGTGTGGTCACCGCCGGGACCGCGTTGCTCGCGACCTGATACTCGAAGGTCGCGGAAGCCTTGTCCGTGCCCTGCGTCCGGGACGCGGACCAGACATCGGTTACTCGGCCCAGTTCGTCGTAGCTGCTGGTCGTCTTCCGCCCGTTGGGGTCCGTGACGGACAGAACCGTGCCCCGGGCCGGATCCGTCACGGCGACGGAGCTGTGGCCCAACGCGTTGGTCACAGTGGTCCGGAAGGCCGGTCCTGTCGTGGGGCTGAAGAAGGTCGAAGTCGAGTTGTTCCCGGCATCTGTGACCTTCGTTGGACGGCCCAGCGCGTCGTACGTCGTCCGCCGCGACGTGACCCAACCGACTCCGTCAGCGTCAACGGTGTCGACCTGGAACGGGAGGCCCTTGACCGGAACAGTGCCGAAGGAGGCGAGGGCGTCGTAGGACGTACGGGTGTCGCTGATGACCTGGTCACCGGTCGCCGCAGCCGCCTGTCCACAGGACCCAACCGTCGTCCGGACGCGCTGTGGCAGGCCGATCAGGTTCTTGTCGACGCTGTGCACGTACGACGTCGTGGTGCAGGACTGGTCACTGATGGTCCAGCCACCGGAACCGTTCGGCGTGACAGCGAGTGTGTGAGTCTGGGTGGGCAGGCCGTAGGTGGCCTCGAACGTCGAGGCAGACCGGACCGTTCTCGTCCTGCCGCCGCTGATCGTCTGAATGGTGTCCGTGCGCGCGGTGCCCGTGCGGTAGGCCGTCAGCACCGGTAGCCCATCGCCCCGAATACGCGAGGCCGTCTTCTTGTCGTAAGGCCACGCCAGTTCCCGGGACGCGATGCTTCCGCCGACCTCGCTGTAGGTGATCGTCTCTGCCACGCGGCCCTGGTACGCCGACAGGTCATTGACCAGAGTCTCAGTGCCGGTCGCATCCTTCAAAAGGACCGCCGCGGTGCCGTTCTCACCGTGCATACCGCGGAAGTAGCGGGTGCGACTCTGCTGCCTCTTCGGCGGGTTCGGATAGCTGGAGGTGGGGGCGAGGCCCTTCGTCACGACGACGCTCGCATAGCCCCGCCACTGGTCGTACGTGCGCAGCTCAGCCTTGGAGAACTCGTCGGTGTTCTTCGCCCACGCAGCGCCGCCCTCGTAGGTGTACGTCGTGATGACGTCGGGCTGGGCGGCGACGCGATCCTTCTCGGTGATGCTGTTGACGACGTACTTGTTGAACCACTCCGGCGGCGCGGGAGGGACGCCGTCCTTGATGTTCTCGTCGGCGAACACGCCCGGGTCCTCGGCCCAGTAGACCGGATAGCAGCGGCTGGTGTTCGACTGCGGAGCTGGGTGGTCGGTCCCGACGGAACACGGATCGGAGTAGTCGATGTGGATCTCCCCGCCGGTCTCGGTGAGGATCCTCTCTACGCGCAGCCGGTCGAAGTCCGGGGCCTTCTCGTCACCGCGCTTGAGGACGCGGTTGGGCATGTCGTCTTTGTTCTTAAGGAACGTGACCGCCGGGAGGTCCTTGCTCTTCTGGTTCCCGAGCTCGTCCGTCTCCGTGCCGAAGCCGGTGCGGGTGATGGAGTGCAGCCAGAGCGGGGGGTGCGTGTCACCCCTGTTCTTGTGGAACTCGTGCTTCAGATCCCAGCGGTCGACCTTGGAGTGCGCGGTCGAGCCCAGGGTGCGCTGGCCGTAGCTCGTGACCGAGGCCAGCCGGATACGGCTCCAGAACGTGGGGGCGTAGACGTAGCAACCCTTGGTGCTGGGGCAGTTGAGCGTCGAGGGCGTGTCCCACCAGGGCTGCTTGTCCTCGTAGTTCTTCGACTCGAACTCGGTGTCGGAGCAGCTGACGGTGCCGACTTTCTCACAACGCTGGGCTACCTGGAGTGCGACCCTGCCCGCGTACGGACCCGACAGGTTCTCGGACCGCAGGCCGTAGAGGATCTGGGTCGGATGGCCGCCCCGGACGTAGGAGACGGCGTTGTCGTGCTTCTCGTTCTTGCCGTAGTGGTTCCTCTCCTGCGCCCAGTCGATGAGCATCGCGTTGCCGTGGACGTCCTCGACGTAGTCGAGGTTCCACCGCCACACCTGCGTGCAGGAGGAGGCGGCGTACGTCGCCTCGTGGCACGGCTCACCGCTGTGGTTACCGAAGACCGGGACGGTGAAGGTGGAGTTCGTGGGTGTTGTACGGCCGGGGAGGTTGTTCCTGCCGAACCAGTACTTCGTGCCGTCCCGGGTGGTGACGACCCAGTGCTCGCCGTCGTGGCCGGCGGTCTGCCCAGCCTTCGGAGTCCTGCCGTCCTTGGCCACGTACTCGACCTGGGACCCGTCGTCGGTGGCGGGGATCCACTTCTCACTGGTGTCGTCGTGTACGAGTTCGGTGGTGGATCCGCCCAGCGACATGACGAGGTTGTCACTGGCCCAGCACAGGTCGGACTTCTTCTTGTCGCTTTCGTTGGCGTTGTTGGGGCTGCCCTTGCGGTCGTCCGAGCAGCTACGGTAGCGGCGCTCCACGAATCCAGGGTTGTAGTCCCAGCCATCACCGAGCCAGGACGCCTGGCTGTTGGTGACCGAGGTGCGCCCGTCGACGGACTGGGATGAGTACGAGAGCGAGATCTGCGGTGCCGGGCCGGCCGGAGGTGCCGGTACGGAGAGCGGGTACGACCAGCTGAAGCCGCCGCCACTACCGCCCGCCGACCACGTTCCCGTCGCGGAGAGCGGGGTCGCCTTGTACGTGCCGGCCGCGCCGGATGCCTTGTCACGGCTGGCGAGGGCGACCGCGCCGCCGCCGCTCTGCGCGGTCAGGCCCTGAGGCTGGGCCGCGGCCGGGTCGATGGTCGCGCGGACGGTCTCGGTGGACGGATCGTTGTCGCTGGGGATGTCGACGGGGGTGCCGCACTCCGGCAGCTCGGGCGTCGTCAGGTAGCACTCGGGGAACTGGACGAGCTGGAGCCTGGTCGACCACTCGGTACCGAAGAGGTCCTTGAACGCGCCATAGTCGAGTTCGACATCGACCGGAGTGGAACCCGTCGCCGGAGGTGCCACTGTCAGTACGGTGCCGTCGACGCCGACCGCCTCGGTGGTCGCTCGCGGCTCCACCGTGACGTTCCAGGTCCCGGTCGGTGCCGGAGGGTCAGGCTCTGCCTCGGTGGGCGACGCCTGCCCGATGCGCACCGGCAGTGTGCCGGCCTGTACGAGTTCGCCGCCCGCGCTGTCCAGGTCGACGCTCACCGTGGCCGCCGGAGGCGGGGTCACGTGTGTGGGCGTGTACTCCGGCGGCGGCTCGGCCGGGGCGCCGGACCACTTGCTCAGCTCCGCGATCTTCGCCTCGTCCGGGGCTGCCGGGTCCTCCTGCTGCACGTCCGTCAGGACGACGCCGTCGCGCGGGTCGGGCGGCGGAACGGCCCATGCTTCGGCGGGAAGCAGCGTCGCCGTGAGAAGTGCGGAGAGTGCGATCCCGGTGCGGCGCGCGAAGGCGCGGCGAGCCGCACGTGCCTTCTTCGCGGACCGCGAGACGGGCCTGCGAAATAGCAGGTTCGCGCCCTCGGCTACGCCGAACGAACGCCCCGGACTGGACGAGGACATGTGACCCCCCACTTCCGCCGCAGGACACAGAAGAACGTGCCACCACAGGGAAATCGACAAATTGCCCGGCAATTGTGCCGGGGGAGCACACACAAAATCCACAGCCCCTAACGGGATGTGAGATCACTCACCACGCAGATCGGGTAATGCGTTAGATAAGGGAGTTGACTGACCATTACGTCATTCAGCAGAATTCAGGACGTACATATGGCAACCGCCTGAAGCCTCGATAAGAAGTCCCAAATAGGCTGTCCGTCTGGGTCAATTGGCCCTGAATGCACCACTTCGAGAGTCCCTCGAGAGGGGTTCTTGGTACAAGCAACCCTTGGCAACAGGGACGCTCCTGGGGTCGCCTCCGGTTCCCGGGCATCTACTGCCCTGCAGAAGTCACGTGACGAATCCGTGAAGATGGTTCATGCTCTGCTGGCACACATCTGTGTACGGCAGGGAATTCCGAGGGTAGCTCAGCATCCAGGCGCCCGCGGGGGGAAGGGAAAGTCGTGGACGCCTCGAAGGCTGCGGAAAGCACGGAGAATTTGCCACCCAGAAGGGGTACGGAGAAGAGCGAACCAGCCCTGTCCGTTGGTGAATTGAAGCGCCCGCGCAAACGGCGGCGTATCGCCGTGCTCGCGGCTCTCCTCGCGGTTGCCATCGCCGTCCCGGCCGGGGTTCACCTCGTCCGTGAGGACGCCGCCACGCCCGCCCCTCGCGCCGAGGCGAAGAGCGCCCCCGAGCGGACCGTCGACGCCGGCGAGGCCATCCGGCAGGCGAAGCGGACCGGCAAGGACGTCGTCGTCACCGACCGGCACACGCCGCACTCGACCACCTGGGCGCAACCGGACGGGCTGCTGCGGACCCGGACACACAGCGACACGATCCGCGCCAGGGTCGGTGACGGCTGGAAGCCCGTGGACACGACCCTGCGCCGCGTGGAGAACGGCTGGAGGCCCAAGGCGACCAACGTTCCGGTGGTGTTCAGCGCCGGGAACGCGGATGCCGCCATATCCGACGACGGCGGAGCCCGCGCCTCCCGCGCCGTCCTGCGCGCGCCCCTGGCCCCCGCTGACGCGCCGGCCTGGACCGAGCTGGTACGCCTGAGCAGCGGCGGTCACGAGCTCGTCGTCAGCTGGCCCGGCCCGCTGCCCGCTCCGGTCGTCGACGGCCCGCGAGCCCTCTACGAGAACGTCCGCCCCGGCATCGACCTGCTGCTGACCGCCCGCGACGGCGGCTACTCGCACGTGCTGGTCGTGCACAGCCGCCAGGCCGCCGACGACCCGCTGCTGGACCGGCTCCAGTACCGGCTGGCCTCCCCCACCCTGGACTTCGCCCTCGACGCCACCACCCATGTGGTCAGCGCTCGGAACGCGGCCGGTCAGGAGGTGGCCTCCGCGCCGACCCCGTACCTGTGGGACTCGGCGGGCACCGTGAAGGCCACCCTCGGCGAACCGGCGCCCACCCCGGACCCGGCCCTGAAGGGAACCGCGCTCGCGCTGCCCGGTCTGGCCGGTCCGCAGCCCGGCAGCCACGACGCGGCGCTGGGTGCGACGTTCGACGACAGCACGGGAACGCTCGGCCTCGCCGTGAACGCGAAGAAGCTCGCCGACCCTGACGTGGTCTACCCCGTCTTCATCGACCCGTCCTTCACCGGCCGCAAGCTGAACTGGACGCTGCTGTACCAGAAGTACCCGAGCTCCAGTTTCTACAACGGGCAGAACTTCAACGACGGTACGAACGACGCCCGCGTCGGCTACGAGTCGACCACCGGCGGCCTGTCGCGTTCGGTGTTCACCTTCGAGTTCGGGTCCCAGCTGCACTCGGCCAACATCAAGTCGGCTTCGTTCCGCGCTCTGCAGACCTATTCCTGGGGCTGTTCCGCCCGCCAGTACAACCTGTACCTCACGGGCACGATCTCCAGCTCCAGCACCTGGAACAACCAGCCGTCGTGGACGCGCGTGCTGTCGAGCCAGACGAACGGGCACGGATACCGCTCCGACACCTGCCCCGACAAGTGGATCGCCATGGACATCAGGTCCGCGGCCCAGGAGGCGGCCACGGGTAAGTGGTCGAAGTTGACCCTCGGCCTGCGCGCCGCGAACGAGAGCGATGCGGCCGCCTGGAAGAAGTTCCTGGCGAACGGTGAGAGTTCACCGTCCATCGAGGTGATCCACAATGTGCCTCCGAACGAGCCCGTCGCCTCCGCCATGAAGATGACGCCGGGGACCACCTGTGACGCCGTCAGCCCCTTCCCTGTCGTGGGCAAGACGGATCTCATCTTCTCGGTCACCGGATCCGACAAGGACAACAACCTCGCCTACGTCAACCTGTACATCTGGCCCACTGGTGACACCGCCAATCCTGTCGTCAACAGGAACTACGCGCCTAACAGCTCAGGGACGATCAACCCTGGTTTCACCTGGGACAAGTTCACCCACGGCAAGACCTACAGCTGGACCGCCCGCACCATCGACACCGACGGCTACCCCTCCGCCTGGGGGCCGACCGGGACCACGGCCCACTGTCAGTTCACCGTCGACCACACCGTTCCCACACCGCCCGAGGTGACCTCGACCGCCTTCCCCGAGCCGGGACCGGACGGCGACGTCTGGTCCCCCGGTCGGTTCGGCGTGACCGGCACGTTCACCTTCACGGGCGTCCCCGCGGACGCCGTGAAGGAGTTCCAGTACAGCTTCAACACCGCGTACGACCGGAAGATCACCGCGACGAACAACAAGGCGACCACACCGGCCATCAAGCCGCCCCACGCCGGGCCGAGCGTGCTCTACGTGCGGTCCGTCGACGCCGCAGGCAACATCTCCTCGGCGACCAAATACGTCTTCTACGTCTCGCCGCCGCCGATCCTGGACTATCCCGGTGACGTCACCGGCGACAACGTGGCCGACGTCTACACGGTCAACCCGAAGGGCAACCTGGAGCTGTACGCCAAGACCCAGGGCACCGACCGCTTCCACGCCTCCATGGAGGAGACCGCCTACGAAGCGACCGACGGCGGCAAGGTCACCAAGCTGGAGGACGGCTACTGGACCGGCGCGCTGATCACCCACAACGGTGACTGGCTGCCGGGCGACGGCATCCAGGACCTGGTGGCGCGCATGGGCGACGGCAAGCTGTACGTGTACCCGGGCGACGGCTATGGCGGGTTCAACGTCAAGGAGCGGCGTCACATCCTGCTTCCCGCCGGGGCGCCCGCGGCGAGCGGTCTGCGACAGATCCTGTCCGTCGGCGACGTCACCGGGGACGGCCGCCCCGACATGGTCGCCGTCTCCGGCGGGACCCTGTGGGCGTTCACCGGGTACTCGGGCGTCAGCTTCACCAAGGCGACGCAGCTGACCGGTGAGGACTGGACGCAGCGCGATGTCGTGCAGGTCGCCCATCTCGCCGGTGACGGCACGGCCGATCTCGTGTACCGGGACGCCACCAACGGGCAGCTCTACCTCCGGTACGGCAAGCCGGCCACGGGCGGCGGGCTGGACTTCGCCTCGCTGGCCACCAAGGCGGCGTCCGGCGGACAGCTCGACACGTACGGCAACGCCGGCTTCACCCGTACCGCGCTGCCCATCCTCACCGGCACGCCCGACGTGACCGGTGACGGCATCCCCGAGGTGTGGGGGCTGTGGTCCAACGGCGACGTCCGCGTCTGGCCGGGCGGTCCCATCGGCCTCAACGGATCCACCGCCTTCTACGTCGTCAAGGACACCGTGAAGACCACCTGGCTCGGCCACACCGCCATCGGCTGACGGCCGGGCGCCTGGCCAAGGCGACGGCCCCGTCCGCACGCTCGCGGACGGGGCCGTCGCCTGTCTCTTCCGGAGGCGGCCTAGCCGAGCGCCGCCTCTTCCCGCTCCCGTACGCCGGTGAGGAACGCGTCCGCCTCCGCCAGCGCCGCGCTGTCGGCGAGGACCTGGCCCGGGGCGCTGCCGTTGCCGAGCAGCGCGCCGCCCCAACGCATGCCCATGTAGGAGGCCGTGTTCCGCAGGGCGCCGATCATCGGCTCGGCGACCGTCCGGTCGCTCTCCGACAGGGCGGACACCGCCCACAGGGTCTTGCCGGCCATCCGGGCCTTGAAGTCCAGGCCCGGTACGCGCATCCAGCCGGACCAGTGGTCCAGGTAGTGCTTGGCCGGTGTGGACAGGCTGTACCAGTACAGGGGCGAGGCGATCACCAGGTCGGTGGCCTCCAGGGTGGCGTCGAGCAGTGCCCCGGCGTGGCCCTCGGGCCACGGGTAGCGGCCGTCGCCGCTGTGCCGGACGTCCGCGAACTCGGGCAGCGGCAGTTCGGTCAGCCGCAGCCACTCCTGCCGTACTCCCGGCGGGAGTTGCGCCGCCGCTCGCCGGGTCAGCTGCTCGGTGTTGCCGTCCGTGCGCGTACTCGCCAGCAGGAAGAGGACCTTCCGGTCCGCCGCACCAGTCATCACGACTCCGACTCCTCGACTACGTCGTCGGCGCAGGCCGCCGACGGATCACGACAACCGGTTCGGCCCCCGGTTCATTCCGGAGCCTGCCTCCGGTCGTACAGCGCCTCGATGTCGGCGGCGAAGTCGCGGAGTACCGCCGCGCGTCTGAGTTTCAGGGACGGGGTGAGGTGGCCGGTCTGCTCGGTGAACTCGGTCGGCAGGACACGGAACCTGCGGATGGATTCGGCGCGGGAGACGAGGCGGTTGGCGTCGTCGACGGCGCGTTGCAGGGCCGCGACGAGGTCCTCGTCGTGGACCAGGTCGCGGAGCGGGATGCCGTCCTTCTTCTTCATACGGCGCCAGTGCGCGAGGCCGTCCGGTTCCAGGGTGATGAGTGCGGTGATGTACGGGCGGTTGTCGCCGAGCACCATGCACTGGCCGACGAGCGGGTGGGCGCGGAGCCAGTCCTCCAGCGGGGCGGGGGTGACGTTCTTGCCGCCCGTCGTGATGAGGATGTCCTTCTTGCGGCCCGTGATCGTCAGGTAGCCGTCCTCGTCCAGTGCGCCCAGGTCGCCGGTGGGCAGCCAGCCGTCGGGGGCGGCGTCCGGGGCGGGTTCGCCGCGTTCGGCGTCCCAGTAGCCGGTGAAGACGTGGCCGCCCCGCAGCATGACCTCCCCGTCGTCGGCGATCCGTACGGATGTGCCCGGCAGGGGCCAGCCGACGGTGCCGAGGCGGGGCTTGAGCGGCGGGGTCAGGGTGGAAGCGGCGGTGGTCTCCGTCAGCCCGTACCCCTCGAAGATCTCGATGCCGGCGCCCGCGTAGAAGGAGGCCAGGCGCCGTCCGAGGGGCGACCCGCCGCAGATCGCGTACCGGACGCGGCCGCCGAGCGCCGCCCGGATGCGGCGGTAGACGAGCGGGTCGTACAGCGCCCGCGCGGCCTTCAGCGGCAGGGAGGGGCCGGGCCCCGTGCCGTGTTCGGCGGCCTCCAGCGCCTCGCCGTACCGCCGGGCGATGTTCGCCGCCCGGTCGAAGGACGACGCCCGGCCCATCTTCTCGGCGGTCGCCCTGCCGGTGTTGAAGACCTTCTCCAGTACGTACGGGATGGCGACCAGGAACGTCGGCCGGAATCCCGCGAGATCGGCGAGCAGGTCCTCGGTCCGGATCGAGGGCGCGTGGCCCAGGCGTACGCGCGCCCGGAGGCAGGCGATGGCGACCATCCGGCCGAGGACGTGGGAGAGCGGCAGGAAGAGGAGGGTGGAGGCGGGGTCCTTGCTCACCGCCTTGAAGACCGGGTGGAGGAGCTCGACCGCGTTGTCGACCTCGGCGAAGAAGTTGCCGTGCGTGAGGACGCAGCCCTTGGGGCGGCCGGTGGTGCCCGAGGTGTAGACGAGGGTGGCGATCGAGTCCGGTGACAGCCCGGACCTGCGGGCGATGACGACCTCGTCCGGGACGTCCCTGCCCGAGCGGCGCAGCGTGTCGACGGCGCCGGTGTCGAACGCCCACAGGTGGGCGAGGCCGGGGAGCCCGCGGCGTTCGGTGCTGATGAGGCGGGCCTGGTCCTTGTCCTCCACGACGCACGCGGCGGCGCCGGAGTCCTGGAGTATCCAGCGGGCCTGGAACGCGGACGACGTCGGGTAGAGGGGGACGGTGATCAGCCCGGCGGCCCAGGCCGCGAAGTCCAGGAGCGTCCATTCGTACGTCGTACGCGCCATGATGGCCAGCCGGTCGCCGGGGCGCAGCCCCTCCGCGACCAGCCCCTTGGCGACGGCGAGCACGTCGGCGGCGAAGGCCGCGGCCGTCATGTCCGTCCATGCGCCGCCTTCGCCCGCGCGGCTGATGACCGGATCGGCCGGGGCCTGGCGTGCGTTGTCGAAGGGGATGTCGGCGAGGGAGCCGGACGTGACGGGCGGGACGAGTGCGGGTACGGAGACCTCGCGCACCATGCCGTCCACACGGGTCCGCTGCGGCGGGACGGGTGCGGGGGGTGAGCTGGACGGGGCGGGTGGGGTCGATCCGGGGGGTGTGGCCTTTCCGGGTGTTTCGACGGTCATGTGCGGCTCCTTGACGTGAGGGGCGTCGTGCGGGCCGGGTGCTGACGTGCGACTGGGAGAGGGGAGGGCGGAGGGGAAAGGGCGGAGAGGGAAGGGGGAAAGGGGGAAAGGGGGAAGGGGCGGAGGGACGGAGGGACGGAGGTGGGGGGGAAGGGGCGAAGGGACGGAGGTGGGAGAAGGAAGGGGGAAGGAAGAGGGAAAGGGTGCGGGGCTGTGCGTCGTGTCGTACGGGATCGCCGTAACGGCCATGGAACCGTCCGGCCCGTTCCTGACCTCCAAGTAACCTTACTCAGCGGTAAATCTAGGGCCGGGTACGGCGCCACGACAATGGGCCGTCGCCATCTGCACGTTGTTCACACAGGGACGCGGATCAGCGGGACGGCGACCAGCGGTCCCCGCCCAGGAGGCCGCCGAGCCCCGTCCAGGCGAAGTTCATCAGCGTCGCGGCCGCTTCCTTGGCGGTGACGCCCTCGGTGTCGTTGGCCCATGCGGCAAGCGACTCGGCCGCGCCCACCAGCGCCTGCGCGAGCCCCGCCACGTCCCGGTCGGCGAACTCCGGGTCCTGGTGCGCCTCCCGGGCCGCCGCGCCGATCAGCACGGTGACGAAGGCGACCATCTCGTCCCGCATCGCCGCCACCTCGGCGGCGAACGGCTCGCCGTGCGTACGGGCCTGGCGGTGCAGCACCGCCCAGGCGTCCGGGTGTTCGGCGGTGTGCGTGAAGAACGCGATGAGCCCCGCCCACAGCTGCCGGTCCGCCGGCTGGCCCGGCTCCCGCTCGACTCCGGCCCGTACGGCGGCGATCAGCGCGGCGGCCTCGCGCCGGATGCACGCGGTGAAGAGGTCGTCCTTGGAGTTGAGGTACAGATAGACCAACGGCTTCGACACGCCCGCGAGTTCCGCGATCTCGTCCATCGAAGCGGCCCGGTAGCCACGCCTCCCGAAGGTCCGTACGGCGGCGTCCAGCATCTGCCGTTCGCGCACTGCCCGGGGCAGGCGCTTCGCTCTCGTCTCCACCGCGGCTCTCTCCTCGTACTCGGGGCCGTGCGTCCGGCCTCCGGCCGTCCGTAGCCTAGGCCGATCCGCCGAACACGCGTGCCCCCCGCCGTGGTTCACGGCAGGGGGCAAGGGGCAGGGGCATGGGGGACGGAGCGGGCGGCCGCGTGTGGCGGCTCGCGCCTCAGGCCCCGACCGGCACCGTGACCTTCTGCTCGGCCTCGCGCACGTCGGCGTCAGCGTCGGCGTCGATGTCGGCGTCAGCGTCGGCGTCGATGTCGGCGTCGATGTCGTCGACCGGGGACGCCGACGCCCTGTTGTACGCGTCGAGGTCGAGGATCTTCTCACGGGCGGCGACCACGACCGGGACCAGCGCCTGGCCGGCGACGTTCGTGGCGGTCCGGATCATGTCGAGGACCGGGTCGATCGCCATGAGCAGACCGACGCCCTCCAGGGGCAGGCCCAGTGTGGAGAGGGTCAGGGTCAGCATGACCGTCGCACCGGTCAGACCGGCGGTGGCGGCCGAGCCGATGACCGAGACGAAGGCGATCAGCAGGTAGTCGCCGATGCCGAGCTGGACGTCGAAGATCTGCGCGATGAAGATCGCCGCGAGGGCCGGGTAGATCGCGGCGCAGCCGTCCATCTTCGTCGTCGCGCCGAACGGCACCGCGAAGCTGGTGTACTCCTTCGGCACACCGAGCCGCTCGGTGACCTTGACCGTGACCGGCATCGTGCCGACGGACGACCGGGACACGAAGGCCAGCTGGATGGCGGGCCAGGCGCCCTTGAAGAACTGGAGCGGGTTGACCTTGGCGACGGTCGCCAGCAGCAGCGGGTAGACGCCGAACATCACGATCGCGCAGCCGATGTAGACGTCGGCGGTGAACGTGGCGTACTTGCCGATGAGGTCCCAGCCGTAGTCGGCGATGGCGTAGCCGATCAGGCCGACGGTGCCCAGCGGCGCGAGGCGGATGACCCACCACAGCGCCTTCTGGAGCAGCTGGAGGACGGACTCGCTGAGGGTGAGGATCGGCTGGGCCTTCTCGCCGAGCTGCAGGGCCGCGATACCGGCGACGGCGGCCATGAAGACGATCTGGAGGACGTTCAGCTCGGTGAAGGGCGTGATCACGTCCGTCGGGACGATGCCGGTGAGGAAGTCCAGCCAGGAGCCCGCGTGCTCGGGCTTCTTGCCGTCCTTCGGCGTGAGGCCGGTGCCGGCACCCGGATCGGTGAGGAGACCGATCGCGAGACCGATGGCGACGGCGATCAACGACGTGATCATGAACCAGAGCAGCGTGCGGGTGGCCAGCCTGGCGGCGTTGTTGACCTTCCGCAGGTTGGTGATGGACACCACGATCGCGAAGAAGACGAGCGGGGCGACGGCCAGCTTCAGCAGCTGGACGAAGATGTGGCCCACCTTGTCGAGGGTGGTGTAGAGCCACTGGACCTCGTAACTGCGGGTGATCCAGCCGAGGATCACACCGAGGACGAGACCGGCGATTATCTGGGCCCAGAACGGGACCTTGGGGACGGCAACGCGGCGCGCGGACACGGACACACTCCAGTAGTGCGCGAGGGTGAGGTACGGGGAAGGGGGTGCGGCGCCCGCGCGTGGGGGCGGCGCCGCGGCAGGATGCCGGGTCGAGACTGGCTCAGACCTCGCGGCAACAGACCGCGGACATACACCGGCAGAGGTCGACATGCAGGCGCGCCACGAGCGGGACGCTCGCGGTTCCATGGCGGGGGCGCACTGCGATGTTCATGCCGAGCACGTTAACACTTGAACTTTGAGAACCTCAAAGCCGTTCTTTGAGAGCCTGACGCGGCTTCGTGCCTTCGAAAACGTCAACACCCCGGCCCGGAGCGGTCGCTCCGGCACCGGGGTGCGCGAGAGGGGGGAGGGGGTACGGGCGGGTGTGAGGAACCTTACGAGGGCACCCCCGGGTCCCGGCCCGGGGTGCCCGCCGTCCCGATGGCGGCTCAGGAGGGCTTCGCCGTCCCGTGAATCCCAGGGTGGCCGTCCCGTGAATCCCAGGGTGCCCGCCGCCCCGATGAGTCCCAGGGTGCCCGCCGCCCCGTTGGGGGCTCAGGGCGTCGCCGTCCCGATGGACAGGGCGACCCGCCGCCCCGCTTCGTCAGGGTGTTACGCGAGGTCCTCGCGCGAACGGTTGGCCTCCAGGCGCGCCTTCGCGCTGCCGACCTTCTCCACGATCTGCTCGGACATGGCGTCGCGCTGCCTGCGGAGCAGGACGAAGCTGAGCGGCGCCGAGATCACGATCGCCAGGAGCAGCACCCACAGCAGGTTCGAGTCGCCGAGGCCGCGCGGCAGCGCGCCCACGTACACGAGGCCCCACAGCACGAAGAAGCAGCCGGCGAAGATGCCGAAGCGCATCAGCGTGTACCGGATGGTGGCGCTCGTCCTGGAGGCAACGGACACGGCGGGGCCTCTTCCTTCTTCTCTCGACGTACGACGGTCCTGCCCGACTAGTGAAGCACGTGGCGTTTCGATCACTTCAGGGGGAGCAGCATGAAGATGTCGTCCCGGTCGTCGCCGTCGGCGACGCGTATCGCGCCCGGTACGCGCCCGACCTCCTTGTAGCCGCAGGAGGCGTAGAAGCCCTCCAGGCCGAGGCCGCCCCGGCAGGTGAGCCGGATGGCGTCGATCCCGTCGAAGCCGCGCACCGCGTCCGCCGCCGCGGCCATGAGGTCCCGGCCGTACCCCTTGCCCTGGTGGCGGGGGTGGACCATCACCGTGTAGAGCCACACCCAGTGGCGCATCAGCCGGTGCGTGTTGAACGTGACGAACGCGGTGGCGGCGACGGCGCCGTCCTCGTCGTAGCCGGCCACCAGCCGCATCCGGCCCTCGGCCATCCCGGCCAGGTGCTTGACCCACTGGGGTCTGATGTCGTCGCTGGTCACGGGCGGTACGAAGCCGACGGCTCCGCCCGCGTTGGAGACGTCCGTCCACAGCGCGAGGACGCCGTCGCGCAGGGCGGGGTCGGCCTTCGGGTCGAGTACGAAGTTCAGCGGCATGCCCCGACGATAATCGGCTCAGCCGAGCGCCTCGGCGGCTATCCGCAGGTCGGACACCAGGCCCGCGTAGACGGCGTCGCGGTCGTCGGCGCGCAGCACCGCCGACGGATGGATGGTGGCCACCAGGCACTCGCCGCGCTCCTCGTACGGCAGGAGCACGCCCCGCTGCTTCGTCACCCGGAACGACGAGCCGAGCAGCGCCTTCCCGGCGGTGGCGCCGAGCGCGACGACGACCTCGGGGTCCACGCGGTCCATCTCGGCGTCGAGCCAGGGTTTGCAGGCGCCCATCTCGCGGAGGCTGGGCGCCTTGTGGATGCGGCGCTTGCCGCGCTCGGGGACGAGCTCGAACTTGAAGTGCTTCACCGCGTTGGTGATGTACGTGTCGTCGGGGTCGATCCCGGACTCCTCCAGCGCCCGGGTCAGCACCCGCCCGGCAGGCCCGACGAACGGCCTGCCCTGCCGGTCCTCCTGGTCGCCCGGCTGCTCGCCGATGAGCAGCACGCGCGCGTGCGCGTTGCCCGCGCCGAAGACGGTCTGCGTGGCGTCCCGGTGCAGCGGGCAGCCCCGGCACCCGGCGGCGGCGTCCCGCAGCGCCTCGATGCCGCCGCGCTCCGGTACGAACGGTGTGGCGGTGTACGCGTCCTCGGGCGCGGCCCCGCTCCTGGTGGCCATGCGCGCCGGGTACCCCGCCGGGCCCCCGATACCCCGTCGGCTCGCCGTACCCCCGGCCCCGCTGCCTCCGGCCCCGCTGCCTCCGGGCCGCCGACGCCCCCCGGTAGCCCCAGCCCCGGCACCGCCGGGGGGGGGTACCCGGGCGCGGGCGGGCACGCCCGGTGCGCCCGCAGGTGTCAGAGGCGCATCGGCTGGGGGGACTCGCGGCGGTCGGCGTCGGGGCCCGGGTACTCCCGGATGACCTCGTACCGGGTGTTCCGCTCGACCGGGCGGAACCCGGCGTCGCGGATGAGCTCCAGCAGGTCGTCACGCGTCAGCTTGTTCGGCGTGCCGTAGTTGTCCGCGTCGTGCGTGATCTTGTACTCGACCACCGAGCCGTCCATGTCGTCGGCGCCGTGCTGGAGGGCTAGCTGCGCGGTCTGCACGCCGTGCATCACCCAGAACACCTTGACGTGCTGGACGTTGTCGAACAGCAGCCGGGAGACCGCGAAGGTCTTCAGGGCCTCCGCGCCGGTCGCCATCGACGTGCGGGCCTGGAGCCTGTTGCGGACCTTGCCGTCCTTCATGTCCACGAAGTCGTGCTGGTAGCGCAGCGGGATGAAGACCTGGAAGCCGCCGGTCTCGTCCTGGAGCTCGCGCAGCCGCAGCACGTGGTCGACGCGGTGGCGGGGCTCCTCGATGTGCCCGTACAGCATCGTGGACGGGGTCTTGAGCCCCTTCTCGTGCGCGAGGCGGTGGATCCGGGACCAGTCCTCCCAGTGGGTGCGGTGGTCCACGATGTGCTGGCGGACCTCCCAGTCGAAGATCTCGGCGCCGCCGCCGGTCAGCGACTCCAGACCGGCGTCGATCAGCTCGTCGAGGATCTCCGACGCCGTCATGCCGGAGATGGTCTCGAAGTGGTGGATCTCCGTCGCCGTGAACGCCTTCAGCGAGACGTTCGGCAGGGCCTTCTTCAGCTCGCGCAGCGACCGCGGGTAGTACCGCCAGGGGAGGTTGGGGTGGAGTCCGTTGACGATGTGGAGCTCGGTGAGGTTCTCGTTCTCCATCGCCTTGGCGAGGCGGACTGCCTCCTCGATGCGCATCGTGTACGCGTCCTTCTCGCCCGGCTTGCGCTGGAACGAGCAGTACGCGCACGACGCCGTGCACACGTTCGTCATGTTGAGGTGGCGGTTGACGTTGAAGTGGACGACGTCACCGTTCTTGCGGGTGCGCACCTCGTGCGCGAGGCCGCCGAGCCAGGCCAGGTCGTCCGACTCGTAGAGGGCGATGCCGTCCTCGCGGGTGAGCCGCTCCCCGGACCGGACCTTCTCCTCCAGCTCGCGCTTGAGCCCCGCGTCCATCGAGCCGCCTCCCATATGCCAAATGTCTGCATGTCTGCCAACCGGACCCCACCACCGTACTCCCCCGTGTCCCGCGCCCTCGGGGCGGAGGGACCTCGCGCCGACCCGCCGCCGGAGAGCCGGTCGGGGCGGAGGGACCTCGCGCCGACCCGCCGCCGGAGAGCCGCGCAGGCTTCCCGCCGGCTTTCCGGTCCGACTCCCGCCGACTCCCCGCCGGAGACCCGCCGACGCCCCGCCCGGGGGCCCGTGTCAGGGCTGTTCGGGCAGCTCGCCGACGCGGTTCTCCCACTTGGTGGAGAGCACGATCGTCGTACGGGTACGGGAGACGCCCTTCGTGCCGGACAGCCGGCGGATCGTCTTCTCCAGCCCGTCGACATCGCTGGCGCGCACCTTGAGCATGTACGAGTCGTCGCCGGCGATGAACCAGCAGTCCTCGATCTCGGCGAGGTCGCGCAGACGGCGCGCGACGTCCTCGTGGTCGGCGGCGTCGGAGAGCGAGATGCCGATCAGCGCGGTGACGCCGAGGCCGAGCGACGCGGCGTCGACGGTGGCGCGGTACCCGGTGATGACGCCGGCCGCTTCGAGGCGGTTGATGCGGTCGGTGACGGAGGGCCCGGAGAGCCCGACGAGCCGGCCGAGCTCGGCGTACGAGGCCCTGCCGTTCTCCCGCAGGGCCTGGATGAGCTGCCTATCCACGGCGTCCATATACCTGAAGCCTTCCATTATTCAGCAATACCGCGTGTTTGAGTGTAGAAACTAAGACATGCAGGGCTGGTTCCCTGTGAACCTTGCACCGCCGCGCGCGCCGCCACGCCTGCCGCCGCGACCAAGCGGCACCGACCGGCCCGACCGACTCGACCGACTCGACCGGCCTGACCGACTCGACCGACTCGACCGACTCGACCGACTCGACCAGCCCGACCCGCTCACCCGGCGCGCCACCGGCCGGTCAATCCTCCCGGGAGCCACCGAGCTCTCCCTTCCACCGGCGGTACAGCTCGTGCGGCACCCCTGCCGCGTCGAGCACCCGCCCCGCGACGAAGTCCACCAGATCCTGGATATGCGTCGCTCCGGCGTAGAACGCGGGAGAGGCGGGCAGCACGACAGCGCCCGCCTCGTCCAGGGTCACCAGATGGCGGAGGGTCTGCCCGTTCAACGGGGTCTCCCGTACCGCCAGGACCAACGCCCGCCGCTCCTTCAGCGTCACGCTGGCCACCCGCTGGAGCAGGTCCTTCGACAGTCCCAGCGCCACCCCGGCCACACACGCCGTCGACGCGGGCACGATCAGCATCCCCTTCACGGGGTACGAGCCCGATGACGGCCCGGCGGCCAGGTCACCCGCCGCCCAGTACCGGACGTCCGCGAGGTCGTCGAGGCCCACGTCGAACGTCCGGGGCTTGCCGTCCGCGCCACGGCCGAGCCACTCCCGCAGGTCCTCGCGCCAGTGGGCGTCCCGGAAGGCGATGCCCGTCTCGTCCAGCAGCGTCAGCCGCGACGCCCGCGACACCACCAGGTCCACGCTCTCGCCCGCGGCGAGCAGCCCGCGCAGCACGGAGGCCGCGTACGGCGTCCCGGACGCCCCCGAAACCCCGACGACCCACGGACGACGCACTGCTTCCACCGGCTGTTCCACGCCGCTGAGCCTATCCGGCCTTCGAGGTGCGGAACTGAACGAGGTGGCGCCGACGTTCTCGGGGGGACAGGCGCGAGAAGGCCGGGGGGCGGGAATGGTACGGAGCGCACGGAGAGTGCGGAGCGCGGGCGGTGGCGACGGCACCGGGTGGACGGGTGCCGACCGGGTCAAGGCCGCCGCCGGGCTGATGCTGGGCTGGGTCGCGCTGCTGTGGGTGCTGGAGGCCGTCGATCTGGCGACGGGCCACGCCCTCGACACGTACGGGATCATGCCGCGGGACTTCGCCGAGCTGCGCGACCTCGTGCCGGCGGCGTTCCTGCACTTCGGCTTCGGGCACGTCGCGGCGAACAGCGTGCCCCTGCTGGTGTTCGGCTTCCTCGCGGCGGTCGGCGGCATACGCCGGTTCCTGGGCGTGGCGGCGCTGATCGTGGTGATCGACGGCCTCGGCGTGTGGCTGGTGTCCCCTTCGTACAGCAACACGGCGGGCGCTTCCGGGCTGATCTTCGGCCTGTTCGGCTATCTGCTGGTGCGCGGCTTCGTGGACCGCAAGCCGCTGGACATCGGTGTCGGCGTGGCCGTCGGGGCCGTCTGGGGTTCCACGATCCTGCTGGGCATATCGCCGTCGCAGACCGGCGTGAGCTGGCAGGGGCATCTGTTCGGCCTGGTGGCGGGCGTGGCGGCGGCGTTCGTCTTCCGCCGCCGCCGTCCGGTGCCGGGCGCGCGCCCGGTGCTCGCGCCCTGAGGCGTCACACCGTGAGGCCCCGGGCGACCAGGTCGAGGAGCGCGCACAGGAACAGGGCGACACCGATGAAGCCGTTCGTCGTGAAGAACGCCCGGTTCAGCCGCGAGAGGTCGCCGGGCCTGACGATGCTGTGCTCATAGGCGAACGCCACGGCGACGATCACCAGACCGGCCCAGAACCAGACGCCGGCGCCGGTCGCCAGCGCGTACCAGACGAACAGCGCGGTCGTCACGACATGGCTGCCACGCGCCCCGTACAGGGCGGCCGGAATGCCGAACCTGGCCGGTACGGACATGACGCCGTGCGCCCGGTCCGCGTCGACGTCCTGGCACGCGAAGATCAGGTCGAAGCCGCCGATCCAGACACCGACCGCGAGGCCCAGGATCACGGCCTCCCACGACCACGCCCCGGTCACCGCGAGCCACGCCCCGACGGGGCCCATGGCCTGGGCGAGGCCGAGGATCGCGTGCGGGAAGTTCGTGAACCGCTTGCCGTACGGATAGACGACCATCGGGACGACGGCGACGGGCGCGAGCATCAGGCACAGCGGGTTCAGCAGCGCGGCCGCGCCGAGGAACACCACCAGCGCCACCAGCGCCCCGGTCCACGCGGACCGCACCGACACGGCCCCGGTGACCAGCTCCCGCCCGGCCGTCCGGGGGTTCCTGGCGTCGATCTCGCGGTCGATGATCCGGTTGCAGGCCATGGCGAACGTACGCAGCCCGACCATCGCGACGGTGACGAGCAGCAGCTCACCCCAGTGCACCCGCCGGTCGTCCTGGAACATGGCGGTCAGGGAGGCGATGTACGCGAACGGCAGCGCGAACACCGAGTGCTCGATCATCACCAGCCGCAGGAACGCCCGGGCGCGGCCCGGCCCGGACACGGAACCCGGCCCGGAACCGGGGCTGGAGCCGGAGCCGGCACCGGAGCTGGAGCCGGAACCGGAACCGGAACCGGCGTCCGCGATCCCGTCGGTGGTCGTCATCATGCGAGGCTCCCGAGGAACGCGTCGAGGTCGGCGAGCAGCCCCGCGGCGGGCAGCGGCCCCGTCTCCACGGTCAGCGCCGGGGCCTCGCCGTCGGGCGGGGTGACGTGCGCCGTGAAGCTGTACGCGCCCTGCCCGGCCGGGCGGGCGTCCAGGCGCAGCACGGCACCGCCGTCGACGGTGAACGGCTCGGGCTCGCCCCCGGGCGCGGAACCGGCGGCGAGCTCGGCGCGCAGCCGCTCCGCGAAACCGGCCGGTTCGGCGTCGCGCACACCGGGAAGCTCGAAGCCGTCGCCGGTGCCGTCGTGCTCGACGAGGACCGTCCAGACGTCTCCGGGGCCCGCGAACTCCTCGGGCGAGACGCCCGCCCGCTCGGCGGCGTCCCGCACCCCCGGCTGCGCCGGGTCGAGCCGGGGCCGCAGGAGGGCCACGTAGCTGGTGTCGGTGCCGATGTAGAGGGCCGGTCCTTCGACGGCGAGCGGGCTCACAGGCCGTATTCCTTCCAGCGGCGGGTGACGCGTTCGGCGGTGGCGGGGTCGGACTCGACCATGTCCGGCCAGCCGCCGTCCCGGACGTAGCCCTCCTCGGGCCACTTCCGCGTGGCGTCGATGCCCGCCTTGCCGCCCCAGAACTGCTGGTACGAGGCGTGGTCCAGGTGGTCGACCGGGCCTTCGACCACGGTGAGGTCACGGGCGTAGTCGACGTTTCCGAGGGCCCGCCACGACACCTCGTGGTAGTTGTGCACGTCGCAGTCGGCGTCCACCACCACGATCAGCTTCTCCAGCGACAGCATGTGGGCGCCCCAGATCGCGTGCATGACCTTCTGCGCGTGCTTGGGGTACTTCTTCTCGATCGAGACGATCACGCAGTTGTGGAAGCCGCCGGACTCGGGGAGGTGGTAGTCCACGATGTCGGGCACGATGATCTTCAGGAGCGGGAGGAAGAACCGCTCCGTCGCCCGTCCCAGCGGGCCGTCCTCCGTCGGCGGACGGCCGACGACGATCGACTGGAGCAGCGGCCTGCGGCGCATCGTCACACAGTCGATGGTGAGCGCGGGGAAGTCCTCCTGCGGCGTGTAGAAGCCGGTGTGGTCGCCGAACGGCCCCTCCGGCAGCATCTTCCCGGGCTCCAGCCAGCCTTCCAGGACCACTTCGGCGTGCGCCGGGACCTGGAGCGGCACGGTCTTGCAGTCGACCATCTCGATCCGCTTGCCCTGCAGGAACCCGGCGAACAGGTACTCGTCGATGTCCTCGGGCAGCGGTGCCGTGGACGCGTACGTCACGGCGGGCGGCGCCCCGAACGCGATCGCGACCGGCAGCCGCTCACCGCGCCGCGCGGCCACCTGGTAGTGGTTGCGGCTGTCCTTGTGGATCTGCCAGTGCATGCCGATGGTGCGCTTGTCGTGGCGCTGGAGCCGGTACAGACCGAGGTTCCGGATGCCGTTCTCGGGGTGCTTGGTGTGCGTGAGGCCCAGGTTGAAGAAGGAGCCGCCGTCCTTCGGCCAGGTGAACAGCGCGGGAAGCGCGTCCAGGTCGACGTCGTCGCCGTGCAGGACGACCTCCTGCACGGGGGCGTCCTTCACCTTCTTCGGCGGTACGTGGGTCATCGCGCCGAGCTTCCCGAACGCCTCGCGCACCCCGACGAAGCTGCTGGGCAGCTCGGGCTTGAGCAGCCCGCCGATCTTGTCGCTGATCTCGTCGTACGAGGACAGGCCGAGCGCCTTGAGCAGCCGGCGGTCCGTACCGAAGACGTTCATGGCGAGCGGCATCGCCGAGCCCTTGACGTTCTCGAAGAGCAGCGCCGGCCCTCCGGACTTCTGCACCCGGTCGACGATCTCCCCGACCTCCAGGTACGGGTCGACTTCTGCCTTGACGCGCCTGAGGTCGCCTTCGCGTTCCAGAGCCCTGAGCAGCGAGCGGAGATCGTCGTAAGCCATGCGCCCCAGTATCCCCGAGGCGGCGGACCGCCCACGCGCAGGGCCGGGGGTCCGGGGGTCGCACGGGCCGGGGGTCCGGGGGTCGCCCCCGGGCCGACACAGCCCCGAGGCGGCGGACCACCCACGCGCAGGGCCGGGGGTCCGAGGGTCGCATGGCCCGGGGGTCCGGAGGTCGCACGGGCCGGGGGTCGCACGGGCCGGGGGTGCGGGGGCGGCGGACGCGGCGGGTCCTGGGGCCGTGAGCCCAGGGCGGGGGGCGGCGGACGCGGCGGGGGGCCGGAGCCGGGGGCGGCCCGGGGCCGGAGGGGGGCCGGGGTCACCGGCTACCCTGGACGTGGTCATCCGGGGCTGTCGTCGCGCGGCCCGCCAACGCTTCCAGGGGGCTGTCCCACATGCTCAGGGCACTGATGTTCATCCTGCCGCTGGCGCTGACGATCTACGCGTTCATCGACTGCCTCAACACCCCCGAGGACGAGGCGAAGCACCTGCCCAAGGTGGCGTGGGTCTTCATCATCCTGCTCTTCTGGATCGTCGGCCCGATCGTCTGGTTCGCGGCCGGCAGGGCGCGCCGTGCCTCCGCCCGGGGCGGCACGCCCAGCGAGTGGCACCGCAACCAGCGCACCCAGTGGGTCGCCCCGGACGACAACCCGGAGTTCCTGAAGTCGCTGCGCGACGAGCACAAGAAGGACGAGTCGCTCCTCAAGGACTGGGAGGCCGACCTGCGCCGCCGCGAGGAGGAGCTCAAGCGGCGTGACGAGGACGGCGGCAACGGCACAGGCGGTTCCGGCACCGGCACCGGCGGCGACGAGCCCAAGAAGCCGTGACGTGGAGCTGCGTCTCCTGGTGACCTTCGTGAAGGTCGCCGAGGTGCTCGGCTTCACCCAGGCCGCCGCGGAACTCAAGTACGCCCAGTCCAGTGTGACCGCCCAGATCCGGTCGCTTGAGTCCTCGCTCGGCACCGAGCTGTTCGACCGGCTGGGCAGCCGTATCCGGCTGACCGAGGCGGGTGAGCGGCTGCTGCCGTACGCCCGTCAGATCATCGAGCTCGCCGACGAGGCGCGGGCGGCGGTCGCGGGCGCCGGGGAGCCCGAGGGGACGCTCACCGTCGGCACGGTGGAGTCGGTCACCTCCTACCGGCTGCCCGCGCTGCTGGAGCTGTTCCACCACCGCTATCCGAGGGTGCGGCTGTCGCTGCGCCCGACGCTGGGCGACGAGACCCGGCAGGCGCTGCGGCGTGGCCTGTTCGACATCGGCTTCCTGCTGGAGGAGCGGACCGAGCACCCGGACCTGGAGACGGAGGTCCTCACCGCCGAGCCGCTCACCCTGGTCGCGGCGCCCGGCCACCCGCTGGCCGGGCGGGCGGCGGTGGCGACCGGCGACCTGGCGGCGGTGCAGCTGGTGGGCACCGAGCCGGGCTGCCGCTACCGGGACCTCTTCGAGGAGGAGCTGTGCCGGCTGACGGGGGCGCCGCCCCCGTTCATGGAGTGCGGCACGATCGAGGCCGCCAAGAGCGCGGTGGCGAGCGGCCTCGGCATCGCCCTGCTGCCCCGGGTCGCCGTCGCCCGTGAGCTCGCCGCCGGGACCCTGGCGGCGCTGGCGTGGGAGCCCGGGTTCACGCTGTTCACCCAGCTCGCGTGGCGGCGCGGGAAGCGGCTTCCCGGCCATGCGCGGCTGTTCGTGGAGCAGGCGCGGCGGCTCGTGCGGGAGCAGACCGCAGGGTGACCTTCAGCCCGGCCAGCACGATCAGGGGTGCGCCCAGGGCCTGGACGAGGCCGATGTGGTGCCCGTACACGGCCCAGTCGGCGACCATGGCGACCGCCGGGTAGATGAACGCCAGCACCGCGATCTTCGCGGTGGGCAGCTTCTGGTAAGCGGAGTACATCAGGACGTACATCAGCCCGGTGTGGACGAGCCCGAGCCCGGCGAGCCACGCCCAGCCGGCCCCCAGCCCGGCCGCCTCGCCGCCGTCCAGGAACGGCAGCAGCAGCGGGATGCCCACCAGCACCTGTACGAGGGCCACGAGGTGCGGCCGGACACCGGTGACGCGCTTGGTGACGATGGTGGAGGCGGCGTACAGGAGCGCGGCGAGCAGTGCCAGGCCGATCCCCACCAGGGAGCCGGTGTCACCCGGCCGTACGCCGGAGACGAGCACGAGCCCGGCGAACGCGACGACCAGCCAGCCGAGCTTGCCCGCGGTGAGCCGCTCCCGGAGGAACAGCGCGCCGAGCAGCACCACGTAGAACGGCTGGGTGTGGTAGACGACCGTGGCCAGTGAGATCGAGGTCCGCTCGTACGCCTCGAAGAAGAGCACCCAGTTGAAGACGATGAGCACCCCGCCGAGCGCGGCGAGTGCCAGCTTCCTCGCGGTGAGGCCGTGGTCGGTGAAGTACCCGCGGGCGAGGCAGTAGGCGGCGAGCGCGAGGGCGCCGAAGAGGCAGCGGAAGAGCACGACGTTGAAGGGGGACGCCCCCGACTCGACGACGAAGACCCCGATGGTGCCGGACAGCGCCATCGCCGCGGCCAGTTCGAGGGTGCCGCGGGTTTCGGACCCGCGCGGCGCGGCGCCGGTGCCTGCGGCTCCGGTTCCGCCGGCGGCTCCCGTGGCGGCTCCGGTTCCGGTGGCGGCTCCGGTTCCGGTGGTGCTTCCGGTGGCGGCCGGGGCCGTGGCTGCGGTGCCCGTGACGGCCGGGCCCGTGGTGTGGGTTCTCATGGCGACGACGCTACGAACGGCGGTGCCGGCCGGTCCACGCGCTGGTGGGGCGTCCTGCCGATGGGCCCATCGGAGGTGCCGATGGCCGCTCCGCCGGCCGCCGCGCGCTGTTGCCCCGTACCGGGCGCGCGGCGACAGTTGAGGCATGCGTACGCACCGCATCCCCACCGTCGACCTGCGGCCCTGGCGCTCCGGCGACCCCGCCGCCCGCGCCACTCTCGCCACGGCCGTCGACCGGGCGCTGCGCGGCGCGGGGTTCCTGCTGGTCACCGGTCATGGCGTGGACCCGGGGCTGGGGGCGGCCATCCGCAGGACCGCGCGGGCGTTCTTCCTGCTGCCGCCCGCCGTCAAGGAACCGTACGCGGTGCGGGTCGGCGGGCGTGGCTGGCTCGGCCCCGGCCGGGAGGCCAACGGCTACGCGGAGGGCTCGCTCACTCCCCCGGACCTGAAGGAGTCGCTGTCGTTCGCGGCGGACGAACCGACCGGCAACCCGGTCGTGGACGCGGAGTGGTTCCTGCCGAACACCTGGCCCGCCGAGGTGCCGGAGCTGCGACCGCTGGTGGAGGCGTATCTCGTACGGATGCGGGCGCTCTCCGACGAGCTGCTGCGGCTGCTGGGCGCGGCGCTGGGCGAGGGCGAGGACTTCTTCACCCGGCACACCGCCCACCCCACCTGGGGGTTCAACATCAACTGGTACCCGGGGCGGGACCGTACGGGTGTCCCGGCGCCCGGCCAGTTCCGGATCGGCCCGCACACCGACTACGGCACGATCACCGTCCTGGACCGGCAGGCCGGCCGGGGCGGGCTCCAGGTGTTCACCGACCGGGACGGGTGGGCGGACGCCCCGTACGACCCGGACGCGCTCACGGTCAACATCGGCGACCTGATGGCACGGTGGACGGACGGACGGTGGCGGTCGGGCCGCCACCGGGTGCTGCCGCCTCCGGCCGACGTGCCGTCGGAGGAGCTGATGTCGCTGGTGTACTTCTACGAGTGCGACCCCGGCACGACCGTACGGGGCATCGACTCGCACGCGTATCTGCGCGAGCAGCTCGACGCGATCGCCACGGACCCCGCGTAGCCGCGACCCGTACGACCCGCGCGGTCCGTACGACCCGTGCGACCCGCGCCCGTGACGGCCGGATCCGCCCTTTCCCCTACGGGATGACGCTTCGGGTATCGGTTCGAGAACTCTCCGCGATATCCCAACTCCGCGCAGCTATCCTTCACTTGAAAGTGTGACAGGACACGTCTTGTGACGCTGACGCTTCGGGGGTGGCGTGTGGACAGAGACCTGTACGGCCGTGAGGCGGTCCTCGATCCGGCGGGTCTGGTGTCCCGGCTGACCGGCCTCGCCCCGTACGGCTTCTCCCGTGTCGAGTACGAGCACGGCGACGACCCGCCCGTCACCGTCTTCGTCGGCGGGCGCGGCATGGGCAAGACGGCCCTGCTCAAGCAGATCCGCAACGCCTACCGGGGCGGCACCCCGCTCGCCCTCCTCGACTGCGCCCACATCGAGGCGCCGGTCGACCACGGCCCCGGCTGGAACCAGGTGACCGGGGCGCTCGCCGAGCTGGCCGTGCAGCTCTCGCCGCGCGTGCTGGCGGCGAAGCCGGTGGAGTTCCCCCGGCTGTCCCTCGGTCTGGCCGCCGTCGCCAGCATCAGCTGGTCCCGCGAGGACGACGAGCGGGCCCGCCGCGACCTCCAGCGCCTCGGCCCCGTCCTGTCGACCGTCGACGAGACGAAGGGCGCGGCGGGCACCTGGGTCACCAAGGTCCTCGCCAAGCTCGCGTCGACCGCCGCCGAGACCACGACACCCCTCGCGGGTCTCCTCGCCGAAGCGACCGTGGAAACCGTGCTCGAAGAGGTGTTCGGCCGATATCAGCGCAGGTCGGAGGCGTGGTACGGGGCGTACCGCAACGGCGGGGGCAACGGCAAGATCGGCCTCCACCAGCTCGCCGTGGACTTCTCCCAGGGCGGCCGCCGCCGCGCCGACGCGGAGGGCTTCCTGGTCGGGGCGCTGGTGGAGGACCTGCGGCGCGCCTATGTGGGCCTCGCCCGGCGCGGCACCCGCAGGGGCCGCCCCGTCGTCCTGCTGGACAACGCCCACCTGCCGCTCGGGCGGCGGCTGATCGAGCCGGTCCTGCGGGAACGGAACGACGGCCGACGGGACCAGGTGGTGATCATCGCCTCGTCCAGGCACCGCGACCACGAGGGCATGCGCCGCGCCACCCGGCTGCGGCTGCCGGAGGTCGGCCACCGGGCGCCGTGCCCACGCGGCCCCGACATCACCTCCGGGATCCTCGCGGTGGAGCTGACACCGCTGAGCGCCGCGCAGACGCGGAGCGTGTTCGACCGGTACGACCCGGCGGGCCGCGCCCCCGCCGAACTGCCGAACGGCGTCCACCGGCTGACCGGAGGCCGCCCCCTGGGCGTGGCGCTGCTGGGACGTGCCACGGGCGAGGCGTCCGCCGGGACGCGGTCCACGCTCACGCCGGGCGCCCTGCTGGACCTGACCGTGGAGCTGCGGGAGGACGCGCCCGCCGTACCGGTCGCCGACGCGCTGCTGGCCGAACTCCTGCCGGACCTGCGCCCGGACGAGGCGGCCGTGCTGGCCGCCGCGCACGACGAGCCGTCGGCCCGGGCGCTGGCCCGCACCCGGCTGCGCGGCGCACACGCCGAGGGTGACGTGGCCCTGCGGGTGCGGGACGCGCTGCGGGCGGACGGCTGGGGCGACGGCGGCGGCGACGGCGGTCGGGGGCAGTTCGTCGGGGACCCGCTGCTGCGGGCGCTGCTGCTGCACCGGCTGCGGTTCCATGACGCGGACGCCCCGGCGTACGCGGCGTGGCGGGCCGTCCACGAGACGCTGCACCGCCACTACGGGCCCGACCCGAACCCGTTCCGGCTGCGTCAGGAGCTGGCGCTCGGGCAGAGCGAGGGCGCCGTGGCACGGCTGCGGGAGACGTTCCCGGACGCGGACGTGCGGGGCTGGCTGGAGCGGCTGCGGTTCATCGCGTCCGCCCCGTACCCGCGTGAACTCCACCACCCGGGGCCGGATCCCCGCCGGGCGGTGGCCCTCGGGCAGGACCCGGGCGGGCCGCTGCCGGACGGCCTGGACCCGGAGGGGGCGGCGCTGCACCTGCGGGTGCGGCGGCTGCTGCACGCCGTATGGCTGGTCACCGATCCGCTGGCGCTGCCGGACGACGACGTCGTCGAGAAGCTCGCGCACGAGCTGCGCCAGCTGTCGGGGCTGCACCTGACCGGGAACAGCGCGCTGTGGGACGCGGCCACCCACTGGCCCAGGGACATCCGTGCCTGGCGGGCCCTGTCGTCGCCGGGGCGCGGGAACGGAGCCTGACGACCCATGCCACCCACGCCCGACGAACCCACTCGCCCCACAGGACCCGACGGAGCAGGTATGCGGAACCCGCTGCGCTACCGCGTCTTCTACACGACCCGGCAGAAGATCGTCACGAGTACGGTGGTGCTGGCCCTGCTGATCTGGGGCACCGTCGTCGCCGTCGACCGGATCACCACGCCCGAGGACCGCGGCTGCGTCCCCGGCGTCGAGCGGCCCGTCGGCAGCCGGGAGTGCGTCGGCGTCGCCGTCGACGGGAACGGCTACGACTTCGGGGTGCCCGCGCTCACCAGCGTCGCCGCCGCGATCGGCCGCGAGAACGCCTCGCTGCGCGAGGGCCGGTATGCGACGGTGGCGCTGCTGCTGCCGCTCACCTCGACCGACCCCGGGCTGCGCGAGAAGGTGCTGCACGAGCTGCAGGGCGCGTTCGCGCAGCAGTACGCCGCCAACCGCGACAACAACGAGACGCCGCAGATCCGGCTGCTGCTCGCCAACAGCGGCAAGGGCCACGTCCACTGGCGGGTGGCGGTGGACCGGCTGAAGACGATGCGGGGCGCCCCGCACCAGCTGCGCGCCGTGTCCGGCATCGGCACCAGCAACGCCCTCGTACGCGACGCGGTGAGCGAGCTGACCGGCGCGGGCATCGCGGTCGTCGGCACCACGATCACCGCCGACGACATCGCCAACGGGCCGGGCCCCGGCCACAACCGGTTCCCCGGCCTCGCCAGGGTCGCGCCCACCAACAGCGACGAGGCACGGGCCCTGGCCCGCTTCGGCACGGTCGACGCGGGCAGGGCGCTCCTCGTCCACGACACCCGCACCGGCGACCACTACACCGACACCCTGAAGACCGCCTTCTCGACCCTCCTGGTCAAGTCCCCTTACGAAGCGCAGCTGTTCACGTCCCCGGAGGACCCCAACGCCGAGGGCACCACGGCCAACACGTTCCGGCAGATCACCCATCTCATCTGCGACACACGCGCCGACACGCTGTACTTCGCCGGACGCCACACCCAGCTGCGGCAGTTCGTCAACGCGCTGGGGCGGCGCGGCTGCACCGACCGGAAGTTCACCGTGCTCACCGGCGACGAGGGCTCCTACCTGGGCGCCGACAAGCAGCTCGACCGGTCCGTGCTGGGCGCCGGGCTGACCGTACGGTACGCGGCGCTCGCCCACCCCGACGCGTGGCGGGCGGTGGCGGGCAGGCCCACCCCGGCGACGGGCGGGTCGACGGCGGCGTACGACGCGTTCGTGCGGACCCTGGACACGCTCGCCACGAAGCCCGCGGGGCCGATCGGCCCGGTGGAGCTCACCGACGGGCAGGCGATCGTCGCGTACGACGCGATGGCGCTGGCCGTGCACGCGATCCGGGAGGCGACACCGCGCGGCAGCCGGCTCCCTCCGGCGGCGGACGTCGTCAAGCAGTGGCCGCAGGTCAAGGGCTCGCTGAAGGTGGCGGGGGCGGGCGGCTGGATCTGCCTGGACAACTACGGCAACCCGTACAACAAGGCGGTCCCGGTGGTGGAGCTGACGGGCAACGCCCCGAGGTTCGTACAGATCGCCTGGCCCGAGGGGAAGCCGCCGGCGGGCGACTGCCTGCCGCCGCGCCGCTCCTAGGTTCCGGAGGTGCCCGTACGGGCCCGCTCGTCGGCGTCCGCCGCCGCGTACCGCTCGCGCAGCTCCCGCCAGTGGTCGGGCGTCCACCGCGACCAGTCGGCCGGCCGCCCGTCCAGCGCGTCGGCGAGCAGACCGAAGTGGTCGTGCCAGCCCGCGAGGCAGTCCAGCCGCAGCGCGTCGGAGCCCCGTACCTCGTTGGTGAACCGCACCACGGTGGCGCCGGGGCCGCCCGGCTCCAGATGGAACCGGACGCGCCCGTGCAGAGCGAGCGTGTACTCGGCGACGCGCTCCACGTCCCAGGCGGTGACCGTCCCGGTGACGGCGGTCTTCGGATCGGTCAGCCAGCGCAGCGCCACCGCTCCGCCGAGCCGGGGCTCGAACACGTCGACGGCGGCGAGCCAGCGCGGCAGCCCGTCCCGGGAGGCGACGGCGGGCCACACCCGCTCCTCGGGGTGCGGCAGCCGCACCACGAACCGCAGGACGTGCGTGTCGCCGTGGCTCTCGCTGGTACCGGGGACCACCACGGGGTCGGCGGTGTCCATGCCTCCAGCGTCGCGCGCCCGGACCCGCTCCGCTACCTCAGAGCGACCCCGGAGCGCCCCGCGTCACACGCCGGCGTAGGAGTGCAGGCTGTTCACGAAGAGGTTCACGCCGTAGTAGTTGAAGAGCCAGCACGCGAACGCGATCAGCGCGATGTACGCGGCCTTGCGGCCCTTCCAGCCCGCCGTGGCGCGCGCGTGCAGGTACGCGGCGTAGGCGACCCAGGTGATGAACGACCAGACCTCCTTGGCGTCCCAGTTCCAGTAGCGGCCCCAGGCGTCGCCGGCCCAGATGGCACCCGCGATGATCGTGAACGTCCACAGCGGGAAGACGGCCGCGTTGACGCGGTACGCGAACTTGTCGAGGCTCGCGGCGGCCGGCAGCCGCTCCAGGACGGAACGGGCGAAGGCGCCGGGCTTCCCGCCGGACGCGAGCTTGTTCTCGTACGCGTCGCGGAACAGGTACAGCAGGGTGCCGACCGCGCCGAGGTAGAACACGGCACCGCAGAAGATGGCGGTGGAGACGTGGATCCACAGCCAGTACGAGTCCAGGGCGGGGACCAGCTGGTCGCTCTCGGTGTAGAGCCAGGTCGTGGCCACGCCCAGGTCGAGCAGGACGGTGGTGACCAGGGCCAGGCCCATCCAGCGGACGTTCCTGCCCGCGAAGAGGAAGGCCAGGTACGCGCCGACCGCCACGGTCGAGAAGGTCAGCGAGAACTCGTACATGTTGCCCCAGGGGGCCCGCTGCACCGACAGCGCGCGGGAGACGACGGCGGCCGCCTCCACGAGGAACGCCAGCGTGGTCAGCGAGATGGCGATACGCCCGTACAGGTCGCCCTTCTCGTCGCCGCCGGCCGCGCCGGGCCCGTCCGGCACGTCCCGCGCCCCGGCGCCGGCCCGCGTGACCACCCGCGGCTTGTCCAGGACGGCCGTCCCGGCGCTCCCCCCGGCCGTCCGGGTGCGGACGGCCGGCGCGCCACCGGCGGCGCCGGACGCCGTGGCGGCGCCACCGGTCAGCGCGGCGGCGGTACGGCCGACCTTGCTGCGGCTGCCGAGCGTCCATTCGGCGATGTGCGCGAGGAAGGCCAGCGTGTAGACGGCCATCGCCGAATAGACGAGGACGTTGCTGATGTGCGCCAGGTTTTCGTTGGTGGCGGCGGCGAGACTCACTTCTCAGCCCCTTCGGCAGGAACGGCGTCGTCGGACACGACGTCGTCGACGTCGTCGGACACAGCGTCGTCGGACGTGACACCGGCTGCGGCGTCGGTACCGGCGGCGTCGGCATCGGGTTCGGGCGCCGTCGGCGCCACGGTGTGGAGCGCGGCGGCCAGGTCGGCCAGCTCCTCGGGCAGCTTCGCGGACTCGCTCCGCCCCAGCCCGGCCATCTCCAGGACGGTCACGCCGTCCTCACCCTCGACGGCCCTGACCCAGACGCGGCGCCGCTGAATGAACAGGGAGCCGACGAGTCCGGCGATCGCGCCGACCGCACCCGCGAGGGCGAGGCCGTTGCCGGGCTGCTGCGAGATCTGGAAGCTGGCCCATTCCTTGATCTCCTTCTCGAAGGTGATCGAGCCGGCCCCGTCGGGGAGCGTCATGGTCTCGCCGGGCAGCAGGGTCTTCTTGAAGATGTCGCCGTCGGCGTCCTTGAACGGCTCCATCTTGCTGGTGTCCAGCTGGTACACGTTCTGCGGCAGACCGCTGTCGACGCGCAGGTCGCCGTGGTAGGCGCTCAGGTTGAGCGCCGGGAACACCAGCCCCGGGAACTGCGAGAACATCTCGCCCTGGCCCTTGCCCGCGTACGTCGGGACGAAGAACGCGGGGAAGCCGAGCTGCCGCTTCTCGCCGTTCTTGTCGCGGTAGCCGTCCATCACCTTGATGACACCGCTGGAGGTGACGTTGTTGTCGATCGGCAGGAGCGGCACGGCCCCCTGGTAGACGACCTTGCCCTTGCCGTCCTTGACGGTGACGACCGGGGCGTAGCCGTGGGCGATCAGGTAGACCTTCGCGCCGTCGATCTCCAGCGGCTTGTTCACCTCGATGACGGCGTCCTTGTCGGCGCCGCCGGCCTTCGCGTACGTGACGCGGGCCTCGAACGTGCGGGGCGTGCCGCGCTGCGGTCCGCTGGTCTCGTACGTGCCCCGGAACTGGTTCAGGGTGAAACCGAACGGCACCAGCTCCTCCGTGGAGAACAGGGAGCCGGACGAGAAGTCGTCGTACTGCGTGAGCGTGTTGGCGAAGCCGTCGCCCTCGATGACCAGCTTGCCGCCCTCGGACTTGAACAGCTGGCCCCACGCGAACGCCACCAGCATCACGATCAGGGCGATGTGGAAGAGGAGGTTGCCGACCTCGCGCAGGTAGCCCTTCTCGGCGGCGACGGCGTCACCGGCGGCATGGGCGCGGAAGCCGCGCCGCCTCAGCAGCGCGAGGGCCGCGTCGCGCACCTCACCGGGGGTGGCATCGGTGCGCCAGGTGGCGTACGCGGGCAGCCGGGTCAGCCGTTTGGGCGCGCCCGGCGGACGGCCCCGCAGCTGCCCGGCGAACTGCCAGGTGCGCGGGACGATGCAGCCGATGAGGGAGACGAACAGCAGGATGTAGACGGCCGAGAACCACACCGAGCTGTAGACGTCGAAGAGCTGGAGCCTGTCGTAGATCGGCGCGAGCGTCTCGTGGGCTTCCTTGAAGGCGTTGACCTTCGTCTCGTCCACGTTGTTCTGCGGGATCAGGGAGCCCGGGACGGACGCGAGCGACAGCAGGAACAGCAGCAGCAGCGCGACCCGCATCGAGGTCAGCTGCCGCCAGAACCAGCGCACCCAGCCGATGACACCCAGGGCGGGACCGCCGATGGCGCCGTCATCGGCGACCGGGGCGGTGGAGAGCTGCGACCCGGCGGCGCCGAGTTCCCGCTCGCTCCTCGCAGCGTCGGCCGCGTCGGGGTCGGCGGCGGCGTCGTCGGCGTCGGCTGCGGTCGCGGTCGCGGTCGCGTCAGTGTCGGCTACGGTCGCGGCGTCGGCGGCGGCGGTCGTGTCGGCACCGGTCGCGGTCTCGGTGCTCGTCTCCGCGCTCGTCTCCGCGCTCGTCTCGGTGCTCGTCTCGGTGCTCGTCTCGGTGTTGCTCATCGAACTCAGATCCCCACCTGGAAGCCTTCGGACCAGCCCTGCATCTCCTGCACGAGGATGTCCCACACACCTGTGAGCATGAGCAGACCGGTCCCGATCATCATGACGCCGCCGATCCGCATCACCCACGCATAGTGCCGCTTGACCCAGCCGAACGTGCCGAGCGCCTTGCGGAAGGCGACCGCCGCGATCACGAACGGCACGCCGAGGCCGAGGCAGTACGCGACGGTCAGCAGCGCGCCGCGCCCGGCGCTGGCCTCGTTCGCGGCGAGCGCCTGGACGGCCGCCAGCGTGGGCCCGATGCACGGGGCCCAGCCGATGCCGAACAGGGCGCCCAGCAAGGGAGCGCCGGCGAGGCCCGAAGCGGGGCGCAGGTGGAAGCGGAACTCGCGCTGGGTGAACCACGGCATGAGGCCCATGAAGAGGACCCCCATGAGGATCAACAGGATGCCGAGGACGATCGTGAGGGGCTCGCGGTACGCCTGGAGCGTCCAGCCGAAGTAGCCGAACAGGGCGCCGCCCGAGACGAACACGGCGGAGAAGCCGAGGACGAACAGGACGGCCCCGGCGGCCATCCGCCCCCGCCTGGCCTCGGCGAGGTCGGTGCCGGTGACACCGGTCACGTACGAGAGGTAGCCGGGGACCAGCGGCAGCACGCAGGGCGAGAAGAAGGAGACCAGGCCTCCGAGCACGGCGATGGGCAGGGCCAGCAGGAGCGCCCCGCTGAAGACCGTCTGGTTCATCGACTACTTCTCCGCGGCCTTGTCGGCGGCCTTGTCCGCGGTCTGTCCCGCGGTGGTCCCGGCCGTCTTCGCGGCCGTCTTCCCGGCGGTGGTCCCGGCCGCCTCGGCCAGGACCGGCTCGATCATCGAGCGGAGCTTGTCCTCGTTGAGCGCCATGAGCGCCCGGGCGGCGATCTTGCCGTCGCGGTCGAGGACGATGGTGGTCGGGATGGCCTGCGGGTTGAGGGTGCCCTTGGGGAATCCGTTGAGGATGAGCTTGCCGGCCGGGTCGTAGAGGCTCGGGTACGTGATCCCGTGGTCCTCCTCGAACGTCAGCGCCGGCTGCTTGTTGAAGTCCCGGGTGTTGATGCCGATGAACTCCACGCCCTTGGGCTTCAGCTCCCCGGCGACCTTCACGAAGTGCTTCGCCTCGGTGCGGCACGGTGTGCACCACGAGCCCCAGAGGTTCAGCACGACGACCTTGCCCTTGAGGTCGGCCACGTCGAGCCGCCCGCCCTGGAGGGTTTCGCCCTCCAGCGTGCCGGGCGCCGTGCGGCTGCCCTTGGCGACGGTCGAGATGCCACCCGTGTCGGTGACGAAGTTGGTGCCGCCGCCACCACCGGACTTGCCGGTGGAGTCGCCGCTGCACGCGGTCAGCGTCAGCGCCGCCGCGAGCGCGGCGGCGCCGAGCAGGAGTCCTCGGGGGGCAGGGCTAAGGCTCATGTGAAAAGTTTCGCATGGGCGATTCGCGGATCTTGGGCGCCCCCCTGAGTGCCCGTAAAGCCCCTTGTCAAGCTCGCCTAAGCCTGCTTGCGGCGGGCATGCTCCTCGGGCAGCCCGGCAGCCCGGCAGTACCCGGAACCCGGTGGGTCCGGGTACTGCCCGGAACCCCCGGCCCGCCGCGCGCCCTACGCGGCTTTCAGGAAGGTGTTCCACCCACCGGCCGGCGATTGTCCGACGTCGAGCGTGCGCAGCTTGGCGAGGATCGCCGGATCCTGGACGTCGAGCCAGTCCACGAACTGCCGGAATGACACCAGCCGTACGTCCTTCTCGCCGGCCATTCCCTTGAGCGCCTCCTCGACGGCGTCCATGTAGATACCGCCGTTCCACTGTTCGAAGTGGTTGCCGATGAAGAAGGGCGCGCGATTCGTCTCGTACGCGCGGCGGAACCCGGCGAGATACGCCTCGGTCGCCTGCTTCTTCCAGCCCGGATAGCGCGACGGCACGCCCTGCGTCGAATTCTTCGACTGGTTGGCGAGCATGTTGTAGTCCATCGAGAGGACCTCGAACGAGTGCCCGGGGAACGGTACGGCCTGGAGCGGCAGGTCCCAGATGTCCCGGCGCTTGTCGGGCCACCGCTGGCGGCCTCCGGGCGAGGAGGCGTCGTAGCGCCAGCCGAGCTGCTTGGCGGTGGGCAGCAGGTTGTCCTGGCCGAGCAGGCACGGGGTGCGGCCGCCGATGAGTTCCCTGCGGTAGTCGAAGGGCAGCGGGTCGAGCTCCGTCCAGCCGCTGTTGGTCTTCCACTCGGTGACGAACTTCACCGCCTGGTCGATCTCGTTCCGCCACTCGGCCGATGTCCAGTTCCCGACCGATCCGGAGCCGGCGCAGAAGTGGCCGTTGAAGTGGGTGCCTATCTCATGACCGTCGAGCCACGCCTGGCGGACGGATTTCAGCGTGTCCTTGATGTGGTCGTCGGTGAGATAGCCGATGTCGGACGCGCCGACGCGGTTGTTCGGCGGGCGGTAGAGCGTCTTCTTCGACTCCGGGAGCAGATAGATCCCGGAGAGGAAGAAGGTCATGGCCGCCCCGTGGTTCCTGGCGAGTTCCAGAAAGCGCGGGAAGAGGCCGTTGCCGACCTCGCCCGCGCCGTCCCAGGAGAAGATCACGAACTGGGGCGGGGTCTGACCGGGTTCGAGCGGGACGGGCTTGCGGGGCTGGTTCGGCTGCTTTCCGGTGTCGGCCGTGGAACCGTCGCCTATCGGCCGGCCGGGATTGGCTCCGGGCGACGGCTTTCCCTGGCCGTCCTTTCCTTGATCCTTACCGGGTTTCCGCCCGTCCCGTCCCCCGTCGCCCGCACGGTCGATGAGGCCACAGCCGGCGATTCCCATCCCGGCCGCGGCCCCAACTCCCGCCCCCAGCAACGTCCTTCTGCTGATCTGGCGCATATCTTCCCCATCCGCGCTGGCGTCTGCCGGACAAATGTCCGAACCGGCACACCCTGAGATGCGCGGCGGAACGCGAGGGTTCCGGGGATTAACACACCATTACCAATGTGACGAGACGTTGACGAGCCTGATGCCGTTCGGCCACTTGCGGCACCTCTCGTCCGGCGCTACGCGCCGAATGCCTTCGACTTTCCCTTCACCGGCTTGGCACCGGCGAGCAGATGCGCCGGCACGAGGTCCCGGGCGGGCTCGCTGTAGCCGACCGACACGATCCGGTCGCCGTGGTAGGTGAACGACGTGAGCGACGCCAGCGTGCACTGGCGGCGCCTCGGGTCGTGCCACAGCCTGCGCCGCTCGACGTAGCTGCGCACGATCCAGATCGGCAGCTGGTGGCTGACGCACACCGCCTCGTGCCCCCGGGCGGCGTCCCGCGCCGCGTCCAGCGCGCCCATCATCCGTACGACCTGGTCGAGGTACGGCTCGCCCCACGAGGGCCGGAACGGATTGGTCAGGTGCCGCCAGTTGCCCGGCTTGCGCAGCGCGCCGTCGCCCACGCCGAAGGTCTTGCCCTCGAAGACGTTGGCCGCCTCGATCAGCCGCGCGTCGGTCGCGAGGTCCAGGCCGTGCGCCTTGGCGATCGGCGCGGCCGTCTCCTGGGCCCGCTCCAGCGGGGACGCCACCACGTACGCGACGTCCCGCCCGGCCAGGTGCTCGGCGACCCGGTCGGCCATCTGCCGCCCGAGCTCGGACAGGTGGTAGCCGGCGCGACGCCCGTACAGCACGCCGTCCGGGTTGTGCACCTCACCGTGCCGCATCACATGGACGACGGTGACGTCCCGCTCCCCGCTCATGCGGCGCCCTCCGCGGTGGCCTCGGCGGCCGCGCGGGCCGCGGCCGGCAGCGCGGCGGCGATCCGCTCCACGGCGCGCTCGTCGTGGGCCGTGGACACGAACCACGACTCGAAGGCGGACGGCGGCAGGTAGACGCCGTGCGCGAGCATCGAGTGGAAGAACGCGGTGAACCGGAACGACTCCTGCTTCTTGGCGTCCTCGTAGTCGACGACCTCGCGCTCCGCGAAGAAGACGGAGAACATGTTCGACGCGGTCTGCAGCCGGTGCGCCACGCCCTCCTTGCCCAGCGCCTCGGTCACCAGCCCCTGGATCTCCCGCGACACGGCGTCGACCTTCTCGTACGCGGCGTCGTCCAGCAGCCGCAGCTGCGCCAGGCCAGCGGCGGTGGCGACGGGGTTACCCGACAGCGTGCCGGCCTGGTAGACCGGGCCGGCCGGGGCGAGGTGCGCCATGACGTCGGCGCGGCCGCCGAACGCCGCCGCCGGGAAGCCGCCGCCCATGACCTTGCCGAACGTCATCAGGTCGGGCGTGACGCCGTCGATGCCGTACCAGCCGGCCTTCGACGTACGGAAACCGGTCATGACCTCGTCGGAGATGTAGAGCGCGCCGTTCTTCGCGCAGGCGTCCTTCAGCCCCGCGTTGAATCCGGGACGCGGCGGCACGACGCCCATGTTGCCGGGCGACGCCTCCGTGATCACACAGGCGATCTCACCGGGGTGCGTGTGGAACGCCTCGTGCACCGCCTCCAGGTCGTTGTACGGCAGGACGATCGTGTCGCCCGCCTGCGCACCCGTGACGCCCGGCGTGTCGGGCAGCCCGAAGGTCGCCACGCCCGAGCCCGCCGCGGCCAGCAGCGCGTCCACGTGGCCGTGGTAGCAGCCGGCGAACTTGATCACCTTGGCGCGGCCGGTGAAGCCGCGGGCCAGCCGGATCGCCGACATCGTCGCCTCGGTGCCGCTGGAGACCAGCCGGACCTGCTCGACGGGGGCGACCCGGGCCACGATCTCCTCGGCGAGCGCGACCTCGCCCTCACCCGGTGTACCGAACGACGTACCCCGCGCCACCGCCTCCTGGACCGCGGCGATCACCTCGGGGTGCGCGTGCCCGAGGATCATCGGCCCCCAGGAGCACACGAGATCGACATATTCCCGCCCATCGGCGTCCGTGAGGTACGGACCGGTACCGGACACCATGAACCGGGGCGTACCGCCCACGGCTCGGAACGCCCGGACGGGAGAGTTCACGCCGCCGGGCGTCACAAGGGACGCGCGGTCGAAAAGCGTCTGTGAGACTGGGGCTTCGTATGAATACGGCACTTTGGTCCTGACCTGCGAGAACGATGGGACGGGCGGGCGACGCCGGGCGACAGGGCGATCACCGGCGGCGACGCCAGGCTCCTGGCGGTCGAGCCTTCTGATTCCTTCTTCACGACCTTGTTTACTGCGGGGCGTCAGTACCTCCGCGTCTGCGAAACTGGGGCGTCATAGGGAAAGCTCACAGAAACCATGGTGTCAGAGGCCCGGACGTTCTCGCGGACAGGTGTTTCACCGTACGTTCGTGGGGGAGGTCACTGACACGATGATCGGGTTGCGCGGCGGGGGCTGTGTTGCCTAAAAACCAGTCGGGTGGAGATATGCATCGCGGTGGCGGACTGGGCGAGGGGACCGACGACCTGGGTCCCGAGCCTGCCCGGCGGGGGAGGCACCGGCGCGAGCGGAACGAACCAATGGGGGACACACCCCTGGGGAGCGGTGGTGGCCGGTTGGGGGTGACCTACAAATACTTCGGCGCGCCCAACGGCGCCACGGCCGCACGGGTACCGATCTCGATGCGGCCGGAGGAGCTGGGCGGCGACGAACTCGGCATGGGCGGCATGTTCACCAAGATCAAGCCGGAAACGATAGCGGCGATGGTGCTGACCGGCATCCAGGGCATGCCCCTGCACAAGGTGCCGCCGCTGGAGCTGGTGGTGCTCCACCCCGACTACGCGGTGGTGAAGCTGCCGATGACGGTCGTCGACCCCCTGCGGGGCATCGGCGAGGAGTCCGTCGGCGCTGCGGCCTTCATATGGTCGACGGTCCCGGACCGGGGCGGCCCGCGCGACGCCTTCAACGTGTACCAGCTGCTGCACGAGTGGCAGGACTTCTCGGTCCGCCTCCACGAGGCCGGCCACCAGCCGTACTGCCTGGTCTGGCCGTAGCCCGCCCCGGAGTCGGCGCGAACGCCGGACGCCGGACGCCGGACGCCAGCCGGGACGGCGGGGAGGCCCGGGACGTGCCAGGACGACCGGGACGTGCCAGGACGACCGGGACGTGCCAGGACGACCGGGACGTGCCAGGACGACCGGGACGGCAGGGAGGACCGGGACGGCAGGGAGGACCGGGACGGCAGGAACGTCCGGCGGGGCATGGGGGGCACGGAACCGCGTTCCGCAGCCCGTCCCCGGGACCGTCGCCGCCGACCGCAGGCACCGGGCGGCCGCTGCCGGACCCCGGCGTCACGGTGATCGCGGTGATGGCGGTGATGGCGGTGATCGCGGTGATGGCGGTGATCGCGGCTGGATCAGCCGACCTGCGGCTCGGAGGCGGGCGGATCGGCTCGGGGCGGGCGGATCAGCCGACCTGCGGATCAGGGTGGGCGGATCAGCCGGCCTGCGGATCCGGCGCGGGTGGGGCTCCCGCGTCGTTCCGGTTCCACGTGAGCGTGACGGAGAAGTTGGCCTCGGTGGCGGTGCTGGCGATGACGACGTCCGCGCCCGCCGACAGGGACACCCCGAACTCCAGGGTGATCTCGTCCGGTGCGTTCGCGAGCCCCCGGAACCGCCCGACGAAGCTGTCGGCCACCGGCCGTACGGTGTCCAGCATCTGCCCCAGCGAGCGCTCGGCCCTGGCGACGGCCCTGTCACCGCCCCGGCCGACCCGCACCAGGGAGTCGTCGACCTCCCGGATCTGCACCCGGACGATGTCGCCTCCGCCGTCGGCGTCACTGTCGGCCCCGGTGTCGCTTAGGGGCACTTCGACGGTACGGACGATCCGGTCGCTCATGGCGCTCCTCCATCACTCGCGCGACGACTCCGTCGAACCAGCCTCCCCGGCGAACGCGCCGGGGAGGGACGGAGGCTCATAGGAGATCACAGCGAGGTGAACGAGGCCCAGGTTTCTCCGAGTTGGTGTGACCCGGAGCTGCGGGCCCCGGTGGTTCCGGGGCCCGGGGCGTGTCAGCGCTTGGCGCGCAGGTGCTCCAGCGCCGCCGCCACGTCCCTGAAGAAACGTCCGTGGGCGGTGGCGCTCGGCGGGGTCTCGGGGCTCCACGGCTCCACACCCGCGTCGGGCGCCAGCGACCGCCACCGCGGGTAGGTCTCCAGGACGTCGCGCGGCACCGCGTTCGCGCGGCCGTCCAGCAGGATCAGGTCCGGGCGCAGCCGGGCGGCCGCCGCCCAGTCGGTGGTGACCCAGCTCGCGCCGCCCGGCCCCGGGTCGACCAGCCCGACGCCCAGCTCCGCGAGGTGGCGCAGCTCCGGCCACGCCTCCGGCCGGGCCAGGTGCACCTGGTCGGGGCCCGCCGCCGAGAGCGCGAGGACCCGCAGCGGCCCGGGGCCATCGACCGCGGCGCGTACGGCCCGCTCGGCGGCGGCCACCGCGCGGGCACCGTCGTCCCCGGGGTCCCCCGGGTGCCCGTCGGGCCCGTCGGACGGCCCGGACCCGCCCGACGGGCCGGGTGTCGAGGGCCGCAGCGTAGCGGCCAGGTCGGCGAAGCGCCGCAGGATCGCGGTGAGCGGGGCGCCCGCGACCGCCAGGGCCGCCACCGGCACGCCGAGCCGCTGCGCCAGAGCGCCGTCCACGGCGTACACACTCTTCCCGTCGTACGTGACGTCGACGATCAGATCCGGCCGCAGGGAGCGCAGCGCGTCCTCGCCGAGCGCGGCGCCGGGGCCGAGATACGTCACACCGGCCTCGGGCAGGGTGCCCGCCTTGGCCGGGTCGACGACGTCACCGTCGTGGCCGGAGCCGTAGACGGCGACGGGTCGTATGCCCAGGTCGTGCAGGGCGGCTCCGGCACGCGCGTACGCGATCACCCGCTCCGGTCGCCGCTCCGTCTGTAGGTCCCGTCCGGTGTCGTCCGTGAAAGCCCACACAGCCCGCTCCCCTCGTGGCCGAATACCTCCCCCACCTTGGGACGGCGGTGGGGCCCGCGCAAGACCGCCTCCGCTCCACGAACCCGCCGGACCACGTGCCGCCAGGTCACGCCGGCGACCACACCGCGCACCGCCCTCCAGCCGCCGTCCTGCACGGCCGCGCGCACACGCCGGGCGCTCGGGGCCGCCGAAGCGCTCCGCCACGGGAAATGATCTGGCTGGCGCGCTACGCCCGGTGGCATCCTGGCCGCGTGAGAGGACCGGAGATCCACATCAGCTTCACCTCCGACCTGGGCGTATTCGTCGCCGCGCCCCGCCGCGCCGGGCGCAGCGCCGTGGTCACCGACGGCGTGTCGACGCTCGGCCATGTCGTCGAGTCGCTGGGGGTGCCGCTCACCGAGGCCGGTGAGCTCCTGGTGGACGGCCGCCCGGTCGCGACATCGCACATCCCGGCCGAGGGCGAGCACGTCGAGGTGCGGGGCGTCGAGCGCCCGCAGCCGGTCCCGGGCGCGCCCCTCCGCTTCCTGCTGGACGTGCATCTCGGCACGCTGGCCCGGCGGTTGCGGCTGCTCGGCGTCGACGCGGCGTACGAGAGCGAGGACATCGGTGACGCCGCGCTGGCCGCGCTGTCCGCGCGGGAGCGGCGCGTGATGCTCTCGCGGGACCGGGGCCTGTTGCGGCGGCGCGAGCTGTGGGCCGGCGCGTACGTGTACAGCGACCGGCCGGACGAGCAACTCCGGGACGTGCTGGAGCGGTTCGCCCCGCCGCTCGCGCCGTGGACGCGCTGCACCGCCTGCAACGGGGTGCTGACGGAGGCCGACAAGGACGAGGTCCGCGAGAGCCTCGAACAGGGCACGCGGAGCACGTACGACGTGTTCGCCCAGTGCACCGAGTGCGGCAGGGTGTACTGGCGCGGGGCACACCACGCCCGCCTGGAGGCCATCGTCGAGAACGCGCTGCGCGACTTCGGCGGTGCGGCGGCCTGACCTACGGGACCGCCGGCAGTCCCACCCTCATGCCCGTTCCACCCTCATGGCCCTCCACCGTCATGGCCGTTCCGCCGTCATGGCCGTTCCGCCGTCATGGCCGTTCCGCCGTCATGGCCGTTCCGCCGTCAGATAGCGCTGGATCGTGGGTGCCAGCCAGGCGATCACCTCCTCGCGGCTCATCTCGGTGGCGGGCGGGAGGCGCAGCACGAAGCGGGCCAGGGCCATCCCCAGGATCTGGGACGCGGCGAGGGCGGCACGGCGGGGCGCGTCGGCCGGGTCGGGGCAGACACCGGCCGCGATCGGCCCCAGCTGGGTCCGGAAGACCTCGCGCATGCGTTCCGCCCCGGCCGCGTTGGTCGCTCCGGCGCGGAGCAGCGCGGTCAGCACCTCGTCCGTCTCCCACCGGTCGAGGAAGTGGGTGACCAGGACGGCGCCGATGTGCTTGGCGGGCAGCGCCGCGACGGGCGGGAGACGCAGGTCGATCTCCGAGGCGGCGGCGAAGAGTCCCTCCTTGTTGCCGTAGTAGCGCATCACCATCGACGGGTCGATGCCCGCGTCGCGGGCGATGGAGCGGATGGTGGCGCGCTCGTAGCCGTCGGCGGCGAACCGCTCCCGGGCGGCGTCGAGGATCGCGGCGCGGGTGGCGTCCGAGCGGCGCGGCGCCGGCCGCTCGCCCGAGTCCTCCGGCGCGTGAGCAGGAGCTTCAGCAGGGACTTCCTTCATGTCAACAACTGTAGGCCAACAGGTGTTGACACGCCAGAGCCAGCAGCTCTACATTTGCCAACAAGCGTTGACAACACACGTTGGCCAACACCTGTTGACCAAGGTCGAGCGACAGCTCGTGCACTCGGGAGGCGTCATGAACGGCAAGCCGAGCACCACAGAGACCGATGTCATCGTCGTCGGGGCGGGACCCACGGGGACGCTCCTCGCCGGCGACCTCGCCGCGGCGGGATTCGATGTCACCGTCGTCGAGCGCAGGCCGCACGGGATCAGCAACATGACGCGGGCCTTCGCCGTGCACGCCCGCACCCTGGAGCTGTTCGACGCGCGCGGCCTGGCCGACGAGCTGGTGAAGACGGGCACCGCCCTCACCCGGCTGCGGCTGTTCCGCCACCTCGCCCTCGACCTCTCGCGACTGCGCTCCCGGTTCCCGTACGTCCTCATCACCCCGCAGTACGAGGTCGAACGCCTCGTGGAGCGCCGCGCCCTGGCGGAGGGCGTCGCCTTCCGGCACGGCACGACGCTGGACGGCCTGGCGCAGGACCCGGACGGGGTCACGGCCGAGCTGACCGGCCCGGACGGAGCGCGCACGACCCTGCGCGCCCGCTATCTCGTCGGTGCCGACGGCGTCCGCAGCACCGTGCGGGACCAGCTCGGCCTGCCCTTCCCGGGGCACGCGGTGATCCGCTCCCTGGTCCTCGCCGACGTCCGGCTCACCGAGGAACCGGAGGCGCTGCTCACCGTCAACGGCTCCAAGGACGCCTTCGCCTTCATCGCGCCCTTCGGTGACGGCTGGTACCGGGTCATGGGCTGGAACCGGCACCGCCAGGTCCCCGACAGCGCGCCCGTGGACCTGGACGAGGTCCGCGAGATCGCCCGCCAGGCGCTCGGCAGCGACCACGGCATGCACGACGCCCGCTGGATCTCGCGCTTCCACAGTGACGAGCGCCAGGTCCCGGCCTACCGCGTCGGCCGGGTCTTCCTCGCCGGGGACGCCGCCCATGTCCACTCCCCGGCCGGCGGCCAGGGCATGAACACCGGCCTCCAGGACGCCGCCAACCTGTCCTGGAAGCTCGCCGCGGTCCTGGGAGGGCGGGCCCGGAACCCCGAGGCGCTGCTCGACAGCTACCACGCGGAGCGGCACCCGGTCGGGACGGCCGTGCTGCGCGCCAGCGGCGCCATCGTCCGCCTCGCGATGGCGCACACCCCGCTCGGCCGGACGATCCGGGCCGTCGCCGCACGAATCCTGAACACCGTGCGCCCGGCCTCCGCCAGGGCCGTCGGCATGGTCAGCGGCATCGGTATCGCCTACGGGGCCGAGCGCGGTGCGCACCGGCTGACCGGACGGCGCGCACCCGACCTGGCATTGGCCGAGGGGCGGCTGTACGAACAGCTCCGCGAGGGCGCGTTCGTGCTCATCGCCCCGGAGGGCACCAGGCCGGAGGTCCCCGCATCCGCCGCCGCGGGTGCCGTCATACGGGCGCACTGGGCGAACGCCGCCCGCCGCGACGCCCTGCTGGTCCGCCCCGACGGCTACATCGCCTGGGCCCAGGACCGCACGCCCCAGCACTGACCCCCCGGGCCGGGCGGGCAGCCGCCCGGCCTACTCCAGCACGTGCCGCAGATAGGCGCGAGGGTCGCTGAGGTAGCGCCGCCAGTGGTCGACCAGGGCGAGTTCGTGCCACGCCACCCGGCGCATGCCGTGCTCGCCGACCTCCACGATGTCCGCGCCCGGCAGCGCGGTCAGCAGCGGCGAGTGCGTCGCGCAGATGACCTGTCCGCCCTTCCGGACCAGCTGGTCGATATGGCCCAGCAGCTCAAGGCAGGAGGTGAAGGAGAGTGCCGCCTCGGGCTCGTCCATCACATACAGTCCCGGCTGGAGGAACTTGCCGCGGAACGCCGCGAGGAACCCTTCGCCATGACTGACCGCGTCCGGCGCGAAGCCCTCCCGGTCCAGCGCGTCCAACGCCGTCTCGGCACGCAGGAAGAACCCCTTGCGGGCATGCCGGGCGGCCAGCATGCGCCGCCCGCGCGGCGACGCCGCGTCGAAGCGCACGCACTCGCCGAGCACCGACTTGCCCCGCCGTGTGGCGTACCGCCAGTCGTGCGAGCCGCCCCAGGAGTCCAGTCCGAAGCCCTCCGCGAGGGCCTCCACCAGGGTGGACTTGCCGGAGCCGTTCTCGCCGACCAGAAAGGTCACAGGCGCGGTGAACCGGAGCCCCTCCTCCAGCAGGCGCCGCACACAGGGAACGGACCAGGGCCAGTCGTCCTCGTCATAGGACGCCACATGTGCGTACGCATGTTCGATGATCACCCCTTGAGTGTGCCGCCCACGCCGCGGCACGACAAACCCGGCACAGCACCCGCGCAACGGGGCAGGACCGGCGACCACACCGGGTCAGAAGACGTAGGGATCCCCGGTGTCCGGCACCAGCACCCGGTGCGTGTTGTTGTCCTCGTTCCGGTCGGTGGCACCGCCGTTCCACGCGGTGCTGATCTGCACCGTCACCTCGTGGGGCGTACCGGCCGTCCGCAGGTCGAGCACCAGCTCGCGCCGCGAGCCGTCGCCGGGCAGCCGCCCCGTCGAACACAGCACCACCCGCTCGCCGCCCCACAGGCATCCCGCCGGCAGCTTCCGCTGCCCCGAGGCGACGAGGGGCACCGAGAAGGCGAGCCGCACCGTCGCATCGTCGAGGTGCGAAGGGCCGTGATTCCGGCTCAGCACGAGGACATCGAGCCGACCGCCCGACAGAGAGGCATACCCATGGTGCGCCACATCCGCCTCGGCGCCGATCGCCCCGGCACCCCCACCCACACCCACGACCGTCATCGCCGCGACCGACACAGCCAGCGCAGCCTTGCGCATCGCAACCATGTCCCGAAGGTACCGATTTCACACCCCCGCATCACCGCAGCCACGCGGTCCGTGCCACGCTGAGCCCATGCTTGTCGCCCGTTCCGCCGCACTCTTCCTGCTCGCCGCGCTCTGCGAGATCGGCGGCGCCTGGCTGGTCTGGCAGGGCGTGCGCGAGCACCGGGGCTGGATCTGGATCGGCACGGGCGTCCTGGCCCTGGGCGCGTACGGCTTCGTCGCCACGCTCCAGCCGCAGGGCGAGTTCGGCCGGATCCTCGCGGCGTACGGCGGCGTGTTCGTCGTCGGCTCGCTCGCCTGGGCGATGGCCGCCGACGGCTACCGACCCGACCGCTGGGACGTGGTCGGCGCGCTGATCTGCCTCGCGGGCATGGCCGTGATCATGTACGCGCCACGCGGGCGCTGACCCGGCGGCCCGGCCCCGGGCCCGCCCCCCGAACCCCGCCGCGCCCAAGCGCGGCCGCCTATCCTGACCCCACCACCGTCGCTCACCCGTGCGAGGAGCACCGCCATGACCGCCGCCGCCGGCGCACCCGCCACCGCCCCCATCGCCGTCGTCACCGGGGCCAGCAGCGGCATCGGCGCCGCCACGGCCCGCCGACTCGCCGCGGCGGGATACCGGGTGGTGCTCACCGCCCGCCGCAAGGACCGCATCGAGGCCGTGGCCGCCGAGATCAACGAGGCGGGCCACCAGGCGACCGCGTACGCCCTCGACGTCACCGACCGCGCCGCCGTCGACGCGTTCGCCACCGCGTTCCGCACCCTCGCCGTCCTGGTGAACAACGCGGGCGGCGCGCTCGGGGCGGACCCCGTCGCCACCGGCGACCCCGAGGACTGGCGCCGGATGTACGAGGTCAACGTCATCGGCACGCTCAACATGACGCAGGCCCTGCTGCCGGCGCTCACCGCGAGCGGCGACGGCACGATCGTGGTCGTCTCCTCCACCGCGGGCCACTCCACCTACGAGGGCGGTGCGGGCTACGTCGCGGCGAAGAACGGCGCCCGCGTCCTCGCCGAGACGCTCCGCCTGGAGATCGTCGGCACCCCGGTCCGGGTCGTCGAGATCGCCCCCGGCATGGTGAGGACCGAGGAGTTCGCCACCACCCGCTTCCGCGGCGACACCGAGAAGGCGGCCAAGGTCTACGCGGGCGTGGCGGAACCGCTCACCGCCGACGATGTCGCCGACACCATCGGCTGGGCGGTCACCCGACCCGCACACGTCAACATCGACCTCCTGGTCGTCCGCCCCCGCGCCCAGGCGTCCAACACCAAGGTCCACCGAGAGCTCTGACCCGGCGCCCGGTCGGCGACCGAACCCCCGAGCCGGTCGCCCACCGCCCCGATCGCATCGCCCCTCACCCCGAGCAGGCCCCGCAGGCCGAGTCGCCGAACCCGGCCGCCGGCCGGCGCGCGCCTCTCACCGGCCCGGTCGGCCCCCGAGGAACCCGACGGCCGCGTCGAAGGCGGAGTCGCGGCGCCGCGCGAACTCCTCGTCCGTGAAGACCGGCACCTCGATGTGCGGCGGGATGCCCGTGCCGTCGAAGGTGCGGCCGGCGCGGGTGAGGAACTCCTCGTTGGGCAGACCGAGCTGCCAGCCGCCCGGGAGCGCGCGTGCGAGTACATCGGAGAAGACACCCTGCGTCGCCTGCCCGATCCGTACGGTCCTGGCGCCGGGGCGCTCCATCAGCGCCTGGATGAACGTCTCACCGGCGCTGAACGTCGAGCCGCCGGTGAGCACGGCGACGGGCCCGGTGTAACGGGGCGCCGCCGCCGGGCGGACGTACAGCGGCTGCGGACGCGTGAAGCTCGTGGCGTCCCACGGATCGTCGCGGACCCGCTTGGCGTACGCGAAGTAGGGGCGGTCGGTCAGCCGGGAGGCGATCCGCAGGCCGAGCGCGTCGGAACCGCCGCCGTTGATCCGGAGGTCGACGACCAGGCCCTTGAGCCGGGCGACCCGCTCCCGGCTGAGGATGGCGTCCAGTGCCCGGTCGAGCTCGGCGCCGTTGGCGGCGTAGCTGTTCTCCTCGGTGTAGCCGGCGAACCCCGAGACGCGCAGGTAGCCGCGCCCGCCGGGCAGGTCCGCGTAGGAGACGCGGCCCCGGGCGTACTCCTGGAGGGGACGCCCGTTCAGGTCGCGTTCCTGGACGAAGGTCTTCACCTTGGTGTCGAGGTCCGGGCCTGGCAGGACGGTGCCGGGCCGGACGGCGAAGAAGAACCGGGGGCCGTCCTTCTCGGAGACGACCACATGGGCGTCGTTCAGGGGCGCCACCATCTCGCCGAACACGGCGAACAGTTCGTCGCGTGTCGTGTCGGGGCCGATCCGGGGCCGGTAGCGGTCGCGCACCGCCGACCAGTCGACGCCCTTGGCCGCGAAGAACGGGTAGTTCTCCGCGAAGGTCTGCCAGAAGGCGTCGAAGGCCGCCACGGGACCGTCGGCGGGAGCCGTGTCCGTACAGACCTCGGGCAGGGCGGCGACGCGCCGCAGCCCCCGGTCCCCGGTCGAACCGTCGATGTGCAACGAGGCGCGCCCGTGGCCGCCGCCCGCCCTGAGCGTCAGCACCGTCAGGTCGTCGGTGGTGTAGCGGGCCGTCCCGCCGTCGCCCCCGGACCGCTCGGCGGTGTATCCCTCCGCGCAGCTGACAGCCGTCACCTGGTACTCGCGCAACCGGCCCGGCTCCACCGAGAGCACGGTGCCGTACCCGTCCATGGCCCACACCCCGACCGGCGGGCCCTCCCCAGCGGCGGCCGGCCCCGCCGCCCCCACGGCGACCGCTGTCACAGCCAGCACGGCCGCCGCCACGCCCGCCGCCCTGCGACGGCGACGGGTACGGCCATTCCCCACGAACATCGACGAGCCCCTTCGACGGATCCTCCTGACCCGTCCATGCTCCCGACGGGGCCCGTCACCGGACCATCCCGCCACCCGGTCGTTCCCGGGTGGGGGAAACCCCCGTCAGCGCGTTCAGCCCTTCACGCAGATGACCTGCTTCAGCTTCGCGACGACCTGGACCAGGTCGCGCTGCTGGTCGATGACCTTCTCGATCGGTTTGTACGCGCCCGGGATCTCGTCCACGACGCCGGAGTCCTTGCGGCACTCCACACCCCGCGTCTGCTCCTCCAGGTCCCGGGTGGAGAACCGGCGTTTCGCGGCGGTGCGGCTCATCTTCCGGCCGGCGCCGTGCGAGGCCGAGTTGAAGGACTTCTCGTTGCCGAGGCCCTTCACGATGTACGAGCCGGTGCCCATCGAGCCGGGGATGATCCCGTACTCGCCGCCGCCCGCCCGGATCGCTCCCTTCCGCGTGACCAGCAGGTCCATCCCGTCGTACCGCTCCTCCGCCACGTAGTTGTGGTGGCAGGAGATCACCGGCTCGAACGTGACCCTGGCCTTCTTGAACTCCTTGCGCACCACGGACTGGAAGATGCCCATCATGATCGCGCGGTTGTACTTCGCGTACTCCTGCGCCCAGAAGAGATCGTTCCGGTATGCCGCCATCTCGGGGGTGTCGGCGACGAAGACGGCGAGGTCGCGGTCGACCAGGTCCTGGTTGTGCGCCAGCTTCCGGGCCACGCCGATGTGGTGGTCGGCGAGCTCCTTGCCGATGTTCCGAGACCCGGAGTGCAGCATCAGCCAGACAGAACCCGACTCATCGAGACAGAACTCAATGAAGTGGTTTCCGGATCCGAGCGTTCCCATCTGCTTTGTGGCACGTTCCTGACGGAACTTGACCGCGTCGGCGATCCCGCTGAACCGGGACCAGAAGTCGTCCCAGCCCGCCGCCGGAAAGCCGTGCAGATCGGCGGGGTCCACCAGCTCGTCGTGCATGCCCCGGCCGACCGGAATGGCCTGCTCGATCTTCGAGCGGAGCCCCGAGAGGTCACCCGGGAGGTCGTTCGCGGTGAGCGACGTCTTGACGGCCGACATGCCGCAGCCGATGTCCACACCGACCGCCGCCGGGCAGACCGCGCCCCGCATCGCGATCACCGAACCGACCGTCGCGCCCTTGCCGAAGTGGACGTCCGGCATCACGGCCAGGCCCTTGATCCACGGCAGGGTGGCGACGTTCTGGAGCTGTCGCATCGCGACGTCCTCGACGGTGGACGGATCCGTCCACATCCGGATCGGGACCTTCGCCCCGGGCACCTCTACATACGACATGATTCCTCAAACCCCCACGAAAGCTGGAAAACGCAAAAACCGGTGCCAAGGCCCGCGAAGGCGGCAGCGGACCGGCAGCGACGGCTGTGCGTGCGATACACATTGTGGTCAGCGGCCGACCTCGACCGGCAAGCTGTTTTCCCGCACAGCGGACCAGAGTGACCAGCCAGAGTGACCACAGCGAAAGGAGCCCTGGACGGTGCAGCGAAGGGCGTACGTACCCGGCCTGGCCGTACTTCTCGCGGCTGTCGCCGCCGGTGTCACCGGCTGCACCGCCGGTTCCGGTTCCGAGGGCTCCGCCACCGACTCCAAGGCCGGCGCCGGATCCGGTGCGGTCGCCGCCCCCGGGCGGTACCGGACCCTGTACGAGCCCTGCGGCTCGGTCCAGCGCTCGACGCTGCGCGATCTGCTGCCCGGGATCGCGGACCTCTCCGATGAGCAGCGCGACCGCGTCCTGCGCGGCACGCCCTCCGTCACGTACGACAACGACCGCCGCGCGGGTTGCAGTTGGAAGACCGACGGGCCGGACGCCTCGCACCAGCTGACGATCGACTTCGAACGGGTCGTCTCCTACGACCCGACGGTCAGCGACGACGACCGGGCGCAGGAGATCTTCGCCGGCAAGGAGGCGGCCGCCGGGATCCCGGCCCGTACGGCGAAGCCCGGCACCGTCCCGCCGGCCGCCGGCACCCCCACCGGCCCCACCGGCCCCACCGGCAAGCCGTCCACCGGGGCCGAGGGCGAGGCCGAGGGCGAGGGCAAGCAGGCGCAGACGGCCACACCCACCCCCGCGTCCCCCAGCGGCCCGGCGGCAACCGGCCCCGCGGCCACCACCCCGTCGGCCGGCGCCACCGCCACCACCGGTGCGACGCCCGAGGGCCTGGAGCCGCGCATCCTCGCCGACCTCGCCGACGCCGCGTTCATCGACGACGACCTGGCCCGCGCCGGATCGACGGCCCAGCGGCGGACCGTCAGCGTGGTGTTCCGCACATCGAACGTCATCGTGACCGTCCGGTACGGCGAGCAGCCCGCCCGGATCACCGACGTCCCCGACAGCAAGGAACTCCAGGAAAAGGCGCAGGGCCTGGCCCGGATTCTGGCCGAGCGGTTCGACGAGTAGCAGCGGCGGGCCACGCCCCGCCCCACCCCGCCCGTGACGTTCGGTAACCGCCGGGCTCCCCCGGGCAGGCACCGAGTCGGGCTACCGTGGCCGGATTGCCGGACCGTACGACAAGCGACTGAAGGAACCATGCACCGATCAGCTCCGCGACTCACCCGCATACTCGCCTGCGCCGCCGTACCGGTGATGCTCGTCGCCGCCGGCTGCTCGTCCGACTCCGACGGCGACAGCGCCGCGAAGAAGTCGCCCGCCGCGTCCGCCTCGCCGGAGGCCGCGAAGTCGCCCACGGTGGCTCCCGCGAAGTACACGAAGCTGCCCGACCCGTGCAAGGCCGTCTCGGCGAAGACGATCGAGAAGCTGGTGCCTGAGGTGAAGAAGAAGGCGGGCACACCGGGCAAGTCCACCGATGTCGCCAGCCGGGCCGGCTGCTCCTGGAACGGGCTGGACGACAAGGGCCTCAAGGGCTCGAACTACCACTGGATCGACATCGCCCTCGTGCGCTACGACTCGGAGGCGACCCTCGGCAGTGGTGAGCAGCGCGCCGAGAAGCGGTACGCGGAGAGGGTCGCCGAGGTGAAGGCGACCGAGGGAGCCACCGAGCTGGCCACTTCCCCGGCTGGTGTCGGCGACACGGCGACGGCCTTCACCTACAACGTGAAGAAGTCCGGGGAGACCTTCACGTACGCGGTGGTCGTGACCCGCACGGCGAACGCGGTCGTCACCGTGTCCTACAACGGCACGGGTTACGCGGGCGCCAAGAACCCGTCCCCCTCGACCCTGATGAAGGGCACGGTCACGGCCGCCAAGGAGGCGGTGACGTCGATCGCCACGGCCAACGGGTAACGGCCGTCGGCTGCCGCCCGGCGGCCACGCGCACGGATCGGACACGGAGTCCGGACCTCCCCCGAGGGCCGGGCTCCGTACACGTGTGCCAGGCTGTGCCCGCCAGATGTCGAATCACGGGGAGGGGTCGCGGGTGGCCGCGATGCAACTGACACGGATGCACCGGGTCTTGATCGGTGTCGTCGTCGCCGGTGCGGTGATCATCGCCGCGATCGGTTTCGCGGGCTCGTACGCGGCGGTGCGCGAGCTCGCCGTGCAGAAGGGCTTCGGCGACTTCTCGTACTTCTTCCCGATCGGCATCGACGCGGGCATCTGCGTGCTGCTGGCGCTCGACCTGCTGCTGACGTGGATACGCATACCGTTCCCGCTGCTGCGGCAGACGGCGTGGCTGCTGACCGCCGCGACGATCGCGTTCAACGGTGCGGCGGCCTGGCCCGACCCGCTCGGCGTGGGCATGCACGCCGTGATCCCGGTGCTGTTCGTCGTCGCGGTGGAGGCCGCGCGGCACGCGGTGGGCCGCATCGCGGACATCACCGCCGACAAGCACATGGAGGGCGTACGGCTCACCCGTTGGCTGCTCTCGCCGGTGCCCACGTTCCGGCTGTGGCGCCGCATGAAGCTGTGGGAGCTGCGCTCGTACGAGCAGGTGATCAAGCTGGAGCAGGACCGGCTCATCTACCAGGCCCGCCTCCAGGCCCGGTTCGGCCGCTCGTGGCGGCGTAAGGCACCGGTCGAGGCGCTGATGCCGCTGCGCCTGGCGAAGTACGGTGTGCCGCTCGCCGAGACCGCCCCGGCGGGCCTCGCGGCGGCGGGCATCGAGCCGGTGCTGCTGCCCCCGAACCCGGTGGCCGATGCGGAGGGCGCCCCGGCCCTGGTCGCGGCGGGGGCGCGGGAACTCCCGCAGGCCGGCACCGCCCCGGAACCGCCCCGTCCCCAGGCACAGGCCGGGCCGCAGGCACAGGCCGAGCGCCAGGCACAGGCCGAGCCGCAGGCTCCCGCACCGTCCCAGCCTCAGCCCCAGCCGCAGGGCCCGTCGGGACAGCGGCCGGCTCCCCAGCCGGCCCAGCGGGCGGACCGGCAGCCCGAGGCACACCAGCATCCGGCGCAGGACCAGGGCGACCCCGGCGACCCGGGTGGCGACCCGGCCGAGCAGGCGCCGCAGCACCCGCTGCCCGCCAACCACCACAGCCCCTGGTTCCAGGCGCCGCAGCTGCCGCCGACCGCCTACGAGGGCGCGTACGACCCGACGTACATCGAGGGTCTGGAGCCCACGCCGGTGCGGGTCCCGTCGGGCCCGGAGGACCAGGACTTCCCGGTCCCGGGCCAGGAGGAGACTCCGGGCGACGCCGACGCGGAGGAGTTCGCCCGCCTCGCGTACGAGGTGTTCAAGCTGTACGTCGCCGAGCACAACGACTGGCCGAGCAGCGAGGTCCTCGACATACACCTGGCGGACGCGCACGGCATCCGGCACCCGCTGAGCGCCGTCCTGCTGCGCAGGCTCCAGCCCGAGTTCCGGGGCCGCTACCAGGCGGAGCTGGCCGCCGAGCACATCGCCTGACCCCCGGGGTCAGGCGGCGGAACGCTTCCGCGCCTTCGCCGTCTCCCCGTACACGGCGAGGGCGGCGCCCGCGACGGCGATGACCGCGTATCCGGCGGTCGGAACGTCCCACCAGCGCGGTAGCAGGCCCCACGGCCCGTCCCCGAACATCCTGCCGGCGATGCCCAACAGGCCCTGCACACCCGTGAACCAGCCCGCGACGGCCACGATCTCTCTCATGGTTCCACGGTCTCCCGGCCGGGCGGCCGAGGCGTCCTGCGCCGGAACGAACCGGCGGTCATCCGAAGGACGCAGTCGGCGCGGCGGACATCGGCGGAGGGTCTCACCCCGTGGAGCTCGGGGCGAGACTCCCGGGGTGAGACCCTCCGTCCGTGACGCGTGTTACGCGGCGAGCAGCTTGCGCACCCGGTCGGCGCCGACCGCCAGCAGCAGCGTGGGCAGACGCGGGCCGGTGTCCCGGCTCACCAGCAGCCGGTACAGCAGCGCGAAGAACGTGCGCTGGGCGACCTTCAGCTCCGGCGTCGGCTTGGCCTCCGGGTCGAGCCCGGCCATGACCTTCGGGACGCCGTAGACCAGCGTCGTCAGGCCGTCGAGGGACCAGTGGCTGTCCAGGCCCTCCAGCAGCAGCCGCAGCGATTCGCGGCCCTCCTCGTCCAGCGAACCCAGCAGCTCCGTGTCGGGCTCGTCGCGGACGATGGTGCGGGCGTCGGCCGGGACCTGGGTGGTGATCCAGTTCTCGGCGCGGTCCAGCCTCGGGCGGACCTCGTCCAGCGAGGACAGCGGGTCGGCCGGGTCGAGCTCGCTGAGGATCCTCAGGGTCTGCTCGTCGTGTCCGGCGGTGATGTCCACGACGGAGGCGAGGGTCCGGTACGGCAGGGGGCGCGGCGTGCGCGGCAGCTCACCGGCGGCCGTGCGCACCGCCCGGGTGTGGGCGGCGGCGTCGGCGGGCAGGGCGCTGCCGTCGGCCACCTTGGCCTCCAGCTTGTCCCACTCGTCGTAGAGCCGCTGGATCTCCTGGTCGAAGGCGATCTTGAAGGACTGGTTGGGCTTGCGGCGCGCGTACAGCCAGCGCAGCAGCGGCGCCTCCATGATCTTCAGCGCGTCGGCCGGGGTCGGCACGCCGCCCTTCGACGAGGACATCTTGGCCATGCCGGAGATGCCGACGAAGGCGTACATGGGCCCGATGGGCTGCACGCCGTCGAAGACCTCGCGGACGATCTGCCCGCCGACGACGAACGACGAGCCGGGCGACGAGTGGTCGACACCGCTCGGCTCGAAGATCACGCCTTCGTACGCCCAGCGCATCGGCCAGTCGACCTTCCAGACCAGCTTGCCCCGGTCGAACTCGCTCAGCCGTACGGTCTCGGCGAAGCCGCACACGCAGGTGTACGCCAGCTCGGTGGTCTCGTCGTCGTACGACGTGACGGTGGTGAGGTCGCGCTCGCACTGCCCGCAGTACGGCTTGTACGGGAAGTAGCCGCCGGCACCGCCCGAGCCGTCGTCCTCGCCGGCCGCGCCGGAGCCCTCGGCGGCCTCCAGCTCGGCCTCGTCGACCGGCTTCTGCTGCTTCTGCTTCTGCTGGGGCTGCTGCCCCTTCTTCGGCTGGCCGGTGGCCTTGTCCTTCGTCCGGTACCGGTCGAGGATCGCGTCGATGTCCGCGCGGTGCCTCATCGCGTGCAGGATCTGCTCGCGGTAGGCGCCGCTCGTGTACTGCTCGGTCTGGCTGATGCCGTCGTACTCGACGCCGAGCTCGGCCAGCGACTCGATCATCGCGGCCTTGAAGTGCTCGGCCCAGTTGGCGTGCGGCGAGCCGGCCGGGGCCGGGACGGACGTGAGCGGCTTGCCGATGTGTTCGGCCCACGTCTCGTCGGTGCCGGGGACGCCGGCCGGGACCTTGCGGTACCGGTCGTAGTCGTCCCAGGAGATCAGGTGCCGGACCTCGTGGCCCCGCCGCCGGATCTCGTCGGCGACCAGGTGCGGGGTCATGACCTCGCGGAGGTTGCCCAGGTGGATGGGGCCGGACGGCGACAGGCCGGAGGCGACCACGACCGGTTTGCCAGGCGCACGTCGCTCCGACTCGGCGATGACCTCGTCCGCGAAACGGGAGACCCAGTCGGTCTCGGTGCTGCTCTGAGCCACGATCGGCACGTCCTTGGTTCTTCTGGATGACGGATCTCGAAAGAGTTGGCGTACGCCATTCTCCCAGACGGAACAACCGCCTCGAAGGTTGTCCACAGGCCGGCGTGGACCTGTGGGGACCACGGCGTCCCGGCCGGGGGTTCGGCCCGGGTTGTCCACAGGCCGGACAAACAGGTTGCTCGGCCGTGGGACACTTGACAAGCGCAATAACACCTCACCGACCTCGACACAGGAACGGAAGCTCATGGCCTCGGTCCCTTCCCTCGCTTCGACCGTGCAGCAGCGCCTCGCGGACGCCCTTTCGGCAGCCCTGCCGGAAGCCGGCGCCGCCGACCCGCTGCTGCGACGAAGCGACCGGGCCGACTTCCAGGCCAACGGCATCCTGGCCCTGGCCAAGAAGCTGAAGGGCAACCCGCGCGAGCTGGCGGGCAAGGTGGTCGACGCGATCGGCGACAGCGACGTCCTGCGGGACATCGAGGTCTCCGGTCCGGGCTTCCTCAACATCACGATCTCCGACAAGGCGATCACCGAGACGCTGGCGGCCCGCGCCGCCGACGAGCGGCTCGGTGTGCCGTTCGCCGAGCAGCCCGGCACCACGGTGATCGACTACGCCCAGCCGAACGTGGCCAAGGAGATGCACGTCGGCCATCTCCGGTCGGCGGTCATCGGTGACGCGATGGTGCAGATCCTGGAGTACGCGGGCGAGAAGGTGGTCCGGCGCCACCACATCGGCGACTGGGGCACCCAGTTCGGCATGCTCATCCAGTACCTGATCGAGCACCCGCACGAGCTGGACCACAAGCCGGGCGAGGAGGTCTCCGGCGAGCAGGCCATGTCCAACCTGAACAGGCTGTACAAGGCGTCGCGGACCCTGTTCGACTCCGACGAGGAGTTCAAGGCGCGCTCGCGCGACCGGGTCGTGTCCCTCCAGTCCGGGGACAAGGAGACCCTGGACCTGTGGCAGCGGTTCGTGGACGAGTCGAAGATCTACTTCTATTCGGTCTTCAACAAGCTGGACATGGACATCCGGGACCCGGACGTGGTCGGCGAGTCCGGCTACAACGACATGCTGGACGAGACGTGCCGCCTCCTTGAGGAGTCCGGTGTCGCCGTCCGCTCCGAGGGCGCGCTCTGCGTGTTCTTCGACGACGTGAAGGGTCCGGACGGCAACCCCGTCCCGCTGATCGTCCGGAAGTCCAACGGCGGGTACGGGTACGCCGCCACGGACCTGTCGGCGATCCGCGACCGGGTCGGCAACCTGGGCGCGAGCACCCTGCTGTACGTGGTGGACGCGCGGCAGTCGCTGCACTTCAAGATGGTCTTCGAGACGGCCCGCCGGGCGGGCTGGCTCAACGAGGACGTCAAGGCGGTGCAGCTCGCGTTCGGCACGGTCCTCGGCAAGGACGGCAAGCCGTTCAAGACCCGTGAGGGCGAGACGGTCCGGCTGGTCGACCTGCTGGACGAGGCCATCGACCGGGCCTCGGCCGTGGTCCGCGAGAAGGCCCAGGACCTGACCGAGGACGAGATCGCCGAGCGCGGCACCCAGGTCGGTATCGGCGCCATCAAGTACGCCGACCTGTCGACCTCGGCGGCCCGGGACTACAAGTTCGACCTGGACCAGATGGTGTCGCTGAACGGCGACACGTCCGTGTACCTCCAGTACGCGTACGCCCGGATCAAGTCCATCCTCCGCAAGGCGGGCGACACCGTGCCGCTGGCCCACCCGGAGCTGGAGCTGGCCCCGGCCGAGCGTGCGCTGGGCCTGCACCTGGACCGGTTCGCGGAGACGCTGGCCGAGGTGGCGGAGACGTACGAGCCGCACAAGCTCGCCGCGTATCTGTACCAGCTGGCGTCGGCCTACACGACGTTCTACTCGGAGTGCCCGGTCCTCAAGGCGGACACCCCCGCCCATGTGGAGAACCGGCTGTTCCTGTGCGAGCTGACCGCCCGCACCCTGCGCCAGGGCATGGCGCTGCTCGGCATCCGTACGCCCGAGCGCCTCTGACCACGCGGTGTGGGGGCGGCGACCGACCGCCGCCCCCATACCGCGTGCCCCGCACCTGCCGTCGGCCGGGGCCTCAGACCGGCCGACGCGTCAGATCAGCGGGTGCGACGGTTTCCCCTTCGCGTCGTCGATCTCGACGTGCGCCTTCTGCAGCAGCTGTGTGGCGATGTCCATCAGCGCGCGTGCGCCGGCGATCTCCTCGCCCACCCGGAGCTGCTCGGCGTCCGACGGGTGGCGCTGTGCGTTGCCGTGACCGCGCACCTCGGTGCCGTCACCGAGCCTGACCAGGGCGGCCGCACGCGTCTTGCTGCCCTCCTCCTGAAACTCCATGTCGACATGCCATCCGACGAGTGTGTGCATGGCGGTTCACCTCCCGTGGCTCCTTCCAGGGTGCTCCGGTCGGGCGCGGTTCGCCCGTTCAGGCGCAACCCCGGGGCCGCTGCCGCTGTTGTCCCTCCGGAGAAGACCACCCCCCGGAGAGGACCCGAGACCGTATGGAGACCCAGCACGCCGTTCCCCGGACGGCCGTCGCGACCGCGCTGACCGCCGCGCTCGCGCTGTCGGGAGCCCTGACCGGCGCCATGACCGCCACGGCGGACGAGCCCGAGCAGGACGGCTGGCACCAGGACGGGCTGCGGCTGAACGCCTCGGACAACGCCAAGGTCGACGCGTTCATCGCCGAGGCACGCAAGGCCGAGCGCACGATCAGCCCGCAGGTCCGGGCGGCTGCCTGGCTGACCGACGCCGAGCTGATCGGATTCGACAACCGCCTGAAGTCTCCGGACTCCCTCAAGCGGAAGGTCGCCACCTCGCTGCGCGAGACGCCGGGGCAGAACGTGGAGGCCGCGATCGCCACGATCAACGACGCCGTCCGCTACACGCTCCAGTGGCCCGACGGCCACTACACGGCAGGCGTCACCGCCGCCTCGTCGCACCTGTCGTCCTGGGGCAACGACAGCATCCGCTGGAAGAACACCTGGGCCGGCGCCCACGGCTACAAGGCGGTCAACTCGGCCTGGCGGTCACCCCGTTCCGGCATGCGGTTCGAGATCCAGTTCCACACCCCGGCGAGCAAGTGGGCCCAGGAGGCGACACACAGGCTGTACGAGGAGCAGCGGCTGCCCACCACGACGCCCGAGCGCGAGAAGGAGCTCCAGGACCAGCAGAACGCCATCTTCGCCTCGGTCCCCGTCCCCGACGGAGCCGACCGGCTGACGGCCCCCTCACCGTCGACGGCGCCCTCCCCCGCCCCCGTCCCGGGCCGGGTTCCCGCCGGTCGCGGGTGACCCTCGGCACACCCACCGCGAGGGCGGCCGCCGTCCACGGAGGCCGCCCTACCATCACGGCATGCGCTACGCACACGGACCGACCGCGACCGGTGAGACCCTGATCGAGGCCCCGCCGACGGGTGTCGAGGCGCCGGCCGAGGAGGTCCCGGCGTGAGATCCGGCGGCGGACGCGGCGGCGGCACCCCGGACCGGGACCTGGACTCGGAGATCACCGCGTTCGGCGAGGCGCTGGCCGAGCATCCCTTCACGCCCCACCGGCCCGGCGCCACGGCGGAGGCCGTCGCCGACTACGAACAGGCCCTCGACGCGTACGAGGCGGCCTCCCGGGCCCTGCGGCGCCCCGACGGCGCCCAGGACGCCCTGCGACGCCTGGACGACGGCAGGCACGCCCTGGACCGCCTGGAAGCCCGTCTCGCCGGGCGGCCGCTGCCCGAGCGCCTCCCCCTCTGCTTCTTCGACCCCCGCCACGGCCCTTCCGTCACGGAGGTCGAGTGGACGCCGGACGGCGGCGTGGGGCGGACCGTCCCGGTCTGCGGCGCGGACGCGGTACGCATCACCGAAGGCGCCCGCCCCGTCGCGAGCGGCTGGGGCCCGCCGGGAGCGGCGGCGAAGAACCCGCCGCCGCACAAGCGGATGCCGGGCGAGTTCCCGCTCTACGCGATGGGCGCCGGTCTCGTCCTGTACGCCGTGGTCCTCGGCGCGCTGGGCGAAGCCGTCTGGGCGTTGCTGAGCGTCACCGCGGGCGGGACCATCGCGGGACTGGCGTTCGTGTCCGGGTGGGGCACGTACACGGCGGTGACCACGCTCTGGAGAATGGCGCGCCGGGGCCGCACCACACGGGCGCCCCTGCTGCGCCACGTGGGCCGCGAACACGTCTACGGCGTCACCGATGTGTCGGGGCGTCAGCACGAGTACACGCGCACCGTGGACAACCAGTTCGCGGAGCCCCTCCCGTTCCGGACGGTCTGGTACGTGCCGAAGCGGAACGGTGACCCGTCCCTGCACGGCCCCTGGACCCCGCTGGGGCTCGCCGTGGGCGCACTGGTGGGCCTGCCGGTCTTCCTGGGCAGCACGGCGGCCACGCTGTACCTCGTACCGGGCCGGCTGATCATCGCCCTCATGGGCTGATGTGCCCTCATGGGCCGGGGCGCCGCGGGCCCGGCCGATTGTCAGTGGCGGCACCTAGGGTCGTCGTATGGTCATCAACCCGAACGCGCTGGGCCTGGACCTGCCGCCCGGCACCGTACGCGTACAGCCGTCCTTCTGGCGCGCGGACGAGCCCGCGACGTCCGACACCTGGGGGCGTCTCCTGCCGGCGCGGGAGGCGGCCGGGTTCCAGCCGGTGCTGCTGACGGATACCCAGTACCTCCATCCGGGCCGGGTGGCCGATCCGGACGACCTCGATCCCGTGGCGACGCTGACCGAGCTGTGGGACCTGGTCCGGGAGGAGGACGAGGAGGCGGCCGACGAGCCGTGGCCCGGCCTCGCGCCGCCCGGCCGGGGGGACGAGGACCCCGATGTCGTGGCCGCCCGCGTGGCGGGCGAACTGGCGGCGAACGACGAGTGGTTGAAGGGCGCCCGGGGCGCGCTCGTACCGGCCCGCCGAGGTGCGGACGTCCTCGCCGCGCTCGGCTGGGGAGGCTCGTCCCACCACACGGACGCGGTCCGGTTGTCGGCGGTACTCCGCTCGTGGGAGGACAGGTTCGGCATACGGGTCGTGGGGCTGGGCGAGGACCTCCTCTACCTCGCGGTCGCGGCGCCGCCGCGCACCGTGGGGGACGCGCTCGCCGTGGCGGCCGAGCATGAGGCGTTCTGCCCGGACGCCGTGTGGCAGGACTACGACTCGCGCCGTGCGTACGCCGTCGAGGAGGTGCTCGACCGCGACCACTGGGTCTTCTGGTGGGACTGACGCGTAGGGAATCAACCCGCCCGACGTGTCATCCGGGTCGTGTGCGGGCGGAGTTGAGAGGGGTGGAGAGTCGCCGCTCCGACCTGTTCCGCCCCTGCTGATCGCAAGGAGTCCCGCATCCATGACCCGGATGAAGAAGTACGCGGTGGCCGTGTCCGTGGCGGCCGCGCTGGTGGGCGTGCCGACCGTGGCGTACGCCGTCGCCTCACCGAGCACGCCGAGCACACCAAGCACACCAAGCACGCCGAGCACACCGACCACGCCGACCGCCACTGCCGTCGTCACCGCGACGGCGAGGACGGCGGCCGCCGAGCCGAAGGCCGAGGCGCGGAAGGAGGCACCGACCTCCCAGGTGCGGGTGGTGGCGCCCGGCGAGCGGGTGCGCGCGGCGCCCGGGGTGAAGCTGTGGCTGACCGAGGAGGGCAAGTACTGGTCGACGCCGGACGGCACGGTCAACTTCCGCAGCGTCGTGGACGGGAACGTGGACACGACCCGGCCCGGTGTGAGCCACCAGTCGGAGCCCGTGGCCAAGGGGGTCTTCCACTCGGGCCTGTACTACGGCTCGAAGGACGCGGCCCGCGTCACGCTCACCGACAAGGCGGGCAAGGTCACCGACGCGGCGCTCATCAGGCTGGCGGGAGAGCCCGGCTGGGGCTCCTGGTACGTGACGACCCCGGCCGCCGGTGACATGACGGGCAGCCGGTCCGTCACCCTCTACGACAGCGCGGGCAGGGTCCTCGCCGAACTGCCCGGCTTCGACTTCTGATCCCGACGGCAGGGCCCGGCACGGGGCGGGCCCTGCCGTCGTCCCACCCCGGCCCCTCCCCCGGCCCGATCGCGAGGACCGTCACCGTGCCGCACGAGAACACCTCGGACTTCGCCGAGTTCGCCACGGCGGCCTGGCCCCGTCTGGTGCGTACGGCACAGCTCCTGACCGGGGACTTCCACGAGGCGGAGGATCTCGTCCAGACCACGCTGGCCAAGGTCTACGGGCGCTGGCGGTGGATCCCCCGCGACGAGGTCGACCCGTACGTGCGGCGCGCGCTGGTCAACAACAACCTCAGCCGCGTGCGCCGTCGCCGTGTCGTCCATCTGCTGACGCCGTTCCTGCCCGAGACGGCACACCGCACGCACGCCGGGCACGCCGAGACGGTCGAGCAGCGGGCGGCGCTGCTGGAGGCGCTGGCGGACCTGTCCGCCCGTCAGCGCGCGGTGATGGTGCTGCGGTACTGGGAGGACCTGAACGAGCAGGACATCGCCGACGTACTGAACTGCTCCGTCGGCACCGTCAAGACGCACGCCAGGCGTGGCCTGGAGGCGCTGCGCGCCCACCCCGCGTTCGCCGGCCACCCCCACGCCCCCTCCGGAGCGAAGCCATGACCCCCGAACCCGAGCACGAACCCGAACCCGAAGCGGCCGAGGCCCGGCGGCTGCGTACCGTCTTCGCCGACACGGCCCTCGACATCACGCCCGGACCCGTTCCGCTCGCGGCCGTCGAGCGCGCCGGGCGGGCACGCCGTCGGCGCCGCAGGACGGGGCTGACGGCGTGCTGCGCCGTGCTGGTGACGTCCCTGACCTTCACCGCCCACCACGTCCTGACGCCCGCGCGGGGCCCTTCCGCGGTGACTCCGGCCTCCCCGACCGCCAGCGCCCCGCCCTCGCCCAGGCCGTCGAAACCCCCCGTCCCCGCGCCGCCCAGGATCGTCTCGCCGGGCGAGCGGGTGGACGCGGCGCCCGGTGTGCGGGTGTGGCTGACCGAGGCGGGCAAGCACTGGTCGGGGCCCGACGGCGGGGAGAACTTCCGCAGCGCCGTCGACGGCAACCTGGACACGGCCAGGCCCGGCGCCAGCCACCAGTCGGAGGGCGACGGCGAGAACGCGGCGTTCCACTCCGGGGTCTACTACGGCACCGGCGGCCGCCCCGTCCGCGTCGTCCTCACCGACAGCGGCGGCACGGCGACCACCGCGTCCCTCATCGAACTGCCCGGCGAGCCCGGCTGGGGCGTCTGGTACGCCACCACCGGGCCCGGCGAGCACACCGTCACGCTCTACGACGCCGCGGGCGCGGTCCTCTTCGAACTGCCGGGCCCGGACTCCTAGGCCCGGCCGAGCCGCCGCGCGACCTCGGTCGCCCAATAGGTGAGGATCATCTGCGCGCCCGCCCGCCTGATACCGGTCAGGGACTCCAGGATCGCCTTGTCGCGGTCGATCCAGCCCCGCTCGGCGGCGGCCTCGATCATCGCGTACTCGCCGCTGATCTGGTACGCGGCGACCGGCACGTCCACGGCGTCGGCGACCTTGGCGAGGATGTCCAGGTACGGGCCGGCCGGCTTCACCATGACGATGTCGGCGCCCTCGTCCAGGTCCAGGGCCAGTTCGCGCATCGACTCGCGCACGTTGGCCGGGTCCTGCTGGTACGTCTTGCGGTCACCGCTCAGCGACGAGCCGACGGCCTCGCGGAACGGGCCGTAGAACGCGGACGCGTACTTGGCGGTGTACGCCAGGATCGACACGTCCTCCTTGCCGATGGTGTCGAGCGCGTCGCGGACGACACCGACCTGACCGTCCATCATGCCGCTGGGGCCCACGACATGGACACCGGCGTCGGCCTGGACCTGGGCCATCTCGGCGTACCGCTCCAGGGTCGCGTCGTTGTCGACGCGGCCGTCGGCGTCGAGGACGCCGCAGTGGCCGTGGTCGGTGTACTCGTCCAGGCACAGGTCCGACATGATCACCAGGTCGTCGCCCACCTCGGCGCGCACGTCCCGGATGGCGACCTGGAGGATGCCGTCCGGGTCGGTGCCCGCCGTACCGGCCGCGTCCTTCTTCGCGTCCTCCGGCACACCGAACAGCATGATCCCCGAGACGCCCGCCTCGACGGCCTCCACGGCGGCCTTCCGGAGCGTGTCGCGGGTGTGCTGGACGACCCCCGGCATCGCCGAGATCGGCACGGGCGCGGACACGCCCTCGCGTACGAACGCCGGAAGGATCAGGTCCGCCGGGTGCAGCCGCGTCTCCGCGACCATCCGCCGCATGGTGGGGGTGGTACGCAGCCGACGCGGCCGCGCACCGGGGAAGGATCCGTACACAGTCATGCGCTCCACGCTACGCCGCACCCCTCGGTGCACGTACCGACACCCCGTCGGACGCCGTCGAGGCCGCGCCCACCCGATGCTCGTTCCGCTGGGCGGAACGGGTGGACACGGCCTCGAAGCCGGCGAAGCGAACCGTTACGTCGTCGAGCGGCGCCGCCGCGCGCCCGGCCGCCGCTCGCTCGGCCGCGTGACCGGATCCCCGGCCTCCAGCGCGGCCGCCCGGCGCCGGGCACCGAACTCGGCGAGCGCCTCGGCCAGCTTCGTCACGGACGGCTCCGGCGACAGGACGTCGACGCGCAGGCCGTGCTCCTCCGCCGTCTTGGCCGTCGCGGGGCCGATGCAGGCGATGACCGTCACGTTGTGCGGCTTGCCGGCGATACCGACGAGGTTCCGCACGGTGGACGACGAGGTGAACAGCACCGCGTCGAAGCCGCCGCCCTTGATCGCCTCGCGGGTCTCGGCCGGCGGGGGCGAGGCGCGCACGGTCCGGTAGGCGGTGACGTCGTCCACCTCCCAGCCGAGCTCGATCAGCCCGGCCACCAGGGTCTCGGTGGCGATGTCGGCACGCGGCAGGAAGACGCGGTCGATCGGGTCGAAGACCGGGTCGTACGGCGGCCAGTCCTCCAGCAGCCCGGCCGCGGACTGCTCGCCGCTCGGCACGAGGTCGGGCTTGACGCCGAACTCGACCAGCGCGGCGGCGGTCTGCTCGCCGACCGCCGCGACCTTGATCCCGGCGAAGGCGCGGGCGTCGAGCCCGTACTCCTCGAACTTCTCCCGCACGGCCTTGACCGCGTTCACCGAGGTGAAGGCGATCCACTCGTACCGGCCGGTGACCAGGCCCTTGACCGCCCGCTCCATCTGCTGCGGGGTGCGCGGCGGCTCGACCGCGATGGTCGGGACCTCGCTGGGCACGGCGCCGTACGACCGGAGCTGGTCGGAGAGCGACGCCGCCTGCTCCTTGGTGCGCGGGACGAGGACCTTCCAGCCGAACAGCGGCTTCGACTCGAACCACGCGAGCTGGTCGCGCTGGGCGGCGGAGCTGCGCTCACCGACCACGGCTATGACGGGCTGGTGGCCCTCGGGCGACGGGAGGACCTTCGCCTGCTTCAGCGTCTGCGCGATGGTGCCGAGCGTGGCCGTCCAGGTGCGCTGCCGGGTGGTCGTCCCGGCGATGGTGACGGTGAGCGGGGTGTCCGGCTTGCGGCCGGCCGTGACCAGCTCGCCCGCGGCGGCGGCCACGGAGTCGAGCGTCGTGGAGACGACGACCGTCCCGTCGGAAGCGCCGACCTCGGTCCAGCAGCGGTCGCCCGCCGTCCGGGCGTCGAGGAACCGCACGTCGGCGCCCTGCGCGTCACGCAGCGGCACACCGGCGTACGCGGGCACGCCGACGGCGGCGGCGACACCGGGGACGACCTCGAACGGGATGCCCTCGGCGGCGCAGGCGAGCATCTCGGCGCCCGCGTTGCCGTCGAGCCCGGGGTCTCCGGAGACGGCACGGACGACCCGCTTGCCGCCGCGCGCGGCCTCCATGACAAGATTGGTCGCGTCCCTCAACACGGGGACCCCGGCGGGCATTGACGCATCGTCAACGACCGTCAGCTCGGGCGTGCTCACCCCCGCCCGCGCATGGCCGCGTACGACATCGAGCACATCAGGCTCGGCGATCAGTACGTCCGCGCCCGCCAGCGCCTCGACGGCGCGCAGAGTCAGCAGCCCCGGATCGCCGGGGCCGGCGCCGAGGAAGGTGACGTGTCCTGACGCGGAGAACGCCGAGGCAGCCTTGGATGCAGTGGTGGGGCTCAAAGTGCTCGCTCCCCCATAAGACCGGCCGCACCCTTGGCGAGCATCTCGGACGCGAGTTCGCGGCCGAGTGCCACCGCGTCGTCGTGCGACGTCGGTACGGGACCGGTGGTGGACAACTGCACCAGCGTGGAGCCGTCGGTCGTGCCGACGACGCCGCGCAGGCGCATCTCATGAACAACCTGCCCATCGGCCTGGAGGTCGGCCAGCGCACCCACGGGTGCGGAGCAGCCGGCCTCCAGGGCGGCGAGCAGGGACCGCTCCGCGGTGACGGCGGCCCGCGTGTACGGGTCGTCGAGCTCCGCGAGCGCGGTGGCGAGGCCGGCGTCAGCCGCCGTGCACTCGACAGCCAGGGCCCCCTGGCCGGGGGCGGGCAGGACGGTGTCGACCGACAGGAAGTCGGTGACCTCCTCGATCCGGCCGATACGGTTCAGCCCGGCGGCGGCCAGAACGACAGCGTCCAGCTCACCGGTGCGCACGTAGCCGACGCGGGTGTCGATGTTGCCGCGGATCGGCACGGTCTCGATGCTCAGGCCGTGGCTGCGCGCGTACGCGTTGAGCTGGGCCATGCGGCGCGGCGAGCCGGTACCGACGCGGGCGCCGGACGGCAGCCGGTCGAACGTCAGCCCGTCGCGGGCGACGAGCACGTCACGCGGGTCCTCGCGGGTCGGGATCGCGGCGATGACGAGGTCGTCGGGCTGCGCGGTCGGCAGGTCCTTCAGCGAGTGCACGGCGAAGTCGACCTCACCGGCGAGCAGCGCGTCACGCAGCGCCGTGACGAAGACACCCGTGCCGCCGATCTGCGCGAGGTGCTCGCGGGAGGTGTCGCCGTACGTGGTGATCTCCACCAGCTCCACGGGGCGCCCGGTCAGCTGCCGCACCGCCTCCGCGACGTGCCCGGACTGGGCCATGGCGAGCTTGCTGCGCCTGGTCCCGAGCCTCAATGCCCTGTCGGTCATACTCGCCCTCGGTTCTTGACGTCGGCGTCATTCATGTCGGCCCGGGACACGGAGGCGACGGCCTCCGGGTCGAGGTCGAAGAGTGTGCGCAGCGCGTCCGCGTACCCGGCGCCGCCGGGCTCGCCGGCGAGCTCCTTGACCCGCACGGTCGGCGCGTGCAGAAGCTTGTCCACGACGCGGCGGACGGTCTGGGTGATCTCGGCGCGCTGCTTGTCGTCCAGGCCGGGCAGCCGGCCCTCGAGCCGGGCGATCTCACCGGCGACGACGTCGGCGGCCATGGTGCGCAGGGCGACGACGGTCGGCGTGATGTGCGCGGCGCGCTGGGCCGCGCCGAACGCGGCGACCTCGTCGGCGACGATGCCGCGGACCTGGTCCACGTCGGCGGCCATGGGGGCGTCGGCGGACGCCTCGGCGAGCGACTCGATGTCGACCAGCCGGACGTCGACCATGCGGTGCACGGCGGCGTCGATGTCGCGCGGCATGGCCAGGTCGAGCAGCGCCAGCGGCCTGTCACGGCCGACGGTCGCGGCCTCGACGGCCTCGCCGGTCAGGACGAGCCCGGTGGCGCCGGTGCAGGAGACGACCACGTCCGCGCGGGCCACCTCGGCGCCGACGGCGGGCATGTCGACGGCGCGGGCGGCCACGCCCGTACCGCCGGGCTCCGTGAGGATCTGGACGAGGCGCTGGGCGCGCTCGGCGGTCCGGTTCGCGATGACGATCTCGTCCACGCCCACGCGCGCGAGGGTCGCGGCGGCGAGCGACGACATGGACCCGGCACCGATGACGAGGGCCCGCTTGCCCTTGGCCCAGGCGGAGACGTCCCGCCCGGCGGCGAGCTGTTCCAGACCGAAGGTGACGAGGGACTGACCGGCGCGGTCGATCCCGGTCTCGCTGTGTGCCCGCTTGCCGACCCGCAGCGCCTGCTGGAACAGGTCGTTCAGCAGCCGTCCCGCGGTGTGCAGCTCCTGGCCGCGCGCGAGGGCGTCCTTGATCTGGCCGAGGATCTGGCCCTCGCCGACGACCATCGAGTCCAGCCCGCACGCCACCGAGAAGAGGTGGTGGACGGCCCGGTCCTCGTAGTGGACGTAGAGGTAGGGGGTGAGCTCCTCCAGCCCGACGCCGCTGTGCTGGGCGAGCAGGGTGGAGAGTTCGGCGACGCCCGCGTGGAACTTGTCCACGTCGGCGTAGAGCTCGATGCGGTTGCAGGTGGCCAGGACGGCGGCCTCGACGGCCGGTTCGGCGGCGAGGGTGTCCTGGAGGAGCTTCGTCCGGGTGTCGGAGTCGAGCGAGGCCCGCTCCAGCACGCTGACGGGCGCGCTGCGGTGGCTGAGACCGACGACGAGGAGGCTCATGCCGGCATCACGGCGGGTACGTCCCCGTCGGGTCCCTTCCGGCCGGGGGCCTGGGTCGCGGCGTCCGGGCGCACGGCGGCGGGCGGTACGACGGGCTCGGCGCCCGCCTCCTCGCCGGCCTTGCGCTGCTCGTGGAAGGCGAGGATCTGCAGCTCGATGGAGAGGTCGACCTTGCGGACGTCGACGCCGTCCGGCACGGACAGCACGGTCGGCGCGAAGTTCAGGATGGAGCTCACTCCGGCGGCCACGAGCCGGTCGCAGACCTGCTGGGCGGCGCCGGCCGGGGTGGCGATGACGCCGATGGAGACGCCGTTCTCATCGATGATCTTCTCGAGGTCGTCGATGTGCTGGACGGCGATGCCCGCGACCGGCTTGCCGACCATCGCGGGGTCGGCGTCGATCAGCGCGGCGACCCGGAAGCCGCGGGAGGCGAAGCCGCCGTAGTTGGCGAGGGCGGCGCCGAGGTTGCCGATACCGACCATGACGATCGGCCAGTCCTGGGTCAGCCCCAGCTCACGGGAGATCTGGTAGACGAGGTACTCGACGTCGTAGCCGACGCCGCGCGTCCCGTACGAGCCGAGGTAGCTGAAGTCCTTGCGGAGCTTCGCGGAGTTCACCCCGGCGGCGGACGCGAGTTCCTCGGACGACACCGTGGGTACCGAGCGTTCGGACAGCGCGGTGAGCGCCCGCAGATACAGCGGAAGCCTGGCGACGGTGGCCTCGGGGATGCCTCGGCTACGGGTCGCCGGTCGTTGAGTTCGGCCAGTTGCCACGGTGCTCCTGCGGGATGAGCGGGGCTGCAGGCGGCCTGTCCCAAGACCGCCCCGTCGACAGCAGGCTATGTCTTTGTGAACGCGTGCACAAAGATGGTGTCCGATTTGTCCGAGCAAAGTGACCGGGGTCACGCGAGCCGATCGCGCCATCCCGGAACCAAAGGGCCGCTCATGGCGTTGGAGCTTCGAAGGGGGCAAAGCCGTACACACTCCTCACGACCACACCCCCGAAACAGACCAAAACGCTCACGATGGTAACCGCCTTTCCCGGTCAGCCCCCGAGCGCGCGACGCAGCCGCGCCGGGTCCACCTTCCAGAACGTGTGCTGCTCCCCGTCCACCAGCACGACCGGGATCTGCTCCCAGTAGGCGCGGTGCAGTTCCTCGTCCCGCGTGATGTCCCTCTCCTCCCATACGGCGCCCGTCTCGGCGCAGACCGAGGCGATCACCTCGCGCGCCTCGTCGCAGAGGTGGCACCCGGGCTTCCCGATGAGCGTCACGGTCCGTTCCACGGGCTTCCGCTTGTCCTTCGCACGTCCGAACATGCGCCCATTGTCGACCCCCGCGGCCCGTCGCTTAACAGGGCGGTCGCGGAGAGTTCACGCCATGGCATCCCCACGAGTCGGGCGGGACCGAACAGACTGGCTATGCTCGCGTCATGGCCGCACTGGGATGGCTCACCCCCCGTAGGCGCTCCGCCACCGCGCGCAGCGTGCTGGCAGGCGAGGCCGCGGCGGAGGCAGCGCGCAAGACCTCGCAGCAGCTGGAGATCCTCGCGGAAGCGGAAGCCGCCGCACCCGGCGCGCCGGCCCGCCCCGAGGCGGAGTTCCCGGTCCCGGGAGACGTGCACGCCGCCGCGTTCTTCGACCTCGACAACACCGTGATGCAGGGCGCCGCCCTCTTCCACTTCGGCCGGGGCCTGTACAAGCGGAAGTTCTTCCAGCGCCGCGAGCTGGCCCGGTTCACCTGGCAGCAGACCTGGTTCCGGCTCGCCGGGGTCGAGGACCCCGAGCACATGCAGGACGCCCGCGACAGCGCCCTGTCGATCGTGCAGGGCCACCGCGTCTCCGAACTGATGACCATCGGCGAGGAGATCTACGACGAGTACATGGCCGACCGGATCTGGCCGGGCACCCGCGCCCTCGCCCAGGCCCACCTGGACGCCGGGCAGAAGGTCTGGCTCGTCACCGCCGCCCCCGTCGAGACGGCCACGATCATCGCCCGCCGCCTCGGCCTGACCGGCGCGCTCGGCACGGTCGCCGAGTCCGTCGACGGCGTCTACACCGGCAAGCTGGTCGGCGAGCCGCTGCACGGCCCGGCGAAGGCCGAGGCGGTACGGGCGCTGGCCGCCGCCGAAGGGCTGGACCTGGCGCGCTGCGCGGCGTACAGCGACTCGCACAACGACATCCCGATGCTCTCGCTGGTCGGCCACCCGTACGCGATCAACCCGGACGCCAAACTGCGCCGGTACGCCCGGGAGCGGGAGTGGCGGCTGCGCGACTACCGCACGGGCCGCAAGGCCGCCAAGGTCGGCATCCCGGCCGCCGCGGGCGTCGGCGCGCTGGCGGGCGGCACGGCGGCGGCGGTCGCGCTGCACCGCCGCCGCCGCTGAGCCCCGGCCAGACCGCGACCTCCGCGCCGGCCGACCGCGACCTCCGCACCGGCCTCCGCACCGGCCTCCACGACGGCGGCGCCCGGCGGCCAATCACAGGTCTTACCCGCCGCCGGCCTCCGCCAGTCCCACGCTCCCCACTCGGGCACAAGGGATCGCCCGGACAAACAGAACCCGAAGTGATCCGATCAATAAGCGGTCACGAAGTGCGATGGAATCAGCCGCGCAGACGTAACAGAAGCGACTGAATCGATGATTTGAGCAACTCGGTGTAGCGCTCCCTGCACGAAGCGTTATTCTCCTCAGACGCATACGGAACCCCCCACACGTCGTCACGACGAGTGAACGGTCCCGCACTGCACGTGATGGAAGCTCTGCCTCTGGGAGTCCCGTGTACCCACACGTCGGGGTTGACGCCTCGGGCCTGGCTACGCTCCGCGCAACGGTCCTCGACCACTTGCGCGGCTTCGTCCCCACCGCGTACGCCGTCCCCGCTTTTGCCGCACCGGCACCCGCCGGTCCCTGCTATGCCCTGGCCGACGGCGGAGCCGCTGCCGTCGGAAGACGGGCCGGCCGGGGCGGCGCGGGCACCTCGACCACCGCTCGACGGCCCACGGCCGACAGCGATAGCGCCCGCATGATGGAGCTGGTCGAGCGCGCCCAGGCCGGTGAGGCCGAGGCCTTCGGCCGGCTGTACGACCAGTACAGCGACACCGTGTACCGCTATATCTACTACCGCGTCGGCGGGAAGGCGACGGCGGAGGACCTCACCAGCGAGACCTTCCTGCGCGCCCTGCGCCGGATCTCCACCTTCACCTGGCAGGGGCGCGATTTCGGCGCCTGGCTGGTCACGATCGCCCGGAACCTGGTCGCCGACCACTTCAAATCGAGCCGATTCCGGCTGGAAGTGACCACCGGCGAAATGCTCGACGCCAACGAGGTCGAGCGCAGCCCGGAGGACTCCGTCCTGGAGTCCCTGTCCAACGCCGCCCTCCTGGAGGCGGTGCGGAAGCTGAACCCACAGCAGCAGGAGTGCGTCACGCTGCGCTTCCTCCAGGGGCTGTCCGTCGCGGAGACCGCCCGCGTCATGGGCAAGAACGAAGGGGCGATCAAAACCCTTCAGTACCGGGCCGTACGCACCCTCGCCCGGCTCCTCCCCGACGATGCCCGCTGACCGCCGGGCCGCCCCCTCAACTCACCTTCGGTGACACCTCCATGACGCACTGGTCCGATCATCTTTCGTGCGTAACCCAAGTGCCGCGACACTCGTTGTGCGGGATGCAGGCTCCCTGTGGTCACGCCATGTCCACTGCCACTCACTCGTTCGTGTGGATGTGCTCAAGGTGTGCAACCTTCCGGACCCCCAGGGGAGTCGACCGTCATGACGAGAGGAGGTGCCGCCAGTGATCGCGAACGTATCGGCACACCGGCGGGCGAACGCCTTCGCCCAGGCCCTGGAAGATCAGGCGGCCGCCGCACAGCCCGAGACGTCGGTCGAACCGACCGAGCAGGGGCGGCTGTTGGCCCTGGCGAGCGGTCTCGGCGAGCTGCCGAAACCGAAGTTGGACCCCGAGGTGAAGGTGGTGCAGCGAGCACAGCTCGTCGCCGCCATGGAAGCGATGCTCCTGGAGGGCACAGCCGCGGAGGGGGGTGCGTCCACGGGCCCTACGGTGCCGGAGCAGCGGACGTCGACCGGGCGGGGACAACACCGCGCGGCCGCGCTCCGGAAATTGCGGCCACGGTCCCGCTGGTCGAAAGGGCTCGCCGCCGGCGGGCTCACGGTCGGTGTGGCGGCGGGCGCGTTCAGCGGAGTGGCCGCTGCCAGTTCCGACGCCCTCCCCGGTGACTCCCTCTACGGGCTGAAACGGGGCATGGAGGATCTCAAGCTCGGTATGGCGGACGATGACGCCGACCGCGGCGAGATCTACCTGGACCAGGCGTCCACCCGGCTCAGCGAGGCCCGCCGCCTGCTGGAACGCGGCCGGTCCGGGGCCCTGGACCACGAATCGCTCAGCGAGATCCGGCGCGTGCTCAACGGCATGCAGCACGACGCCGCCGAAGGCCACCGGCTGCTCCGCCTCGCCTACCAGCGGGACGGATCGATCGGTCCGATGGCCACGCTCGACTCGTTCTCCCGCAACCATCGCGGCACCTGGCACGGCCTGCGCGACAAGCTACCGCCCCAACTGACCGACGTCCGGGACCAGGTGACCGAGGTCTTCGACGCCATAGAGGAAGAGGTCAGCCCGCTCCAGTCGCAGTTGCCCAACACCCCGGGCAAGGGCGGCGCCGGTTCCTCCCGGCCGAGCGGCAGCGACGACTCCACCGGCTCAGGACCGTCCCAGCAGGCCCCGTCCGGCCCCGCATCCCGGCCGCCCGGCAGCACGGGCGATCCCAGCCCCTCCGGGTCCGGTACGGCCACGGACGACGGCCTCCTCGGCGGCAACACAGGCGGCCTCCTCCCGCCCGGCCCGTCCACGGCATCCCCCAGCGCGGGCGGCGACGCCCCCGCCCCCGCGCCCGACGTCACCCTCCCGCCGCTGCTCCCGGGCATCCTCCCGGGCCTCGGCATCGACGAGAAGGACGCGCAGTAGCACCAGTCCCACCGGCGGGCGCCGTGCCTCCCGCACCGAGCGGAAGGGGTACGGCGCCCACCGCGTCGTACCCGCGCGCGAGCAGCACGCAGCCGCACGAAACCACGCGTCGTACGCGCGCGAGGCAGGACGCAGCCGTACAGAACCCCACCGCGTCCTGGGGTCCCAGAAGAACACCGACCGCCGCTGCACCAGCAGCTTGACCGCTCCCTCTGCCCCCCTCGCACCGCTCCGCGGGCGTCGGTCGGCCGCGCCGGACTCCGTCCGCCGGTGTCAGAAGAACACCGACCGCCGCTGCACCAGCAGCTTGTACAGCGTGTGCTGGATCTGCTCGCGGACCTGGTCCGTCAGGTTGAACATCAGCATCGGATCGTCCGCCGCCTCCGGCGAGTACCCGGCCGTCGGGATCGGCTCACCGAACTGGATCGTCCACTTCGTCGGCAGCGGCACGGCACCCAGCGGGCCCAGCCAGGGGAACGTCGGCGTCAGCGGGAAGTACGGGAACCCGAGCAGCCGCGCCAGCGTCTTGGCGTTGCCGAGCATCGGGTAGATCTCCTCCGCGCCCACGATCGAGCACGGCACGATCGGTACGCCCGCGCGCAGGGCCGTCGACACGAACCCGCCCCGGCCGAACCGCTGCAGCTTGTAACGCTCGCTGAACGGCTTCCCGATGCCCTTGAAGCCCTCGGGCATCACCCCCACGACCTCACCGCGCTGGAGCAGCCGCTCCGCGTCCTCCGCGCACGCCAGGGTGTGCCCGGCCTTGCGGGCCAGCTCGTTGACGACGGGCAGCATGAACACCAGGTCCGCCGCGAGCAGCCGCAGGTGCCGGCCGGCCGGGTGGTTGTCGTGCACGGCGACCTGCATCATGAGCCCGTCGAGCGGCAGCGTGCCGGAGTGGTTCGCCACGACCAGCGCCCCGCCGTCGGACGGGATGTTCTCGATGCCCTTCACCTCGACCCGGAAGTACTTCTCGTACAGGGGTCGCAGCAGGGACATCAGGACCTGGTCGGTGAGCTCCTCGTCGTAGCCGAACTCGTCGACCTCGTAATCCCCGGTGATCCGGCGTCGCAGGAAGGCCAACCCGCCGGCGAGCCGCCGCTCCCAGCCGCCGCCGTCCGCCGGGGCGCCCGGCGCCGCGTCCAGCCCCGTGGGGTCGGCCCCGGGGGGCTCGGGCCGTGGGGCGTCCGGTTCCGGGGCGTGCCGGCCGGACAGCGGGGTCACCCGCCGGGCTCCGTCGCCCGCGCCGGACCGCCACCGGCCGGAGCGCTGCGCACCGCCGCGCGGCCGGTCGTCGTCGAACGGAATGACCTTGGCGTCCGCCATCGTTGCCCGCGCTCCTTATCCGGCGCTGTTACCGGTGCTGTTCCGGGCGCCCTGTCCGGCGCTGTGCGTCATTCTCGCGGCCACCCGGTCGACCGCGGCGGCCAGGACACGGGGCGGCAGGAGCCCGGTGCCCCGGCTGCGCGCGAAGTCCGCGAACGCCTCCGCCGTCGTGTACCGGGGGGTGAACCCCAGCACCTCCCGCGTCTGCGCCGTGCTGACCACCCGGCCGTGGGTCAGCAGCCGGATCTGCTCGGGCGAGAAGTCGCTGACCCCGACCGTACGCAGCGCCGTACCGACCCAGGTGACGGCCGGGAGCAGCACCGGGACCGTCGGTCTGCCCAGTCGCCTGGAGCACTGCGACAGCGTCAGCACCCCGTCACCGGCCACGTTGAACGTGCCGCTGTTCAGCGGGGCGTGCCGGGGCTCGTGCGACGCGATCCGCAGCACCTCGATCACATCGTCATCATGGACGAACTGCAGCCGGGGGTCGTAGCCGAAGACCGTCGGCAGTACCGGCAGCGAGAAGTACTCGGCGAGCGGCGACTCCACGTCGGGGCCGAGGATGTTCGCGAAGCGGAGCACGCACACGGCCACGTCGGGGCGGCGCCGGGCGAAGCCGCGCACGTACCCCTCGACCTCCACGATGTCCTTGGCGAATCCTCCGCTCGGCAGGGACTTCGGTGGCGTCGTCTCGGTGAACACGGCCGGGTCGCGGGGAGCCGAGCCGTACACGCTCGTGCTCGACTTCACGACCAGACGGCTGATGGTCGGGCTCTTCTGGCACGCGCCCAGCAACTGCATCGTGCCGATGACGTTGGTCTCCTTGACCGCCGTACGGCCGCCGGCGCCGAGCGGGCTCCCGGTGACGTCCAGATGGACGACGGTGTCGACGCCGTGCTCGGCGAGGACACGCCCGATCGCGGGCTGCCGGATGTCCGCGCGGACGAAGTCCGCCGCGCCGAGCTGGTGCTCGGGGGTGACGGCGTCCACGGCGATGACGCGGTCCACTTCGGGGTCACGCTGGATACGCCGTACGAAACGGCCTCCGAGCTTCCGGGCCACCCCGGTGACGAGCACGACCTTCCCCAAGTTCCGCGCCTTCCGTTCGGTCCTCGCCTGGCCGCCACCGTAGCGGGTCGGTGTTGCCGTGTGATGACCACGTCCGGCAGACGGCGCAAAAAGAAGACCGGACGACCGCGGGAAAGGCGACCGCGGGAACGAACAAGCGTGGCCCTCCCACCGTCGTCCGGTGGGAGGGCCACGCCTGGCACACCTACAGCCGTCGCCTACTTCTTGTTGCGACGCTGAACGCGAGTGCGCTTGAGCAGCTTGCGGTGCTTCTTCTTGGCCATCCGCTTACGCCGCTTCTTGATAACAGAGCCCACGACTACCCTCGCTCACTTCTCGGAACATCCCCGCATGAGCGGGGATCTCGGTGCGGGGCGTCTGGGCCCACACGACCTACGTCGGCCTAGCCTACCCGCCCGTGAGTGAGGGGCGTAATCCGAGGGTCGCGAACGACTCCGGACTACGCGGTCTCCACCCCCACGAAGGACTCGCGGAGATATTCGTGAACCGCTCGCTCGGGTACCCGGAAGGACCTCCCCACCCGGATCGCAGGCAAATGACCGCTGTGCACCAATCGGTACACGGTCATCTTCGACACGCGCATCACCGAGGCAACTTCCGCCACGGTCAGGAACTTGACCTCGTTGAGAGGCGTCTCGCCAGCAGCAACCATGACCCACCTGTACCTTCCGCACATGACGCCCACCGGCTTCCCCTCCGGTGACTCTTCGTCGCTGTGCGCTCACTCCCCAGACTAGGGGCGGGTGATACGAGTGGGGAAGAGGAGCTGCCATCCGCCGCCTACTGTGACAGACACGCCCGATTGAGTACATAGCGAGTAAGCGGCCGGTAGTAATCGGACCGCACGGCGTCATCGAGGGGCACGGCGACGGACACGCGCCCCTCCGCCTCACCGACGAACAGCGCCGGATCGTCCGTATCAGCGAGACCGATGGCGTCAAGACCGAGCTGACCTGCCCCGCAGACCCATCCGTGGTCCCCGACGACAAGCTCCGGCAGCGGCCATTCGCCCTCCGCGACGGCCTCCAGAACGGCTCTGACCGGCAAGGGCGAGTGCGTGTGTGCGCCCGGCTCACAACCGGCGCCTTCGCTGCCGGGCTCCCGCACCAGTGCGACTCCCCGTACGTAGTCGAGGGTGTGCGTACGTACGCCGAACCGGGTCGTTATGTCGATACATCGCCCCTGCGCGGGAGTGAGGACGAGACAGCCGACCGCCGACATCGCGTCTGCCAACTCGGCGTAGAAGCCCAGCAACCGGTGCGGATGACCGGTGCCGAACAGCACGGGAGCCCGCCGCGCGGCCGCCGCGCCCAGCCGCTCGGCGAACGCGTCCAGCCCGCCGAGCGTCCGCTCCGGATCGATCACGTCGGGCCCCGACCGGTGCGCCGGGTCGCCGGAGACCCCGCACTTGTCGGCCATGAGCCTCAGCAGGTCACGCTCCCCCCAGCTCCACTCGGGGTCGAGGCCGAGGGTGACCCGTGGATCGCCCGCCGCGAACAGCCGGTAGCTGCGCAGGCTCTCCTCCCGCGAGGTCGCCACGGGCCCGGCCAGCCTGGCCGCCAGCAGATGCGCGCGCAGCGCCCCGGTACTCAGCACTCTGTCGATGCTGCCGCACACCCCCGGCACGGGCGCCGAAACCACGCGGCGACCCCACAGTTGGCGTAATACGAGCGAAGAGGACCGGCCAGATGGCCCCGCGAAACGTCCGGAAGGAGACCGCCCGCCGGGCTGACGGGCCGACGGCCACCCCGGCCTACGGCAGCAGTCCCCGCAGCGGGAAGACCGCCTTGCGGGTCGCCAGCACGGCCTGGTCGAGCCGGTCCGCCGGGTCGTACCCGTCCTCCCAGGGCCGCCACGTCACGGGCCACCGCCCGTCCGTCATCCGGCCCGGCGCCAGTTGCCGGGTCCGCGCGTACACCTCGTCCCGCCACGACGACGGGATCACCGTGTCGGGCGCCACCTCGGCTCCGGCCGCGATGGCCACCAGATGCGTCCACGACCTCGGTACGACGTCCACGACCGCGTATCCGCCGCCGCCGAGCGCCACCCACCGGCCACCGTCGGCGTACTCGTGCGCCAGCCCGTGACAGGCGAGCTGCACCGCCCGCTGGGCGTCGAGCGACACCGCGAGGTGCGCGAGCGGGTCCTCGAAGTGCGTGTCGGCGCCGTGCTGCGTCACCAGCACCTGCGGCCGGAACTCCGCCAGCAGCTCGGGCACCACGGCGTGGAACGCCCGCAGCCAGCCTGCGTCGCCGAGGCCCGCGGGCAGCGCCACGTTCACCGCACCGCCCTCGGCGGGTCCGGACGCGCCGGTCTCCTCCGGCCATCCGGTTCCGGGGAACAGGGTCCGCGGGTGCTCGTGCAGGGAGATGGTCAGCACCCGGGGGTCGTCCCAGAACGCGGCCTGGACGCCGTCCCCGTGGTGGACGTCCACGTCCAGGTAGGCGACGCGTTCGGCACCGAGCTCCAGCAGCCGGGCGATGGCGAGCGAGGCGTCGTTGTAGACGCAGAACCCGGCAGCCGCCCCGGGCATCGCGTGGTGCAGCCCTCCGGCGAAGTTCACCGCGTGCACGGCCTCGCCCCGCCACACGGCCTCGGCGGCGCCCACCGACTGCCCGGCGATCAACGCGGACGCCTCGTGCATCCCGGGGAACGCCGGATCGTCCAGCGTGCCGAGCCCGTACGCCTGGTCGGCGGCCGCCGGGTCGGCGGACGCGGCCCGTACCGCGGCCACGTAGTCCCCGCGGTGCACCAGCCGGAGCGTCGAGTCCCCGGCCGGCTTGGCGGCCACGACGTCGATGGCGCGGTCCAGCCCGAAGGCCCGCACCAACCCCATGGTCAGCGCGAGCCGTACCGGGTCCATCGGATGGCTCGGCCCGAAGTCGTACCGGGTTACTGCGTCATCCCACATCAACAGTGCGCGGCCGCTCATGCCCGCCACCGTATCGGTCCCGTTCAAAGCCGAACGACCGGGCGTACGCCAACGTCACCAGCACCAACACCATCGGCACGAGCATCGCGCCCCGGTAGCTCCAGGCGTCGCCGAGCGCGCCCACCAACGGCGACCCGATCAGGAACCCGACGTAGTTGAAGACGTTCAGCCGCGCCACGGCCGCGTCGCTCGCCCCGGGCGCCAGCCGGCCCGCCGCCGCGAACGTCGTCGGCACGAGCACGCTCAGCCCCAGCCCGAGCAGCGTGAACCCGGCCATCCCCGCCACGGGTCCTGGCGCCCCGGCCACCACCGCGAACCCGGCCGCCGCCAGCACCGCCCCGCCCCGCACCACCGTCGCTGCCCCGAACCGCCGTACCCCGGCGTCCCCCACGGACCGCCCCAGCAGGGTCATGACCATGTAGGCGTTGTACGGCACGGTCGCCAGCGCCTCCGACCCGCCCAGCACGTCCTGCAGGTACTTGGCGCTCCAGTTCGACACGGTCGAGTCACCGATGTACGCGAACGTCATCACCAGGCACAGCGGCAACAGCGCCGAGAACGCCACCCCGCCCCGCGCACCGGCCCCGCCGCCGCTCGCCCCGCCGCTCCCCTCGTCCCCCTCGTGCCTCTCCCCGTCGACGTACCAACGGCTCCCCACGAGGGCCGCCGGCATCAGCACCAGCACGACCGGCAGGTACGACAGCCACAGCGGCACACCCGCGTGCGCCGCGAGCCCGGCGAGCGACGCCCCCGCGATCCCACCGAGGCTGTACGCCGCGTGGAACCCGAGCATGATGCTCCGCCCGTACGCCCGCTGGAGGCTGACGCCCAGCATGTTCATCGACGCGTCGAGCGCCCCGACCGCCAGCCCGAACACACCGAGAGCGACGGCCACCTCGGCCATCCGGTGGCCGGCTCCGACGGCGGCGAGGGCCAGCAGCACCACGGGCTGCGCCCACCGCAGGACGACACTGGCCGGGACCCGCGCCACGAGCCGTCCGGTGGCGACGCTCCCCACGCCCGCAAGGACCGGTACGGCCGCCAGGAACACGGGCAGCAGGGCGTCGGATATCCCGTACCGGGCCTGTACGGCCGGGATGCGGGTCACCAGCAGCGCGAACGCCACGCCCTGGACGAAGAAGGACCCTGTCAGCGCCACCCGCCCGCGCCGCGACCGAGCAGCAGCATCCGTCATGGCGGCACAGCGTAGGCCCCGGCTGTACCGCTGGGTAGGTGGATCACAGCACCAATGCGGGGAGTCCGCCCATGTCGTCGAACAGGCCGTGGGCGCCGGACAGCCGCTCGGCCGGGGTCATGGCCGTGAACCCGTACACGTCCATCCCTGCCGCGAGGGCCGCCTGTACGCCCAGGGGGCTGTCCTCGATCACGACGCACCGCTCGGGCGGCACGCCCATGCTCGCGGCGGCGTGCAGGAACAGGTCGGGCGCGGGCTTCCCCCGGCCGACGTCCTGCGAGCTGAAGACGGTGCCCTGCTGGAACCAGAGGTCGAGCCCCGTCTTCCGGTGGCCGACCCGGATCCGCTCATGGCTCCCGGACGACGCCACGCAGTACGGCACTCCGTCCGCGACGAGTTTGCCGAGGACCTCGGTAACCCCGGCGACGGCGGTCAGTTCACGCTCGAACGCGGCGAAGACCCTCGCGTGGAACTGGGCGTCGAAGTCCTCGGGCAGCCGCATCCCGCTGCGTTCGAACACCGTGTCGTGCACCCGGTGCATCGCACCGCCCATGTAGTCCCGCAGGGACTCCTCGTAGGTCGTGGGGTGCCCGACCTCGGTCAGATAGCCGGCCAGGATGGCGTTCGAGATGGGCTCGCTGTCCACGAGCACACCGTCGTTGTCGAAGATGACCAGTTCATAGCGCATATGGTCCACCCTAGAACGCAAAAATGCCTCAACCCCCGGTCCTAAGACCAGGGGTTGAGGCTAAAAATTGTTCGGCGGTGTCCTACTCTCCCACAGGGTCCCCCCTGCA
>NZ_JBIDCF010000003.1:0-776271 GCF_043204435.1 Streptomyces sp. NPDC047886
CTCGCTGGCGTGGGTCGCGACGATCGTCATGTTCTGGTACGTGACCTCGCACAACGTCCGGCACGGCCTGCTGCCCGCGCCCGCCCCCGTGCGGAGCCTCCTGGACGAGTTCACCTGGGTGCTGCCCGCCCTGCACATCGGGATCATCGGCATGCTGATCCTGACCCGCTGGTGGGACTTCTGGACCGGCTGACCGGTACCGCGGCCGGCGCCCCGCACCGTCGCCACGCTGGGTTTCCTCCCCAGTCGGCCCCCACGGGAGGAACCCCCTGCGCGGCACGCTCCACGGTCTCAGGGCGGGCGCGGGCGCCACGGCGGCCGCCGCACTGCTCACCACGACGCTCGCGGGCTGCGACGACCCGTTGCGGTCCGGGACGGGCCCGCGCAGGAGTTCACCGTCACCGTCCGCACCGAGCGGTTCCGGCTGCGGGCCGCGACCGCCGCGCCGACCGGCAGCACACCGCTCATGGTGAGCCTGTTCGACACGGACGCCGCCCGGAACGCTCCCCTGCGGGACGCCCGGCCCGGCTATGGCTCCCTCCCGCACACCACCCGGGGCGGCTGAACACGCGAAAAACAGCCGCCTCTTCGAGACGGACGGGCCGCTTCCCGGCGTAGAGCCGATGAGGAGCAGGACCGGGATCGATCGGGAGGGGCCGGGGAATGGCGATGCGGTGCGGAGGGCGGATACGCGGAGGGGTCGCCAGGACGGCGGCCGCCGCGGCCGCCATGGCGGCGTTGACGGGGTCCCAGGCGCCGGGCGCCCTGGAGCGGGCGGCGCAGCCGGGGCGGGACGGCGCCGTGTCGCCGGGGCATGAGGCGCCCGGTGACGCGTACTACTACACGGCGCTGCCGCCGCTGGGGCCGCGCGGCGCTCCGGACGCGGGCCCGGGGCGGTCGCCGGCGGACGGTGTGGTCGCGACGCCGGGCGGGGGCGGGATCCCGGCGACGGTGCTCGCCGCGTACCGGAGGGCGGAGGAACGGCAGCGGGAGAGCGATCCGGGCTGTGGGCTGCGGTGGCAGCTGCTCGCCGCGATCGGCCAGGTCGAGTCGGGGCAGGCGCGCGGGGGACAGGTGGACGCGCACGGGACGACGTACCGGCCGATCATCGGCCCCCGGCTCGACGGCGCGGGCTTCGCCCTGATCCGGGACACCGACGGCGGCGCGCACGACGGCGACACCGTGTTCGACCGGGCGGTCGGGCCGATGCAGTTCATCCCGTCCACCTGGGCCCTCTGGGGCGCCGACGGGAACGACGACGGCCTCGCCGATCCGCACAACGTCCACGACGCCGCGCTCGCGGCCGGCCGCTACCTGTGCGCGGGCGGGCGCGACCTGTCCGACCCGGCCGACCTGGACCGGGCGGTCCTCGCGTACAACCGGTCCCGGGAGTACCTCCGTACCGTCAGGGCCTGGTACGCGTACTTCGGCGGCGGGCGGTGGTCGGTGCTGCCGGACGGGCGCGGACCGGTCCCGGGACGAGAGCCGGGTACGGGTACGAGTACGGGGCCGACGGCCCCGGCGTCCCGGCCCACGCCCCGGGCGACGGGCTCCCCTTCACCCGCCCCGTCGCCTTCGTCGTCCGGTACGGGCTCGGGCTCACCGTCCGGGGCGCCGTCGCCGACGCCCACGCGGACGGCCGACCGGCCCGGCGGAGGCTCAGGCTCCGCGGTCCCGCCGCTGGTCACGGAGGTGAGCACCGGCATGCCTCTGCCGGAGGACGGGCTCCTGCCCGGGGTCGGGGGCACTCACCGGTAACGGTGAGGACTCACTGCGCCCCGGCCCCTCCACAATCACGCGTACCGAAGGGTAACGTCGCCGCCTGCCCTGCTATCGGTTGTGAGCGCGAAGGGGCCCTCATGACGACGACGGACATGCACCCCTCCCACCCGGCCGGACCCGGCGACGACGCGGCCCGGTCCCGGTGGGAACGCATGTGGAGCCACCGTGAGCAGCTGCTCAAGGTGGCCCGCCGGAGGTCGATGACCGCCGAGGACGCCGAGGACGCCGTCCATGAGGCGATGCTGCGCGCCGCCGAGAACCCCCACCTCGACGACGCGCGGCTCGGCGCGTGGCTGACGACCGTGACCATGCGGCTGTGCGTCGACCGGTACCGGCAGGTCAACCGCGAGGCCGAGGTGCGCGCCCTGCCGAAGCTCACCGCGCCGGGCCCGGTGCCCGTCGAGGAGGCGGTGTGCGACCGGGCGGAGGCCACCTGGCTCGCGTACCGGAGCAGGGAGCTGCCCGCGCGGCAGGCCGAGGCGCTGCGGCTGAAGTCGCAGGACCGGGACGTCGAGCAGGTCGCCCGCGAGATGGGGCTCAGCTACCAGGCCGTCGAGTCGTTGCTGGCCAGGGCCCGGCGGACGCTGCGCAACTCGCTCGCCGGCACGCTCGGGCTCGCGCTGTGGCTGTGCGGGCGCGGCGGCAGGGCGCAGACCGGCGGGCATGTGCAGGCGGTGGCCGTGACGGGCGCGGCGACGCTGGCGGCGGCCGTCCTGGCGCTGCCCTTCGCGTACGACGCCGCGCCCGGCCCGGCGCCGCGCCCCGGCACGTCGCAGGTCGGCGGGGGCGGGGTGGGCGTGGCCGGGTACGAGGTGCCCGCGCCGGGTGCGCGGACGGACGCGGGCGGGCCGGACGCGGGTGCGGGTACGGACGCGCCCGGCGGCGCCGGGGGGCCGGCGGCGCCCGGCGGGCTGCCCGTGGAACTGCCGGAGGTGCGGCTGCCGGAGGCGCTGCCGGGCGTGGGGCTCCCGGACGTACCCCTGCCCGCCCCTTCGCTGACCGCGCCGGCGCTGCCCGGTCCGGCGCTGGCGGACGTACCCCTTCCGGACGTACCGCTGACGGACGCGCCCCCGGCGGACGTACCGCTGCCGGACGTACCGCTGCCCCGCGTGTCGGCTCCCGTGCCGGCGTCGGCGCCCGTGCCGGTCGAGGCGTCGGCTCCCGTGCCGGTCCCGGTACCGGCCGCGCCGTCCCTCCCGTAGGCACCTGGGGTTTCCACCCCGTAAAAAATCTTCGGTTCTCCGCGACGGACGCGGCGCCCCTCCCCGTAGAGCAGGTGTCGGAGCTGCTCCCCGCTGAAGGGTGAACCGGATGGGTGTCGAGATCTGTGTGGAAGGGTTGACGAAATCCTTCGGCCACCAGGTCATCTGGCAGGACGTGTCACTGACCCTGCCCGCCGGCGAGGTGTCCGTGATGCTCGGCCCTTCGGGCACCGGGAAGTCGGTGTTCCTCAAGACGCTCGTGGGTCTGCTGAAGCCCGACCGGGGGTCGATCCGGATCGCCGGGCAGGACGTCACGCGCCTGCGCGAACACGAGCTGTACGAGGTCCGCAAGCTGTTCGGCGTGCTGTTCCAGGACGGCGCCCTGTTCGGGTCGATGAACCTGTACGACAACATCGCCTTCCCGCTGCGCGAGCACACGCGCAAACCGGAGAGCGAGGTCCGGCGCATCGTCCTGGAGAAGATGGACATGGTCGGCCTGATCGGCGCCGAGGAGAAGCTGCCCGGCGAGATCTCCGGCGGGATGCGCAAGCGGGCCGGACTGGCACGGGCGCTGGTCCTCGACCCGGAGATCATCCTCTTCGACGAGCCGGACTCCGGGCTCGACCCGGTACGGGTGGCCTACCTCAACCAGCTCATCGTGGACCTGAACGCGCAGATCGACGCGACGTTCCTGATCGTCACGCACGACATCGCGTCCGCCCGGCAGGTCCCGGACAACATCGGGCTGCTGTTCCGCCGCGAGCTGGTGATGTTCGGGCCCCGCGAAGAGCTGCTCGCGAGCGACGAGCCGGTGGTACGGCAGTTCCTGAACGGCCGGATGCAGGGGCCGATCGGCATGGCGGAGGAGAAGGACGCCGCCCAGGTCGAACAGGAGCTCGCCCAGCTCGACGCGGGCGACCACCGGGGGCCGCGCGGCGGCAAGGGGGCGTCCGGCGAGGGCGTGACCCCGCGTCTGCTGCCGAGCCCGGGCGTGCCCCGGCCGCCCCGCTGGGAGGCGATCGCCCGCCGCGAGGCGGAACTCCTGGAAGCCGCCCGCGCCCCTCGGGCCGAGGAACCGGCCGACGCCCCGGCCCCGACCCCGGCACCGGCCTCGCCACCGGCCCCCACGCCCGAGCCCACGCCCACGCCCGCGCCCGAGGCCACGCCCACGCCTGAGGCCACGCCCACGCCCGAGCCCACGCCCGCGCCCGAGCCCACGCCCACGCCTGAGGCCACGCCCACGCCCACGCCCGAGACCACGCCCACGCCCGCGCCCGAGCCCACGCCTGAGACCACGCCCGCGCCCGAGGCCACGACCGCCATCGCGGCGGACGGCGCCGCGCCTGAAGAGCCCGGGGCGCGGGAGTCCGAGTCGCGGGAGTCCGGGGCGCGGAGGTCCGCGCCGGAAGAGCCCCGGGCGCGGGAGTGCGAGTCGCGGGGCGGCGCGCGTGAGGAGGCGGACCGGTCGTGAGCCTCTCCCCCACCGGCGGTCTGCGCCAGTCCGGCGCCCTGTTCGCGATGGCCCTGGACGTCCTGCGCACCCTCCCCCGACGGCCCTTCCAGGTGCGCGAGTTCATCCAGCAGGCCTGGTTCGTCGCGGGCGTCACGATCCTGCCCACCGCGCTCGTGTCGATCCCGTTCGGCGCGGTCATCGCGCTCCAGATCGGCGGGCTGACCCGCCAGCTCGGCGCCCAGTCGTTCTCGGGCGCCGCCTCCGTACTCGCCGTGCTGCGCGAGGCGTCGCCGATCGTCACCGCGCTGCTCATCGCGGGCGCGGGAGGCACCGCGATCTGCGCGGACCTCGGCGCGCGGAAGATCCGCGAGGAGATCGACGCCATGCAGGTGCTCGGCATCGACCCGATCCACCGGCTCGTCGTACCGCGCGTCCTGGCGACCATGCTCGTGGCGGTACTGCTCAACGGCCTCGTCTCGGTCGTCGGCGTGGCCGGCGGCTACTTCTTCAACGTCGTCATGCAGAACGGCACACCCGGCGCGTACCTCGCCTCGTTCACCACGCTCGCCCAGCTCTCCGATCTGTGGGCGGCGGAGCTGAAGGCGCTGGTCTTCGGCGCCATCGCGGCGATCGTCGCCTCGTACAAGGGGCTGACCGCCAAGGGCGGGCCGAAGGGCGTCGGCGACGCCGTGAACCAGTCCGTGGTCATCACCTTCATGTTGCTGTTCGTGACGAACTTCGTGATGACCGCCGTCTACTTCCAGCTCGTTCCGCAGAGGGGATGACGATGGCTCCGCTGAACCGATTCCTCGAAGAGCTGGGCGGCCAACTCGTCTTCTACGGACGCTCCCTGGCCTGGACCGGCCGCACGCTGCGCCGCTACAAGAAGGAAGTGCTGCGGCTGCTCGCCGAAGTCAGCTTCGGGCGGGGCGCGCTGGCGGTCGTCGGCGGCACCGTCGGCGTGATCGCGTTCCTGTCGTTCTTCACCGGCACGGAGGTCGGCCTCCAGGGTTACGCGGCGCTCAACCAGCTCGGCACCTCCAACTTCGTGGCGTTCCTGTCCGCGTACTTCAACACCCGCGAGATCGCCCCGCTCGTGGCCGGGCTCGCGCTGTCCGCGACGGTCGGCGCGGGGTTCACCGCGCAGCTCGGGGCGATGCGGATCAGCGAGGAGACCGACGCCCTGGAGGTGATGGGCGTTCCGTCGCTGCCGTTCCTGGTGACGACCCGGATGATCGCCGGGTTCGTGGCGGTGATCCCGCTGTACGTGGTCGGGCTGCTCTCCTCGTACTTCGCCGCCCGCACCATCACCACCGGCTACTACGGGCAGTCCACGGGCACCTACGACCACTACTTCCAGCAGTACCTGCCACCGGTCGACGTGCTGTGGTCCTTCGGCAAGGTGATCGTCTTCGCCGTCGTGATCATCCTGGTCCACTGCTACTACGGCTACTACGCGAGCGGTGGCCCCGCCGGCGTCGGTGTCGCGGTGGGGCGTGGCGTACGGACGTCGATCGTCGCCATCAACATCCTCGACTTCTTCCTCAGCCTCGCGATCTGGGGCGCCCACACGACCGTACGGATAGCGGGGTAACGCGCCCATGCGAACCACGACACCACGTCTGCGGCTGTACGGCGTCGTCTTCATCGCCGTGCTCGCGCTGCTGCTGTCGCTGACCGTCGCCGTCTACCAGCAGGTGTTCACCCCGGTCGTCCGGGTCACGCTGGAGGCCGACACCCTGGGCAACCAGCTGGAGCCCCGCGCCGACGTGAAGCTGCGCGGCCTGCTGGTCGGCGAGGTGCGGGAGGTGCGGTCCGACGGCGAGAAGGCGACCCTGTCGCTCGCGCTGAAGCCGGAGCACATCGCGCTGATCCCGGCGGACGTCCACGCCCGGCTGCTGCCGAAGACCCTGTTCGGGGAGAAGTTCGTCGACCTGGTCGTGCCCCGGGGCGCGGCGGCGGGGCGGCCCATCCGCGCCGGTGACGTCATCACCCAGGACCGTACGGAGGTCGGCATCGAACTCCAGCGGCTGATGAACGACCTGCTGCCGCTGCTCAGGGCCGTGCAGCCCGCGAAGCTGAACGCCACGCTGTCCGCGTTCGCCACCGCCCTCGAAGGGCGCGGCGACGACATCGGCGCCAACCTGGTCCGGCTGGAGGGCTACCTCCGCGAGCTGAACCCGCACATGCCGTCGCTCCGCGAGGACATCTCACGGTTCGCCGATGTGGCCGAGATCTACAGCGAGGCAGCCCCCGACCTGCTGCGGATCCTGGACAACACGCTCACCACCAGCCGGACGCTGGTCGAGAAGGAGGACCGGCTCGCGTCCTTCCTGACCCGGACCGCCACCGCCGCCGGCACGGCCGACGCCGTCATCGGCGAGAACGCCGACCGGCTCATCACCCTGGGCCGCGTCTCCCGTCCCACCCTGTCCCTGTTCGCCCGCTACTCGCCCGAGTACCCCTGCCTCCTGGAGGGGCTGGTACGGCAGGAGAAGGCGTCCGAACAGGCCTTCAGGGGTGGCGTGATGCGGATCACCCTCGAACTCGTACACGCCCGTCCCCCCTACCGACCCGGCGAGGAACCGCGCTATGCCGACCGCTCAGGCCCCGACTGCAGAGGTCTGCCCCATCCACGCACCCCCGCACCGCACACCAGGCTCGACGACGGAACCTCGGGCACGAGCGTGTCCGGCACCCCGGCCGAGCAGCGGGCGGTCGCCGCACTCGTCGCCCCGGTCATGGGCGTGTCCGCCGACCGGGTGCCGGCGGTCGCGACCCTGCTCTTCGGCCCGATGGCACGCGGAACGGCGGTGAGCGTCGTATGAAGCCCCGTACGAGCGGTCACACGCGGGCCACGGCGACCGCCGGGCCGCTGCTGAAGCTGGGTCTGTTCGCCGTGGTCACCGTGGCGGCGACCGGTGTTCTCGCCGCGACGATCGTCAATGTCTCCTTCACCCCGAAGGACACGTACACGGCCGTGTTCAGCGATGTCACCAGCCTGGAGGAGGGCGACGACATCCGGGTCGCGGGGGTGAGGGTCGGCGAGGTCGAGGACATCCGGATACGGCCGGGCGGCTCCGGCGGCCGGGCGCTGGCCGAGGTCGCCTTCAGCGTCTCCCGTGACCGGCCGCTGCCGATCGGCACCAAGGCGGTCATCCGCTACCGGAGCCTGGTCGGGCAGCGGTACATCGCGCTGACCGAGGGCACCGGGGACGGGACGAAGCGGCTGCCGCCCGGCGGGCGCATCCCCCTGTCCCGTACGGAACCGGCGCTCGACCTCAACGCGCTGCTCAACGGGTTCAAGCCGCTGTTCGCGGCGCTGAGCCCGCAGGACGTGAACCAGCTCGCCACCGAGATCATCAAGACCCTGCAGGGCGAGGGAGGCACGGTGAACAGCCTGCTCGCGCACACCGCCTCGCTCACCACGACCCTCGCCGACCGCGACAAGCTGATCGGCTCGGTGATCGACAACCTCAACTCCGTGCTGGCCACCGTCGACCAGCGCGGTACCCGGTTCGCCGAGCTGATCAAGCAGCTGCAGCGGGTGATCTCGGGGCTCGCCGCCGACCGCAAACCGATCGGTGACTCGCTGGCCGGCGTCAACGGCCTCGCGGCGGCCACCTCCGGCCTGCTGGAGGACGCCCGGCCGCCGCTGAAGGACGACATCGCCGAGCTGTCCCGGCTCACCGGCACGCTGAAGGACCACGAGAAGACGGTGGAGGGCGTGCTGCGGCGGCTGCCGAACAAGCTCGACAAGCTGACGGGCACCGCCTCGTACGGCTCCTGGTTCAACTTCTACCTGTGCGACTTCGACGGCCGCGTGGTGCTGCCCCGCAGCGCGGGCAGGCCCGCCGAGACGCTCACCCCCGAACTGCACGTGGCCCGGGCGAGGTGTGGCGGATGAGACGGCTCACAGGCATACGGCTCGCGGGCGTCCGCCGTGCCGGCATACGGCTCGCGGGCGTACGCCGGTCGGGGCGGGCGCGCCGGTCGGGGCGGATGACGCCGTTCCGCGACCGGAACCCGGTGGTGATCGGCGCCGTCGGACTCGCCACGATCCTGGCGCTGATCGTCACCGCGTTCAACGTGGAGAACCTGCCGCTGATCGGGAACGGCGACCGGTACAGCGCCGCCTTCTCCGAGGCGGGCGGGCTCAAGCCGGGCGACGAGGTGCGGATCGCCGGCGTCAAGGTCGGCAAGGTGGACGACGTCGACCTGGACGGCGACCACGTCAAGGTCACCTTCCGGGTCAAGGGCGAACCCGAGCTCGGCACCCGGACCGGGGCCGCCATCCGGGTCAAGACGATCCTGGGCGCCAAGTACCTCGCCCTGGAGCCGAAGGGCCCCGGGCGGATGAGGCCGGGCAGCGAGATCCCGCTCGCCCGGACCGTCGCGGCGTACGACGTGGTGACCGCGTTCAGCGATCTGACCACCACCACCGAGCGGATCGACACGAAGCAGCTGGCCACCGCCCTGGACACCATCTCCACGACGTTCGAGGACTCCCCCGCCGAGGTGAAGGCGTCCATCGAGGGCCTGTCGAAGATCTCCCGGACCGTGGCCTCGCGGGACGAGGCGCTGCGCCGCCTCCTCGACCACGCCAACGGCGTCACCGGGGTCCTGTCGGAACGGACCGGCGAGTTCACCAAGCTGGTCAAGGACGGCGACAAGCTGTTCCAGGAGATCCACGCCCGGCGCAAGGTCATCCACTCGCTGCTCACCAGCTCCGTGGCGCTGGGCGTCCAGCTGTCCGGCCTCGTCCGGGACAACCGCGCGACGATCGGGCCGGCCCTCGCCAACCTCAACGCGGTCGTGAAGCTGCTGGAACGCAACCAGGCCAGCCTCGACCGCAGCGTCCAGCTGCTCGCCCCGTACGCCCGGCTCTTCACCAACACCCTGGGCAACGGCCGCTGGTTCGACAGCTACATCCAGAACATGGTCGCCCCCACACCGGTGGTGCCCCGAACCGGCACGACCGGGACGACCGGGACGACCGGGACGACCGGGACGACCGGGACGACCGGGACGTCCGGCACGACCGGGGTCTCCGGATCGGGAGGAGGACGATGAAGCACATCCTCGTACGGCGGCGCCGGTTCCTGGTCACGGTCCTCGCCCTGGCGCTCGTCGCCGGACTGGCGAGCGCCCTGTGGCCCCGGTCCCCCGAACCGGTCCGGGTCACCGCGTACTTCCCGCGCACGGTAGGCATCTACCCCGGCTCCGACGTGCGGGTCCTCGGCGTGAGGATCGGCGAGGTCACGGCGATCACACCGGAGGGCGACCGGGTGCGGGTCGAGCTGGAGTACGACGGCGACCGCAAGGTGCCCGCCGACGCCCAGGCGGCGATCATCAACTCGTCGGTCGTCAGCGACCGTTACCTCCAGCTGCTCCCCGTCTACCGGGGCGGGCCCGAGATGCGCGGCGGTGCCGTCATCCCCGAGCACCGCACGGCCGTCCCCGTCGAACTGGACCGCGTCTTCGACAGCCTGCGCACGACGGCCGACGCGCTCGGCCCGCGCGGCGCCAACAAGGACGGGTCGCTGTCCCGGCTGCTCGCGGTCAGCGCCGACAACCTGCAGGGCCAGGGCGCGAAGCTGCACCAGACGGTCGAGGACCTGTCGCAGGCCGTCACCACCCTGTCGGGCGGCCGGCAGGACCTGTTCGGCACCATCCGCAACCTCCAGGTCTTCACGGCCGCGCTGGCCGCCGACGACGACAGCGTCCGGGCGTTCAACGACAACCTGGCCAAGGTCGCCGAGCAGCTCGCCGGGGAACGCAAGGACCTGGCGGCGGCGATCGCGCACCTGGCGACCGCCCTGGCCGACGTGTCGGAGTTCGTGAAGAACAACAAGAAGGCGCTGACCGCCGACGTGAAGGGGCTGAGCAAGGTGACGCGCGTGCTGGTCACCCAGCGCGCGGCACTGCGGGAGTTCCTCGACGTCGCCCCGGCCGGTCTGTCGAACCTGCAGAACGCCTACAACCCGTCGGCCGGCACCCTCGACACCCGCAGCAACCCCGACCACCCGCAGGACCCGGCGGCGCTGCTGTGCTCGCTGCTCAGGACCACCGGCGAGAAGGCCGACTGCGCGAGCCTGCGGTCCTTGTTCGACTCCCTGCCGAAGCCGCCCGTCGCCGATCCCGCCGGCCACGTCACCGGCGTCGCCCCCGCCACGGGCCCGGTCGACCGGACGCTCGGCGGAATCCTGGAGGCCCGTACATGACGCCCACTCATATCAGCGGGGGTACGCGTACTCGTGCCCCTCGTCGTCTCCGTCGGCACACCGTCCTGTGGACGGCCGCCGCGTCGCTGCTCCTCACCGGCTGCGAGTTCAACGGCCTCTACGACGTCGGGCTGCCCGGCGGCGCGGCCGCCGACGGCCGCGCGTACCACGTGACCGTCCACTTCAGGGACGTGCTCGACCTGGTGCCGCAGTCCACGGTGAAGGTGAACAACGTCACCGTCGGCGCCGTCGAGAAGGTGGAGCTGGAAGGCTGGCACGCGCGCGTGCGGCTGCGCGTCGCCGACTCGGTGAAGCTGCCCGCCAACGCGGTCGCCGAGCTGCGGCAGACCAGCATGCTCGGCGAGAAGTACGTCGCCCTGTCCCCGCCCGCCGACGCCGCCCCGGCGGGCCGGCTCACCGACGGCGCGGTCATCCCGCTGTCGCGCAGCGGACGCAACCCGGAGATCGAGGAGGTCCTCTCCGCGCTGTCGGCGCTGCTCAACGGCGGCGGCGTGGCCCAGCTGAAGACCATCTCCGTGGAGTTGAACAAGGCGCTGGAAGGCCGTGAGAACCGGGTCAAGGCCCTGCTCTCGGAGCTGGACACCTTCATCGGCGGCCTCGACCGACAGCGCGGCGAGATCGTCCGCGCGCTCAAGGGCATCGACAGGCTGGCCGCGACCCTGCGGAAGGAGAAGGCCACCATCGGCAAGGCGGTCGACACGCTGCCGCCCGCGCTGAAGGTGCTGGCCGACCAGCGGACCAGGCTGACCGCGATGCTGACGTCCCTGTCGAAGCTCGGCACCACCGGCACCCGCGTGATCAACGCCTCGCGGGACGACCTGATCGCCAACCTGCGCAGTCTCCAGCCGATCCTGGCCCAGCTGAACAAGGCGGGCGCCGATCTCCCCAACGCGCTGGAGCTCCTGACGACGTATCCGTTCCCGCGCAATGTGGTCGACGCCATCAAGGGCGACTACGTGAACCTGAAGGTCACGGCCGACCTGGACTTCGACAGCCTGTACGGCAACCTGGCCGGCGACCCCGGCCGGCCGCCGGCCCCGGACCTGCCCGACCCGTCGCTGCCCGGCGTACCGGACGTCCCGGGAGTTCCGGATGTGCCGGGCGTACCGGATGTCCCCGGCGTGCCGGGCGGGCCCGACACGCCCGGGGTTCCCTCGGCGCCCGCGCCCGCCCCGGCGCCGACACGGTCGGGTGCACCGCCGCTGTGCCCGCCGGTGTGCGCGAACGGCGACTACGCCTCGTACGTCGGAGGGGCCGGGGCCGGGGGCACGGGGGCCGGGGGCCCGGAAGCCTGGGGCCCTGGAGCCTGGGGCCCGGAAGCCTGGGACTCGGGTGCCTGGAGCCCGGAAGCCTGGGGCTCGGGCGTCGACCTCCGGCTGGCGGAACTCATGCTGAGGGGGATGCAGCTGTGATCACCCGTACGGTCAAGGCGCAGCTGATCGCCTTCGCCACCGTCACGGCGCTCGGCGTCTCGTACGTCGGCGCCGAGTACACCGGTCTCGCCGACAGCCTCCTGGACCGCGGCTACACCGTGCGCGCCGACTTCCCCGAGTCGGGCGGCATCTACACGGGGGCCGAGGTCACCTACCGCGGGGTGCCCGTGGGCCGCGTCGGCGACCTGCGGCTGACGGGTGCCGACGGCGTGACCGTCGCCCTGGACATCGAGGACGGCACGCGCGTCCCGTCGGACACGGTGGCGGTGGTGGCGCACCGCTCCGCCGTCGGCGAGCAGTACGTGGACCTCCAGCCGCGCCGCCGGGGCGGCCCGTACCTGCGGGACGGGAGCACCATCCCGCGCGGCAGCACGCGCGTACCGCACCCCACCACCGAGCTGATCACGAGCGTGGACCGGCTGGTCCGCTCGGTGGACAGGAAGGACCTGCGGATCACCGTCGACGAACTGGGCGCGGCGTTCGCCGGAACCGGCCCGCATCTGAGCCGGCTGGTGGACTCGGGGAACGCGCTGATCACGACGGCGACGGACTCGCTGCCCCAGACGGTCGCGCTGATCGAGGACTCCCGGAAGGTCCTGAAGACACAGGCCGACAAGGGCTCGGCGATCACCTCGTTCTCGAAGGACCTGGCGGCCCTCACCGCCCAGCTGAAGGCGAGCGACGGCGACTTCCGCGCCCTGCTGGACGACGGCACGTCGGCCGCCCGCGAACTGGACGGGCTGCTGCGCGACAACCGCCCCCACGTCCCCGTGCTGCTGGGGAACCTGATCAGCGGCGGGCAGATCACCGCCGCCCGACTGCCCGGTGTGGAGCAGATGCTGGTGACGTTCCCGGTGGTCGTGGCGGGCAGCTACACCGTCATCCCGGGCGACGGCACGACCCACTTCGGCATGGTCGTCAACTCCGACGACCCGCCCGCCTGCCGCCAGGGTTACGGAACCCAGCGGCGCGACCCCGCCGACACCTCGGACCGGCCGGCGAACACGGAGGCGCGCTGCACCGCCCCGCGCGGCAGCGCCACCTCGGTCCGGGGCGCCCAGAACGCCCCCGGTGCGGCAGGGCGGTCCGGGGCGCGGCCCGTCCAGGTCGGCTCGACGGGCGGACAACAGACCCTGTTCGGAAAGGACTCGTGGCAGTGGCTGCTCGTAGGACCGATGGGACCCGTGGCATGACGTTCCGAGCCCGTTTCGCCGACCGCGCCGACCGCGCCGACCGCGCCGACCGCGGCGACCGCGCCGGGCACACCGGCCGCGGTGTCGTCGCCGCCGTCGCCGCCGTCGCCGCCGCGCTGGTCGCCGCGTCGGGCTGGCTCGGCGTACAGCTGTACGAGCGGGGCGAGGTGGAGGACCGCCGCCAGGACATCCTGGCGGCCGCGCGCCAGTCGGCGCTCAACTTCACGTCGCTCGACTACCGGCAGTACGACCGGGACAGCAAGAACGTGCTGAGCGGCGCGACCGGCGAGTTCGCGGAACAGTTCTCGGCCCAGACGGCCGAGCTGACGAAGCTGGTCGCCGCCAACAAGTCGGTCTCGGAGGGCCAGATCCTGGAGGCGGGCATCGTCAGGGCCGACGAACGGACGGCCCGCGTCCTGCTGGTGGCGGACAGCAAGGTCACCAACGTGTCGGCGCCGCAGGGCACGTCCCGCAACTACCGGCTGCAACTCGACCTCGTGTACGAGGGCGGCCGCTGGCTCACCTCGAACGTGGAGTTCGTGGGCTGACCTCCCGCCCAGTCCGGGCCGACCGCCCGCCCTCAGCCCCCACCCCGAAGGAACCATCATGGCGAAGCCCGTACGAGTGGCAGCGGCGGCCCGCGCGGCGGCCAAGCGCGCCGAGAAGGCCCGCACGACCCCTGGCCAGGACGCTGCCCTGGCACCGGACCCGCGCTCGGACCGGGACCCGCGTCGCTCGGACCGGGACCGAGACCGGAACCAGGACCGGGACCGGGCCCGAGACCGGGACCGGGACCGGGACCGGGCCCGAGACCGGAAGCAGGACCGGGACCGGGCCCGAGACCTGGACCGGGACCGGGACTCGGAGGCGCCCGAGACGACGGGGAGTTCGCGCCGCGTGCGCCGCGCGGGGCCCGGGACAGCACGCGCCTCCAGCGCCGAGGGGACCGGCAGGGGCCGGGCGAGGGCGGTGACCGCAATCCTCGCCCTGCTGGTCGTCGCCGGCCTGGCGGCCACCACGTTCCTCGGCCTGCGCTACCACGACGCCCGGCGCACGGACGAGGCGCGCACGGCCGCCGTGGCGGCGGCCCGCAAGGCCGCGCCGGTCATCCTGTCGTACGACTACCGGCATCTGGACCGGGACTTCGCCGCGGCCCGCCGCCACCTCACGGGCGGGTTCCTCGACGAGTACGGCAAGACGACGAAGGCCGTCGTCGCCCCCACCGCCACCAAGTACCAGGGGGTGGTCAAGGCCACGGTCGCCAAGCCGCCCGGCGCGGACGCGTCTGCGGCGGTCTCGGTGGTGTCGGCGAGCCCGGACAAGGCCGTCGTCCTGTTGTTTATGAATCAAGTCACGAACAGCACCCAGGTGACCGCTCCGAGGGTCGATCTCAACCGCGTCCGGATGACCGTCGTACGCACGGAGAACGGCTGGAAGATCAGCGCTGTCGACGCGCTGTGAGCCGCTCCACACGCCTGATCTCCGCACGGCACAGGGTGGGCGCCGGGTTCGCGGTCCTGCCTGACACGAATCCCGCACGGGACGTGCGTCAGGCGGCCATGGAGGTCTCCGCGCGTGACGTCCCCAACCTGGGATCGCGCCGGCATCTGGCCGGGCACGGCGGCGACGAGCTGTTCACCCCGTTCCCCGGCTGTCCGCACGGGCTGCTCCGGCGCCACCCGGTGACCGCGGTACGGCACCTGCGCGGCTACGCCGCCCTGAAACGCTGGCCGTTCCTGGGCACGCTCGCCGCGCTGGCACGCCCCGGGGACGAGGCGGCCTGGCGGCGGGCGCAGGCCGACCACCTCACGGACCGTCCCCTGACGAAACGCCGCCCGAACCGGCATCCCCATCGGCGAACCCACCCCAAGGGCCACTACCGCTCCCTGATCACCATCCCCCGGCGGTCCCCGCTCCCCCGGCCTGACACCCGCGCCCACCGGCGCACGACGCCCCGGGCAACAGAAAAGGCCAGGTCAGACAGTGTCTGACCTGGCCTTTCTCTGAGCCGCCTTCGGGATTCGAACCCGAGACCTACGCATTACGAGTGCGTTGCTCTGGCCAACTGAGCTAAGGCGGCATGCCGCGTGTGCCCCTCGGGGTGCCGCAGCGAGCCCAAGTCTACACAGGTGGGAGGGGTGCTTCGCACACCCCTTTGTGCGGGGGCCCGGGGCTAGCGGCAGCGCTTGTCGGACGGGGGGACCTTGCCGTCGAGGAGGTAGGCGTTGATCGCGGTGTCCACGCAGTCGCTGCCCCGGCCGTACGCGGTGTGGCCGTCGCCCTCGTAGGTCAGGAGGGTGCCGGAGGAGAGCTGGTCGGCAAGGGCCTCAGCCCACTTGTAGGGGGTCGCCGGGTCTCGGGTGGTGCCGACGACGAGGATCGGGGCGGCGCCTTCCGCCTTGATGCGGTGCGGGGTGCCGGTGGGCTTGGTGGGCCAGTACGTGCAGTTCAGGGCTGCCCAGGCGAGGCCCCTGCCGAAGACCGGGGACGCCTTCTCGAAGGAGGGTGCGGCGGCGGTGACGGCGGCCGGGCCGGTGAAGGCGGGCGGCTGGTCGAGGCAGTTCACGGCCGCGTTGGCGAACATCAGGTTCGAGTACGAGCCGTCGCCCTCGCGCTCGTAGTAGCTGTCCGCGAGGGCGAGCAGCGCGGATCCCTCGCCACCCATCGCCTCGGTGAGCGCCTCGCGGAGCTGCGGCCAGGCCGCCTCGTCGTACATCGCGGCGATCACGCCGGTGGTGGCGAGGGACTCGCCGAGCGCGCGGTCATCGCCGGTGGGGACCGGTTCGGCGTCGACCCGCTTGAAGAAGGCGGTCAGGCGGTCGGCGGCATCCGCGGGGGACACGCTGCCGAGGGGGCAGTCCGATTCCTCGACGCAGTCGGCGGCGAAGGCCTGGAACGCGGTCTCGAAGCCGGCCGTCTGGTCGCGGTTCAGCTCCTCGGCGCCGAGGGACGGGTCCATCGCGCCGTCGAGGACGAGGCGGCCGGTCCGGGCGGGGAAGAGCTCGGCGTACGTGGCACCGAGGAACGTGCCGTACGAGGCGCCGACGTAGTTCAGCTTCTCGTCGCCGAGCACCGACCGCACGATGTCCATGTCGCGGGCGGTCTCCACGGTGGAGACATGCGGCAGGATCCGGCCCGAACGCTTCTCGCAGCCCGCCGCGAAGTTCTTGAACGCGGCTTCCAGCGCGTCGGTCTCACGCTGGTCGTCAGGCGTCTGGTCGATCTGCGTGTACGCGTCCATCTGCGGCCCGTCGAGGCATTCCACGGGCTCGCTGCGGGCCACGCCGCGCGGGTCCACGGCCACCATGTCGTAGCGGGCGCGGACCGGGGCGGGATAGCCGATACCGGCGTACGCCTGCAGGTAGCCGACGGCCGAGCCGCCGGGTCCGCCCGGGTTGACCAGGAGGGAGCCGAGGCGCTTGCCGGGGCCGGTGGCCTTGATCCGCGCGACGGCCAGGTCGATCCGGTCGCCGGCCGGCTTCGCGTAGTCGAGCGGTGCCTTCACCGTGGCGCACTCGTACCCCGGCGCGCCGCACTCGCGCCAGCTCAGCCGCTGGTCGTAGTACGTCCTGAGCTCGGCGGGCGCCGCCGCCGCGCCCGTAGCGGACGCGGACGCCGGGCGGGGCGCACCGCCGTCCGTACAGCCCGACAGGAGCAGGCCGAACACGGCGATGGCGAGGGTGGACGTGCGGAGGAGTCGGCGGGAGTCCATCCCCGGAGCGTAGCGGGAGCGGTACCGTTTGTTCCTCTTCGTACTCGTACGGGTTACTCCGAGGCCCCGCCTTCAAGGCCCTGCGGCCCTGCGGCTTTCAGCCCGCGCGCAGCGCCACCGTCATCGCCTCGACCGCCAGCAGCGGCGCCACGTTGCGCTCCAGGGCCTCGCGGCAGGCGAGGACCGCCTCTATCCGGCGCAGCGTGCTCTCCGGCGTCGAATCGCGGGCGACGCGGTCCAGCGCGTCGCGCACGTCCTCGTTGGCGATCTGGGAGCGGGAGCCGAGCTGGAGTGCCAGCACGTCCCGGTAGAAGCCCGTCAGGTCGCTGAGGGCCAGGTCGAGGCTGTCGCGCTGCGTACGGGTCCTGCGGCGCTTCTGCCTGTCCTCCAGGTCCTTCATGACGCCCGCCGTGCCGCGCGGCATGCGGCCGCCCTGGGCCGCGCCGAGTGCCGCCTTCAGCTCCTCGGTCTCCTTGCCGTCGACCTCCTCGGCGACCTGTTTGGCGTCCTCACCGGCCGCGTCGATGAGTTCCTGGGCGGCCTTGAGGCAGCCGCCGATGTCCTGGACGCGCAGGGGGACCTTCAGGACGGTGGCGCGCCGGGCGCGGGCCCGCTCGTCCGTGGCGAGCCTCCGGGCGTGGTCGATGTGGCCCTGGGTGGCGCGGGAGGCGGCGGCCGCCGCCTCCGGTTCGATGCCGTCACGCCGTACCAGGACATCGGCGACGGCCTCCACCGACGGCGTCCGCAGCGTGAGGTGGCGGCAGCGGGAGCGGATGGTGGGCAGGACGTCCTCCAGGGACGGCGCGCACAGCAGCCAGACGGTGCGCGGCGCCGGCTCCTCCACGGCCTTCAGCAGGACGTTGCCCGCGCCTTCGGTGAGGCGGTCGGCGTCCTCGAGGACGATGACCTGCCAGCGGCCGACCGCCGGCGAGAGCTGGGCGCGCCGGACGAGGTCGCGGGTCTCCTTCACGCCGATGGACAGCAGGTCGGTGCGGACGACCTCCACGTCGGCGTGCGTCCCGACCAGGGCGGTGTGGCAGCCGTCGCAGAATCCGCAGCCCGGCTGCCCGCCGAGTGCCCGGTCGGGGCTGACGCACTGGAGGGCCGCGGCGAAGGCGCGGGCGGCGGTGTCCCGGCCGGAGCCGGGCGGCCCGGTGAACAGCCAGGCGTGCGTCATCTTTGACGCCTCGGGCGGCGCGGTGCCCTCGGCGGTGGCGGTGACGAGCGCGTCGGCGTCCCGAGCGGCGGCGGCCAGCTGCTCCTGGACGCGGTCCTGGCCGACCAGGTCGTCCCATACGGGCATGGGCCACCACCTTTCCTCTTGCCGGCGTTTCCCCCGTGGCCTCCCATTGTGGGGGACGGGTCTGACAACGCCCGCCCCGTCACCTCGACGCCACCGGCGGCGGCCGGGCCGGGCCCGAGCGCCGTCGACGTCAGCGGCCACCGTCGATGCCAGCGGCCGCCGTCGACGTCAGCGGCCGCCGCGGCCCCTGCGGTCGTCCTCGTCGTCGCGCGGGCCGAGCAGTTCGTCGGCGAGCGACGGCAGGTCGTCCAGCGGGGTCTCCTCCGCCCAGTCCGAGCGACGCCTCGGCCTGCCCTGCTCATCGACCTGGGGCAGCTCGCGCGTCCGGTCGTTCGCGCCCGCCGCCTCCTGCCCGCCGCCCGGCGCCTCGTCCCGGAAGAAGCCCGGCGGCACCCGGTCGGCAGGGCCCTCGCCCCGTACCGGAGGAAGGACCGTCGTCTCGGTGACGTCTGCGGCATCCGAGGCGCCCGGGGCGTCCGCGTCGTACGTGCCGTCCGTCGGCGGCTGCGGATCGTCCTTGCGCATGCTGATCCGCTGGGTGGCCTCGACGTCGTCCTTGCGCATGTCGATGCGCTGGGTCTCGTCGTCCTTGCGCATGTCGACGCGCGGGGTCTCGTCGTCCTTCCGCATGTCGACGCGCGGGGTCGGCACGGTCTGCGCCATGTCGTCCGGCTTCACGACCGGCGTGGGCACGGTCACGTCGTCCGGCTTCACGACCGGCGTGGGCACGGTCACGTCGTGCGGCGACACGGCCGGGGCCGACGCCGCCGCCTCGCGCGCCTTCGCGGCGGTCGCTGCGGCTGCTGCCGCTGCAGCGGCGGCAGCCGCTTCGGCTTCCGCCTGGCGGCGCGCCTCCTCCGCCCGCAGCAGGGCCTCCTCGGCCTTGCGCTGCTTCTCACGGCGCCGCTCCTCGGCCTCGGCACGCAACCGGGCCTCCTCCTCGGCCTGCTTGCGCAGCCGCTCCTGCTCCTCGCGGCGCGCCTTCTCCTCCGCCTCCCGGCGGCGGCGCTCCTCCTCGGCGAGCCGACGCGCCTCCTCGGCCCGCTGCCTGGCCTCCTCGGCCTGCCGCTCGGCCTCGCGCTGCCGCGCTTCCTCCTCCTCGCGGCGCTTGCGCTCCTCCTCCTCGGCGCGCAGCTTGGCGAGCTGCTCCTGGCGCTCGCGCTCCAGACGCTCCTCCTCGGCCTTGCGGGCGGCCTCTTCCTCCGCCTTGCGGCGGGCCTCCTCCTCGGCGGCCTTCCGCGCCTCCTCCAGGGCCTTCACCTCGGCCTCGGACAGCGGGAGCATCTGGTCGAGCCGGTGCCGTACGACGGTGGTGACGGCCTCCGGCTCCTGGCCGGCGTCCACGACGAGGTAGCGGCCGGGGTCGGCCGCCGCGAGGGCGAGGAACCCGGCCCGTACGCGCCGGTGGAACTCGGCCGGCTCGGACTCCAGCCGGTCCGGGGCCTCTGTGAACCGCTCCCGCGCGGTCTCGGGCGAGACGTCGAGCAGCACGGTCAGGTGCGGTACGAGGCCGTCCGTCGCCCAGCGGGAGATCCGGGCGATCTCGGTCGGGGACAGGTCGCGGCCGGCGCCCTGGTAGGCCACCGACGAGTCGATGTACCGGTCGGAGATGACGATGGCGCCCCGCTCCAGGGCCGGGCGGACCAGCGAGTCGACGTGCTCGGCGCGGTCTGCGGCGTACAGCAGCGCCTCCGCGCGGTGCGAGAGCCCGGCGGACGAGACGTCCAGGAGGATGGAGCGCAGCCGCTTGCCGATGGGCGTGGCGCCGGGCTCCCGGGTGACGACCACCTCGTGGCCCTTGGCCCTGATCCACTCGGCGAGGGCCTCGACCTGTGTGGACTTGCCGGCCCCGTCGCCACCCTCCAGGGCGATGAAGAAGCCGGTCGGCGACGGCGCCTGCGCCGGGTCGGCGCCGCGTAGCGCGTCCCGCAGGTCGCGGCGGAGCGGCACCCCCGACCGGTCGTCGGTCTTGGCCAGCACGAGCGCCGCGACGGGCAGCAGCAGCGCGCCGACCAGCATCAGCGTGAACGCGGCGCCCCCGTGCGCGAAGACGAAGTCACCGCTCGCGAGGCGGTGCGGCCCGATCGCGGCGGCGAGCAGCGGGGCGGCGACGGCGCCGAGCGCGATGGCGACCCGTACGACCGCCTGGAGGTGCTCGGTGAGCCTCGGGCGCCGGTACTCCTCGGTCTCCTGGTCGATCAGGGTGTGCCCGGTGTTGGCGGCGACACCGGCCGAGAAGCCCGCGCCGAGCGCCAGGAACAGCACGGTCGCCAGGTCGGGGACGAGGCCCATCGCGAGCAGTGCGACGCCGGTGACGGTGATCGCGAGGGCGAGCAGCCGGCGGCGCGACAGGACCGGCAGCACCGCGCGGGCGGAGCGGATGCCGAGGCCCGTTCCGCCGGTCAGCGCGAGGACCAGCAGCGCGAATCCGACGGGGCCCCCGCCGAGTTCGGCGGCGTGCAGGACGGCGACGGCGGCGGCCGAGGCGATGGCCGCGGCGACGGCGGCGCAGGCCGGTACGAGCAGCGGTATGGCCGCCGTGCGGCCCTTGTCGCGGCCGCTTCCGGTGGACGGGCGGCGCAGACCCTCCAGCGGCGAGCGGGGCCGCGGCGTCTGGGCGTCGGGCAGTTCGAGGAAGTACAGGATCGACACGGAGGCGGCGAACAGGCCGGCGGCGGCGTACGAGCCGAGCGCGGCCTGATGGGCCGAGAACCACGCGATGCCGGTGCCGAGCAGGTTGCCGATGAGCGTCGCGACGAGCAGGGCGGCCGCGCCCGCAGGGAGGGCGGCGAAACCGGTGCGCAGCGACAGCCGCCGCAGCGCGTCCATCCGGTCGGGCAGGGGCCGCACGGCCGCGCCCTCCAGGGGCGGCGGAGGCAGCAGCGCGGGCGCGGCGCTCTCCTTGGCGATCGTCCAGAAACGTTCGGCGACACCCGCCACGAACACCGTGATCAGTACGAAGAGGATCGCCTTGTCGGGCGTCCAGTCGATCCACAGCGGCGCCACGACCAGCAGCGCCAGCCGCGTCCCGTCCGCGGCGACCATGGTCCAGCGCCGGTCGAGCGGCCCGCCGGCGGCGGTGAGTCCGGCCATCGGCCCGAGCAGTACGGCGCCGAACAGCAGTGTCGACAGGATCCGTGTCCCGAACACCGCCGCCACGGCGAAGGCCGCACCGCGGACGCCCCCTCCGAGTGCCCCCTCGGTGACCGCGGCCTGCAGCGCCAGCAGGACCAGGACGAGCAGGGCGAGTGCGTCGCCGATGCCGCCGATCAGCTGTGCGCCCCACAGCCGCCTCAGCGGCTGGTTGCGCAGCAGTGCTCGTACGGCGCGCTCGCGGGAGTCTGCGGCAAGTGCGGCGTCGGAGTCTTCGGAGTCTGAGGTGGGGCCCAAGACCGTTGGCTGCTCGGCTCGCGTCATCCCCTCAGCCTATCCGCAGCGACCGACAACCCGTCCCCACGCCCGAACTGACGACCGCCCGAACCCTCCGCGACGGGCGGACGGCCGGGCGGTACGCCACACCCGGGCGCCGACGTCGGCAAGGGACGATACGGCTACGGCTACGGCTACGGCTACGCGGACGGTACGGCCACTCCGGCCACTCCGGCCACTCGGCCGGTGGGTGACCGGGCGATCACCGCGCGGCCGTGGAGCCGCCCGGCACCGGCCACCGTCCGCTCGGCTACCCGTCTACGCGCCTGCCCGTCTACGCGCCTATTCGCCTATTCGTCTGCGGCCGTCTTGGACGCGGTGGTCTTCTTCGCCGCCGTCTTCTTGGCCGCCGTCTTGGTGGCGGTCGTCTTCTTCGCCGCCGTCGTCTTCTTCGCGGCGGTCTTCTTCGCCGCCGTGGTCGTGGCCTTCTTGGCCGGCGCCTTCTTGACCGCCTTCTTGGCGGTCTTCTTCGCCGGGCCCTTCGCCCGCTTCTCGGCCAGCAGCTCGTAGCCGCGCTCCGGCGTGATCGTCTCCACGCTGTCGCCGGTCCGCAGGGTCGCGTTCGTCTCGCCGTCCGTGACGTACGGGCCGAACCGGCCGTCCTTGACCACGACGGGGCGCTCGCTGACGGGGTCGGTGCCGAGTTCCTTCAGCGGCGGCTTGGCCGCCGCACGGCCACGCTGCTTCGGCTGAGCGTAGATCGCGAGGGCCTCGTCCAGCGTGATCGTGAAGAGCTGCTCCTCGTTCTCCAGCGACCGCGAGTCCGTGCCCTTCTTCAGGTACGGGCCGTAGCGGCCGTTCTGCGCGGTGATCTCCACGCCCTCGGCGTCCTTGCCGACGACGCGCGGCAGCGACATGAGCCGCAGCGCGTCCTCCAGGGTCACCGTGTCGAGGGACATCGACTTGAAGAGGGAGGCCGTGCGCGGCTTCACCGCGTTCTTGCCGGTCTTCGGCGTGCCCTCGGGCAGGATCTCGGTGACGTACGGGCCGTAGCGGCCGTCCTTGGCGACGATCTGGTGGCCGGTCGCCGGGTCGGTGCCCAGCTCGAAGTCGCCGCTCGGCTTGGCGAGCAGTTCCTCGGCGTACTCCACGGACAGCTCGTCGGGTGCGAGGTCGTCGGGGACGTCGGCGCGCTGGTGGCCCTCCGCGTCCTTCTCGCCGCGCTCCACGTACGGGCCGTAGCGGCCGACGCGCAGCACGATGTCGTTGCCGACGGGGAAGGAGGAGATCTCGCGCGCGTCGATCGCGCCGAGGTCCGTGACGAGTTCCTTCAGCCCGCCGAGGTGGTCGCCGTCGCCGTTGCCGGCGTCGGCGGCGCGCCCGGCACCCTCGGCGGCGCCGCCCTCGCCCTCACCGAAGTAGAAACGCTTCAGCCACGGCACGGCCTGGGCCTCGCCACGCGCGATGCGGTCGAGGTCGTCCTCCATCTTCGCGGTGAAGTCGTAGTCGACGAGCCGGCCGAAGTGCTTCTCCAGCAGGTTGACGACGGCGAAGGAGAGGAAGGACGGCACGAGGGCCGTGCCCTTCTTGAAGACGTAACCGCGGTCGAGGATCGTGCCGATGATCGACGCGTACGTCGACGGGCGGCCGATCTCGCGCTCTTCCAGCTCCTTGACGAGCGATGCCTCGGTGTAGCGGGCCGGCGGCTTGGTGGCGTGGCCGTCCGCCGTGATCTCCTCGGCGGTCAGCGCGTCGCCCTCGGACACCTGCGGGAGCCGCCGCTCGCGGTCGTCCAGCTCCGCGTTCGGGTCGTCGGCACCTTCCACGTACGCCTTCATGAAGCCGTGGAAGGTGATCGTCTTGCCGGACGCGGTGAACTCGGCGTCCCGCCCGTCGGCGGCCCGGCCGGCGATCTTGACGGTGACGGAGTTCCCGACGGCGTCCTTCATCTGGGAGGCGACGGTCCGCTTCCAGATCAGCTCGTACAGCCTGAACTGGTCGCCGGTCAGACCGGTCTCGGCGGGCGTGCGGAAACGATCACCCGAAGGCCGGATCGCCTCGTGCGCCTCCTGCGCGTTCTTGACCTTCCCGGCGTACGTGCGGGGCGAGGCCGGCAGGTAGTCGGCCCCGTACAGCTGCGTGACCTGGGCGCGGGCGGCGGCGACGGCCGTGTCGGACAGCGTCGTGGAGTCCGTACGCATGTAGGTGATGAAGCCGTTCTCGTACAGCTTCTGCGCGATCTGCATCGTCGCCTTCGCACCGAAGCCGAGCTTGCGGCTCGCCTCCTGCTGGAGGGTCGTGGTGCGGAACGGCGCGTACGGCGAGCGGCGGTACGGCTTCGACTCGACCGCGCGGACGGCGAACGACGTCTCGGCGAGCGCGGCGGCCAGGGCACGTGCGTTCGCCTCGTCCAGGTGGAGGACCTGGTCGGACTTCAGCCGGCCGTCGGGCCCGAAGTCGCGGCCCTGGGCGACGCGGCGGCCGTCGACCGTGGCCAGCCGGGCGGTGAGCGTCGACGGGTCGGACGCGTCCCCGGCACGGCCGGTGCCGAAGATGCCGGTGAGGTCCCAGTATTCGGCGGAGCGGAAGGCGATGCGCTCGCGCTCCCGCTCGACGACGAGGCGGGTCGCGACGGACTGGACACGGCCGGCCGACAGCCGGGGCATGACCTTCTTCCACAGGACCGGCGAGACCTCGTAGCCGTAGAGGCGGTCGAGGATACGGCGGGTCTCCTGGGCGTCGACCATGCGCTTGTTCAGCTCGCGCGGGTTGGCGACGGCCTGCCGGATCGCGTCCTTGGTGATCTCGTGGAACACCATCCGGTGGACGGGGACCTTGGGCTTCAGGACCTCCAGGAGGTGCCACGCGATGGCTTCGCCCTCGCGGTCCTCATCGGTGGCGAGGTAGAGCTCGTCGGACTCGGCGAGCTGCTCCTTGAGCTTCCTGACCTGGGCCTTCTTGTCGGCGTTGACGACATAGATCGGCTGGAAGTCATGCTCGACGTCCACGCCGAGACGGCGCACCTCGCCGGTGTACTTCTCGGGCACCTCGGCGGCGCCGTTGGGGAGGTCGCGGATGTGCCCGACGCTCGCCTCGACGACGTAGCCGGGGCCGAGGTAGCCCTTGATCGTCTTCGCCTTGGCAGGCGACTCGACGATGACGAGTCGGCGGCCGCCCTGTGCGGTCTCGCTTGTCGGGGACAACTTTCGCTCTTCTCTCCGGTCGGCGCTCGGTGGCATGTGCGACGCGGGTACGGGCCCGTCTCCGGGTCCACCGCGGGCACTGCGGCACTGCTGTGACGCTGCTATGACGCTGCTGTCGCTGCGGAGTGTGACGGTACAACCCGCCCCCGTGTCAAACGGCAAAAGACCGCAACGGCCACTCGAACGGTAACCCGAGTTCTGGCATTCCTGCCGCCCGGACTCCCCTCCCAGCGCGGAGGCTCACATTCCGGCGGGGCGCCGCCGAGCCGGTGCGGGACGTCTGACGGGGCCGTTTCCGGCGGCCGGCCCGGACGCCGGCCGAAGATCCACCGGACGTCGGCCGAAGATCGCCGGTCGCCGGGCGAAGATCCGTCCGCAGTCGGCCGCCGCGCCTCCTGAGCGGGTCGTGCCGGGCCTGGCCTGGGCCGAGGGCCCCGCCGCCGGACCGCCGCCGGGCCCGCCGCCACCTCGGCGGCCTCGCGCCGCGCCCCGCCGGGCGACACCGGACGGTGCCCGGACGACCTCCGGCGGTCCGCCGCGTGCTCCCGGGCGGTCGCGCTCAGATCCGGCCGAAGCACCACACCCCGAGAGTGACGAACGCCGCGCCGAACGTGGTGGCGAACGCGACAGCCGTCGCCGGGCTGACCCCGTGGGCGACGGGCGCCCGGTGCAGCACCCGGGCACCGGTCCACAGCAGCAGCCCCGCTCCGAACAGCGTGAACGCCGTGCCCGCGAAAATGGCCGGTCCGCTCTCCATGCCCGTACCCCGTTCCCTCCGTGATCCCGACCGTGGGCCCTCTCGGGTGTCCCCGAGGGCGAGGCTGACACTTCCGGGCGTCGGGAGCGCGAATTGCGGGTGAACGACGCGGGGGTCGTCCCCGCCGTTCACCCGCCCGGCGCCTCGTCCGCCCCATCGAGCCGCCCCCTCGGGCGGCACACCGGCGGGCGGGCGGGGCCGCCGGCCTAGATCGCGGGCTCCGACATGCCGTTCGCCGGGTACAGGAAGCCCTCCTCCACGAGCAGCCGGATCGCCTGCGGCGTGCGGTCCCGGAGCAGCACCGGGTCCTCGCCCATCAGCTGGGCGATGGCGTCGAGGATCCGGCCCGCGGGGAGAGTCCCGTCGCACACGCCTGCGAATCCCGCGCCGACCGCGTCCACCTTGGTGGCGCGGCGCATCCCCCGGTTCTGACGGAGGACCACATGCTCGGGGTCCTCCGCGCCGGGCAGCCCGACCTGTTCCTGTATCACCTCGGTCGCCAGGAGGAAGTGGTCGGCGAGGAGCGCCGCGTCGTCCCGGGTGCGGAGGTAGTCCTGGCGGGCGAAGTGCGCGATGACGGCCTCACCGAGCGGCTGTTCGACCGAGTGCGGCCACTCCTCGATCACGACGGACGGATCCTCTGCGCCGGACTTGCGGAGCGTGATCCAGCCGAAGCCGACGGCCTTGGTCTTGCGCGCCTCGAACTCGTCGAGCCACGCCTCGTACCGCGCGGCGTACTCCTCCGGATCGTCGCGGTGGTCGCCGGCGTCCCGCAGCCACAACTCGGCGTACTGCGTCACGTCCTGCACCTCGCGCTGCACGATCCACGCGTCGCATCCGCGCGGGACCCAGGAGCGCAGCCGCTCCTGCCACTCCTCGCCCTCCACGTGCTGCCAGTTGGCGAGAAACTGCGCGTACCCGCCGTCGTTCAGCCGCTCCCCCGCCTGCTGCACGAGCGTGCGGCACAGGTCGTCACCGCGCATCCCGCCGTCCCGGTAGGTCAGTCGCGCGCCGGGCGAGATGACGAAGGGCGGGTTCGACACGATCAGGTCGTACGTCTCCCCGCCGACCGGTTCGAACAGCGAGCCCGCCCGCAGGTCGGCCGCCGGCGCGCCGGAGAGCGCGAGCGTCAGCCGGGTGAACTCCAGGGCCCTGGGGTTCAGGTCGGTGGCGGTGACGTGCGTGGCGTGCTGCGCGGCGTGGAGCGCCTGGATGCCGGAGCCGGTCCCGAGGTCGAGCGCCGAGCGGACGGGGCGGCGCACGGTGATGCCGGCGAGCGTGGTGGAGGCGCCGCCGACGCCGAGGACGACACCCTCGTCATGGCCGCTCGCCCCGCCGGCACCGCCGACGGCGCAGCCGAGGTCGGAGACGATGAACCAGTCCTGGCCTTCTGGGCCGCTGTAGGGACGGACGTCCACCGTGGCGCGGATCTCGCCCGCGTCCTCGGTGACCCAGCCGTCGGCGATGGCGCCCTCCAGCGGCAGGGCGGTGCCGGCCAGGGCGCGGGGCACCGACTGCTGGAGCAGGAAGAGCCGGACGAGTATGGCGAGGGGCGCGTCCCCGCGGGTCGCCCGCAGGGCGGGCACCGTCTCGCTGCGGGCGAGGGCGGCGTACGCGGGTGCGCCGAGCAGCTCCAGCAGCCCGTCGGCGGTGAAGTCGGCCGCGAGCAGGGCGTCGCGGAGGCGGGCGGCGCTGTGGGGCACCGGAAGGCTGGCGGTCACGCTGGTCGTACTCACATGCATATTGTGACCGCGACCACTGACATTCCACGAACGGCCCGGCTTCCTGTGGAGAAACCGGGCCGTACGTGCGTATGCGTACCGCTATTCGGCCTTGGCGGAGGCGGAGGCGGACGACTTGGACGGCTGCTTCGACGGTGCAGCGGGCGACGCGGGCGCGCCCGACGCGCCGGTTCCCGGCTCGGCCGCCGGGGACCCGGCCGGCGCCACCGAGGCCTTGGCCTTCTGGCATCCGGGCTGCTTGGCCATGGCCTGGCCGAGTTCGCCGGACTGGAGCTTGGCCAGCGCGTCCTGGTCCATCTTCTCGATCTTCTTCAGCCCGTCCGCGACGTCCTGGAGGCCGTCCGCGAACTTCTGCTGGTTCTTCGGGTCGAGGGCGTCGACCTGCTTCTTCAGCCCCTCGTACGCGGCTGCCGTGGCGTTGAGCTCCTTGACGGCGTCCTGCTGGATCTTCTCGCCGTCCTCGAGGGGCGGCGCGCCTGCGTCCTGCACCGCCTTGGCGAGGGCCTTGTCCGCGTCGGCGATGTCCTGGAAGGACGCCGAGTCGGCGGACTGGATGTCGGCGGGCTTGCCGTCGGCGGCGGTCGAGATGATGGTCTGCTGGGCGTTGGCCCTCTTCTGGATCTGCGGTTGTGCCTGGTCACAGACCTTCTTGGCCCAGGCGTCCACCTTGCTGTCGCCGTCGTCGCCGCAGCCCGACAGCACGAGTACCAGTACCGCACCGCCGGACAGTGCGGCTGCGAGCTTCTTGTTCACCGGATTGGTCCCTTCCAAGGCTCTCGGCCCCGGAACATACACGGCAAGCGGGCGACTTCGGCATGTCATACGACCGTTACGTCCGCTTTTGCAGCCATTTGCACCAAGAGAGACAAGGCTCACGGCGACACGCCGCGCCGGGTGATCGCGGAGCGTACGCACCGTCACCGCGCCATGGCGACACGACCGCCACGATGTCATGGACAGGCCCCGGTGGCATCCGCCGCCGGGGCCTGTCCGTGGTCGTGGTGGACGGGGTCTACGGAACCGGTGTCCGCGCCGATGGGCCGACGGCCGTGCCCGAGGGGTCGCCCTGATCACCGACGGCGACCGAGCGCCGCTTGGAGATGTACACCGCGCCGACGATGACGACGATCGCGATCGTGGCCACCGCCGCCCGTACGCCCGCGTTGGCGTCATCGCCGTAGCCGAACTGCACCACGGCCGGCGCGATCAGCAGCGCCACCAGGTTCATCACCTTCAGCAGCGGGTTGATCGCCGGGCCGGCGGTGTCCTTGAACGGATCACCGACCGTGTCGCCGATGACCGTCGCGGCGTGCGCCTCGCTGCCCTTGCCGCCGTGGTGACCGTCCTCCACGAGCTTCTTGGCGTTGTCCCAGGCACCTCCGGAGTTGGCGAGGAAGACGGCCATGAGGAGCCCGGTGCCGATGGCACCGGCGAGGTACGAGCCGAGCGCCCCCACCCCGAGGGTGAAGCCGACCGCGATCGGCGCCATCACGGCGAGCAGGCCGGGCGTCGCCAACTCACGCAGCGCGTCCTTGGTGCAGATGTCGACGACGCGCCCGTACTCGGGCGTCTCGGTGTAGTTCATGATCCCGGGGTGTTCGCGGAACTGCCGCCGCACCTCGTACACCACCGCTCCGGCCGACCGCGAGACGGCGTTGATGGCCAGCCCGGAGAAGAGGAAGACGACCGCGGCGCCGAGGATCAGCCCGACCAGGTTGTTGGGCTGTGAGATGTCCATGCTCAGGTTCATGTCGCCGGCGCTGGCGCCCACGTCGGCGACGGCCGTGGCGATGGCGTCCCGGTACGAGCCGAAGAGCGCCGAGGCCGCCAGGACGGCCGTGGCGATGGCGATGCCCTTGGTGATGGCCTTGGTGGTGTTGCCGACGGCGTCGAGGTCGGTGAGGACCTGCGCGCCGGCGCCCTGGACGTCGCCGGACATCTCGGCGATGCCCTGCGCGTTGTCGGAGACCGGGCCGAACGTGTCCATGGCGACGATCACGCCGACGGTGGTGAGGAGCCCGGTGCCGGCGAGCGCCACCGCGAAGAGCGCGAGCGTGATCGAGGCGCCGCCCAGCAGGAAGGCCCCGTACACGCCGAGGCCGATCAGGAGGGCGGTGTAGACGGCGGACTCCAGACCGATGGAGATGCCGGCGAGCACGACGGTGGCGGGGCCGGTCAGGGACGACTTGCCGATGTCCCTCACCGGGCGCCGGCCGGTCTCGGTGAAGTAGCCCGTCAGCTGCTGGATCAGCGCGGCCAGGACGATGCCGATGGCCACGGCGACCAGAGCGAAGACGCGCGGATCGCCACCGTGCGTGCTGATGGCGGAATCCGTGACGCCTTCGAGGGACGCGAAGGAGGACGGCAGGTACACGAAGACCGCGACGGCGACCAGGACGAGCGAGATCACCGCCGAGATGAAGAACCCCCGGTTGATGGCCGTCATCCCGCTGCGGTCGGCACGCCGCGGGGCGACCGCGAAGATGCCGATCATCGCGGTGACGACGCCGATGGCCGGGACCATCAGCGGGAACGCGAGCCCGAGGTCGCCGAAGGCGGCCTTGCCGAGGATCAGCGCGGCGACGAGCGTCACGGCGTACGACTCGAAGAGGTCGGCTGCCATGCCGGCGCAGTCGCCCACGTTGTCGCCCACGTTGTCGGCGATGGTGGCCGCGTTGCGCGGATCGTCCTCGGGGATGCCCTGTTCGACCTTGCCGACGAGGTCGGCGCCGACATCGGCGGCCTTGGTGAAGATGCCGCCGCCGACTCGCATGAACATGGCGATGAGCGCCGCGCCGAGGCCGAAGCCCTCGAGCACCTTGGGCGCGTCGGCCGCGTAGACGAGCACGACGCAGGACGCGCCGAGCAGACCGAGGCCGACGGTGAACATGCCCACCACACCGCCGGTACGGAAAGCGATCTTCATGGCCTTGTGCGAGACGGCCGTCAGATCCTTTTCCGGTTCTCCGGGTCCGGGGGTCGCTTCCCGCGCGGCCGCAGCGACCCGCACGTTGCTCCGTACGGCGAGCCGCATGCCGATGTAGCCCGTGACCGCCGAGAAAAGGGCGCCCACCAGGAAGAAGAGAGAGCGTCCGGCGCGCTGCGACCAGTTGTCCGCCGGCAGCAGCATGAGGAGGAAGAAGACGGCGACGGCGAAGACGCTGAGCGTGCGCAACTGCCGTGCCAGATAGGCGTTGGCGCCTTCCTGCACGGCGGCCGCGATCTTCTTCATGGCATCGGTGCCCTCGCCCGCCGCCAGTACCTGGCGCACGAGCAGCTGGGCGACGATCAGAGCGGCCAGTGCCACAGCCGCGATGGCGACCACGATGATCCGGTTCTCGTCGGTGAGTACCGCGGCGGCGAGAGACGTGTAGTCGTAGGACTGTTGTGGGTTGTGGAGCCCCGCCATTCGTCCTCCTTGACGTCAGAGCTCAAGATGTGGACGGATTGTAGGGACCGGAACCCGATCAAAACAGGGCGCCATGGAACAGAATTGACCTTCACATGCCACTCGGCAAATGATCGGTTGTCGAAAACCACTCGAAGGCAGTAACAGGGCGAAGGCGTCGCCCGTCTGTCGAAGATCCGAGAAAACGAAAAAGGCCCTGCTCAGCAGGGCCTTTTCGACATGCGGAAACATTCAGGGAACACGGGTGACACCGGTTGTCGGCCAGCTCATCCGGATGGCCCCGCCGGTCTCGCCGGCGGACACCTCGACGTCGTCGACGAGCCCGCTGATGACGGCCAGACCCATCTCGTCCTCGCCCTCCGCGTCGTCGAAGCTCTCGGCGGGCGCGCCACTGCGCACCCCGGGCACCCCGGCGGCGTCGGCCGCCGCGACACCGGCTCCGGGCACCTCGTCGCCGACCTCGATGGAGAAGGTCTTCTCCTCCTCGGTCAGCTTGACCCGGACCGGCGCGGTGACTCCGTTGCTGCGGTGCAGCCCGACCGCGCGGGAGCACGCCTCGCCGACGGCGAGCCTGACCTCGTCCAGCACTGCTTCGTCCACGCCGGCCCGGCGAGCCACGGCCGCCGCCACGAGACGGGCGGTCCTGACGTGCTCGGGCTGTGCGCTGAAGCGGAGTTCAACGGTGGCCATGCGGTCCCCCTCGGACGTACGGGCGTGCCTCTCAGGAGAGACCGGGCTGGACGCCCGGCACCCCTGCTCTTCCTCCGGAAGCCGGCGGCCGACCTCAGTCGGTGGCCTTGACGGCGTCCTCGACCGTGGTGTGGATCGGGAACACCTTCGTCAGACCGGTGATCCGGAAGATCTTGAGAATGCGCTCCTGGTTGCAGACCAGACGCAGCGAGCCCTCGTGCGCGCGAACGCGCTTCAGGCCGCCCACGAGTACGCCGAGGCCGGTCGAGTCCAGGAAGTCCACACCCTCCATGTCGACGACAAGGTGGTAGCTGCCGTCATTCACCAACTCGACCAACTGCTCGCGCAGCTTGGGCGCGGTATACACATCAATCTCGCCACCGACCTCGACGACCGTACGGTCGCCACTCGGGCCGGACACATTGCGAGTCGACAGGGACAGGTCCACGGATCCTCCAGCACCTTGCTATCGAGCGGTCGCCCCCTCGGGTCTCCCCGGCGGAGCCAGGGGACGGATCGCCAGCCGCGATGGCATTCAATCACTTACCAGCAGCCATGCACGACGCCTTGGGAGCATTGTCCGTCAAGCCAGTGACACACTCGGTGCCGATGGCCAGGAATCACCGCCCCAGCAGACCTCCCGAGAGCAGGGAAACCCGCCCCTCCCCCGGTGCGGTCCTCGACCGGCTCGCCTCGGGAGCGAGCCGGTCCGCGCGCATCACTCATACGGAGCACCTGCCCCCAAGAGAGGGTCGGCATGCCGTCTGGCCCGATCGCATCCGCCCAGAAGTGATCAATGCCATTCAGGGGGCCGGGATCCGCCATCCGTGGGCCCACCAGGCGGCGGCCGCCGAGCACGCGCTGGACGGCGAGTCCGTCGTCATCGCCACCGGCACCGCGTCCGGCAAGTCGCTCGCCTACCTCGCGCCCGTACTCACCACCCTGCTCGACGGCGCCGAGGCGGCCAACGGGCGGGGCACCACCGCCCTGTACCTCGCCCCGACCAAGGCGCTCGCCGCCGACCAGCGGCGCGCCGTGAAGTCGCTGGCGGCGCCGCTCGGCAACCGGATCAGGCCCGCCGTCTACGACGGCGACACGCCCGTCGAGGAACGCGAGTGGGTCCGCCAGTACGCCAACTACGTCCTGACCAACCCGGACATGCTCCACCGGGGCATACTCCCGGGCCACGCCCGCTGGTCCTCCTTCCTGCGCGCCCTGCGCTACGTCGTCATCGACGAGTGCCACACCTACCGGGGCGTCTTCGGCTCGCACGTGGCACAGGTACTGCGCCGTCTGCGCCGGCTCTGCGCCCGCTACGGCTCCGATCCCGTCTTCCTCCTGGCCTCGGCCACCGCCGCCGAGCCTGCGGCCGCCGCCGAGCGTCTGACCGGCCTGCCCGTCCACGAGGTCGCCGACGACGCCTCCCCCCGAGGCGAACTGGTCTTCGCCCTGTGGGAACCGCCCCTCACCGACCTCCACGGCGAGCAGGGCGCCCCCGTCCGCCGGACGGCCACCGCCGAGACCGCCGACCTGCTGACCGACCTGACCGTCCAGGGCGTGCGCTCGGTCGCCTTCATCCGCTCCCGGCGGGGCGCCGAGCTCATCTCCGTGATCGCCCAGGAACGCCTCGCCGAAGTGGACCGCTCCCTCGCCCGGCGTGTCGCCGCCTACCGGGGCGGCTACCTGCCCGAGGAACGCCGGGCCCTGGAGCAGGCCCTCCACTCGGGTGAACTGCTCGGCCTCGCCGCGACGACCGCCCTGGAACTCGGCATCGACGTCTCCGGCCTCGACGCCGTCGTCATCGCCGGCTACCCGGGCACCCGCGCCTCCCTGTGGCAGCAGGCGGGCCGCGCCGGACGTGCGGGCCAGGGCGCCCTCGCCATCCTCGTCGCCCGGGACGACCCGCTGGACACCTACCTGGTCCACCACCCCGAGGCCCTGTTCCGCCGGCCCGTCGAATCGACCGTCCTGGATCCCGACAACCCGTACGTCCTCGCCCCCCATCTGTGCGCCGCCGCGGCCGAACTTCCGCTCACCGAGAACGATCCGGCCCTGTTCGGTCCGGCCGCCGCCGGACTGCTGCCCCAGCTGGAGTCGGCTGGCCTGCTGCGCCGCCGCGCCTCCGGCTGGTACTGGACCCGCCGGGAACGCGCCGCCGACCTCGCCGACATCCGGGGCGCGGGCGGAAGCCCCGTCCAGATCGTGGAGGCCGGTACGGGCCGACTGCTCGGCACGGTCGACGACTCCGCCGCCCACACCGCCGTCCACGACGGCGCCGTCCACCTCCACCAGGGGCGCACCTATCTGGTACGGCACCTCGATCTGAAGGACTCGGTCGCCCTTGTCGAGGAGGCGAACCCTCCGTACTCGACCACCGCCCGCGACACCACCTCCATCTCCGTCCTGGAGACCGACACCGAGATCCCCTGGGGCGACGCCCGCCTCTGCTACGGGTCGGTCGAGGTCACCAACCAGGTCGTCTCCTTCCTGCGCCGCCGTCTGATCACCGGTGAGGTGCTCGGCGAGACCAAGCTGGACCTGCCGCCGCGCACCCTGCGCACCCGGGCCGTGTGGTGGACGGTCACAGATGACCAGCTCGACGCCGCCCGGGTGAACCCGGAGCAGCTGGGCGGCGCACTGCACGCCGCCGAGCACGCGTCCATCGGTCTGCTGCCGCTCTTCGCCACCTGCGACCGCTGGGACATCGGCGGAGTCTCCGTCCCGCTCCATCCCGACACACTGCTGCCGACGGTGTTCGTGTACGACGGCCATCCGGGCGGTGCCGGCTTCGCCGAACGCGCCTTCCACACGGCTCGCGCCTGGCTCACCGCGACCCGCGAGGCGATCGCCTCCTGCGAGTGCGAGGCGGGCTGCCCGTCCTGCATCCAGTCGCCCAAGTGCGGCAACGGCAACGATCCGCTGCACAAGCGCGGCGCCGTCCGGCTCCTCACGGAACTCCTGCGCGGGGCGCCACAGACGCCGGAGACGCCGTAGTCGCCGTGGTGGCGTGGGGGCCGTATTGGCGTGGTGGCGTGGGGGCCGGGAGCCGGCTGAGCTGGGCCGGGCGGGGCCGGGCCGGAGACGAGCATCGGGGGCCGGGAGCCTGGGCCCGGGGCTTGGAGGTCCTGGGACGTGGACCTCGTCCTGGGACGTGGACCTGGGCCTGGGACGTGGACCTGGGCCCGGGTCGGGGTCCGGGTCTGGCATCCGGTGTCAGGTGGCGGTCTCCGGTCGTGTCCGGCCTAGCGCGCGGTGGCCTGGCCGGAAAGGGCGGTCGGGAGGGGCAGTCTCCCGATGGACCATCCGGGAAGGCGGGACGGGCGGTCCCCGGATGGACCGTCCGGGAAGGACCGTCCGGGAAGGACCGTCCGGGAAGGACCGTCCGGTTGGGGCGGGCTCGGGAGGGCCGTCCCGGAAGATCGAGCCCGGTGGGACCAGATGGGCGGGCTCCCGAGAAGGGCGAGCCGGCGGACTATGGCGGCGGGACGGGCGGGCTTGGCACGGCTGCCGCGGGTGGGCCCGCCCGGGATCTGGCTTCAGGGGCGTACGGGCCGAGGCGTGCCCGTGTGGTGACGTCCGCGATCTCGCCGCGTACCGCACATCGCACCAGCTCCACGTCCTGGGCACTCGCCACCCGGGCCGCCGCCTGGCAGGCACGGGTGGTGCCCCACAGCGCACGGTCCGCCGCCGCGAGCGCGGCGAGGTCGGCGGCCCCGCCCGCGCGGTGCTTGGCGGCGACCGCCTGGCCCAGCGCGAGCACCAGGGCGAACACCGCGCACATCGCGGTCGCCGCCACCGCCGCCCATACGGTCGCGGCGCCCCGGTCACCTCCTCTCACGGCACACCACCGCCCGGGGAGCGCCCGCCCTGGATGGCGTTATCGCGCGGGGTGACACCCGGCATGGCATGGTCCGGCATGGCATGGCCCGGCGTGGATTCGCCCAGCGTGTCCTCTGCCAGGGCGGCCGCCTCCGCGTGCAGCGTCAGTGCCAGCGGGCCCGGCCCGGGTGCCGGCGCGTCGACCCGTACGCGCCACAGGTCACCTTCCCGCTCCACCGCCACCGTGGCTCCGTGCGGGGCGGCCGACCGGGCGGCGGCGGCCGCGACCGCCGGGGGATCCGATCGCGCGGCCGCCCTCGCCCCCGCCCGGGCCGCGTCCACGCACTGGATGTGCGCGGCCGCCGCGCTCAGGGCCCACAGCAGGGCGGCCGTGAACAGCACCAGCGCGGGCAGTGTCACCGCCGCCTCCGCCGTGATCGACCCCCGATCCCCGCTGACACTTGCCGCGCGGCCCGCCCTGGCAGGACAGGCCGTTTCCGGCACTGTCGTCTCGGCGTCAGAACTGCGCATCGAGCGCCCTGCCGATCACCGACTCCAGCCCCGCCGACACCACATCGCTCGTGACGATCTTGTATAGGACCGCCGCGAAAGCACACGCGGCGATCGTTCCCATCGCGTACTCGGCCGTGTTCATCCCCGCGTCCCGGCGCATCCGCGCCAGCGCCCGCGACCGGCCCCAGCGGGCCGCGATCCACGTCCCCACAGCAACCAACCCCCTCATGGCGGACGGCTCGTGCCGTACCGCTCGTTCACATGTGATTCCGTTTCCGGTTCTGTTCACAGCAGTTCGCTCGCCAGGCCCATGACGACCGGGGCCACGCCAACCGCAAGGAAGGCGGGCAGGAAGCACAGCCCCACAGGAGCCGTGATCAACACCTGCGCCCGCTGGGCCCGAGCCGCCGACTCGCGGGCGCGTTCCGCGCGCAGCGCGGCGGCCACCCGGGAGACGGGCCCGGCCGCCGGAGCCCCCGATGCCGCCGCCCGCTCCAGGCACCTGGCCAGCTCCCGGGCTCCCGGTATGGCGCCGAGCCTGCCCCACGCCTCGGCGGGGTCACCGCCCAGCCCCAGCTCGGCCGCCGCTCGGCTCAGCCGCTCGCCGACGGGGCCGCCCAGCGAAGCGCCGACCGCTTCCGCCGCCTCGCGGGGACCCGCACCGGCCGACAGACACGCCGCCAGAAGGTCTGCCGCCAGCGCCAGTTGCCGCGCCACCGCCCCGTCCTCGGCCACGGGACGCGGCCGCAGCCGCCACCTCCGCACCCCGTACGCGGCAACCGCCCCGACCACGCAACCGGCCACCCCGCCGACGAGCATCCAGCCGATGACCGCGGCGGCCAGCGGCATCGCCCACCGCCCGGCCGCCGCCCCGCTCACCGGCCACCAGGCCAAGCGGGGAACCCGCCGCCGGCCACGGCCACGCTCCCGGCCCTGCCCCTGGCCCGTGGCGCGGTCCCGGCCCCGGTCATGGCCCCCGGCCAGCAGCGCATCGAGCCGCCCCCGTACCCGGCGCCGTCGTCGCCACGCCGCCATCTCCCAGCCCAGCCACAGGGCACCCGCCGCAGCGACGGCCACGGCCGCGCTCCCGTGCGTGTACCGCGTGTACTGCGTGTACTGCGTGTACTGCGTGTACTGCGTGTATTCAGCGATCATGTTTCCTCCCCCGCCCGGACGATCCGCCCGGCCCACCACAGGCCGGCCGCCTCCAGCGCGCAGCCCACGGCCAGGCATCCGATCCCGGCCGGGGTGTGCAGCAGGACCCGCAGTGGATCGGCGCCCAGGGCCCCTCCCATGGCGAGACCCGCGAGGGGCAGCAGTGCCAGGAGAACGACCGTCGCCCACGCACCCGAGAGCTGTGCCCGCAGCCGTTCCCGCTGGTCGCGCCGCTCGCGCAGCGCCGCCTCCAGTCGGTCGAGGCCGGCCGCCAGTCCGGCGCCGCCGTCGACGGCCACCTGCCAGCAGGCAGCCAGCCCCGCCAGCCCGTCCGCACCGTCCGCGAACGCCGCCTTCCGCAGGGCGCCCGGTACGTCGTCCCCGAACCTCGCGGCGGCCAGCACCTCGGCTTCCTCCTCGCCGAGCGCCCCGGTGGACCGTGCGGCGAAGTGCAGCGCCTGCGCGGGCTGCCATCCGGCACGCAGTTCGCCCGAGACCGCTCCGCACAGCCCGATCACCGCCTCCGTCCGCCGGTCCCGCTCCTGGCGCCCCGCTCGGGCACGCAGCCACCGCCTGGCCAACGGAACCGCGGCAGCACCGGCGATCAGGGGCAGTGGGGACTGTCCGAACACCGCCAGAACGGCCGCCGGCGGCAGGCAGAGCCACTCGCGCCGCTCAAGCGCCAGGAGCTTCCACCGGCGCCACCACTCGTCCCTCCATCGGGACGCCGATGTCTCCTCAGGCCCGGCCCCGGCGAAAAGGAGCCGCGCGCGACGGGGCACCGGCTCCCCGACCGCCAGCAGCCAGGCGGCCACGCCCGCGCACACGGCCGCCGCGTACGCAGGCTGTACCGTCACCACCGCGCACCCCCGATGAGCATGCGCAGCCGGTCCCAGCCCCGTCCGTACAGGAACCCGTCGGCGCCCCACCGCAGCGCCGGCACGGTGACCACGAGACCGGCCCGGTCGCGGTCCAGCACATGCACCTCGGCGATCCGCCGCATGCCGTCCCGGTCCCGTACGAGGTGCAGTACCGTCGACAGGCCGGCCGCCAGCTGGCTGTGCAGTGCCGCCCGGTCCAGTCCGGCGGCCGTGCCGAGCGCCTCCAGCCGGGCCGGAACGTCGGATGCGGTGTTGGCGTGCACGGTGCCGCACCCTCCTTCGTGACCGGTGTTGAGGGCGGCCAGCAGGTCTGTGACCTCCGCCCCGCGCACCTCGCCGACGACCAGCCGGTCCGGCCGCATGCGCAGGGCCTGCCGCACGAGGTCCCGCAGGGTGACCCGGCCGGCGCCCTCCTGGTTCGCGGGCCGGGCCTCCAGTCGCACCACATGCGGGTGGTCCGGCCGGAGTTCCGCCGAATCCTCGGCCAGCACGATCCGCTCCGTCCCGCCCACCAGCCCCAGGAGCGTCGACAGGAGGGTCGTCTTGCCCGTTCCGGTCCCGCCGCTGACCAGGTACGAGACCCGGGCGTCCACCAGAGCGCGCAGCAGCCGGTCGCCGCCCGGTGGCACCGTCCCCGCCGCGACGAGCTCCCCCAGGGAGAACGCCCGCGGCCGCACCACGCGCAGCGACAGACAGGTCGAGCCGACCGCCACCGGTGGCAGGACGGCATGCATACGCGTCCCGTCGGGCAGCCGGGCGTCGACCCACGGCCGGGCATCGTCGAGGCGTCGTCCGGCGACAGACGCGAGCCGCTGGGCCAGCCGCCGTACGGCCGCCGCGTCCGGGAACGACACGTCCGACCGCTCGAGCCCGGCGCCCCGGTCCACCCAGACCCGGTCCGGCGCCGACACCAGTACGTCCGTCACGGCGGGATCGGCGAGCAGCGGCTCCAGCGGCCCGGTGCCGACCAGTTCGCAGCGCAACGCCTCCGCGGCGCCGAGCACCTGGGCGTCGCCCAGCAGTCGCCCCTGTGCCCGGAGCGCCGCCGCGACTCCGGCTGGAGTCGGGTCGGTGCCGCTCTCGGCGAGCCGCTGCCGTACGGCCTCCAGCAGCCCGGCCGTCATGAGACACCCTCCCCGGCGAACGCGCGCTCCCAGAAGGCCGTACAGAACCGCCCGAGCGGCCCGGCCGTGCTGTCACCCGGTGGCACGCCGGCATCGACTGCGGCCGGCAGACCGGGTTCGACGGGCAGTTCACCGGCGAGGGGGAGGCCCAGGACATCGGCGATCCACTGTTCGTCCACGCCGGAGGTGTACGGCCCGCGTGCCACGACCCGCAGATCCCGCAGGACCATGCCCGCCAGCGACGCCACGCGTTTCGCACCCGCGACGGCCCTCAGCTCGCCGGGCACGACCAGCAGACCGAGGTCCAGCTGGGCCAGGGCTTCGGCGGTGGCGCCGTCGATCCGGCGGGGCAGGTCCACGACGACGACCCCGCCGCGCCTGCGGGCAGCCGCGAGGACCGACCGCATCGCCTCGGGAGGGATGACGACGGCGTCACCCCGGTCCCAGCTGAGGACGCGCAGACCGCACAGCGAGGGCAGCGACTCCTCCAGCGCCGCACCGGCGACACGTCCCTCGGAAGCGGCGAAATCCGGCCATCGGAGCCCCTCCGCCTGTTCTCCGCCGAGCAGCACGTCGAGGCCGCCACCGAGGGGGTCCCCGTCCACGAGCATCGTCCGCCGTCCGCAGCGAGCCGCGGTCACGGCGAGGGCGCAGGCCAGGGTCGACGCACCGGACCCGCCGCGTCCGCCGATCACTCCGACGGTCAGCGCCTGGCGCCCCACGCCCTCGGCCACGTCGGCGATACGGTCCACGAGCCAGCGCTCCGCGTCCGGCAGCCGCAGCACGCAGTCGGCGCCGATCTCCACGGCGCGCCGCCATACGCCGGGATCGTCCTGGTCACGGCCGACGAGCAGGACTCCGCGTCTGCGTGCGGCGCCCCTGCATCGGGCGGCCGCGTCGTCGCCGACCAGGACCAGCGGTGCGGCCTCCCAGTTCGCCCCGCGCTCCGGCACGGAGTGGTGGACCTGTGGGTGCGCGCCCGCCGCCGCGCACAGTCTCAGCAGGTCGTCGAGGAGTTCTTCGTCCTCGGTCACGATCAGCGGCCCGGCCCGCCGCGCCTCGGCGGCCGGCGCCCGGTCGGATGTGATGGATCCAGCCACGATCTGCGCCCCCTTCACTCATCTGTCTTCTCGTCAGAGATCTGCGTTTCCTCCGGTCCGCGGACTTCGCGGCGGGAATCACAGTGGGGGCGTTCCGGAAATAAAGTGGATCTTGCTCAAAAACTGTGGACAACTCAGCGGTTGTGAATATCCCGGTAGCTCATACCGGTGACTTCCGGAGAGCAGCCCTAGCGCTACGCACAGTGACGAGTCATGGTGGTCGAAGGGCACAGCCGACGCGACGACCGGGAGGAAGAGATGATCGGCGTCCTGCGTGATCGCCACACGGAAATACGTCCGGACATGCGACGACCCCCGCCGGGGGGGAGAGCGGGGGTCGTCTATCCGGCCGACTCGGGGGGGGGAGGAGCCGGGCCGGGTTAGCACGGTCGCGAACGATCCGTGACTTCCATGGTGTACCCGAGAGCCTTCTCAGGCAAACCCACACGCCCCAGCGTACGCCGAATGGAGTGCACCTATGCTCGGGCTCGTGGAAAACCACTCCTTGCCCCGCACAGCGGCCTTCTTCGACCTGGACAAGACGGTCATTGCGAAGTCGTCGACACTGACCTTCAGCAAGTCCTTCTACCAAGGCGGACTGATCAACCGCCGAGCTGTACTACGCACCGCCTACATCCAGTTCGTCTTCCTCGCGGGCGGCGCCGATCACGAGCAGATGGAGCGCATGCGCGAGTACCTCTCCGCGCTGTGCAAGGGATGGAACGTCCAGCAGGTCAGGGAGCTGGTCGCCGAGACCCTCCATGACCTGATCGATCCCATCATCTACGACGAGGCGGCGTCGCTCATCGAGGAGCACCACGCCGCCGGCCGGGACGTGGTGATCGTCTCCACGTCCGGCGCCGAGGTGGTGGAGCCCATCGGGGAACTGCTGGGCGCCGACCGGGTCGTGGCGACGCGGATGGTGGTCGGCGACGACGGGTGCTTCACCGGCGAGGTCGAGTACTACGCCTACGGCCCGACCAAGGCGGACGCGATCCGCGAGCTGGCCGAGTCCGAGGGGTACGACCTGGCGCGCTGCTACGCCTACAGCGACTCGGCCACCGACCTCCCCATGCTGGAGGCCGTCGGACATCCTTACGCGGTCAATCCGGACCGGGCGCTGCGGCGCGAGGCGGTCGCCCGCGATTGGCCGGTTCTCGTCTTCGACCGGCCGGTCCGGCTCAAGCAGCGGATCCCCACGTTCAAGATGCCTCCGCGTCCGGCGCTCATGGCAGCGGCCGCGGTGGGCGCGGCCGCCGCCACCGCCGGGCTCGTCTGGTACGCAAGCAGACGCCGTCAGGCTGCGGCTCGCGCGATGCCCACACCCTTTGTCCGCGTGTGAACACGACAGTAAAAAGTGGAACCAGGACTTTCACATACCGGCTGACGGTAGTACAAAGGACTTAACGGCCCGCGAGACCAAGGACATCCGAGAGGATCACCTGTTGAGCAAGAAGGCCCCACGGACCGAACAGCACGAAAGCTGAGCACCCACGCGACGTCGACCCGTCGATTACGGGCCAGCCGCACCAGGCGTCGGGCAAAGTCCCCGCCTGATGGGCACATATCGAGGACGCATGGTAACTCGGCGGACGTGCCAGCGGCGGTACCGATTCTCGGTACCGCCGCACCCTGTACCGAGCCCGTTCAGGCCGCGCCGCGCTGCAGCGCCTCGCACACCGCCGTCGACTCGCGCACACCCAGCTCCACGGCCCGGCCGCAGTGCGCGATCCACCGCGCGACCCCTTCGGGGGTACCGGAGAGATAACCCTCGAACGCCGCGACATACGCCTCGCGCCCCAGCTCCGCGTGTCCGACCTCGGCCGGGCAGATTCCCTTGGGGTCGAGCCCGCTCCCGACCAGGACGATGCGCTCGGCCGCCCGCGCCACGAGTCCGCTGTACGTCGTGAAGGGCCGCAGCGCGAGCAGCTCGCCGTGCACCACGGCAGCTGTCACCAGGGCCGGTGCCGAGCCACCCGCGATGATCACGTCCGACAGCCCGTCCAGCCGGCCCGCGACCTCGGCGGCATCCGGCAGCGGCGCGTCGATCAGCGGCTCACGCACCGCCTCACCGTTCCGCCGCGGCCTGCCCACCGCGTCACCGGCACCATCGGCGACCCCGGCGGCGTCGGCACCACCCACACCACCCGCCGCGACCAGGTGCAGCCGGGCGAGCACCCGCAGCGGCGACTGCCGCCAGATGGAGAGGAGTTGACCCGCCTCGGCACTCAGGCGCAGGGCGGCGCCGACCGTGCGCGCCTCCTCGTCGGCGCCGAAGTCGGTACGCCTGCGCACCTCCTCCAGCGCCCAGTCCGCCCCGGACAGCGCCGCAGAACCGCGGGCGCCGCGCAGCGCGGCCTCCGACGACACCTCGTTGCTGCGCCGCCTCATCACCCGGTGTCCGTAGACACGGTCGACGGCCTTGCGTACGGAGTCCACGGCTTCGGGTACACCGGGCAGCGCCGCGAGGGCGGCCAGCGGGTCAGCGGCATTCGTACTCATAAGTAAGGAGGCTACGCGTCCCACCCTTTCGACCCCCGCCCGAGTGGTGTTCCTCATACGGCTCGCGGACCCGCCGCGATCGAACCACTACCCTAGGTGAACATGAAGATCGCTTTCGTAGGGAAGGGCGGCAGCGGCAAAACGACGCTGTCCTCGCTCTTCATCCGCCATCTCGCCAGCCATGGGGCGCCCGTCGTCGCGGTGGACGCCGACATCAACCAGCACCTCGGGGTCGCACTCGGCCTGGAGGAGAACGAAGCCGCCGCACTGCCCGCGATGGGCGCCCATCTGCCGCTGATCAAGGACTATCTACGCGGCGGCAATCCACGGATCGCCTCGGCCGAGACGATGATCAAGACGACCCCGCCCGGTGAGGGTTCCCGGCTGCTGCGGGTCCGTGAGGACAACCCGATCTACGAGGCGTGCGCCCGGCCGGTTCGGCTGGACGACGGCGAGGTGCGGCTCATGGCCACCGGGCCGTTCACCGAGGCGGACCTCGGGGTCGCCTGCTACCACTCCAAGGTGGGCGCGGTCGAGCTCTGCCTCAACCACCTGGTGGACGGCCCGGACGAGTACGTCGTGGTGGACATGACGGCCGGCTCCGACTCCTTCGCGTCCGGCATGTTCACGCGTTTCGACATGACGTTCCTGGTAGCGGAGCCGACCAGGAAGGGCGTGTCCGTGTACCGCCAGTACAAGGAGTACGCACGGGACTTCGGCGTCGCCCTGAGGGTGGTCGGGAACAAGGTCCAGGGCGCGGACGACGTGGACTTCCTACGGGACCAGGTGGGCGACGACCTGCTCGTGACCTTCGGGCATTCGGACTGGGTACGCGCCATGGAGAAGGGCCGCCCCGCGCCGTTCGAACTGCTGGAGGCGGAGAACCGCTCGGCTTTGCACTCCCTGCGGGCGACGGCGGACGCCTCGTACCGGAACCGGGACTGGGAGCGCTACACCCGCCAGATGGTCCACTTCCACTTGAAGAACGCGCGGAGCTGGGGCAATGAGAAGACGGGTGCCGACCTGGCCGCGCAGGTCGACCCCGCCTTCGTCCTCGGTGAAGCGCTCCCCCAGCTGTCCTGAGGCCCGACGCCGGGGACCGGCCGTCGCCGGTTCCGTTCGCCACCGGGGCCCGGCACCGCCGGGTCCCGGCACCGCCGGGTCCCGGCAAGGACCGCCCAGGTCAGTACAACTAGGACGTACTGCGTGACGGGGCCGAGCCGGGTGAGGCGGACCGGGGGGCGGCGGAGCCGGAGGCGGCGACCGCCGGACGGGGGGCGAGGAACGACGCCCAGCCCTCGGCCGGCGCCTGCCCCACCTTCAGTGTCCGCAGTTTCGCGAGCACGTCCGGGTCCTGAGCGTCCAGCCAGTCGGCGAGCTGGCGGAACGACACACAGCGCACCTCCGCCTGCACGCAGACGTGCGCGATCGTCTCCTCGATCGCCCGCATATACGTGCCGCCGTTCCACGACTCGAAGTGGTTGCCGATGATCAGAGGGGCCCGGTTGCCCTGGTACGAGCGGGTGAACGCCTGGATCAGGCCGTCGCGCATCTGATCGCCCCAGTACTTGTGGCGCGCGGGGTCGCCCTTGACCGTCCCCGACTGGTTGACCATGAAGTTGTAGTCCATCGAGAGCGTCTCGATCGTGCGGCCCGGGACGGGGACGAGCTGCATCGACAGGTCCCACAGCCCCTCGTCCTTGTCCGGCCACACCTGGTTGTTGACCCCGCTCGTGTCGTACCGCCAGCCCAGCTCGCTCGCGGCGCGCATGAAGTTCTCGCGGCCCTCCAGGCACGGGGTGCGGGCACCGATGAGCTCCTTGTCATAGTCGAACGGCAACGGCTTCTCGGCGGTAAGGCCCGCGTTGGTGCGCCAGTTCTTGACGAAGGACTTGGCCTGCGCGATCTCACTCTTCCAGTCCTCCACGGACCAGGTGCCGACGCCGCCGGCGGCGCCGCAGAAGTGGCCGTTGAAGTGGGTGCCGACCTCGTTGCCCTCCAGCCAGGCACCGCGCAGTTCGCGGACGGTTGCGCGAATGCCCTCGGTGTCGTTGAAGCCGATGTCGGACCGGCCCGGGGCGTGTCCTGGCGGGTTGTAGAGGGTTGCCTTGTCCTCCGGCAGCAGATAGACGCCGCTGAGGAAGTAGGTCATCGTCGCGCCGTACTTCTTGCCCACTGTGCGGAAGTGCGAGAACAGCTTCTGGCTGTCCTCGCCGGCCCCGTCCCAGGAGAAGACGACGAACTGGGGCGGTTTCTGACCGGGCTTCAGCCTCTCGGGCTTGCGGAGTCCGGGCTGGGCCCCGGTGAAGGACGTCGATCCGTCGCCGATCAGCCGGACCGCGCTCTTCGGCGCGGCTGCTCCCTTCTTGGGGCCCGGCGCCCCCTGGGGGGCCGACTCGTCCGTGCCGGCACAGCCCGCCAGCCCGGCGGTCAGCGCCACCGCGACGGCGCCGACAGTGATCCTCTTCGTGGCGGCCATCATCCGCCCACCCTTCTGTGCTTCCCGGGGTCGATTGCGAGCGCCGCCAACGTCGCACCGGGACCGGAGGGGAAAAGGTATGACAAGCCGTACTAGACACACTTATCACCACCACGAGTGAATCATTGCCCTATTTGCCCCGAAAATAATGCCGGACTCTTTACTCTGCATTACGATCCATTTACTGAGAGTTGGGAATCCCGCCCGCTGCACGCCGTGCCCCACGGCCGCGCCCCACGTTCGTCTCGCACGCTTCTGTTCGTCTCGCACGTATCCGCGACCGCGCCGCCCCGGAGGAGAAGACGGGACCATGACCGCCCTTGTACCCCCGCGCACCAGCAACTCCGGCCCCTCGGCCGACCCCGGCGCCCGCACCACCGGCGCCTCCCGCCTGTCCCGTACGTCATGGGCGGCCCGAAGGTCCCGCTTCAGCCGACCGCACAGCCCGCCAGGCGGTCGCCGCTTCCCGATCGCGGGCGCGGACCTGTCCGCGTCCATCGCCGTGTTCCTCATCGCCCTGCCGCTATCCCTCGGCATCGCTCTCGCCACCGGGGCGCCGCTCCAGGCCGGACTGGTGGCCGCCGCCGTCGGCGGCATCGTCGCCGGCCGATTCGGCGGTGCGCCGCTCCAGGTGAGCGGACCCGCAGCCGGACTGACCGTGGTCACCGCTGAGTTGATCCAGCGGTACGGATGGCGCACCACCTGCGCCATCACCGTTCTCGCCGGACTCGCCCAACTAGGGCTCTCCACCCTGCGGGTGGCGCGCTCGGCACTCGCCGTGTCCCCGGCGATCGTGCACGGCATGATCGCGGGCATCGGTGTCACGATCGCGCTCGCCCAGCTCCATATCGTTCTCGGCGGCACACCGCAGAGCAACGTCGTGGCCAACGCCCTCGGGCTGCCGGGGCAGCTCGCCGACCCGCATACGGCCGCGCTGTCGGTGAGCGTCCTCACCGTGGTCGTGCTGCTGGTGTGGCCACGGCTTCCGGGACGCGGGGGCCGGATCGTCCGCAAGGTGCCCGCCGCGCTGGTGTCGGTCGCCGCGGCGACCGTCCTCGCGTGGGCGGCCGGAATGCACGTGCCCCGCGTCGACCTGCCCTCCTGGAGCAGCCATGCGCTGCCGGGGATCCCGGAGGGACCCGTTCTCGGCATCGCCGCCGGGGTGCTCACCGTCACGCTGGTCACCAGCGTCCAGTCACTGCTGTCGGCCGTCGCCGTCGACAAGCTGGTCGCAGCCCGCAAGGACACGGGCAGCCAGGTCCCGCGCTCCCGGCTGGACCGCGAACTGGCAGGTCAGGGCGCCGCGAACGCCGTGTCCGGGGCCCTGGGCGGACTGCCGGTCGCCGGAGTCGCGGTGCGCAGTGTGGCCAATGTGTCGGCGGGCGCGGTGAGCCGCAACTCCACGATGCTGCACGGCGTCTGGGTGCTGCTGGCGGCCTTTCTCCTCGTCCCCCTGCTCGATCTGATCCCGCTGCCGGCACTCGCCGCGCTGGTGATGGTGGTCGGCGTACAGATGGTCAGCATCACCCATATCCGCAGCGTCACCCGGCATCGCGAGGTGCTCGTGTACGCGGCGACCCTCGGCGGTGTCGTCCTCATCGGCGTCCTCCAGGGCGTGGCCCTGGGCATCGTGGTGGCCACGGGCGTCGCGATGCACCGGCTGTCGAGGACCCGGATCACCAGGGAGGAGCGGGATGGCGCCGAACACATCAGGGTGCGGGGCCAGTTGACGTTCCTCGCTGTGCCACGGCTCAGCCGGGTGCTGCACCAGGTTCCGCAGGGAGCCCATGTGGTGGTGGAGCTGGACGGTTCCTTCATGGATCACGCCGCCTACGAGACCCTGCAGGACTGGCAGGGGTCCCATACGACCAGGGGCGGCCGGGTCGAGCTGACCGGCCGGTCCGGTGGGAGGATCGCCGAGCCCGCGTCCGGTTCGCACGCCTGCTGCCGGACCTGGACCCCGTGGCGCAACCACCAGTGCGGCGAGCACACGACCGAACCGCCGCGCACGAAGGCGAACCGGCTCGCCAGCGGGCTCAGCTCGTTCCAGCGGCACACGGCCCCCCTCGTACGCGAGGAGCTGGCACGCCTGGCCCGCGAAGGGCAGCGGCCTTCGCAACTGTTCCTGACCTGCGCTGACTCCCGGCTGGTCACCAGCATGATCACGGCAAGCGGACCGGGTGATCTGTTCACCGTGCGCAACGTGGGCAACCTCGTACCCCTGCCCGGCGACGAGGGCGGGGACGACTCGGTGGCGGCCGCGATCGAGTACGCGGTGGAGGTGCTGCGGGTGCAGTCCATCACCGTGTGCGGCCACTCGGGGTGCGGGGCCATGCAGGCCCTGCTGAGCGGCGCCCCTGACGAGGGGGCACCGCAGACCCCGCTGCGACGCTGGTTGCGGCACGGGCAGCCGAGTCTGGAGCGGATGCGCAGCAAGCGCCGCACCTGGGCCAGGATCGCGGGACGGCTCCCCGCCGACGCGGTGGAGCAGCTCTGCCTGACCAATGTGGTGCAGCAGCTGGAGCATCTGAAGGCCCACGAGTCGGTGGCCCGGCGCCTGGCGGACGGCACGCTGGAGCTCCACGGGATGTACTTCCACGTCGGTGAGGCACAGGCGTATCTGCTGACCCATACGGATGAGGTGGACGACGTCTTCCGGCGCGTGGCGCCGGCCGTACGCCGGGAAGAGGCTCACGCCTGACGCTGCGGGCAGCGGCGACCGCCCGTGCCGGATCGGGCCTGCCGACGAACCATGCCGGAGCGAGCCGGCCGAAGCGGGCAGCTCCGGGCAGCCCAGGTCCAGGCCCAAGCCCAAGCCCAAGCCCAAGCCCAAGCCGAGCCGTAACGGAACCGACCCGGCCCGAGTGAAGCCGGACGGCTCGACCCCAGGCGGGCGGACCCCGGACCGGCCGGACGGCTCGACCCCAGGCGGGCGGACCCAGCCGAGCCAAGCGGAGTCCAGCCGGGCGGAGCCCAGCCCGGCCACGGCTCGACTCCAGCCGTCCGGATTCCAGCCGGGCCGGGCGGCGCGGAACCGCCCGGCTCCGAACCGGTCTCCGGCATGGTGAACCATGCGCGTCCGGCGGCCGTGGAGGTGGTTGGGCCCCTCCTTCCCACCGCCCGGGGAGGAGGGGCCCACTCCACCGCACCGATCTTCGGTCATCAGCCCACCCCCACCTCCACCATGTCCACCGCCCACCAGCCGCCAACAGGTCTAAACCAATGCGTGGGAAACCCTTGTCACCCGGGCATCCGGCTGATGAGCTATGGGCTGGGACACACCGGACGCCCTGAGAATGGGAGATGTCGTGAGTAACGAGAGCCTGGCCAACCTCCTCAAGGAGGAGCGGCGCTTCGCACCGCCCGCCGAGCTGGCGGCGAACGCCAATGTGACGGCGGCCGCGTACGAGCAGGCCGAGGCGGACAGGCTCGGTTTCTGGGCCGAGCAGGCACGCCGGCTCAGCTGGGCCACCGAGCCGACCGAGACCCTGGACTGGTCGAACCCGCCGTTCGCGAAATGGTTCGCCGACGGCACGCTCAACGTGGCGTACAACTGCGTGGACCGGCATGTCGAGGCCGGTCACGGCGACCGGGTCGCCATCCACTTCGAGGGGGAGCCTGGCGACAGCCGCGCCCTCACGTACGCGGAGCTGAAGGACGAGGTGTCCAAGGCGGCCAACGCCCTGACCGAGCTGGGCGTCCGCAAGGGCGACCGGGTCGCCGTCTACATGCCGATGATCCCCGAGGCCGCCGTCGCGATGCTGGCCTGCGCCCGCATCGGCGCCGCTCACTCGGTGGTCTTCGGCGGGTTCTCGGCTGACGCCGTGGCCTCCCGCATCCAGGACGCCGACGCGAAACTGGTGATCACGGCGGACGGCGGCTACCGGCGCGGCAAGCCGTCCGCGCTGAAGCCCGCCATCGACGAGGCGCTCACCAAGTGCCCGCAGGTCGAGCATGTCCTCGTGGTGCGCCGTACCGGGCAGGAGACCGCGTTCACCGAGGGCCGGGACGTGTGGTGGCACGACGCCGTCGCCCGCCAGTCCACCGAGCACACACCGGAGGCGTTCGAGGCCGAGCACCCGCTCTTCATCCTCTACACCTCCGGCACGACCGGAAAGCCGAAGGGCATCCTGCACACCTCCGGCGGCTACCTCACCCAGGCGGCGTACACGCACCACGCGGTCTTCGACCTCAAGCCGGAGACCGACGTCTACTGGTGCACCGCCGACGTCGGCTGGGTCACCGGCCACTCGTACATCGTGTACGGGCCGCTGGCGAACGGCGCGACGCAGGTCATGTACGAGGGCACGCCGGACACGCCCCACCAGGGCCGTTTCTGGGAGATCGTGCAGAAGTACGGCGTCACGATCCTCTACACGGCGCCGACCGCCATCCGTACGTTCATGAAGTGGGGCGACGACATCCCCGCCAAGTTCGATCTGTCCAGCCTGCGCGTCCTGGGATCGGTCGGTGAGCCGATCAACCCGGAGGCGTGGATCTGGTACCGGGAGCACATCGGCGCCGGCCGGACGCCGATCGTGGACACCTGGTGGCAGACCGAGACCGGGGCGATGATGATCTCGCCGCTGCCGGGCGTCACCGAGACGAAGCCGGGCTCGGCCCAGCGCCCGCTGCCGGGTATCTCGGCCACCGTGGTGGACGACGAGGCCGCCGAGGTACCCAACGGCGGAGGCGGCTACCTCGTCCTCACCGAGCCGTGGCCGTCGATGCTGCGCACCATCTGGGGCGACGACCAGCGGTTCATCGACACCTACTGGTCCCGCTTCGAAGGCCGCTACTTCGCGGGTGACGGCGCCAAGAAGGACGACGACGGTGACATCTGGCTGCTCGGCCGGGTGGACGACGTGATGCTGGTGTCCGGCCACAACATCTCGACCACCGAGGTGGAGTCGGCGCTGGTCTCGCACCCCAAGGTCGCCGAGGCGGCGGTGGTCGGCGCGGCCGACGAGACCACCGGTCAGGCCATCGTGGCGTTCGTGATCCTGCGCGGTACGGCGGCGGCCGAGGCCGAGAACGACGGCCTGGTCACCGATCTGCGCAACCACGTGGGCGCCACACTCGGCCCGATCGCCAAGCCGAAGCGGATCCTGCCGGTGGCCGAGCTGCCCAAGACCCGCTCCGGGAAGATCATGCGCCGCCTGCTGCGCGATGTCGCGGAGAACCGCCAGCTGGGCGATGTCACGACGCTGACCGACTCGTCCGTGATGGACCTGATCCAGTCCAAGCTGCCGAGCGCCTCCAGCGAGGACTGATCGGACCGCCACTGACCGGACGGCGGCCTCGGCGGGCACCGGAGCCGCCTCGACGGACACCAGGCGACCTCGGCGGACACCGCCTCGACCGACCAGGGCCGCCTCGACGGACAACGGAGGGCGGCTCGACGGACACCGGAGCGGCCTCGGCGGACCTGTTCCCTCAGGCCCGCCGAGGCCGGCCCAGGCCATTTCTGACAGCTTCGGACCTGTCCTGACACTTCCGGACCGAACGCTCCAGCGAGGCCCCCGGCGACGACGCGCCGGGGGCCTTCTTTATGCATAAGGTGAAGTTTGCCGGATATGCCCTTGCGCCCTCCGGGTAGGGTATGGATCGCATCAACAAAGCGACAATAAATCTGAGGGGCGCCGGGAAGTCTGGTCGGCACGTGCTTCGGCATGTCCGCGTGTCCACACATCCAGTGTCGATATGCAGGTATGTCAACATGTCCGCCGACACCGACCGGAGGTCCTCTCACCGTGGCCGCGCCCAACCCGACCGACCGCAAGTTCCTCGGCCGTCTCTCTCTTCCCGAGCGCACCTTCGTCGCTGAGGCGCTGCGCGCCGAAACCGTCGGCGGCGTCCTCCTGCTCATCGCCGCCATCGCCGCACTGGTCTGGGCGAACACCCCGCTCGCCGGCAGCTACGAGACGGTGCGGGAGTTCCACATAGGCTTCGAGTCGATCGGGCTCGATCTGTCGATACAGCACTGGGCGGCCGACGGACTGCTCGCGATCTTCTTCTTCGTCGCCGGTATCGAGCTCAAGCGTGAACTGGTGGCCGGCGAGCTGCGCGACCCCAAGGCCGCCGCGCTCCCCGTGGTCGCGGCCCTGTGCGGCATGATCGCCCCCGCGCTCGTCTACGTCGTGGTGAACGGCTTCGGCGGCGGTTCCCTGGCCGGCTGGGCCGTGCCGACGGCCACCGACATCGCCTTCGCCCTCGCCGTGCTCGCCGTCATCGGCACCTCGCTGCCGTCGGCGCTGCGGGCGTTCCTGCTGACCCTCGCCGTCGTGGACGACCTCTTCGCGATCCTGATCATCGCGGTGTTCTTCACCAACGACCTGAACTTCGCGGCGCTCGGCGGTGCGGTCGCCGGCCTCGTCGTCTTCTGGCTGCTGCTCCACAAGGGCGTGCGCGGCTGGTACGTGTACGTTCCGCTGGCCCTGGTCATCTGGGGCCTGATGTACAACAGCGGCGTCCACGCCACCATCGCGGGCGTCGCCATGGGCCTGATGCTGCGCTGCACCCGCCGCGACGGGGAGAAGCTGTCCCCCGGCGAGCACATCGAGCACCAGGTACGCCCGCTGTCGGCCGGGTTCGCCGTACCGATGTTCGCGCTGTTCTCGGCGGGTGTCTCGGTCTCCGGCAACGCCCTGGCCGACGTCTTCACCAAGCCGGAGACGCTGGGCGTCGTACTCGGCCTGGTCGTCGGCAAGGCCTTCGGCATCTTCGGCGGCACCTGGCTGACAGCCCGGTTCACCCGGGCGCAGCTCAACGAGGACCTCGCCTGGGCGGACCTGTTCGCGGTGGCCACGCTCGCCGGTATCGGCTTCACCGTCTCGCTGCTCATCGGCGAGCTGGCGTTCGACGGCGACAGCGCGCTGACCGACGAGGTCAAGGCGGCGGTCCTGATCGGCTCGCTCATCGCCGCCCTGCTCGCCACGGTCCTGCTGAAGATGCGCGTACGCAAGTACCGGGCGCTCGTCGAGGTCGAGGAGCGCGACGAGGACTTCAGCGGCATACCGGACGTGTACGAGGTCGACGACCCGGAGCACCACCGCAGGATGGCGGAGATCTACGAGAAGAAGGCCGCAGAGCACCGGCGGCAGGCCGAAGACGCGGGGGCACCGCGCGGGGACGGCGACCGTCCGGCATGATCTGAGGTCGGACCCCAGAAGAGAAGAGGGAGCCAGACCATGAGCGACCCGGCCGGCCACGCCAGGAGCAACGGACACGCACCCGAGGGCAGCCTCGGCCAGCTCGTCGCCTCGGCGACCGCCGAGATGTCCGCGCTGGTGCACGACGAGATCGCACTGGCCAAGGCGCAGCTGCGCCAGGACGTCAAGCGCGGCGCCATCAGCGGCGGCGCGTTCACCGCCGCCATCGCGGTACTGATCTTCTCCCTGCCGATGCTCAGCTTCGCCCTCGCGTACGGCATCCACGCCTGGAGCGACTGGCACCTCTCGGTCTGCTTCCTGCTGTCCTTCGCCGCGAACATCGTCGTCGCCGGTCTGCTGGGGCTGATCGGCGCCGTCTTCGCCAAGAAGGCCAAGAAGGGGAAGGGCCCGCAGAAGACGGCGGCCTCGGTCAAGGAGACGGCCGCCGTGCTCCAGAAGGCCAAGCCGCACCCGCGTGACACGGCCCTGCCGGCCGCACCGGTAAGGGAGAAGGCCACGGCTGTGGCACGCTCGTCCGCATGACGGTCCCTGAGAACACCCCTGGCAGTCCCGTACGGATCGACGGTCCCTGGACACACAGGGACGTCGCCGCCAATGGGGCGCGCTTCCACATCGCCGAGATGGGTGACGGCCCGCTGGTGATGCTGCTGCACGGCTTCCCCCAGTTCTGGTGGACGTGGCGGCACCAGCTGCCCGCGCTCGCCGAGGCGGGGTACCGGGCGGTGGCGATGGACCTGCGGGGCGTGGGCGGCAGCGACCGTACGCCCCGGGGCTACGACCCGGCCAACCTCGCGCTCGACATCACCGGCGTCGTACGGTCCCTCGGCGAACCGGACGCGGCGCTCGTCGGGCACGACCTCGGCGGCTATCTGGCCTGGACGGCGGCGGTGATGCGGCCCAAGCTGGTGCGGCGGCTGGCCGTCGCGTCGATGCCGCATCCCCGCCGCTGGCGGTCGGCGATGCTCTCCGACTTCGCGCAGACCCGCGCCGGCTCGTACGTATGGGGCTTCCAGCGTCCGTGGCTGCCGGAGCGCCGGCTCGTCGCGGACGACGCGGCACTGGTCGGCCGGCTGATCCGGGACTGGTCGGGGCCGAAGGAGCCGGACGACGAGGCGATCGAGGTCTACCGGCGCGCGATGACCGTTCCGTCGACGGCGCACTGCTCGATCGAGCCGTACCGGTGGATGGTGCGGTCCATGGCCCGCCCCGACGGTATCCAGTTCAACCGGCGGATGAAGCGCCCCGTGCGGGTGCCGACGCTGCACCTGCACGGCTCCCAGGACCCGGCGATGCGCACACGCAGCGCGGCGGGGTCGGGCGAGTACGTGGAAGCACCGTACCGCTGGCGGCTGTTCGACGGTCTCGGCCACTTCCCGCACGAGGAGGACCCGTTGGCGTTCTCCACGGAGCTCATCAACTGGCTCAAGGACCCCGAACCGGACCGCTGACGGGACCCTGCTCCCCGCTGCCCGGGGCCCTGGCCCCCTCCGCCCGGGGCCCTGGCCTCCGCCGCCCGGCTCTGTCGTCGAATGCCACGGGAACCCGGCGGAACGGTTGTCCTACGAACAGCCAAATGCCTGGCGCATAGGCCAATTGGCCGTCCCTCAGGCGGTTACCGACCTTGGGCCCCGGGCACAGGTCGGGGTATGGGCTGGACGCACGACTACGCTGACGCAGCACGCAACCGCCGCTCGGCCTCCGCGCCGACTCCCGAGAGGAGCGGCCCGCCGAACCAGGAGCACGAGTTGCGCCTCGGTATTCCCCGTATTCTCCGGCGCCGCGCCCGCTGGGTGTCGGCGCGGCTGCGCCATCCCCGCGGCTGAGCCTTCCGGCGGCCGGGGCCGGCGCGCCGGGCCGCGAGCGCTCCCCCGGTCGAAGGGGGAGCGCCCGCGCGGTCAGAGCGCGCAGCCCTGGCTGTCCACCTGCTGGTTGGCGGCCGCACCCCGCTCGATGTCCTCGCGGATCTCGTCGGCCGTCAGCGCGTAGCCGGTGTTCGCGTCGTCCAGGGACCTCGCGAAGATGACTCCGTACACCTTGCCGTCGGTGGTCAGGAGCGGTCCTCCGGAGTTGCCCTGACGGACCGTCGCGTAGAGCGAGTACACATCGCGTCGCACCTCGCCCCGGTGGTAGATGTCCGGGCCGTTGGCGTTGATGCGGCCTCGGACGCGCGCGGAGCGGACGTCGTACGCGCCGTTCTCCGGGAAGCCCGCGACGATCGCGCTGTCCCCGCTGCGCGCGTCCGTGTCGGTGAACTGGAGCGGACGCGCCTTCAGATCGGGTACGTCCAGTACGGCGATGTCGCGCTGCCAGTCGTAGAGCACGACCTTCGCGTCGTACAGCCTGCCCTGCCCGCCGATCTGGACGGTGGGCTCGTCCACACCGCCGACGACATGGGCGTTCGTCATCACCCGGCGGTCGGCGAAGACGAAGCCGGTGCCTTCGAGGACCTTGCCGCAGCTCGGCGCCGTGCCGACCACCTTGACGATGGACTGCTGGGCGCGGGCGGCGACGGGGCTGTCGGCGAGCGCCGGGTCGGGGGCGCGGACCTCGGTGATGGGCTCGTTGGCGAACGGGCTGAAGACCTGCGGGAAGCCGTTCTGTGCCAGTGCCGACTGGAAGTCGGTGAACCAGGTGGACGCCTGCGACGGCATCACCTGTGAGACGCCGAGGAGCACCTTGGAGTTACGGACCTCCTTGCCGATGGTCGGCAGGGAGGTTCCGGCGAGGGCCGAGCCGATCAGCCAGGCGACGAGCAGCATGGCCACCACGTTCACCAGGGCGCCGCCCGTGGCGTCCAGGACGCGGGCCGGCGACCAGGTGATGTGGCGGCGCAGCTTGTTGCCCAGGTGCGTGGTGAATGTCTGTCCCACCGAAGCGAAGATCAGCACGATGGCGATGGCGACGATCGCGACCGTCGTCGAGACGTTCTTGTCGTCACCGCCGAGCTGACGCCAGACGAACGGGAGCACGTAGACGGCGACGATGCCGCCGCCGAGGAAGCCGATCACCGACAGGATGCCCACGACGAAGCCCTGGCGGTACCCCACGATCGCGAACCACACGGCGGCGAGCAGCAGCAGAATGTCCAGCACGTTCACCGTCATTAGCCTCGCAGATTCGTCTCCGGTCGCCCCGTTCGACCTCGGAGCCCAGCAGCCAGCCTGTCATGCACGCCAGTCGAGTGGCACCTGCTTGGCCCGGTCCCACGGCTCCTCCCAGCCCGCGTAGTGCAGGATCCGGTCGATCAGCCCGGCCGTGAAACCCCACACGAGAGCCGATTCGACCAGGAAGGCGGGGCCTCGGTGACCGCTCGGGTGGGTCGCCGTGGCGCGGTTGGCGGGGTCCGTGAGGTCCGCCACCGGCACGGTGAACACGCGGGCGGTCTCGGCCGGGTCGACGGCGCCGACCGGCGACGGCGCACGCCACCAACCCAGTACGGGCGTGACGACGAATCCGCTCACGGGGATGTAGAGCCGGGGCAGCACCCCGAAGACCTGCACGCCCGACGGATCGAGCCCGGTCTCCTCCTCGGCCTCGCGCAGCGCGGCGCGCAGCGGACCCGAGGTCGCCGGGTCGCCGTCCACCGGATCGAGGGCACCGCCGGGGAAGGAGGGCTGGCCCGCGTGCGACCTGAGCGTGCCGGAACGCTCCATGAGCAGCAGCTCGGGCCCGCGCTCGCCCTCCCCGAAGAGGATGAGCACGGCAGCCTGGCGGCCGCCCGCCTCGGGCGGCAGGAAGCGGCTGAGCTGCTCGGGCGCGATGGTGCGCGTGGAGTTCGCGACGGGCTCCAGCCATGGGGGAAGGCCCTCCGCACTGACGAGCACATCGCCCTGCCCGACGGCCTTCGGAACCTCGCTGTGCCCGCCGGTCGTCGGGGTCTCACCGTGCCCGCCGGCGCTCTGGGCCTCCCCGTGGCCGACGGCCGTCGGGGCCTCACGGTGGCCGCCGGACGCCGGGGCCTCACGGTGGCCGCCGGCGGTCTGGGCGCCGTCGTGGCCGGCGCGGGCGTGCGCGTCGCCGTTGCGGGCGCCGGTCTGAGCCGTGTCGCCGCCGACACCCGCGTGGGCGTCGCCTTCGCGGGCGCCTCCATGCGTCTCGCCGTGCCGGACGTCCCGGTGGCCCTCGCCGTGCCCGGCGCCCGCGTGGGCGCCGCCGGGCTCGTGCCGGGCCTCGGTGGCCGCGCCACCTGGACGGTGCGGCTCGCCGGGCGGCGGCCCGTGGTGGGCCCTTACGGCCCCCGCCCGCGCTGTGGGGGCCGCGCCACCGCCGTCCCGCCCGTCGCCGTGCGTCCTGTCCGTACCGGCGTTCTCACCAGCGCGAGTCATAGGCAACACCCCCGGCTGTCCCAACGCGTGCCGACCACCGGTTCGTTCCAGCCACCGGGGCGGGTCACTCGCCGCCACCGAGGGGGGCGGCCGGTTTGCCCGGATAGTCCGGCGGCGGGGCGAGCCGCTGGCCCGGGTACCCGCCCATCTCGTACTTCAGCAGCTTCTTCGCCTTCTCCGGGTCGGTCTCGCCCTCCCCGTACGAGGGACACAGGGGGGCGATCGGGCAGGCGCCGCACGCCGGCTTGCGGGAGTGGCAGATGCGCCGGCCGTGGAAGACGACGCGGTGCGACAGCATCGTCCACTCCGACTTGGGGAAGATCGCGCAGATCTCCGCCTCGACCTTCTCCGGGTCCTCCTGCTCCGTCCACTTCCAGCGCCGCACGAGCCGCCCGAAGTGCGTGTCCACGGTGATCCCCGGTACGCCGAAGGCGTTGCCCAACACCACGTTGGCCGTCTTGCGGCCGACACCCGGCAGCGTGACGAGATCCTCCAGGCGACCCGGGACCTCTCCGCCGAAGTTGTCCCGAAGGGCCGTTGACAGGCCCAGCAGCGACTTCGCCTTGGCCCGGAAGAAGCCGGTGGGCCGGATGATCTCCTCCAGGGCCTCCGGCGCGGCGGCGGCCATGTCCTCCGGTGTCGGGTACTTCGCGAACAGCGCGGGTGTCGTCTGGTTCACCCGCAGATCCGTGGTCTGCGCGGACAGCACGGTCGCCACGAGCAGCTCGAACGGATTGCGGAAGTCCAGCTCCGGATGGGCGTACGGATAGACATCGGCGAGTTCCCGGTTGATCCGGCGGGCGCGCCGGACCATGGCCAGACGCGATTCCTGCTTGACCGCCTTCTTCGCCCGCTTTGGGGCCTTCTGTACGGATTTCTTGACCGAGGGCGACACTTGTTCGCCCACAGCGGAATTCTGTTCCCCGGACACTCTCCCGGCCCCCTTGGCCTGCGCTCTCACCGGCGAATTGGACACCCGGTCAGCCTACGGTCCCGCACTGACATCCGCCCCGACCACAGGCGATCACGACCCAATCGGGCCCCTGCCGTACGGACACGCGTACCCGTGCGTCAAACTTGTTGTGATTGATCGCACGATGATTAACCTGCCGTGAAGCTGTATGAAGCTGCGAGGGGCCTGGGGAGCCGCTCTCCTCGACGGCACCGAACAGTCCGGCATCATGGGGACCAACGTCCCTGAGCAGGTCGACATAGGAGAGAACTCGTGGACGACGTTCTGCGGCGCGCCCCGCTCTTCGCGGCGCTCGATGACGAGCAGGCCGCGGAGCTCCGCGCCTCGATGAGTGAGGTGACGCTCGCCCGTGGTGACGCGCTCTTCCACGAGGGCGACCCGGGCGACCGGCTGTACGTGGTGACAGAAGGCAAGGTCAAGCTGCACCGCACCTCCCCCGACGGACGCGAGAACATGCTCGCCGTCCTCGGCCCGGGAGAGCTCATCGGCGAGCTTTCCCTGTTCGACCCCGGCCCGCGTACGGCCACGGCCACCGCGCTGACGGAGGTCAAGCTGCTCGGCCTCGGCCACGGAGACCTCCAGCCCTGGCTGAACGCCCGCCCCGAGGTGGCCACCGCCCTGCTGCGCGCCGTCGCGCGTCGGCTGCGCAAGACCAACGACCAGATGTCCGACCTGGTCTTCTCCGACGTCCCCGGCCGTGTCGCCCGCGCGCTCCTCGACCTGTCGCGCCGCTTCGGCGTGCAGTCGGAGGAGGGCATCCACGTGGTGCACGACCTCACCCAGGAGGAGCTGGCCCAGCTCGTCGGCGCCTCCCGCGAGACGGTCAACAAGGCCCTCGCCGACTTCGCCGGCCGGGGCTGGCTGCGGCTGGAGGCCCGCGCGGTGATCCTGCTGGACGTGGAGCGCCTCGCGAAGCGCTCGCGCTGACGCGGCGCGCAACCGGTCGGCAGACCGCAGCCCGTCCGGACGGCAGGCAGAGCGCCGAGACGGGCGGGCAGAGCGCCAGGACGGCAGCGCGGCACGGCGGCGCCACAGCAGAAGAGCCGCAGCACAGCAGCACGACGAAGGGCCGCCCCGGTCACCCGGGGCGGCCCTTCGTCCGTCCGTACCGCCGTGGCGGCGTCAGTTCTTCTTGCCGTCCACGATCACCGGGGTACCGCTTCCGCTGCCGCAGGGAACGGCGTACACCGGGTTCTTCGCCGCCGCCTCCTTGAAGGCGTCGATGCACTGGTTGAGCAGGACCTTCTCGGTCAGCGAGTCGTTGAGGATCTTGTTGGCCCTGGCGATGCCCTCGGCCTCGACACGGCGGCGCTCGGCCTCCGCCTTGGCCGTACGGGCAGCCTCCTGGGACCGCTCCGTGGCCTGCTCCTGCTGGATCTTGCGGTCGATCTGGCTCTGGAGCTGGTCCGACGGCTTCACGTTCCGGAGGTTGACCGTCGTCACGTCGATGCCGCGCGGGGCGAGCCGCTCCTTGATCAGGTCGGCGATCTCGGTGTTGATCTTCTCGCGGGCGGAGGCGTAGCCCTCCTCGCTCGTGTGGCGGGCGAAGACGTTACGGATGATCTCCCGGCTGTCCGGGAACACCAGCCGCTGCTGGATCGCGGACTCGCTGCCCGCCAGCCGGTACAACTCCACCGCCTTGGCGGGGGTCACCGCCCACTTCACGGTCACCTCGACGTACATGACGCCGCCCTGAGAGGAGCGGACCTCGACCACGTCCTTGTCGGAGAGGTTCAGGTCCACCGGGCGGGTGGAAAACGTGGTGACGGTGGTGAACGGCGAGGTGAAGTTCATGCCGGACGTCATCGGCGAGCCGACCTTGCCGAAGGTGACCGGGACACCGACCTCGTACGCGCTGATGACGTGCAGGCAGCTGGCGAGGCCCGCGAAGACTCCGGCGAGCAGGGCACCCACCGCGCCGAGCCGGAAGCCGCGGTGGCTGTCACCGCCGCGGGCGACGAAGTACAGCACCGCCGCACCGACGAGCAGCAGGATGGACAGGACGAACATGTGGAGACCCCCCATGGTGTGAACGCGTACGGCCGTACGGCTCAGCGGCCGGACGTAAAGGGAGCGTAAATCATCCTGTCGGTCCGGACCTTGTACGGACGGTTGCGGATCCGTACCGGATTCGTCCGTCAGAGCGGGCCGCGCCCGCCAGAGGAGGCCCTGCCCGCTGGAGCGGGCCGCGCCCGCCAGACCAGGCCGCGCCGGCTAGATCAGGCCGTGCTCGCTCAGGTACTCCAGCTGGGCCCGTACGGACAGTTCGGCCGCGGGCCACAGGGACCGGTCCACATCCGCGTACACGTGTGCCACGACCTCCGGCGCCGTCGTGTACCCGTCCTCGACGGCCGTCTCCACCTGGGCGAGGCGGTGGGCGCGGTGGGCGAGGTAGAACTCGACCGCCCCCTGTGCGTCGTCGAGGACCGGACCGTGCCCCGGCAGCACCGTATGGACCCCGTCGTCCACGGTCAGCGAGCGCAGGCGCCGAAGGGAGTCCAGGTAGTCGCCGAGACGCCCGTCCGGGTGGGCGACCATCGTCGTACCGCGTCCGAGGATCGTGTCACCGGTGAGCACCGCCCGGTCCGCCGGCAGGTGGAAGCAGAGCGAGTCGGCGGTGTGGCCGGGCGTGGGGACGACGCGGATCTCCAGCCCGCCGACCCGGACGGTGTCGCCCGCGCCGAGACCCTCGTCGCCGAGACGCAGCGCCGGGTCGAGGGCCCGCACCCGCGTCCCGGTCAGCTCGGCGAACCGCGCGGCGCCCTCCGCGTGGTCGGAGTGGCCGTGCGTGAGGAGCGTGAGCGCGACGCGCTTGCCGAGCCGCTCGGCGGTGTCGCGCACGTTCCGGAGGTGCCCGTCGTCCAACGGGCCCGGGTCCACGACCACGGCGAGTTCGGAATCCGGCTCCGACAGCAGCCAGGTGTTGGTGCCGTCCAGGGTCATCACGGACGGGTTCGGCGCGAGGACGTTGACGGCCCGCGCGGTGGCGGGACCCGAGACCACGGCTCCGCGCGGCTGGCCGGGGAGGGCGGCTGCGTCGGTCATACGGCACCTCCGGTGGGCGCGCCGGCGCCGGGCACGGACGGGGCCCCATCGGACATGGACAGCAGGGGCTCATCGGACGCGGACGGCGCCCCATCGGACACGGACAGGGACCCACCGGAGGCGGACGGGGCCCCATCGGAGACGGACAGGGACCCATCGGACACGGACAGGGGCCCACCGGACGCGGACGGGGCCCCATCGGAGACGGACAGCAGAGGCTCATCGGACGCGGACGGGGCCCCGTCGGACACGGACCGGTCGGCGCCGGGCACGGACGGGGGCCCGTCGGGCATGGACGGGGTGGCGCCCGGCACGTGCTTGGTGAACTCGTCGTGGCCGGGCCAGCTCAGGACGACCTCGTCGCCCTCCACGCGCGCGTGCGCCAGGACCGGCGTCAGATCCTGGTCGCGGGCCGCGTCCAGGGCCGCGAGCGGGGAGCCGTACGAGGCGAGGGTGCGGAGCGTGGCGATCGTCGGCGGCATCATCAGCAGCTCGCCCCGGTCGTATCCGGCCGCCGCGTCGGCGGGGTGGATCCACACGGTGCGGTCGGCCTCCGTCGAGGCGTTCCTGGTGCGCTGCCCTGCTGGGAGGGCGGCCACGAAGAACCAGGTGTCGTAGCGGCGCGGCTCGAACTCGGGCGTGATCCAGCGCGCCCACGCGCCCAGCAGATCTGAACGGAGGACCAGCTTCCGCCGGTCGAGGAACTCCGCGAACGGCAGCTCACGGGCGACCAGCGCGGCCCGGTCCGCCTCCCAGTCGTCACCCGTGGTGTCGCCGACCACCGACGAAGGGTCCGGCCCGGCCAGGAGGACGCCCGCCTCCTCGTACGTCTCCCGTACTGCGGCGCACACGATCGCCTGGGCCTCGGCCGCCCCGGCGACTCCCAGGCGCGCCGCCCAGTCGGCCGGGGACGGGCCGGCCCAGCGGACGGGCTGCTCGTCGCGCGGGTCCACGCCGCCGCCCGGGTAGGCGTACGCGCCGCCCGCGAAGGCCATGGACGTGCGTCGGCGCAGCATGTGCACCTCGGGCCGGCCGTCGGCGCCGTCCCGCAGCAGCAGCACGGTCGCGGCCCGTCTGGGCGTCACGGCCGTCAGCTCGCCGGCGGCGAGGGCGCGGATACGGTCGGGCCATTCCGGCGGATACCACTGACCATTGGACATGGCCGGAGCCTATGCGGATCGGTCCGGATGTTCGAGGGGTCGCCCGTACGACGACGGCCCCGCGTCCCGCCATGGGCGGGGGCACGGGGCCGTACGAGGGTGTCCACGAGCCGTACCCCGGCCCAGGACCGTCCACGGAACGCCTACCGGGAGCTCCCCGGCGAGTGCCGTCCACGGGACGACCGGGCGGGACGGCGTGTCCTAGTCCTGGACGAGTTCGACCTGGAGCTCCACCTCGACCGGCGCGTCCAGCGGCAGTACGGCGACGCCCACCGCGCTGCGCGCGTGCACGCCCTTGTCGCCGAGGATCTCGCCCAGCAGCTCGCTGGCACCGTTCAGGACGGCGGGCTGCCCGGTGAAGTCCGCGGCGGACGCGACGAACCCGACGACCTTCACGACCCGCGCGATGCGGTCCAGGTCGCCGGTGACCGACTTGACGGCGGCCAGGGCGTTGAGGGCGCAGATCCGCGCGAGGTCCTTGGCCTCCTCCGGCGTGACCTCGGCACCGACCTTGCCGGTGACCGGCAGCTTGCCCTCGACCATCGGCAGCTGGCCCGCGGTGTACACGTACGCGCCGGACCGCACGGCCGGCTGGTACGCGGCCAGCGGCGGCACCACCTGCGGAAGCGTCAGCCCCCGCTCGGCGAGGGCGGCCTCGACGCGCCCGGTCACGGCTTCTCCCGCTTCAGGTAGGCCACGAGCTGCTCGGGGTTGTTCGGGCCGGGGACGACCTGGACGAGCTCCCAGCCGTCCTCGCCCCAGGTGTCCAGAATCTGCTTCGTCGCGTGCACGAGAAGGGGCACGGTCGCGTATTCCCACTTGGTCATGGAGCCGACTGTAGCCGCTCCCCCGTCGCCCCTCGAACGCCCCCGAAGGCAGCCTCCTGCGTGGGCCGCGACACGACTGGTTAGGCTCGCTGGTGTGAGCAGGCTCCAGGTCGTCAGCGGCAAGGGCGGTACCGGTAAGACGACGGTCGCCGCCGCCCTCGCTCTCGCCCTCGCGACGGAGGGCAAGCGGACCCTCCTCGTAGAGGTCGAAGGCAGACAGGGCATCGCACAGCTCTTCGAAACCGAGGCGCTTCCGTACGAGGAACGCAAGATCGCCGTCGCGCCGGGCGGCGGGGAGGTGTACGCGCTGGCCATCGACGCCGAGCGCGCGCTCCTCGACTACCTCCAGATGTTCTACAAACTGGGCGGCGCGGGCCGGGCGCTGAAGAAGCTCGGCGCCATCGACTTCGCGACCACCATCGCGCCCGGCGTACGGGACGTCCTGCTGACCGGCAAGGCGTGCGAGGCGGTGCGGCGCAAGGAGAAGCACGGCGGTTACGTGTACGACCACGTCGTCATGGACGCGCCGCCCACCGGCCGTGTCACCCGCTTCCTGAACGTCAACGACGAGGTGGCGGGCCTGGCCAGGATCGGTCCGATACACCATCAGGCACAGGCCGTGATGCGGGTGCTGAAGTCCCCGGAGACGGCCGTCCACCTGGTGACCCTCCTGGAGGAGATGCCGGTCCAGGAGACCGCCGACGGTATCGCCGAGCTGCGCGCGGCCGACCTCCCGGTCGGCAACGTCATCGTGAACATGGTCCGCCCGCACGTCCTGGACGAGGACGCCGTACGGGCGGCCGCGGGCGACCACCGCAAGGACATCGCCCGGGCGCTCACCGCCGCCGGGGTGAGCGGTGGGGCCCGGCTCGTCGCCCCGCTCATCGCGCAGGCGGCCGAGCACGCCCAGCGGGTGGAGCTGGAGCGGGAGCAGCGCGAGACGCTGGCGAAGCTGGACGTCCCGGCGTACGAACTGCCGTTCATCGGCGAGGGCGCCGATCTCGCCGGGCTGTACCGGCTGGCCAAGGAACTGCGGAAGCTGGGGGTGGGCGCATGACACGCGAGGCGGACCGCGACCGTGACGGTGACCGTCGCACAGCCGTCGACCTCGACCGCGAGCGCGGCTCCGGCCCCGACTCCGGCCCCGGCCCCGGCATCGACGTGCCGCCGCGGCTCGAGGTCGATCCGCTGCTGGACGACCCGGCTACCCGCATCATCGTGTGCTGCGGTGCGGGCGGCGTCGGCAAGACGACCACCGCCGCAGCGCTCGGCGTACGGGCGGCCGAGCGCGGCCGGAAGGTCGTCGTCCTGACCATCGACCCGGCCCGCAGGCTCGCGCAGTCGATGGGGATCGACGAGCTGGACAACACCCCGCGGCGGGTCGAGGGCGTCGAGGGCACCGGCGAGCTGCACGCCATGATGCTCGACATGAAGCGCACCTTCGACGAGATCGTGGAGGCGCACGCGGATCCGGAGCGGGCCCGCGCGATCCTGGGCAACCCCTTCTACCAGTCCCTGTCGGCCGGCTTCGCGGGCACGCAGGAGTACATGGCGATGGAGAAGCTGGGCCAGTTGCGGGCGCGCGACGAGTGGGACCTGATCGTGGTGGACACGCCGCCGTCCCGTTCGGCGCTGGACTTCCTGGACGCGCCGAAGCGGCTGGGGTCGTTCCTGGACGGCAAGTTCATCAAGCTGCTGATGGCGCCCGCGAAGGTGGGCGGCCGGGCGGGGATGAAGTTCCTGAACGTCGGCATGTCGATGATGACCGGGACGCTGGGCAAGCTGCTGGGCGGTCAGCTGCTGCGGGACGTGCAGACGTTCGTGGCCGCGATGGACACCATGTTCGGCGGCTTCCGTACGCGGGCGGACGCCACGTACCGGCTGCTCCAGGCGCCGGGAACGGCGTTCCTGGTGGTGGCGGCGCCGGAGCGGGACGCGCTGCGGGAGGCGGCGTACTTCGTGGAGCGGCTGGCGGCGGAGCGGATGCCGCTGGCCGGGCTCGTACTCAACCGGGTCCACGGCAGCGGCGCCTCCCGGCTGTCCGCCGAGCGGGCCCTGGCCGCCGCGGAAAATCTTGACGAGGGCCGCATTGTGGATCAGGGGGGCGGGCAGACTCGTGGGGGTGGCCGGGAGGCCGCCTCTCCCGGGACCCCCGAACCCGAATCGACAACCGGCACCACCACCGTCACCGGTACGTCGCCCGCCGTGGCGGAGTTGACGGCGGGTCTGCTGCGCCTGCATGCGGAGCGGATGCAGGTGCTCGCACGTGAACAGCGAACACGTGACCGCTTCACCGCGCTCCACCCCGAGGTCGCGGTGACCGAGGTGGCCGCGCTGCCCGGCGACGTCCACGACCTCGCGGGGCTTCGGGCCATCGGCGACCGGCTCACGTCCACGGGCGGCTCGTCGTCCGGTGGGCGGTCGGCCGCGCGGTGACGACGGGCACGGTGAACACGGACGTGGTGACGGCGGGCGCGGTCGCGCGTACGCGCAGGGGCGCGGTCACGCGAGGCGCCGTCGGACCGTGAGGTCCATCGGGCTGCGGGGCGCCGCCCCGTCGTAGGGCAGACCGCCCGGGCCACGGAACACCGCCGTACGGTCAGGGCCGCCGGGCGGCGAAGCACCATCGACCGCGCGGCATCGCAGGTCGCGAAGCATCGCGGGTCGCGAGCCAGGCCGCGAGGCACCGTAGGCCGCGAGGCACCGTAGGCCGCGAGGCACCGTAGGCCGCGGCGTGGGTCTATGGTGCGGCGAGCCGTCGGGCGGGCCGGGGCCGACGCGCCGACGCCGGGTCGGCGGTTCAGCCACCCGCGCGCTCAGTCCGGTCGCGCGGTTCAGCCCACCGCCGCGTACGTCTCGTAGGTCTCGTCGTCGTTCAGCGCGACGGGCAGGATGCCCGCGCTCCGCTCGTACTCCGTACGCGCGGTCTCCAGAAGCCGGCGCCATGAGGTGACGGTCGGCCGGCGGCGCAGCAGCGCACGCCGTTCGCGCTCCGTCATGCCGCCCCACACGCCGAACTCGACGCGGTTGTCCAGCGCGTCGGCCAGGCACTCGGTCCGCACCGGGCATCCGGTGCACACCGCCTTGGCCCTGTTCTGCGCCGCTCCTTGTACGAACAGTTCATCCGGATCGGTAGTGCGGCAGGCCGCCTGCGCACTCCAGTCAGCTACCCAGCCCATACCGGCGCCGTCCTCTCCCGAATCGAGGCTCCCCCACGGCGGTAGCGGCATATTCACCGCTGCCAGTTGAGGACGTTACGGAAGGCAGGCACAGCGCAACACCCCCTTCGGGCCCAATCTTGAATGGTCCGAACGGACTATGCGTACGCGGCAGATCACCCAGGGGAGTGACCGATAGACATACAAGATGAACCCAGCAAACTGGGGCATTTCACACGCGCCACACTCGACACCTCACAACACAAGGGATGAAAACGGGCATCCATCGATGCGCGGTGCGCAGACCGGGAACCCGCCCGTCAGGACCAGGCGGCCCGGCGCACAGCAAGGATCTCGGCTACGGGGATGACAGGGGCAATCGACGGCGGCAATGACGGGACGGCTCAGTAACGGGCACCGCCCAGAGCCACAACAGGGGCGAGGAAGCAGGGGGCTTGCTTCCTGACCGCTACTGCTGTGACAGTTGTGACCAGCTTAGGCCAACGCATGTCCGCGTGTCCGGCGAATGGGAACGTAGCCGCGCGAGGAATCCGACCGCCGGGCCGGACGGCTTCCCATGCCGACGACCGCCGTATCGGCGACCCGCCATATCGGCGACCCGCTATATCGGCGACCCGCTATATCGGTGGGAACCCCCGCCTGCCCTCCAGCCCTCCAGCCCTCCAGCCCTCCAGCCGAGGTCCGCACGGCCCGACTGTCCCCTGCCCGGCTGCCCCGTCGCCCCGTCGCCCCAGGTGATCGGCTACCGCTACCGCTACGACCGGTTCCGGATGTCACGGTCTGGTACTCGAACGCTCCGAGAGGCCCCCGCTCCTGCGGAACGCCGTCGGCGACGGATTAGGCTGCCTTCATGCCAAAGAAGCGCTCGGGCGGAGGTCTGTCCCGGACCCAGCAGGCCGCCAAGTTCCTCGGTGTCAGCGTGCTCTCCGGAGCCGTGCTGGCGGGCATCGCGCTGCCCGCCGCCGGAGCGCTGGGGCTCGCGGCGAAGGGCACGGTCAAGGGGTTCGACGAGATCCCCTCGAACCTGAAGACGCCCCCGCTGAGTCAGCGCACCACGATCCTCGACGCGAAGGGCGGCCAGATCGCCACCGTCTACTCGCGTGACCGGACCGTCGTCCCGCTGGACAAGATCTCCCCGTACATGCAGAAGGCGATCGTCGCGATCGAGGACTCGCGCTTCTACGAGCACGGGGCCATCGACCTGAAGGGCGTCCTGCGCGCGCTGAACCGGAACGCCCAGTCCGGCGGTGTCGCCCAGGGCGCCTCGACGCTGACCCAGCAGTACGTGAAGAACGTGTTCGTCGAGGAGGCGGGCGACGACCCGGACAAGGTGGCCCAGGCCACCCAGCAGACCCTCGGCCGCAAGATCCAGGAGCTGAAGTACGCGATCCAGGTCGAGGAGGAGCTCGGCAAGAAGAAGATCCTGGAGAACTACCTCAACATCACGTTCTTCGGGCAGCAGGCGTACGGCATCGAGGCCGCGTCCCAGCGCTACTTCTCCAAGCACGCGTCCGAGCTGACCCTGGCGGAGTCCGCGATGCTCGCCGGGCTCGTCCAGTCACCGAGCCGCTACGACCCCGTCAACGACGCCGAAGAGGCGACGAAGCGGCGCAACATCGTCCTCCAGCGCATGGCCACCGTCGGCGACATCAGCCAGACCGAAGCCGACCAGGCCAAGGCCAGCCCGCTGAGCCTGAAGGTCAGCAGGCCGAAGAACGGCTGCATCACCGCCGTCGACGGCGCCGGCTTCTTCTGCGACTACGTCCGTGAGGTCTTCCTCTCCGACCCGGTATTCGGCAAGGACCGGGAGGAGCGGAACAAGGTCTGGAACCGGGGCGGTCTGACCATCCGGACCACGCTCGACCCGCAGGCCCAGAAGTCCGCGCAGGAGTCGATAAAGGATCACGTCTACCAGAGCGACAAGGTCGCGTCGGCGGTCACGATGGTCGAGCCGGGCACGGGCAGGATCGTCGCGATGGGCCAGTCGAAGCCGTACGGCTTCGGGCGGAACGAGACCCAGATCAACTACTCGGTCAACAAGGGCATGGGCGGCTCGAACTTCGGCTTCCCGACCGGTTCGACCTTCAAGCCGTTCGTGGCGGCGGCGGCCATAGAGCAGGGCAAGCCGCCGACGCAGGTCTACTCGTCGCCGTACAAGATGCCGTACCCGGCGTCCGTGGCGTCCTGCGGCGGCAGGCCGTGGGTGAACAACGGCGGCTTCACCGTGGAGAACGAGAACACCTCCGAGGTGGGCCCGTACGCGCTGAAGGAGGCGATGGCGAAGTCGGTCAACACCTACTTCGTGCAGATGCTCGGCGAGATCGGCATGTGCCCGGTCGTGGAGATGACCGACAAGCTCGGCGTGCTCATGGGCAACGACAAGAAGCTGCCCGAGAACCCGTCGGGCCTCACCCTCGGCTCCCAGGGCATGTCGCCGCTGATCATGGCCAACGCGTACGCGACCTTCGCCAACCGCGGCACGTACTGCACGCCCGTCGCCATCGAGTCCATCAAGACGGCCGACGGCAAGCGCATGAAGGTGCCGCAGACCAAGTGCTCCAAGGCGATGTCGGAGCGGACCGCCGACACGATCAACGAGCTGCTGCGCGGTGTGATCGACTCCGGTACGGGTCAGCAGGCCGGGCTCTCGTCCCGTGACAACGCGGGCAAGACCGGTACCACGGACGGCCGCAAGAACGCCTGGTTCGTCGGTTACACCCCGAACCTGGCCGGCGCGGTGTGGGTCGGCAGTGCCGCCCAGGACGTGGAGATGGAGTACATCACCATCGGTGGCCAGTACCACGAGAAGGTCTTCGGCGGCAAGGTGCCGGGCCCCATCTGGAAGGACGCCATGACCGGCGCGCTGGACGGCAAGCCTGCGCCGCAGTTCACCCAGGTCTACATCCCGGACGCGCCGAAGCCGGACAAGGACAAGGGGCGCGGCGACAACAAGCCGGGCCGTACGTCCGGCGGCGGCAACAACGACCCGTTCCCCGGCATCTCGATCCCGCCGGATCTGCTCGGCGGCACCGACGGCGGCGACGACGCCACCGGCGGCCCGGGCAACGGGAACGGCGGCCCCGGCGGCGGAGACCGCTGACCGACCGATACGAGAGAGGGCGCCCGGCCGATGCGGCCGGGCGCCCTCTCGTCATGTCTTCGCAGCCCCGGCCGCCGCCCTTTGTCAGCCCCAGGCTGCCGCCGCGCGTGCTCGGCCCGCGCCGGGAGCCGCCGCGAGTGCTGAGCCGGGGGGCCGCCGCACCTCCTGAGCCCCGGGGGCCGCCGCGCCTCCGCAGCCCCAGGAGCGCCGCCGAGCCTCCTGAGCCCGGGGGCCGCCGCGCGTGCTCAGCCCCAGGCTGCCGCCGCGAGTGCTGAGCCGGGGGGCCGCCGCGCCTCCTGAGCCCGGGGGCCGCCGCGCGTGCTCAGCCCCGGGGCGGCCGCACCGCCGCGGCGCCGCACAGGAACCGCGCGGCGGGGGTTTGCCGGCCTACTGGCCCGCGAGGAGCTGCTTGACCACGGCGGCCACCCGGCCGCCCTCGGCGCGGCCCGCCACCTTGGGGTTCACGATCTTCATGACGGCACCCATCGCGCGCGGCCCCTCGGCTCCGGCCGCCTTGGCCTCGTCCACGGCCTGCGACACGATCTGCCGGAGCTCGTCGTCCGTCAACTGCTGCGGCAGGTACGCGTCGAGGATGACGCCCTCCGCCTTCTCCCGCTCGGCCTGCTCGGCACGACCGCCCTGCGCGAAGGCATCGGCGGCCTCGCGGCGCTTCTTCGCCTCCTTGGCGATCACCTTCTGCACCTCGTCGTCCGAGAGCTCACGCGCTGCCTTGCCCGCGACCTCCTCCTTGGTGATGGCGGCGAGGGTCAGCCGGAGCGTCGAGGAGCGCAGTTCGTCGCGCGCCCTGATCGCCTCGGTGAGGTCTTCCTGAAGCTTGGACTTGAGCGTGGTCATGCGGACAAGTGTGGCAGGTGGGTCCATGTGCACGCCCGCACATTTCACCGCGGCCGCCCTGCGGTCCCCGGTCTGCGACGATGGCACCATGCGCGCGCGATACGGAGTACCCCTGAAAGTCACCGCGGGAGTCGCGGCGGTCGGCGCGGCCGGCCTCGTCTACGCCGCGGGCTTCGAAGCCCGTTCCTTCCGGCTGCGACGGGTCACCGTGCCCGTACTGCCGCACGGCACACGGCCGGTGCGGGTGCTTCAGGTCTCCGACGTCCACATGGTCGCAGGGCAGCGCAAGAAGCGCGCCTGGCTCCAGTCGCTGGCCGGTCTGCGGCCCGACTTCGTCGTCAACACCGGTGACAACCTCTCCGACCCGGACGCCATCCCGGAGCTCCTGGACGCCCTCGGACCGCTGCTCGACTACCCCGGCGTGTACGTCTTCGGCTCCAACGACTACTACGGGCCGACGCTCCGCAACCCGGCCCGCTATCTGATCGAGAAGGTGCAGGGCCGGCACGGCCTCAACGGCAACGCCCCGGTCGTCGGAGCCGTGCACAACGAGTGGGAGCGGATCCGGGACGCGTTCGACGCGTCGGGCTGGCTGAACCTGACCAACACGCGGGGCCGGCTCAAGGTGGACGGCCTGGAGATCGCCTTCACCGGTCTGGACGACCCGCACATCAAGCGCGACCGCTACGAGCGGGTCGCGGGCGGCCCCGAGACGGACGCCGACCTGTCGGTGGGCGTCGTGCACGCCCCGTACCTGCGGTCCCTCGACGCGTTCACGGCCGACGGCTACCCGCTGATCCTCGCCGGTCACACGCATGGCGGACAGCTGTGCATCCCGTTCTACGGGGCGCTGGTCACCAACTGCGACCTCGACACCGACCGGGTGAAGGGCCTGTCCACGCACCGCGCCGGGGGCCACACCGCGCACCTGCACGTCTCGGCGGGGTGCGGCACCAGCCGCTACACCCCGGTCCGGTTCGCCTGCCCGCCCGAGGCGACGCTCCTGACGCTCACGCCCCAGGACTGAACGAGGCTCCGGCCCGCCCCTTACGGTAGGGCCATGTCTGCCCCGTTTTGGACGCATGTGCCCGCATCGGCGGTGGCCCCGCCGGTGCGACGCCCGTACGCGGCCGTCTTCCGCGCGCTGATCGCGCTGGCCGCACTCACCGGGGTCGTCATCGACCTGGTGCTCGGCAGCCCGGCGCGCGTACTCAGCTACTTCACGATCCAGAGCAACGTCCTCGTGGCGGTCGTCTTCGCCGTCTCCGCCCGCCGCGCCTGGTCAGGCCGCCCCCCGGTACCGGCCGGCGTCACGGGCGGCACGCTGCTGTTCATCTCGATCACCGGCCTGGTCTACCACCTGGTGCTGGCCGACGACGCGAGCGGCTTCGCGATGACCGCCGAGATCGCCGCGCTCTCCAGCTGGCAGTCCCTCGCCAACCAGCTCCTCCACACCGCCACCCCGCTGGGCGTCGCCCTCGACTGGCTGCTCCTCACCCGCCCGGGCGGCCTGCGTCCCCGGGACGCGACCCTCTGGCTGCTGTACCCGCTGGCGTACCTGCTCTTCGCCCTGACCCGGGGCTCGCTGCTCGCCCCGGGAGCCCCGGCCCGCTACCCGTACCCCTTCCTCGACGTCGCCGCCCACGGCTACGACGGCGTGCTCGGCAACGCCGTCCGCCTCGGCCTGGGCTTCTACATCCTGGCGATCACCGTCGTCGGCCTGGACCGCGTCCGTCCCTACGTCCGGGGCCGCGAGAACCGGATTTCGCCTCAGGGCCCCGGTGGGCTAAAGTAAACGACGTCGCCGGGACAAACGGCGACATCGGGGTGTAGCGCAGCTTGGCAGCGCGCTTCGTTCGGGACGAAGAGGTCGTGGGTTCAAATCCCGCCACCCCGACAGCTGAAACACCAGGTCAGGCCCGGTGCTGAGAGATCAGCGCCGGGCCTGATTTGCTTTGTGGCCCCGTTTTGGGAGCCGTTTGGGAGCCGACTACGGAATCCGGCTCCCAGGCGGCTCCCGCGAGCGCTGCCCCGAAGGACTCGCCACCGACGGGAGTCGAGCGTCCCACCGACAGGGGGTTGCCCCTGCTCCGCATCACCCTCCGATTGTCAGTGGCGGTCCCTACCCTGAGACGTGCTCGGCCGTACGTTCCCAGGAGCAACCGTGGACCACCTCTACAAAGATCTCGGCAACCTCAAGGGAGGTTCCGCAGTCATCATTACTCTGCGTAACCAAGCCAACGTCCAGGTGATGATGCGCAGCGAGTACAGCAAGTACAAGTCAGGGAGGACGTATCGATACCTGGGCGGTCGTGTCACTCGCTCTCCTCACCGGATCACCATCCCCAGCAACGGACACTGGGTCGTGGCCATCGACCTGGGTGGCTATTCCGGTCGTATCGCCGCCTCTGTCCAGGTCCAGCCGCCTCCGCGGGGTTTCCTCCCCCCGGCTCAGCAAGCACAGGGCAGCCCGGCCCGCTCCGTCGCAGTCCATGAGCCGGAGGAGCCTGCCGGGGACGTGCTCGGGGGCCAGACGTGGGACGTCTTCATCTCCCACGCGTCTGAGGACAAAGGCGCTGTTGCCCGACCCCTTCGGGACGCACTTGCCAAGCTTGGCGTGACTGTCTGGCTCGACGAAGCCCAGATGCGGATCGGCCACAGCCTCCGCCGCAAGATCGATGAAGGGATCAGGGCAAGCCGATTCGGCATCGTCGTGCTCTCCGAACCGTTCTTCGCCAAAGGCTGGACCAACCACGAACTCGACGGACTCGTCACCCGCAACGTGGCTGGCGAGCAGTCGCTCCTGCCGATCTGGCACAACCTGAGTGCTGATGACGTCCGGCGCTACAGCCCCTCGCTCGCGGACAAAGTGGCTATGAGCACAAGCGAATACTCCATCGAGGAGATCGCACGGCAGATCGCTGATGTGGTTAGAGAAGAAGGCCCAGCTTGAGCCCGGGAGCACTGTCGCCGAGTCAGCTGCCAGCCCACCCTCTCTAGAGTGGCATGGCCACGTTCACCGGAGAAGGGAGCACACGAGCCCCGGAGAACGGGAGGTGGCCGTCGTGTCAGATGCTAGGGACGCCACTCAAGACGGAGTCAGTACGACAGGGGGACCGATGGCCAGGTGGAGTGGGCGGGGAGGCAGTGGCGCAGTTCGCGTGGCGTTGCGCGCGGTATTAGCCGGCGTTATGGGCAGCGTGATCGGTATTGCCGCATACTCGATCAGCCAGACCGGCGGGCAGCGGCTGTCGGTCATCGTGGGGTGTCTAATCGGCGTCGCCGCAGTCCTCGGTCTGGAGCTGTACCGCAGGCCAGCTCAGCTGACAGAAGTCCGCCTCATCTTCCTCGGCAACGAAATGTCGTTCACCACCAAGGCGGACATGCGTCAGGCCGCGCAACGGATGTTCTTCCAAGCCGCCACCCGGGTGGCCACTCGCCCGCTGGAAGAAGGCAGCGGGAACCTGCGCGAGGCCCTGACCTCACTCAAGACGCTATTCGATCTCTATCGCGAGCCCCTGGAGGGCTACACAACCCCTCCTCCCCCGCCAAGGGGGACTCGGTGTACGAACTGGCGCTGGATATCCTCAACTTCGAGCTCGCTCCGTTCCTGGCCAAGTGGCACCCCAGCCTCAAGGACTTCGAAGACCGTCACCCCGACCAGGACGAGTCCGAGTGGCCACAGCACGCCGCGTTCCGCGTAGAGCTCAGCCAACTGCAGGAACGGCTGAAGCCGTATGTAATCGGGCTGGGAGAGATCGCCGGTATCCGTGATCCGGAGCGGCACCTACGCCCGTCAGGCCGCTACGTGCAGTCCCGACTTGTCGCGCCACGGCAGGACGGGTCGAGACCTGGGCCGCAGGAATGAGTCCCCCCGGCGCAGTCGTACGGCGGACGCGGTGTCGCATGATGACAAGGGGGACGATCTTCGTGGTGCAGACGCCTCGTGGGTCGGCCCCGGACGACCAAGCGATCTACGTGCCCCCCATGGCCGACCGCGCCGAGACGACGGCCTCGCGCAGGCTTCGGGGACATGACTGTGCCCTCCGGCAGGGGTCGCTGGAGGGCACAGCACTCTGTTTGCTACGACTTGATGGGCACACGTGACACCTCGCGTGCCCGCAGGAGATCACTCAGCACGCGCACTGGTGACGTGCCACTCATGGCCAAACGTGCGTCGAGTGCTGCCTCCCACTGCTCGGTCAGCCCCAGCATGAGGCGCTTACGCATGCCTGGGGTGACGTGGGCGTAGCGTGCCGAGACCGAGCCGTCGATGTGGCCCATGCGTTCGTCCATGAGTACCTTCTCGGTTCCCAGGTCCTCCATCATCGTCCGGTGGGTGTGGCGAAGGCCGTGGGGCGTGAGTCCCTTGGCTATCGGGAGCCAGCAGGCTTCGGCCCGTTCGCTGGCACCCCGCCCCCGGGCCGGGACGCCGGGCCAAGGCTCGCCGAGCAAGGGCACCGGCCGTGGCTCCTGCGGCGCCTTCTTCGGGTACCAGCCAGAGACCGCCGGCGTGAACAGCCACGTCACGAAACCGTTCCTGCGCCAGTGGGCGGCATGCTCCGGCACGACGCCGCCCCGGACGAAGCGGAGGTCCGTGATGGCCTGCTCGACCTTCTCTCGCGTGGCCTCGGTGACGCGCTCGGGGTGGTTGAGGACGTTGGACACCGTGCCGGTCGAGACGCCGGCGCGACGGGCGACGTCGACGAGCTTCGCGCCCTGGTGGCCGCCTGTGCGGGCCGCGCCCTGCCCTCGGAAGACGTATGTCTTGCCGTGGCAGGGGCACGGCACGGGTTTCGTGCGGGCGATGTGGTTGGCGACCAGCGCGGACAGCCAGTCCATCGAGTCGATGGTGCGGTAGCTGTCGTCCTTGGGCGGGCAGCGCACCAGCTCGCCCGTGTCGAGCTCGTACAGCTGCCACTCGACACGGACGGCCCCAGGGCGGACGAACGCGGTCTCCAGGCCGACGATCTCGCCCCAGCGCATGCCGGTGTACCCTTTGAGGACCACGGCGACGAACTCGTCGTCGCGGCCGGAGAGCAGGGCGGCGCGCTCGGCGGTCAGCAGGATGCCGAGCGCGTCGGTGACCACCTTCTCCGGGCCGCGATCTCGGGAACGGCCAGCGCGCTTACCCCGTCCACGCCGCCGGGCGGCCGGGTTGGACGTGATCAGGCCCTCGTCGATCGCGTCCTCGAAAATCAGGTGGAGCGTCGAGCGCCAGGTCTTGACGCTGGAGGCCGCGTACACGGCCTTCTCCTTCTTCTCCCACAGGTCGACGTCCGTGCGCAGGATGCCGGCGAGCGCCTTGTCCTCGAAGTCGGGGAGGAGGTGCTCCTCGATGTGGCGCTTGTAGTTCTGCATGGTGGAGGCCGCCAGGTCCTGGGCCTCGTACCAGCGGTTCGCGTACTCGCCGAAGGTCTCCCGGCCGAGGGCCGGGTCGCGCCAGTCGCCGCGCCGGTACTTGTTCTCGGCCTCAGCCGCTGCCCGTTGGGCCTCGCCCTTGGTGGCGAACCTGATCGCCTTGCCGTTCTCGTCGACGACCGTGTTGTGCTTGCCGGGCGCGACCTTGTACCGGCCGCGCCAGTAGTTTCCGCGCTTCTCCGCGAAACCCAAGTCCCGCTGTCCCCTTCTTCCTTGTCTCGTCTACGGCAGATTCGCTCGGGTCACGCGACAGCGCTGTACTGCTGTTGTCGACGCGGGGGACGGGATCGTAGGCGGGTCGTCGGAGCAACGACAGGGCGACGAGGTTGCGCGGAGCCGGTCTGCGCACCGGGCGCGGAGAACGGCTCGGTCGCCCCTGCGGCTGCCTGTGCAGGCTTGGCCGGCCGCTCTTCGTAGAGGCGGATGATCTCCGCAAGGTGCTCGGCGGTGAAGCGGTAGGCACGGCCCACCCGGGTGTGCGGTATCAGGCGCCGTCGTGCTCGGTCCTTGACCCACCAGGCCGAGCAGCCGAGGGTGTCGGCGATCTCCTCGGGACGGTAGAGGCGGGGCGGAGGGGCGTCGGACAGCCTGTGGTGAACGGGCGCGGGCGTGGATCGGTGCAAGGGGGGCGGCTCCTGATCGCGAGGGCGAGGACGGATGCGTGAGCGGCTCAGGCGGCGCCCGGGCCCTGGAGGAGGGCGGCGGGCGATACCTGCAGGGCTTCGGCAATGGCGACGAGGTCGTCGATATCGCATCGCCGCTTGGCGAGTTCGATGCGGGACAGCATCGTGTTGGACATAGGGCGACCCAAAGCGGTACATCGCGCGGCGAGCTGGCGCTGCCCAAGGCCGCGTTCCGTGCGGAGGATTTCGATAGTGCGAGCCGCCAGCATTCCTGCGGGCCCTATTTCCAGAGATCGTGCTGCCATGGCTCCAGTTGTAGCGTGCATTCACCGGTTTGGTTAACCGGCGATCGTCGGCTATGTTGCGCCGCGCTCAATCGGTGAGCGAGGCGGTCGGGGTACTGGCGCAAGGCCGGATCCCCGAACCGGTCCCGACACCAGAGAACCTCTCTGACGTGGGGTGTTGTGTTGTAGCTTCGTCGCTCGCAGGACGTCAACGGCTTGCCGATGTGATCCTTCTGGCTCGGGACGCGGGGCAACTGTTTGGTCAACCGGCGATCGTGCCCTACCGTTTTCGCACCGCCCTCGCCGACTCGTTTTCCAGCGGCATTTCTGCCGTGAGAGATTGCGCCGGTAAGGGCTGGACTCGCGCGACCTGGGTGTGGCTATGTTGACGACGCCCGGAAAGCGCGAGCGGCCATCAACGCTCCCGCGCCAACGGCCGGACATCCCCGCCCCTTCACGCCCGTCCCGCCCCCGACCGACGGTGAACCGTGGGCACCCAGCCCACCGGTCACCGAGTGAGGACCGCCCCTCTTGGCACGAATCCGCACCATCAAGCCCGAAGCCTTCGTCTCCGAGTCCCTGGCCGCCGTCTCCCTGACCGCCGAGCGCACCTTCTTCGGCCTGCTCACCCAGGCTGACGACCAGGGCCGCCACCGCGACCACGCCGCGATCATCGCCGGGCAGCTGTGGGTCCTGCGCCCCGAACACACACCCGCCGACGTCGAGAAGGACCTCGCCCAGCTCGCCGACGCCGGGCTGATATGCCGCTACAAGGGCCCGGACGACAAGCGCTACCTGCACATCGTCACCTGGCGGCAGCATCAGAAGATCAACCGCCCCAGCACGAGCCGCCTTCCCGCCTGCCCGCACCACGACACGCCGCCTCGCACCGCGACCGGCGTCGGCACGCCGACTGCGGGGGCTGGCATCACGGAGCCCGCACCGCTGTCTCACGGAACCCTCCGTGAGGGCTCCGGGCAAGTACACAACCCTGCGGTGAATCCCGCCCCAAATGAGGAAACCACAGGTCAGAGCGATTTCACGGAGTCCTCCGTGAGACGGCAGGGAGGGTTCAGTGAGGGAGCGGTGACGCCTCACGGTCCGGATCTAGGACCTAGGATCATGGATCTAGGAGATACCCCCTCGGGGGGCGCGAGCGCCCCCGCACCCGGCACCGTCTCGGCCAACCAGCTCATCGCCGAGTACGCCGCCGCTTGCGCACACCGTCCGCCCGGGAACGTCCTGGGCCATCTCGGCCGGGAGGCACGCAAGCTGCTGGAGGAGGGCATCGCGCCCGCTCACGTCCGGGCAGGGCTCGACCTGCATCGCGCCAAGGGCCTGCACCCCAGCACGCTGCCGAGCCTCGTGCACGAAGCCATGAACGCGGCCCCCACCGCGCCGGTTGTCCACAGGGCGTGGACAAACCCCGCCGATGTCGAAGCCGCCTACGGAGGTGACCTCTGACCGCCACCCTCACCCGCGAGCCCCATCGGGTCGGCCCGCTCGCCGACCGGCTCAACGGCATCCTTGCCAGTCGCGGCATCGACCTCGCCACCGCCGCTGTCGAGGAAGGGAACGCCGAGCCCGTCACCGCGCTGGAACTCGCCGACGCCAGGATCCCCGCCCGCTACCGCCGAGCCCTGGCCGACCACCCGAAGGTCACCGCCTGGGCCGACGAGATCGCCCACGCCGGACGCCCCGGCCCCGGTGGGCCGGGCATCGCCGAAGGCCCGTCGCTGCTGATCGCCGGCCCCACGGGCACGGGCAAGACGTACCAGGCGTACGGAGCCATCCGCACCCTGCTCGCCCGAGGAGTCCGCCTGCGCTGGGAAGCGACCACCACCGCCGATCTCCACGCTCGCCTGCGGCCCCGCGCCGGCCACGACGCCGAACGCGACCTGCAGATACTGGCGCGGTGCCCGCTGCTTGTCCTGGACGACCTCGGTGCGGCCAAGACGAGCGAGTGGACCGAGGAGCTGACCTACCGGCTCATCAACCACCGGTACGAGCACATGCTCCCGACCCTCATCACCACCAATCTCCCGATGGAGCAGCTACGCGGCGCCCTCGGTGACCGCGTCGCCTCCCGCCTCGCCGAGATGACCGAGCGCGTCATCCTCGACGGCCCCGACCGACGACGCCGCACCGCGCCCGTCGCCTGACCGGCCGCCCGCCTCGCCGCGCCGCCCGCGCTCACACCTGCCTTGGCCCGCGCCCGGCCTCGCGCGCGGGGGCCGCTCAACGCACTGCCATGACAGTCCTGCCCTCCCGTCTCCTCTCACACCTTGGAGCCCCCTCCTGCCTCCTCTCGCCCTCGTCCCCCTGGCTACCCGGGCAAGCGGCACGCCGCTCCTCCCCGACTGGGCCACGTCCCCGACGACGACCGTGATGTTGCTTATCTCCCTCGTGCTGCTCGGCCTGCTCGCCGGATGGCTGATCCGCCAGCAGCGCCGCCGGGCGCCCGGCACCAACCGCTGGCGCGGCACCGTCGCAGTGCCCGTCGCGGCCATGGCCGCGCTCGGCTGCACCGCCTACAGCGCCGACACGAGCTGGCGCTTCGCCGCCGACTACCTGGACATGGGCAGCACCGTCGAGCGCGCCTTCATGTTCGCTACCGCCGAGCTCGCCCTGTTCGCCACCGCCCTGATGGCACGCCAGAACCTCAACGGGCCTGCACGCGCGCCGGGCCTCCCCGGCGCCCTGGTGTGGGTAATCACCGGCGTGCAGATCATCCCCGCTTATGCCGAGTTCGGGCTCGTCGGCGGCACTGTGCGCGCTCTCATCGGCCCGGTCATGGCCGCCATGCTGTGGCACCTGGCCATGGGCATCGAGCTGCGCCACCGCACCCCCCAGGCCGCCTCCCGCAGTCTGGCCGCCGTCCTCGTCCGACAGACCCGCGAACGGCTGCTGGCCCGGCTCGGCATCGCCGACCAGGACGCCGACGCTGCCCGGCTCATCCGCGAGCGCGCCCTGAGCGAAGCCGTCGCCCTGATCCTCCGCGCCGAAGCGATGACCGAGCGACAGCGCGGCAGGTTGCGTGGCCGACGCCTCTCCTATCGCCTGCACGAGGCGCTGGAGCGGGCCGACGTCGACGGTGACCCGCTCCAGGACGAGCTGCTGCTGCGTAAGCTCGCCACTCGCAAGCAAGCCCTCGGCCTCGCCTCCATCACCCTGCCCCCGCGCTGGCACGCCCCGGCTTCGTACATCCCCAGCACTTCCGGGCAGGCCCGCCCGCGCGCCATCTCTCCGAAGCGGGCGAAGACGGCGGGCGGCTCTTCCTCGTCGAATGCGGGCAGCGAAGACGCTCACCGGGCAGCCCGCTCGCAATCCGCCCGCCCGGAACCCGCAGACCGCTCCAGCGCGAGTTCCGGTGACCGCCCGCAACACCCCGCAGCCCCAGCCGACCGCCCGGAACCGATAGCGGGCGAGGCAACGGGGGCCGATCCGGGCAACGCCGCCGAAGCGAAACCGAAGCGGCCGGGCCGCAAGCCCGACGCCTCCTGGGACGTCCTCGTCCAGTACGCCCACCGCATCCACCAGGACACCGAACGTCTCTCCCGCGACCTGCTGGAGGCGGCTGTACGCGCTGACGGCTACCGCATCTCCAGCGACCGCGCCGCCGAGGTCGTCCGCACCGTCAAGGCCGAGCTGAAGACCGCTCGCGCCAGCCATCCCCACTGAGGCAAGCCGCGGGGATCCCGCCCCAACCTGACACCACCCACGCCCACTCCCCCACCGATTCGGAGAGCACATGCACGATCCCACCTCCACGGCCCTCAACGACACCGCCGTCACGCGGGAGATGACGCCTGGCCCAAGCGGAGCAAGTTGGAGGTCCGGACACTCCCCCGCTGGGGGAGCGCCCGAACCCGACCCCGCCCCGGGGGTGGCGGGGCCCGACGTGCGCCAGGGGGCGCCGGACGGGAAGGCTGCGACCGAGGGCGGACCGCAGCCAGGCAAGGCCAGCCACAAGGGCAAGGCCAAGAAGGGAAAGTCACGCCCGCGCGACAAGAAGCAGCGCCCCGCCCACAGCGTCCGCCTCAACGAGCACGAACTCGCCATCATCCAGGCCGGCGCCGACCACGTCGGCATGAGCGTGGCCGGGTTCCTCGCCTATTCCGCCCTGGCCGCCGCCCGCGACCAAGCGCGTACCGCGGCGGCCATCGCCACCGAGCGAGATGTCCTGACCGCGCTGTTCGGCGTACGCCGCCAGCTCGGCTGGGCCGGCAGCAACGTCAACCAAATCGCCAAGGCACTGAACTCCGGTGCCGACGCACCACACTTCGCCGCGGCTCTCGAAGATCTGCAGCGCGCCGCGCAGGCCGCCCAGCGGGCAGCCGACAGGATCACGCACCGACAGGAGGAAGAGACGGCTTGATCCCTCGGATCCACAAGCAGGGCAGCAACACCCTCGGCCTCCTGCACTACCTCTACGGCAAGGGCACCCACGAGGAGCACGTCGATCCGCACCTGGTCGCTTCGTTCGACGGCATGGCCCCCGACCCCGGCCGCGACCTTTCGGTGACGAAGAAGGACCTCCAGCACCTCCTCGACCAGCCCCTGTCGCTGCTCGATGCGGGCCAGCGTCCCGACAAGCACGTCTGGCACTGCTCCGTGCGCGCCGCCCCAGACGACCCGATCCTGTCCGACGAGCAGTGGGGCGATATCGCCCGCCGCATGGTCGCCGCCACCGGCATCGACCCTGGCGACGGCGCTGGCTGCCGCTGGGCCGCCGTCCGGCACGCCGACGACCACATCCACATCATCGCCACCCTGATCCGCGAGGACGGCCGCCGCCCCGATCACCACCGCTCCGGCAAACGCGCCCAGGCCGAGTGCCGCCTGATCGAGAAGGGACTCGGCCTGCACCAGGTCGCGCCTGGGGACGGCACCGCCGCCAAGCGGGCCACCAGTGCGGAGCGGCACAAGGCCGAACGCGATGGTCGGGAGCGCCCGGCGCGCGAGGAGCTGCGGGAGACCGTACGGCGTGCGGTGGCCGGCGCGACGAGCGAGGAGGAGTTCTTCGACCGGCTGGCCGCCGCCGGTCTTCTGATCCGCAAGCGCATCGCGCCCTCCGGTGACCTGCTCGGCTACAAGATCGCGCTGCCTGATGACCGCAACGGTGAGAAGGAGCCGGTGTTCTACGCGGGCTCCACGCTCGCACCCGATCTGTCCCTGCCCCGCATCCGCGAACGCTGGGCCCATCCCGCGCAGGCGGCCGCCTCGGCAGACGGCTCCAGGCCGGAGCAACCCGCCCTGCCGGACGTGACTGGTCCCGCGTTCGCGCGGCGCCGGGCCTCCGCCGCCACCTGGCAGGCTCTGCTGATCATCGACCACGGCGACGAGGGCACAGCGGCAGCCCAGATCGCCGCAGCCGGGGAGCTCCTCGACGCGCTCGCCCAGACCTCCGCCGCCCACACCCGCGCTCAGCTGCGCGAGGCGGCGTTCGTGTTCGAGCGTGCCAGCCGCTCCCATGTGAAGGCCGTACGCGGGCACGACCGCGCCCTGCGACAGGCCGCCCGCGATCTCATCCACAGCGGGCCCGCCCTCGGCCGCGGCGAAGACGGCGCCACCACCGCCATGCTCATCGACATGGCCTTCTTCCTCGCCACCGCCGCAGCGAACTGGCACGCCAGGAAGCACCACAGCCAACAGGCAGCCGCCGCCGAACAAGCCGCCCAACACCTCCGCGCCGCCTACCAAGCCGCCGCAGCCCACCCCATGGCCCTCCTGCGCCAGCGAGGCCATCGTCTGGCCCCGCGTATCCGGCAGCGGCAAGCAGACCTTCTCCACCAAGTGCTGCCAGAGCTGGCCGAACGAATCCGGACCGAGCCGGGCTGGCCCGCCCTGGCCACCACCCTCGACGACGCCCGCAGAGCCGGCCACGACCCGGCCGCCCTGCTCGCCGAAGCCACCCGACGGCGCGAGCTCGACACCGCCACCTCCATCAGCGACGTGCTGGTGTGGCGCCTGCGCCGCAGCGCCCACCTGCCCGCCCTACCCGAAAGTCCCCACGGCACCCCGACCCAAGGCAGTCGGCGCACCGTGTCCCCGGCGCCCTCCACACAGCCGGCGCCCAGCGCGGCGAACGACGCCAACCGTCGGCGCTAACCAATGGGTCGCGGATCTGTGCGGGCGCCGACGAGGCGGTGCGGCGATGGAGCACCGGTGGTTTTTCGAAGCTCCATCGCCTGCGTCGCGCTTCATCCCTTGACTGTTGGCACAGGCGCGCTGGACGGTGGGTCAGCTGGCCGCGAGACGGGCTCTCTTCTCGGCGCGCGGTTCCGCCTGCCAGCCAGGCAGGAACGCCGAGAGCAATGGGTCGCTTTCGATCTCCTGCTGGGTGAGCCGCATGCCTTCGTCGATGATCGCGTCCCACTTCTCTGTGGCCAGCTCGACACGGCAGGGGAAGTCCTTGATGATCGTTTCGTTCACCGTCAGGTAGTTCGATGCCCGACTCCTACCCCCGCGGCCCGTAGGCGTCGGCGCCAGCCTGGTCTGGAAGCAGGGAGATGAGGACCGCGTCCCCGTCCTCAGCGATCCTCCGGGCCGCCTTGTGGGCTGCTGAGACCTCCGTCCTGGAGGGGTCTCGTTGCAGCATCTCAACCAGGGTGCTTCGGATGCTGACCGTGTCCCGACTGGCCAGCGCATTTTGCAGGGCCTCGTGGAAGGTCTCCATCATCGATGTCATGACCGCGATTTTCACGATTGGCTGGCCTGGGGCCATGCGCTTGAGGTCGGCACCCAGTTTGTGTTCCCCCGTTCGGCAGAAACGTGCTGGGCGTCGTCGCCGACGGTCCCGCCAGTCGGGCGGAGGTCGGTCTTCAGCTGTGACCGACCCATCGGACTGGCCCTAGCTGGCTGGAGCGCGCAGGAGCCGGTCGCGTGTGCTCTCCGGCAGCACCCGGCGCAGGACCGGTGCACTGGAGCTGAGGGAGTCGGCGAAGGCGGCGACGAGGTCGTGCGGCACGCTGGAGCCGAAGGAAGCCGCCCACAGGTATCCCGCGCCGAGTACCGGCTCGGCCCACGCTTGCCATCCAGCCAGGTCCGCATCGTCCGCCTGAGCCACCAGCGCCCGAGAGTCGGCGTCCTGGATGAGGGGCGGCACCTCGCCAAGGCGGATGTGGGAGGCGAAGGTCGGATCGATTGCTCCCGTGCCGGGCTGGTCGACGTCACGCAGCCACCCATGACCCGTAACGGCGTCGAGGACCAGCTCGAGGCCACCGAGCGACAGGGCGGGCTGATCGCGGGCGTCGAGCGCGACGAGGAAGTCGGCGAGGGCCTCTGCGGGGACCTCGGGGGTGAAATAGGCCGACCACTGGGCGAGTGGACTGCTCGGGTCCGTACGGGCGGAGACCTGCCAGGCGATGGGCAGATTCCCCAGATGGAACGGTTCGTCCGGCAAGACCCACTGCGCCCACCGCAGGGAGTCGGGGCTGATGTGAAGGACGGTGCTGCGCAGGACCTGGCGGTCCTCCGGAGCCTCGTCCGGCTCCTGGCGGCCACGGACGATCGTCAGGGCCGTCCAGCCCAGGCCAGCGAGAGTGTCGGCGACTGCGTCGTAGAGACGTCCGTCGTCACCAGCCAGGTAACGGGGACCGACCCAGTATGCGGACGGGTCGCTGGCCGGGGTGAGTGGGCCGAACGGGAAGTCGGGACGCAGGGTGCCTCCAAAGGCGTCGGGGTACTCATTGCCGCTGGCGGTGTGTGGCGCTGGTCAGGAGTGCCGGGCCGGTTGTGTGCCGGCCTCTGGTGGCAGATGACCAAGCTTCGTGTCCGCATTGCGGCCCGGCAAGGCGGACGCCGGTCCACCCGAGGGGCTCCGCCTTGAGCCTCTGCTGTCACACCTGCTGGAGGTCTCCAGCACGCGAGCGACTGCGGCGGCGACGATATCGGCCGGCGTCTCGGGGTCGAAGGACATCTGGTAGCCGCGCACCTTGGCCGTACCAGTAACGGCGATCTTCCATCCCTCGCTGTCGGTGCCGGGGCGGCCGGATGGGAACCATCCGAGATAGAAGGAGCCGTCCTTCGAGTTGACGTGTACGTCCGCGCGGTCGTCGACGACCAGGTTGAAGTCGTCGGCGCAGAACTGGTCCATTACGAGCGTGGGCTGGCCCCGCCCGAGCTGCCACTCACGCAACCGCAGGGCCTCGATGATGGTGGAGAATCCCGGACTCGGGGGTTCCGGAATCACAGGCGATCACCTCTTTGACCTGGTGGTTTACCAGAAGGTCATCCACGTTGACATGCCATTGCAGCGTTGGCCAGTCATTCATCGATCTTTGCTGTCTGCCCCGGGCGAACTGCGACGAGGCGTGAGACAGCACACGCCGAAGAAACGGCGTGCGCGTGGTTGGCAGAATGCTGATAGTTGCCGCATGGATGCGATCGAGGCCGCACGTGCCGTTGTAGATGAGCACCACCCTGACGCTCTGACTGCCTTCCTGGGAGGCAGCGTCGTGACGGGCCGCCGCACGGCAATGTCGGACCTCGACATCGTGGTCCTGCTCCGCGGAGCCCCCGCCCCATACCGGGCCAGCCTTCGGAGCGACGATTGGCCGGTGGAGATGTTCGTGCACACCGAAGCGACGTGGTACGCGTACGTTGAGCGGGAAGTACGCAATCGCCGGTCGCCGCTGCTTTGGATGTGCGCCGACGGTGAGCTGCTATTCGACACCGACGGAGTCGGAGCGCGCATCGCAGCTGATGCCCGAAAGCTGACCGCCGCAGGGCCACCCATGTTGTCGGCTGACGAGATCGATGATCGCCGTTACGCGATCACCGACCTTCTCGACGACCTCGCAGGGAGCAGCGACCAGAGCGAGCGACTGTTTATTGCCACCGAACTGGTCCGACGGACAGGCGAGTTGGCACTGGCCATCGGGGGCTCGTGGGGCGGGGGTGGAAAGTGGCTCGCACGCCGTCTGGAGACGACCTCACCGGGGCTCAGCTTGCGCCTGCACCGTGGCCTGCGGGAGGTATTGGACGGACGGGTAGAGCCTCTCGTAGCCGCTGTGGACGAGGTGATCGGGCAGGCCGGTGGTCGGTTGTGGGTCGGCTACAAACGTGGTGGAACTTCATGAACCTCGCGGAGACCGAGGCGAGGGCGGCGGACGGCGCACTGATCACCGGGTGGCGGACCTCCTGCGGGTGACGTCGGTGGCCTCCTCCCAGGGCTCCCGGAGCGGCCGCGGCAGTGCGTACGCCACCGAAAGGCGTAGAAACCGCATAAAGCACCATGGCCGAGCGTGTCCGGCCCCTGGGATGGTCGTGGCTCAAGCCCCCGGCCACGAGGCCGGTCGCGAGTCACTCGCTCAAGGGTGGCTGCCGGTGGCCCTGATGCTCATGGGCGTTTATGAGCACAGGGTGCGAGCGGGCGACAGGCGCTCCAGCGAGACCGCCGACCCGCCGTCGGCCTTCGCCTCCGCCCCTCTGGTCACTGAGAGTATGAGCGAGTGAGTGCCGACGTGCTGGGACGCTGGGTGCCGGATCGTCCCGAGAATGTGGCCGCGGTCTTCGCCGAGGCGGACTTCCCGTGGTGGATCGCCGGTGGCTACGCGATCGAACTCGCTGTCGGCCGCGAGCTGCGCCCACACGGCGATCTCGATGTCCTCGTCCTCCGGCGCGACCAGGCCCGCGTACGGAACCTCCTGGCCGACTGGGACCTGTACGTGGCCGACCCACCCGGCCAGGGGGAGCTGCGACCGTGGCGTCCTGGAGAGCTCCTACGGCCGCCGCTCCACGACATCTGGTGCCGCCGCACGCCCAAGGCGCCCTGGTCGGTGCAGCTCATGCTGGACGAGGCCGAGGGCACCCAGTGGGTCTCGCGGCGCACCCCGGACATTCGCCTCCCGATCGACCGGCTCGGGCGGACGAGCGAGACGGGCATCCCGTATCTCGCGCCCGAGGTGCAGCTCTTCTACAAGGCGAAGGCGACCCGGGACAAGGACGAGACCGACTTCACAGCGGTACTACCGCTGCTCGACGCTCCGGCACGCGCCTGGCTGGCGGACGCGATCAAGGTGATCGCGCCCGGCCACCCCTGGCTCCGCCGGCTCCTGCCGGTCAGCCGAACGTGAGCAGCGGAACGTCGTAGAGGTCGGGGTTCCGGGGCGAGGTCATCGTGGGCGACGTGACCTCCACGATCAGCAGCACGCTGAGGAACTGCACCTTGACGCTGAGGAGGTGGCTCGTCCTGCCGTCGGCCGACTGGGCCTTCAGGCCGGCGGAGACGTGGATGTGCGGGAGGATCCCGCCGGTGGCGCGAAATGGGCTCGGCGAGGGAGTCGCGGCCCAACTCGCTCTTCCGGAGACCTCGTGGACACTCCAAAAACGGGCTTCTGTGTGGTCAGGGCCGAGCAGGCGGCAGCGTGGCGGGCCGATCCCTCGTCGGATCCATCGATTTCGAGAAGCGTGGGCGGACAGGGCCAGGGGTCGAAGCCGGAAGGGAGGTCCGTCCACGCACCCCACGGCTCCAGGTCGCACTAGGTAGGACCTGGCCCCGCTCGGTGCATGGAACACGTCAGCGAGGAGTCGCGTCGCGGCCAGGGCTATGGCCGAACCTGGATCAGCGCGTGAGTGCCGCTCGTACGCCACGCCGCACCGGACTGTTCGAGGGCGTGCAGCGTTCCGTGGTCCAGGCCCACGATGACGTCGGACTTCAGGGTGCGGAGGGCTGCGACGGCCCCTGGGAAGTACGCGGTGAGGTCGGCGAACGGCGCCGTGGCGTCCCAGAGCCGGTCGCCCACCAGGCGTCGGTAGTTGAGGTCGCCCTTCAGGATGGTGAGCGTGGCGGCCTCGAACTCGCTCCGGAGGTCCTCGGGCATCTCCTCGTACGGCAGCGGAGCGCAGAAGAAGGGATGGGTACGGACCTCCAGGCGCCCTGACGCCATGGCCTTCCACAGTCGGCCGCCGATCGTGCCGGCTTCGCCGGGTGCCTCGGTGAGGCGGCGGAGGCAGTCGACGACGTCTGCCGTCATCGCGTCGGACACGTAGTACGGGCTGGGCTTTACATGGAGCACGACCCGTTCGGCGTGCTGGCGTTCGAGGAGGTGGTCGATGAGGATCAGGTCCGGGATCAGCTCGCGTCCGGCGTTGTCCGCCACAACGGCGACGGTCGAGGGGGCACCGGCGGGCAGGAGCTGCCAAAGCACGCCGCTGTCGTCGGCGACCAGCGCGGAGGTAGCTTCGCCGGTCGCTGGCTCCCCCGCCGAGACACGGAAGCCGAGGTCCGCGCGGTTGCCCCAGAGCGAGGCGTGGAGCAGCGCCGCAGCCCGCTCGTCGGCAGGTGCGTCGGCGAGCGCGTCCAGGGCCCGCAGCTCCTCCTCCACCGCCTCGCCGCGCAGTTCGGCCTGCTTGAACGGAGCGAAGGGATCGACTCCCTGCCACGGGCCCGTACCGAAGTACTCGATGGCGCCAAGCAGCCGGCGGTAAAAGTAGCTCTCCGCCCACAGGAACGGGGCGTCGAACCACGACCGCCCAAAGTGCTCCCGGCCCCAGTTCTTCCACTGCCGGTGATCGTGCTCCGAGGCAGCGAGCGGTTCGATGACGCCGTTGGTGATCTCGTCCAGCAGGGCATCGAGGGCCTCGTGCTGTCGACGGCCGTACGGGAAGGCGTCTCGCACCTGCTGGATCAGGGCCGGGTGGCGTTTGGCCAGGACGCCCCAGGCGAACGAGCCGGGCTCGTTGCTCAGGATGACCGTCGCGTCGCGGTCGGCGGCCGGGCCGGAGCTGCTGTCGGCCCTGCCGTCCGAGGTGCTGGGAATCTTCTCTGTCATGGTGTGCAAGCCCTTCGCTTGTCGCTCATGAGTCCTTGATCTCCAGGGACACGACCCCCGCCGCACTGCCGATCAACACCTCGCCCGTACGAGGTTCGAAGGCCGCGCAGTGCAAGGAGGCATCCACCCTGACCTTGGCGATCTGGTGCTGCTCGCTGAGTGACCACAAGCGCACCGTTCCATCCGCCGCGGCCGACACCAGGCGGTCCCCGTCGTTGAGGAAGCCCAGCATGAGGATGCGGCCGGTGTGCCCGGAGAGGTGGGAGGTGAACCTGTCCGTAGCCAGGTGCCGTACCGCGATATCACCGGTTCCCGCCCCAACCGCGACGCGATGCCCCGGTCCGTCGACCGTGACGGCGCGGGCCCACCCGCTGGGGCTGGAGAACCGGCCCTTGAACTCGCCGGTGAGGGCGTGCCACACGCGTACGGAGCCGTCACCGCCACAGGCGGCGAGGAGCTCTCCGCTGTCGTCGAAGGCGAGCGAGCGCAGTCGGCCAGCGTGAACATCCTGGCTCCACAGCAGGGCCCCGGTGGAGAAGTCCCAAACCCGGATGTGTCCGTCGCCCGTACTCGCGGCAAGGCGGGATGCCGAGCGAGCCATCGCCACGGCCCACGTACGCGGGGTGTCCTGGTTCAGGGTGAGGGACCACTCTGTGTCGAGCAGCGACCAGACCCTGACCGCCCCGTCGCCGCAGGCCGCCGCGACGTGCTCACCGCCGCCTGCCAGGGACCAAACACGCCCATGGGCCGCCGCGAGCCTCCTGCTGACCGTCCCGGTCGAGGTGTCGATGACGCCGATGCCGCCGGCTCCGTCGCCTACCACGGCGGTACGGCCGTCGGCGGCGAACTGCGTGGACCACACGGTGTTCGAGCCGCTGGCCAGCGTCCTGAGCCTGCTTCTGCCCACCGTCCAGACGCGAACAGCCCCGTCCTCGCATCCTGCTATCACGGTGCCGTCGCCTGTTCTGACGAGCGAACGCACCCAGTCGACTCCCGGTGGGGGCTGGGTCTCGCCCGCCGGACCTTCCGCCGAGAACGCCTGGATCCTCGGCTCTTCGGTGGCGGCGACGATGACATCGTCGTGCGAGGAAAGAGCAACGGCGCGGACGCGGGCCTTAAGATCGGCGATCCGGCGAACGAGAACGAGTTGACCGTCCGCCGCGTCCCACACAGTGATGGAGCGGTCACCTGATCCGGAGGCCAACAGAGAGGAGCCGGGGGTGAAGGCCACGGAACGTACCCAGTCGCGGTGAGCGGCTCGTTCATCCAGGAGACGACCTGTACGCAGGTCGAAGAGGCGGACGAACTCATCCTCGCCGGCCACGGCCACAAGCGACTGGGAGTCTCCTCCGATCGCCACGGACCAGACGGGAGTGCCGACGGTACGCATCGATCGCACGAGCACGAGCCTGTCCACGTCCCACACGTGCACAGCTCCGTCCTCGGCCCCGGAGAGCAGGAACGGGCCGGAGGGGGAGAAGGCGAGGCTGCGGATGCGGCGATTGTGCCCGGGCAGCACGCCGATGGGGTCTCCGGTGTCGGTGCGCCACAGTCGGATCGCTCCGTCGTCCCCCGCCGAAGCGAGGACCAGCCCGTCTGAGGAGAGCGCGGTGGCGAACACCCACCCGATGTGCGCCTGGTGGGCTCGGAGCAGCCGGCCGGTGTTGACGTTCCAGAGCCTGACCACTCCGTCCTCACCACCCGACGCGACCATGTCGCGAGCGGCGGAGACGCTGACGATCGCACCAATGTGGCCGGGGGCCGCCGCTTCCGTGGTGTCGTCCTCGGGAGGCAGTAGCCACTTCGGGGCGAGCACTGCCTCCGCACCAGTGACGCGTTCGGGCGTTCGCGTGTCCTGGGGCAGAGGTGAGCGCCGCAGCACGATGGAAAGCGTCGAGGCGATGTCAGCCGGGCTTTCCAGTCCGTTCAGCAGGTACCCGGCGCCGGTCAGGGCGCGGGCGGTCAGCCACTCCTGACGCTGGGGGTGGCCGGCCTCGTGCCGCCCTGGCAGAGCGTCGAGGACGGCGGCGTCCGCGGTCAGGTGCTGGTGTCCGACGATCGCGACCTTGCGGATCACGTACGACGGGGACGCCAGGAGGCTGACGAGCTCGGCGTCAAGCTCGGCTTCACGCAGGTGGAAGGGAAGATGGCGCCACAGGTAGCCCTCGGTCTCGTCCAGCGTCTCCCACGCGCCCTCGGTGCCGTGCCGGTATGACTCGATCAGGGACCGGTGAAGGGCCGCCCAACGATCGCCGATCAGGTGGCGCAGGTAGGACCGGAACACATCGTGCAGCACGATGGCGTCCCGGTCCGCGAGATAGGCGCTGATCAGGGACCGGTCGGACAGCAGTCGGCAGAACTGCCTCACCACGTGAGGCGCCCATCCGTGCGCTGTTCGCCACCAGTGGGTGAGCACCGACACGGGGATCGGCAGCGACGGCGGGAAGACCGCGAGCGAGAGGTACCGGTCCCGCAGGTCCGAGTGCCCCGCGATCGAGACGCTCTCCTCAAGGCTGCGGAGACTGGACGCGAGTGCCTGCCCGATAGCGTTCTTCCGCTGGTCCGAGTCCCAGACGTCGAATGCCTGGGGGCCGTACGCACGGATCGCCGCACCCGTCTCGGCGACCACACGACCGGCCGGGGCACCAGAGACGACCTCCTGTGCGACGTTCGCCCCGACGATCGACGCCAGCAGGGGCCATCCTCCACACGCGCCGGCGAGGCGCGCGGCTTCGGCCTCGTCCAGGTTGCCGACATTGCGGACGAGCAGCTCTCTGATCTCGCCCGACGCCATGGGACCCAGCCGTACGACCCTGGCGGCGCTGGGGCACACGCGCACGTTCCTGGTGGTGACAAGCCGTACGCAGTCCTCCCCACCCAGCAGGAAAGGGCTGAGGTCGGCCGCGGACCAGACGTTGTCGATGACGAGGAGCGCACGCCGTCCTTGGAGCAGACGAGCCAGGTGGAAGCCGGCCTGCTCCGGATCCGCGAAAGAAGGGCGGCTGCCGTCCAGATGAACGCACAGGTCGGAGATCAGCTCGACAACCCTCGCCGCCGTGCACTCCTCGCCGGTCTCCACCCACAGGAACTCCGAGAAGGAGTTCCGTACACGAGGGTCTTGGCACACCTGCGTCGCGAGCGTCGTCTTCCCGAACCCGCCGGGACCGCAAAGGGCGACTGTGGAGGCGCTGTCGTCCGCCGACGCCTCCCGCAGGACGGAGACGAGCCCCTCGAAATCATCTGACCTGTGCACCAAGCCGGGCTCCGGGACGGGTATCGGGAGGTATCTGTCCGGTGCGGGCGCGGCTGAGGACATCGGAGCACCAACCGTGTCCCAGAAGCGCTGCCGCACCTCCGCGTCGCTCCGCTCCAGCGCCGTATCCAATAACGCCTGGGAATCCGGGGTGAGAACGATCTCCTCGCCTCGGGCCTCCCAATTGGACACCGTCCGGTCGCTGACGCCGAGGTAGGCGGCGAAGCGACGCACGCTCCGACGCGTCGCGAGCCGCAGAGCGCGCGCCTCCCTTCCGGTCCAGCGCTGCACTGTGGCCACCGAAGCTCCTCCGACCGACACCAACGACGGTAACAGCGTAGGGCGGTCTGACCAGGGGCGTAGGGCCTTCGCTGCGACAGGAGTTCAGCACCGGTTCGACACCCGGGCCGTCCCGGCCGACGTAACCGGCGGTCCCGCGATCGCCCACGCGAACGACGGCGTTGCCACGCGAGTGCGGCACGACGGCAGCCCGCTGTCCCGCACCGCTCGGCAGTCTGCTCACCACGGAGCGCTGCCGCTCCGCGTGGACGACGAAGGGGTGGGTTTCAGGTGATCGAAGCAAAGCAGCATGGCGGTGCGGGCGGATGGTCCGAGAGGCAGATCGCCTACTACCGAGCGCGAGCCGGCGAGTACGACGACTCCTACAGCGACCGCATGCACATGCCCCAGCTCGCGAACGTCCTCGACGACCTGCCGATCCGCGGCGACGTCCTGGAGCTGGCGTGCGGTACCGGCCAGTGGACCCGACTGATCTCCGACCGCGTACGCAGCCTGACCGCGCTGGACGCCGCGCCGGAGATGCTGTCCGCGGCCCGTGAGCGGATGCACGGGACCGCGACTCGCTTCATCGAGGCGGACGTCTTCAGCTGGGAGCCGGATCGCCAGTACGACACCATCTTCTTCGCCTTCTGGCTGAGCCACGTGCCGCCCGTGGAGATGGAAGCCTTCTGGGACCTCCTGAGGTGGACGCTGGCGCCGGGCGGCCGCGTGGTGTTCCTCGACGACGCACCTGCCAAGGCGGGGATCGAGGAGGCCGTCGCCGAGGCCCAGGTGCCCACTGTGCACCGCAGGCTCGCCGACGGATCCCACCACCAGGCCGTGAAGGTGCTGCGTGACGCCGCCGACCTCACCTCGCAGCTGTGCGACCTGGAGTGGGAAGCCCAGATCGAGCCGGTCGACCAGTACCACATCGCTGGTGTCGCGCGCCCCTGGACGAGCGCATGACGAGCATCAGCGGCTACCCCGCCCGGCCGAGCGTCCGCGCCGGCGAAGTGCTCCGGCTGCACATCGCCGCATCGACCCCGCACTTCCACGTCGACTTCTACCGCTGGGGCGCGACGCCCCACCACGCCGGCCATGTCGAGTGGCCCGGCGGCACCGCAGAGTCCGGCACGTTCGACGCGGACTGGCGGTGGCCCGCCTACGAGTTCCTCGTGCCCCCCGAGTGGAGGTCCGGGGTCTACATCGCGACGCTGAGCACGGAGCCGACATCGGACATGCCGCCGATGGACTCCCGTGAGGCGCGGATCCTCTTCGTGGTCACACCCTCCGCGCCGTCTGGCCGCAAGGTCCTCTTCAAGATCCCGACCTTCACCTACCACGCCTACAACACGGCAGGGGGAGGCAGCCTCTACAGCGCCGCCCAGGTCACGATGCTCCGCCCCGGAGGCGGCGTCGGCGGCCCCGTCAAGGGCCTGCCCGACCCGTACGACACCGCCTCCCCGCGGCAGACCTTCGCTCACTGGGACGCCCCCTTCATCGCGTGGATGGAGGAGAACCGGATCGAGAGCGACTTCTGCACCGACCTGGACCTTCACGAAGGTCGGCACCTCCATGACGGATACCGCCTCCTGGTCGCCGCCGGCCACGACGAGTACTGGAGCGGCGAGATCCGCCGAAACGTGACCGCGTTCCGGGACAGCGGAGGAAACATCGCCAACTTCGGCGCCAACACCTGCTGGTGGCGAGTACACGTGACTCCCGACGGAGCCGGGCTGCGCTGCGACAAGTTCCCGCCCGGAGCCTCGGCCGAGAAGGATCCGGACAGCTCGTACGGCTGCCCGGATCACTGGTGGGAGTCGGAGCCCGAGAACTCCCTTCTCGGCGTGAGTTACCGAAACGGTGGTGGCCACTGGGACGGCCCGCGTACCCCGCTCGGGTTCACCGTCACGGATGCGGACCACTGGCTTTTCTCCGGCACGGGCCTGCGGACGGGCGACGTCGTCGGCCGCGACGGTGCGCTGGTCGGCTACGAATGCGACGGGGCGGCGTACGAGCTCGACGCGTCCGGCCGACCGCGCCCGACAGGCCGGGACGGGACTCCCAAGGACTTCGAGATCCTCGGCATCGCGCCGCTGCCCGGCGATTGGAACTTCGCGGCTCGGGAGGCGATGGACAGCCCTCGGGCGGCGACCCTCGGCCTTTACACGGCGAACGGCACGGTCTTCACCGCCGCCACGACCGACTGGGCCCGCCTTCTGGCCACCGACACACAGGTCTCGGCCATCACCCGCAATGTCTTCACCCGTCTCTCCTGACCGAAGGGATCGTCGTGTCTGGAAACGTACGGCCGCTCACTGTGATCATCGGCGTCAACGGCATCGGCATGGGCCACTCGGTCAGACAGAGCGTGATCGCCCAGTACCTCCGCGACCGCGGGCACGAGGTGCGCATCGTCACCAACGGCGGCGCCCGCGTGGAGTACTTCCGGGACCTCGGCTTCCCCGCTTGGGACGCGTGGATGCCGACGCTCCTCGCCCGCGCGGACCGCATATCCGCGAGTGACGCCGTACGCGCGAACATCTGGCAGGCCCCCGCCGGCCTTGCCAAGCACATGCGCCTGCGCCGGATCGTTCGCGAGACCGGCGTCCCCGACGTGTTCATCACCGACTACGAGCCCAACACTCCCCGCCTCGCGTACCACTTCAACAGACCCCTGATCTCCGTCGATCAGCAGAGCAAGTACCGACACCTCGACCTACCGGCCGTCGGCCGTTACGCCCGGACCGCCGACGAGCAGCGTCTCCGCTACTTCGCGCCCCGCGTCGACCGGTCCTTCATCTGCTCGTACGTCCCACTGGAGGCGGACGACCGAAGGCTGGAGTTCATCGCCCCGGTCATCCCCGACTCAGTGCGTTCCACGCCGGTCACGATCGAGCCCCTCGCCACCGCCTACTTCTCTCGCTACTTCGACCACGGGCCGGAAGAGTCCGTCCGAACGCTGACCAGGGTCTTCCGCCAGTACGTCCCGGACCGCGGTCTGCGGATCTACGTTCAGCCGACCGAAATCGGAAACCTGCGTCAGTACGCCGATGGCAAGATCGAGATCCGCACCTTCGACCGCGAGGCGTTCATCAGGGACATGGCGCGGTCCGAGGCTGTCTTCTCCAACGCCGGCTTCAACCTCATCAGCGAAGCCTTCGTCCTCGGCAAACCGGTCCATCTGATCCCGCTGCCCACGTACGACCAGCACTGGTGCGCCAAGGTCGTCCACGAGGCGGAACTGGGCACATCGGCTCCCCGCATCGACGGCGGAGCGGTGCTCGACTTCCTCAACCGAAGCCGGGAACTCCGCGCGAACGTCGCACGCCACCGGGACGAGCACCTCGCGGTCGACCCTCGGGAGCGGATCGCCTCCTACCTGGAGAGTCTGCCCACAGCCGCTTCGGCGATCCTCGCGCCGTCCAGGCGGTAGGCCCATGGGGACGCCACTGCTCGCCGCGTACCTGCACACCGCCGTGACCGTCTCCGCCGTCGCGGCCTGCTACCGCTTCGCGATCTCGCCTACCGTGCGGGCCATAGCGCGCCGCCCAAGCCGGTTGATCCTCATCGCGAGCATCACACCCGCCGTACCGCTCGCCTTCCTGTCCTCACCCGATCCCGGGCCCTTCCGGTGGTTCGCCATGGTCGTGATCGCGCTGCTCACGTGGCAAGGCGCGACGAGCGACTACGACGTGACGGAGCCGATCGGACCGCAACGCCTGGACAAGCGGCTCCTTCTCGTGCTGGGTGCCGCCTCGTGCTTCTGGCCCCCGGCTCTACTCGCCTGGATGGGCGTGTACTGCGGCAAGCTCCTGGGCTGGAAGCACCACGCGATGATGCCGTTGCGGCTGCTCAAGGCATACCTCGCCTGGTTTCTCGTGGCGACGTTCTTCGAGACCCCGGGCTCCCCGGCGGCACTCCTGCTCGTCCTTGGCTGCGTCTCACTCTCCCACTACGTGAAGCCGGCCTGGAGCAAGGCCCGACTCGGGCCGCGACCCTGGTCATGGGCCTGGCACAACCGCACCCACTACCTCATCGCTTCGGCGTACTCCTGGGGCTGGGCACGCTTCCTGCGCCCCGAGACCGTGTCCCGCGTATTGCGCCGCGCACGCGGCCTGGATCGGCCGGTCAACGTCCTCGCGATGGTGATCGAGGCAGCGGGGCTGATCGCGTTCCTCGATCGCCGTCTCCTGCTCGCGGTCCTCGCAGCGACGGCCGTCTTCAATGTCGCCGTCACTCTAGCCTCCGGCATCCTCTTCTGGGAGAACATCGGCACCAACATCGCTCTCGCGATCACCGTCGGGTTACTCCCCGCTGCGGAGTACGACGCGGCCTTCGGTTGGCCAGCCGCGCTGCTGGCACTCGCGGTGCTCGTGCTCAGCGCCGCCGACCTGCTGTGGCAGCCCTGGCACCTGGGGTGGTGGGACTCTCCTTTCACGGCCCGTGTCCACTGGCAGGTGGAGACCGCGTCCGGCGAACAGCAGAGCCTCTACAACGGCTTCATGTGCCCGTACGAGCGGGAGTTCGGCCGCGTTCTGGGCTACTTCCTGACGAGCGAACCGGTCCTCCACGACCACCTCGGCATCGTCTGGGACCGGCGGCTCCGCGACCTCATCGTCCACGCGGACGGGGACCAAGAGACGCTGCGCCACCTCAAGAAGACCTACGGCCGTGTGCATAAGGACGAGCAGCAAGCGAACGAGCACGTCGATTTCCTGACCACGATGTTCAGCCGCCTCAACAACGGTGTCCCGAAAGGCCCGTTGCCCCGACCGCTGCGCTGGCTCAAAGCGCCCGGCGGCCAGCTCTACCGGTGGGGCGACCTGCCGCCCTACCGCGGCGACGAAGTCGTCCGCCGCATCACCATCCGGTACGAGGAGCGCTGCTACCGCCCCGCGACCGGCGACTTCGTCCTGCTCGCCGACGACGTCCTACACGAGATCGACCTCGTACCCCCGAAACCCGACCACGGGAGCACCTCATGCGCAAAATCTTCATCGACTGCGGCGCCAACCTCGGAGTCGTGCTGAACCGCTTCATACACGAGCTTCCGGATCATGACTTCTACGCCTTCGAGCCGAACGCGGAGCTAGTCCCTTCCATCCGCCGGCACGTCGAACAGGCCCAGGGCTCCGCCCGTATCGAGATCTCCCAGAGCGCGGTGTGGACCCATGATGGGACGATCGACCTCTTCCTCGGCCACCACGAGAGTTCCACCGTCATGCCGGGCAAGCAGGTGCCGCCGGTGTACGACCAGCAGATCGACTACACCTCGCCGATCTGGGTACCGGCCATCGACTTCAGCGCCTGGCTGCGGCGGACGGTCAGTCCCGGTGATCACGTCGTCGTGAAGATGGACATCGAAGGTGCCGAGTACCCCGTGCTCACCAAGCTGCTGGACGACGGGACGATCAACCTCATCTCCGTCCTCTACATCGAGTGGCACTACGACCGCTTTCCCGCCATGAGCCGTGCCGAGCACGACCACGTCGCCGCGGCGGTCTCCGCTTGTGTCGACGTCCGCGACTGGGACTGATACGAGGAAGGGGCCACGCCATGCGCACCAAGCACGTCTACCTGATCAAGCACGGCGAGACTGAAGAGAACCTGCGGGGCATCCACCAGGGCCAGGCCGTCGGAGGCAGGCTGAGCGACCGCGGCAGGAACGACATCCGCGCGGTCGGTAACGGCCTCGCCGCAACCGGTATCACCGTGGACCAGATGCTCGTCAGCCCGATGTCCCGTTGCCGCGAATCGGCGGCGCTGCTGACCGCGGTGCTCAGGCCGACCGACGTACGCGTGGACGAACGCCTCGCCGCCAAGAACAGCGGCCACCTCGGTGGCCGGCCCAGGGAGCTCGCCGCCTCTGAGGCAGCACGCCATGGCGTGCCCATCCACCAGCTCCGCACGCCGGGCGGCGAGTCATCGGAGGACGTGCAGGCGCGCTATGTGGACCTGTGGAACCAGGTCCACACCGGGCCGCATCGGACGACCGTCCTCGTCGGGCACGGCGGGGGCATCGCCTGCCTGCTGCTGTGGCTCACGGGGAACGGCTTCGATCGCTACCTCCAGCACGTCCCTGGGTCAGCCGGCGTCACGTGGGTCGAGGCAGACGACACGGCTTCCCACATCCGGCTGATGAACGTGCCGCCCGCGAGCCTGCCCAGCCTTCTCGACCCCCGTACCGCCCGATGAGAGCACGGACGGTACGGGCGCGGGAGACACGGTCAGGCGTCCGGGGAACCGCCGAAGCGCGCCCGGTAGGACTCCAGGTCCTCCTCCGTGATCTTCGCGAAGAGCACGGGCGGCACGGTGAACGCGGTGCCGGCCGGCACGGCGTCCAGGGACTTGGCCTGCTCGGCGGTCACCCAGGTCGCGGTGTCGTTCTCCAGGGCGAAGGCCCCGCGCATGGCGGCGGCCGTAGCCGGGATGAACGGCTCGGAGACGACCGCGTACAGGTGGATCAGGTTCATCGCGGTACGGAGAGTCAGCGCGGCGCCGTCGGCGTCGGTCTTGATCTCCAGCCAGGGCGCCTTCTCCTCCAGGTAGGAGTTGCCCGCGGACCACAGGGCGCGCAGCGCGGCGGCCGCCTTACGGAACTGGAGCGCCTCCATGTGCTCCTCGTACTCGGCCAGCAGGCGCGCGATCTCCTCGCCGAGCTTCGCCTCCGCCTCGCCGGCGGCGCGGCCGGCCGGGACTTCGTCGCCGAACCGCTTCCGGGAGAAGGACAGCACGCGGTTGACGAAGTTGCCGAGAGTATCGGCCAGGTCCTTGTTGACCGTGGCGGTGAAGTGCTCCCAGGTGAACGACGAGTCGTCCGACTCGGGGGCGTTGGCGATCAGGAAGTAGCGCCAGTAGTCGGCGGGGAGGATCTCCAGGGCCGCGTCGGTGAAGACGCCACGCTTCTGGGAGGTGGAGAACTTGCCGCCGTAGTACGTCAGCCAGTTGAAGCCCTTGACGAATTCGACCATCTTCCACGGCTCGCGGACACCGAGTTCGGTGGCCGGGAACATCACGGTGTGGAAGGGGACGTTGTCCTTCGCCATGAACTCGGTGTAGGTGACGTCGTCCGCCTCGTACCACCACGACTTCCAGTCGCGGGTCTCGCCGTCCGTGGCGGCGTCCGCCCACTCCTTCGTCGCGCCGATGTACGCGATCGGGGCGTCGAACCAGACGTAGAAGACCTTGCCCTCGGCCGCGAGCTCCGGCCAGGTGTCGGCGGGGACGGGCACGCCCCAGTCCAGGTCACGGGTGATCGCACGGTCGTGCAGGCCCTCGGTCAGCCACTTCCGGGCGATCGACGAGGACAGGTGCGGCCACTTCTCGCTCACCGAGTCGATCCACGCCTCGACCTCGTGCTGGAGCTTGGACTGCAGCAGGAAGAGGTGCTTGGTCTCGCGGACCTCCAGCTCCGTGGAGCCGCTGATCGCGGATCGAGGGTCGATCAGGTCGGTCGGGTCGAGCACGCGTGTGCAGTTCTCGCACTGGTCGCCGCGGGCCTTGTCATAGCCGCAGTGCGGACAAGTGCCCTCGACGTACCGGTCCGGCAGGAAGCGCCCGTCGACGGGCGAATACACCTGGCGGATCGCGCGCTCCTCGATGAAGCCGTTCTCGTGCAACTTGCGCGCGAAGTGCTGGGTGATCTCGACGTTCTGCTGGGAGGAACTCCGGCCGAAGTAGTCGAAGGCCAACTCGAAGCCGTCGTACACGGCCTTCTGCGCGTCGTGGGCCTGTGCGCAGAACTCGGCGACGGAGAGCCCGGCCTCCTTGGCGGCCAGCTCGGCCGGCGTGCCGTGCTCGTCGGTGGCGCAGATGTAGAGGACGTCGTGACCGCGCTGGCGGAGGTACCGGGAGTACACATCCGCCGGAAGCATCGACCCGACCATGTTGCCCAGGTGCTTGATCCCGTTGATGTAGGGAAGCGCACTGGTGACCAGGTGTCGAGCCATCCTCGGATGCTCCATTTCGTACGTACGGCGCCGGTGACAGTGCCACGGCGGGCCCAAGTCGGGAGGCTGCAGCCGATGCGATCACTCGGATCGCACGCTGGTGTCACGCATGGTGACGGAACGGGTCTACAAGCCAACGCCATCGTATCGAACCGGGGCTTTCGCCATCCCACAGGTTTTCTGACCGGCCTGGGCGGAGCGCGAAAAGCACTCGGCCGTCCAAGACAGGCGGCCAAGCGAGTCTCGTACGGCCGAGGCGCTTTCCATCTTAAAGCCACCGCCGGGCCACGGGTCCGCGCCCGCCGTACACATCCGCACGCTTACACAACGAGGTGGAGAGCATGATCGAGAAGCGTGAGACCCAGCGGCTCCGCGTCGTCGTCGTGGGGCAGGGGTATGTCGGGCTCCCGCTCGCGGTGAGAGCCGCCGAGGTCGGGCACCAGGTCGTCGGCTTCGACGTGGACGCGCGGCGGGTCAAGCGGCTCATGCTCGGAGAGTCCTACATCGAGGACGTCACCGACTCGCGTCTGGCGCCGCTCCTCGCCGCCGGCGCCTACCGACCCACCATCGACCCCTCCGACTGCGCGGGATTCGACGTAGCGGTCGTCACGGTGCCCACGCCGCTCCGCGACGGAGCTCCGGACCTGTCGCATGTCGAAGACTCGGCGCTGCTGCTGGGCCACCACCTCACTCGCGGGGCGACCGTCGTCCTGGAGTCCACGACGTACCCGGGCACCACGGAGGAAGTATTCGGCCCCCTCCTCGAAAGCACTTCCGGCCTGACGGTGGGCTCCGACTTCCACCTTGGCTATAGCCCTGAGCGCATCGACCCTGGCAACCCGAAATGGAGACTGGAGAACACCCCGAAGATCGTCTCCGGGATCGATGCGGCGGCCCAGGAAGCAATCCGTCACTTTTACGCATCCCTCGTCGACAAGGTCGTCCCGGTGGCCAACTGCAAGGAAGCCGAGCTGACAAAGCTGCTCGAGAACACCTTCCGGCACGTGAACATCGCGCTCGCCAACGAGCTGGCGATTTTCGCGCACGAGCTGGGCATCGACGTCTGGGCCGCCATCGACGCCGCCTCCACCAAGCCGTTCGGGTTCATGCGCTTCGCCCCGGGACCAGGAGTCGGAGGCCACTGCCTGCCCATAGACCCCTCCTATCTGTCCTGGCGCGTCCAGCGGACCGTAGGGCGCAACTTCCGCTTCGTCGAACTCGCGAACGACGTCAACAACCACATGCCCGACTACGTCGTCCGGCGCCTGGTCGACGGGCTCAACAAACGCAAGAAGTCCGTCAACGGCTCCCGGGTACTACTGCTCGGCCTCGCGTACAAGGCCAACACCGGGGACGCCCGCGAGACGCCGGCGGCGCGGATCGCGGAGCTGCTCATCGGCATGGGCGCGGAGGTGCAGGCGGCCGACCCCCACGTCAGCGACGACGCTCACCCTCGCGCCGACGGCCTGGCGAACCTCAAGCGAGTCGACGCCACTCCCGCTGGCCTCGCGGCGGCCGACGCCGTCGTCCTCCTCGCCGACCACGACGCCTTCGACTACCCCCTGATCACCGCGCACGCCCCCTACATCCTCGACTGCCGCCGTCGCCTCGTCGGCGCACACGTCGACTCTCTCTGAAGGGAAGCCCACGTGAAGATCGTGATCACCGGTGGCGCCGGCTTCATTGGAAGCAACCTCGCCCGAGCCCTGACCGACCACCCCAAGATCACCCAAGTCCGGGTGGTCGACAACCTCTCCACCAGTCGCGAGGCCAACATCGCCGGCCTCGGCGTCGACTTCTTCGAAGGCGACATCCAGAACGCCGACCTCCTGGACCAGGTGTTCCGCGGCGCGGACGCCGTCGTCCACCTCGCCGCGCTGCCCTCCGTACCGCGCTCGGTCCGAGATCCCTTGGCCAGCCACGAGGCCAACGCGACCGGAACCCTCCAAGTCTTGGAAGCCGCGCGCCGCGCGGGCGGCCTGCACGTGATCGCCGCGTCCTCGTCCTCCGTGTACGGCGCGAACCCTCGCCTGCCGAAGCACGAGGACCTCACCACAGCTCCGATGAGTCCGTACGCGGTGACCAAACTCGCCACGGAGGCATACCTGGGCGCCTACCACCACAGCTTCGACCTGCCCGTGCTGCCCTTCCGCTTCTTCAACGTCTACGGCCCCGGCCAGCGCGCGGACCACGCCTACGCCGCGGTTATCCCGAAGTGGATCAGCGCCACGCTCGCCGGCGAGCCCGTGACCGTCTACGGCGACGGCACCCAGACCCGCGACTTCACGTACGTGGGCACCGTGTGCCGCATCCTCACCGACGCCCTCCTCCGCCGGATCGTCGAGCCCCGCCCTGTGAACTTGGCCTTCGGGACTCGCACACCGCTCCTGGACCTCATCCCGGAGATCGAGACGGCGACTGGTCACCGCGTCCGGCGGGAGCACGTGTCTGCTCGCACCGGCGACGTCCCTCACTCTCAGGCCGATAGCAGTCGTCTGCGGGCACTCTTCCCGACGGTGGCGCCGGTGACACTTGAGGAAGGCATCTCGGCGACCGTGCGCTGGTTCCGCAACTCGGTGAGGAGCGGGACTCGATCGCATGGCCAGTCGTTCAACCCTACAAGCTACAACGCGCTGTACGCGTGCCCATCTCTGCAGGAGCACCCTCGCGGCAGCTCACCTGCCACTCCGTACGTCCCGCCAACTGCCAGGCGGTGAGATTCGACAAGGCGCCGTTAGTGCCCGCTCAACTTCGCCATACTCCGAGAGTGAGCCAGGAGACACCGGGGAAGGTCATGACTCAAGAGGCCAGAAGCAGGAGATGGCTCACTGCCATCACGCGAGGCAGCTTGTCCGTCCCCGCCCGTCAAGCCCTACTCGACCGACAAATCCTCCCCGACGAATCTGTCTTCGACTACGGATGCGGGCGCGGGGAAGATGTTCGCGCACTGCGGCACCTGGGATGCGATGCCGCCGGCTGGGATCCCTTCTACGAGCCCGATGCGCAACTGAAGTCGGCCCCGGTGGTACTTCTCACGTACGTCCTAAACGTCATCGAGGACCCTGTCGAACGGCGGCGCACTCTCCAGAACGCCTGGGATCTCGCAGGGAAGGTGTTGATCGCTGCCGCACGCCTGTCTTGGGAGAGATCGAAGGTCAACGGTCAGGAGTTCGGGGACGGTCTGCTGACCCGGCGCAAGACGTTCCAACACTTGTATGGGGCCAACGAGCTCCGGACCTACGTTGAAGAGATCACTGGTGTCCGGGCCGTGTCCGCCGCACCAGGGATCATCTACGCATTTAAGAGCGACAGCGACCGGTTGAGCTATCTCGCACGCCGCATCGTCGCCGACGACGAGTGGCTGGCTTCCAGCGACACGGCTACCGCAGTAGCCGCGCTCATCAACCACGTGGAGCGCCGCGGACGCCCTCCGCGCCTGGAAGAAACACCCCGGCTCACAGCCCAACTACTGGCGCGCCTGAGCCCGGCGGAGGTACGCCGTCTCGTACGCGAGTCCGCCGACCCGGCCAAGGTGAGCGAGGGTGCCAAACGCACCACTCTCAACACGCTACTGTTCCTTGCGGTTGATCTCTTTAACGGCCGCGGTCCGTTCACCAGTCTGCCGCTGACTCTGCAGCTGGACATTCGGGCGTTCTTCTCTTCATACAAGGAGGCGTGCCGACGAGCCGACCGGCTGCTGCTCAAACTTCGGGACGACGCCTACGTCCGTGGAGCTATGAGCGCCTCCAACGTTGGCAAGCTGACCCCAACCGCGCTTTACGTTCACGCGAGAGCGGTCGATTGGATGCCGACCGTGCTGCGCTTGTACGAGCACTGCGCCTCGGTTGCAGCCGGGCGACCGCAGGCGTGGAACGTTGTCAAGCTCTGCCATCGGGGCCGTGCAGTGAGCTGGTTGGACTACCCGGAGTTCGACCGCGACCCTCATCCACGCTTGCTGACGTCCTACCAGGTGGACTTGGAGACCTTCGAGACGTCCCATCATTCGTATGAAGGTCGCAGCAATCGGCCGCTCCTCCACCGAAAGCACGAATTCCTGCACCCCGATGATCCGGAGGCGCCGAAGTACCGGCGCCTGACGGAGGCTGAGATCAAAGCTGGGTTGTATGCACACCCGCACCAGATTGGTACTGAGGCTGGCTGGGAGAGCGAGCTTGCTCGGTGCCAGCGCGCCCTCCACGGGCACCGCCTCATCCGAGTTCGCGACTAGGCCCACTCAGGACCGAGGCCGAAGCTTGCCAACACCGTTGGCCAGCTCCGCGACGTCCAGCGTCTCTGCTTGTTCGGGATACCAGGAGAACCGCAGCCCATTTCTCGCCACTTTGTCCGGCAAGTCCATTGCGGTGAGAACGTGGCTCGGCGTGTAGGAGGCGCTAGTGCACGCAGAACCCGTCGCGACCGCGACGAGTTCCTTGAGGGTTACGAGGAACGCTTCAGAGTCCACATCCTCGAAGGAGATGTTGAGGATGTGCGGGACGACGTGATCCTGGTCACCATTCAGATGGAAGCGCTCTGATGCCAACCCTTCGAGGAGCCTCGCACGCAGTTCCAGGGCGGCAGCCTGCCACCGGGCGTGCTCCTTCTCGGAGATCTTCGCGGCCTCGGCCAGGCCCATGATCAAGGGCACGGGGAGGGTGCCGGGCCGCAGGCCGCGTTCCTGCCCGCCGCCAAACATGATCGGCTCCAAGGGGGGCCGCTCATCATCCATGCTTTCTCGGCGTCGAGCGACCAGTGCGCCTACGCCTTTGGGTGCGCCGATCTTGTGACCGCTAATGCTGATCATATCGATCGGCGCGGTCAGATCAGCAGGGACCTTGCTGTACCCCTGAGCTGCATCCACGTGCAGGTACGTCAAAGTGGATTGAAGCTCGCGCGCGAGGTCCGCAACGGGCTGGATGACCCCAGTCTCGTTGTTCACGTGCATCAGCGACACGAGCAGGGTGTCCGGTCGCAACCGTTCCAACACAGCCTCGACCGCGACCCGGCCCGAGGGGCCGGGCTTGAGGAAGTCCACTTCGAAACCTCGGCGAGCTAGGTGCTCCAAGGGCTCAAGCACCGCCTTGTGCTCGATGGCGGAAGTGATGATGTGGCGCCGGCCAGTCCGCTCGCCGTAGGCAGCTAGCCCAAGCAGAGCGATGTTGTTGCTCTCCGTAGCGCCGCTAGTGAAGATCAGCTCATCGGGCTCTGCCCCGACGGTCCCCGCCAGGTAGTCGCGGGCACGTTCAACCGCACGCTTGGCGCGGAGACCGAACTCATGGCGGCTACCGGCGTTCCCGAACTCGGCCGTCATCCAGTGCAGGACAACATCGGCCACCCTCTGGTCCACGCGCGTCGTCGCCGCCGCGTCGAGGTACGTCACCATCGAACCCAACCACCTTCGAGCGTGATTCCCACGTGCTGTGTACGTCATTTACCTGACGTACGATAGCGTGTGCAGGTGGGATCTTCTGTCACTCCTCAACCTGCGGAACCGCCGACATCTGCCGGTTTCGAGTACATTTTTCCGGCCATCCGCGGTGTCCAGGCAGGACGCGAGTTCTACGTGTCCATGTGCCCACTGCGCCTCATCCCCAAGATCTTCCTCTTCGATGAGGACGAGTTGGCCCCCGAGGTGCGCGCGCAGCGGACTTTGAACAAGGGGCGACTGCCGGCGCTGACCCGCTACATCATCGACAACCCCGCCGACTACGTCTTCAGTGCGCTGACCGCTTCTGTCGATGGCGACATCCGCTTCGAAGGCATTGCGGACAGCGGCGTGGGCATGCGTGCCGGCCAGATCCGCATCTCGATGGCTGCCCGGTTCCTCATCAACGACGGCCAGCACCGGCGCGCCGCTATCGAGCAGGCACTGAAGGAGAACCCCGACCTCGGCGAGGAGACGATAGCCGTGGTGTTCTTCCACGATGCCGGCCTCGCTCGCTGCCAGCAAATGTTCGCTGACCTGAACCGGCATGCCGTGAGGCCCCCCCGCTCCATCGGTGTGCTGTACGACCACCGTGATGATCTGTCCACCACTGTGCGGCTGCTGGCCATGCGTGCCCCGATGTTCAAGGGGCACGTGGACATGGAGAACAGCACCTTGTCGCAGCGCTCCCGTAAACTGTTCACTCTGAGCTCCCTCTATTACGCCACGCAGTCTCTGCTGCAGGACCTAAAAATCAGCAAGCAGCAGTCCCACGAGTTGGCCGAGGCGTACTGGAGCGCGATCGACGCATTGATCCCAGAGTGGGACATGGTGCGACGGCGTGAGATGTCAGCATCGGAGATGCGCCGCGACTTCCTGCACAGCCACGGCATCGCCTTGCATGCGCTAGGACGTGTCGGCAACACGTTGCTGCGAAGGTCCCTGGCGCCACGGAGCTGGTCCCCAACCCTTCAGCGCCTGTCCACTGTGGACTGGACACGTTCCAACACGGACTGGGAAGGGCGAGCCCTTGTCGGCGGGAGGGTCTCCAAAAGTCGACAGAACTTGACCTTGACCGTGAACTACGTGCGGCAGCACCTCAAGCTAGAGCTGAGCCCCGAGGAACAGCGCGTGGAAGACGCCTATCTGCGAGGAGAGTCATGAGCACCCCCAACTCGACGAGGACCTTCCAAGACAGGCCCTTGGCGGAGGTCGTCGAAGAGCTGACGGAAGAGATCCGCGAACTCTATATCGCGGATGAAGTGCCCTGGGTCATCGGGTACAGCGGCGGAAAAGACTCCACTGCAGTTCTCCAACTGGTTTGGCTCGCGCTAAGGGGCCTGCCCACCGGCCAGCGCACCAAGCCAGTCCACGTGATCAGCACGGACACTCTGGTGGAGAACCCTGTCGTTTCCGCCTGGGTTGGGCAATCCCTGGACACCATGCGTGCCGCCGCGCAGGAACAGCAGCTTCCGATCGAGTCACACAAGCTGACCCCGGACGTCAAAGACACATTCTGGGTTAGCTTGATCGGTAAGGGCTACCCCGCGCCCCGGCCGAGGTTCCGCTGGTGCACCGAACGGTTGAAGATCAAGCCGTCTAACGCCTTTATCCGACGAGTTGTGCGACGTCACGGGGAGACCATCCTCGTGCTGGGAATCCGCAAGGCCGAAAGCCAGGCCCGGGCTCGGTCGATGGCCCAGCACGAGAAGCGTCGCGTTCGCGACCGCCTCTCGCCCAATGGAAAGCTTCCCAACTCCCTGGTCTACAGCCCGATTGAGGACTGGTCGACCGAGGAGGTGTGGGCGTTCTTGATGCAGTACCCCAACCCGTGGGGCCACGACAACAAAGATCTGCTGACGATGTACCAGGGCGCGTCCGATGATTCAGAGTGTCCCCTGGTTGTTGACGACACCACGCCCTCATGTGGGGACAGCCGGTTCGGCTGCTGGACCTGCACGCTTGTCGAGCAGGACAAGTCGATGACTGCCATGATTCGCAATGACGACGAGAAGGAGTGGATGCGGCCGCTGCTCAAGCTCCGCAACGAGCTCGACGACGTCAATAACGAGAACCAGACACGCGACTTCCGCCGGATGAATGGCAATGTCCAGCTACTCGGCGACGGCGACCGAACCATCCCTGGACCGTACAAGCAGTCTGCTCGCGAGGACTGGCTCCGCAAGCTTCTCAGCGCGCAGAACAAGGTACGGAACCACAAGAAGGCGCCGGAGCACGTGCGCGGCATCGAACTGATCTCGATGAAGGAGTTGCACGAGATCCGCCGGATCTGGGTGTTCGACAAGCACGAGGTTGAGGACTCCCTGCCGCGAATCTACGAGGAGGTGACCGGCGAGACTTTCCCCGGCTTGCCCCTGGACGAGCAGCTCGTGCTGGGCGCGGAGGAGATCGGTCTGCTCAAGGAAGCGTGTGAGGACGACCCGATCCACTTCTCCATGACGCGTGAACTCCTCGCGGTCGAACGGCAATACCGGACAATGTCCCGACGCGCCGGCCTGTTTGAGTCTTTGGAGAAAGCCATCAAGAAGGGCTACTACGAGGACGCGGACGACGCGCTGCAGTTCGCCCAGAAGCTGAAGGCACTGCGCGAGAGTGACCCAACCCAGCTGTCGCTGAACGAAGAGACCACCACCGATGCACCTGCATAGCCTGACACTCCAAGATTTCGGCGCCTACCAAGGTCGGCAGCACCTCGACCTTCGAGTCAAGCCCAAACGCCCGATCATCTTGATCGGCGGTCTGAACGGCTGCGGCAAGACGACGCTGCTCGACGCGATCCAGCTCGTGCTGTACGGCCCTAGGGCCCGTTGCAGCGGGCGAGGCAACCGTTCGTACGAAACATACTTGCGCGAAAGCATCAACCGCGCAGCCGACTCCTCCAAGGGGGCCGCGCTACAGCTGGAATTCTCGATCACCGTCGAGGGCCGCAGCCGCACCTACGAGGTCGACCGAACCTGGGCACTCATCGGCAAGAACGTGAGGGAGAATCTGGCCGTCACCATTGACGGCCGGTATGACGCCACGATCAGCGAGAACTGGGCAGAGCACGTCGAGGAAATCCTGCCCCTAGAGGTTGCCTCGCTCTTCTTCTTCGACGGTGAGAAGGTCGAGCAGCTGGCCGACCCTGAGCGGGCAGCCGGCGTAATCGAAGCCGCCGTCCATTCGCTGCTCGGTGTCAGGGCTGTCGAACAGCTGCGCACCGACCTCCTCGTTCTTCAGCGCCGACAGAGGCTGTCATCAGAGGACCGGGGAGCCCTTGAGCAGCTCCACGACCTGAAGGCCCAGAAGCGGGCAGCCTCGGAGGAGGTGTCCGCCCGAGAGACGGAACTGGACCAGGCCAATAAGCGCCACACCGAGGCCGAGGAAGAACTGAAGAAGATAGAGCGGCAATTCAAGCGCGCGGGTGGACATCTGTTCGAGGAGCGCCTCGCGCTCGAGGCCGCCAAGGCAGCCGCGGCGGACCGCCTGGCGCAGGCGCAGAGGTCGCTGCGCGGTCTAGCCGAAGGTGCATTCCCTCTGGTGCTGCTCCGTGATCAACTCGCCACGCTGATGGAACAAGCCGTCCAGGAGCAGGAAGCGCACGAAGCGCGTCAGGTCGTTGGCATCCTCGAATCTCGGGATGCATGGCTGATTGATCAGCTGCCAGACAGCGTGCCCGCCGCCGCCCGCACCGCATTGAAGAAGAAACTGACGGTCGAGAGGAAGAAGCGCGCCGCAGCAGCCGACCTCGGCTTGGACCTGGGCCTGCCGGACAACCTCATCCAGAAGTTGTCCACGCTGGATGAGATTCTGCGAGCTCACGAGGCTCGCGCCGCCGAACTCCTGGAAGCAGCCGACAAGGGTGCGCACGAGCTGCAGCAGGCGGAACGTCAACTGGCTGCCGTTCCGGACGAACGTAAGATCAAGGACCTTATCGACGCGCGCCAGGCGGCCAGGGATGAAGTGACCGTCGCCCGTGCCGCTGTCGAACAGGCCACCCAGCTGTTTGCGGAGGCCAAAGCCCGCCAGGCGCGGGTTACGGCCGACTTCGAGCGCACACGCGAGAAGCAGGCCCTACCGCTGGTCCGCGAGGAAGAGCTCAAGCGAGTCGCCGCCTACGCGGAGAAGGCTCGCGCGACCCTGGAACGCTTCGGCTCTGCTCTCCTGCGCAAGCACATCAGCAGCCTGCAGGTGGCTGTCCTGATCAGCTTCCAGACTCTGATGCGCAAGAGCGGGCTAATCAAGAGCCTGCGGATCGACACTGACAAGTTCACCATCGCTCTGACCGACCAAGACGGGGAGCCTGTCGACCCCTCCCGGCTCAGCGCCGGAGAGCGGCAGCTCTTGGCCGTGTCCCTCTTGTGGGGGCTGGCCAAGGTGGCCGGCAACCGGCTCCCCACCGTCATCGACACCCCTCTGGGGCGCCTGGACAGCCGCCACCGCGAACATCTCGTTGACCGTTACTTCCCTTACGCCGGCCGACAGGTCCTGCTGCTGTCTACAGACGAAGAGATCGACGAGAACCTCTTGAACCGGCTGCGGCCCTCCATCGCCCAGAGTTACGTCCTCGCGCACGACGACACCACGTTCACCACCCGCGTCGGCAAGGGCTACTGGTGGACCGAGGGAGCCCTCCATGCCGTCTGAGATCACTATCCGGCTTTCCCAGACCGCCAAAGATCAGCTGGGCTGGCTCAAGCGCAACACTGGGCTAACCCAGTGGAACGAACTGTGCCGCTGGGGACTCGCGCTGTCGCTACGTGACCCGTCCACACCGCTCGTGCGGGACATCACCACCGACTCGAACGTGGAGATCTCCTGGAAGACCTTCGCCGGACCATACGGCGATGTCTACCTGTCTCTCCTGAAGCAGCGGTGCGCGAAGGATGGAGAGGAACCCACGGACGCTGCTGTGAGCAAGGCCCTGCTGATCCATCTGCACCGCGGTATTGGCTACCTCGCTGGCCGCCAGGATCTGCGTTCCATCCAGGACCTCATCGCCATCACGACCGAGTAGCCACGGCCCGTCGGAGCCCGCTTCCCCTGACTGGGGAGGCGGGCTTTGCCATACCAGTGGCCTCGAACCTGTTGCCCCGTCAAAAAATGTGCGCTGCAAGCGCAACAACTCCTCCCGCCACCCGACCTCTAGAGGTAGGGAGAGCAAAGCCCGCTCAACGGCGCGGACTTCACGCAAACGGCCGCGCTCTGTCAGCCCCTGGCAGTACGCTGGGCCTACAACCACATAACACCGCTTCACTTTTCGGACGTGTGCCACCGCATGGGGCCCACCACCAGACACCCGGAGCGAACAGCATGATCAGCCACCCCGTCGCCGGGGCGGTCAGCGCGCTGCAGAAGCAGGCGCTGGCTAGCAGGGACACCTACGAGCTCGACCGTATCGACCGCGCACTCGACGAGCTCCTGCGCAACCCGACGGACGCCTCTACTCCAGGCCCTTACCGCACCAAGTCGGCCATGGGGCATGCTTACGAGGTGCTCGAGCGTCGCCGAGCCATCGCCCAATTCATCCCGCTTGCGCCTGACCACGTCAACCGCGGGCAGCCCGATTCCAGCCTTCTGGCCGCCGAACTCCTCGCGTGGGTCAACACCGAACCGAACCTCACCCACGCAGAGCGGGTATTGCTCAACAACCTTGCCATCGGCCACGACGCTGCCTCCTTGGCCGACCGGCAAGCGGTACCGCTGCAGCGCATGCGTGAGCGCGTCAGCCGAGCCCGGCGCCGCGCGCGAGCCCTCTGGCAGGCCGCGGAGGCAGCGTGACCCCCATCCCTGTAAGGCTCAGCCCGAGCCTCGTGCGTACGCTCATACCGCCGCAGCGGATCGGCACCTACGTCCTGTACTCGGAGGACGGCCACCCCACCTACGTCGGCCGAAGCGACACGGACATCCGTCGACGGCTCCTACGGCACTGCTCAGACCGCCGCGCCGACTACTTCACCTACGACGTACACCACAGCGCCGCCAGCGCTTACATGGTCGAGTGCGCGCTGTTCCACCTTCTCACCCCTGACGCCTCCAATCGGATTCACCCGGCGCGGCCAGAGGGGCACCCCATTCCCTGCACCTTCTGCCTACCCCAGCAACAGGCCGCTCGCCGAGACCGCATCTACGCCGCCCAGGAGCACGTGCGGCCCGCTACGACGAAGGACTGACGATGACTACACCCATGTTCCTCGCCCCACACGACCAGCGCGCCGATCTCATTCAGGTCGACCGGGCGCTGGACTCCATGCGGGACGCCGGCTTCGACCTGACCGCGGCCATCGGTGAGCCGCTGGACAACTCCATCGAGGCCGAGGCCACCCTGATGCGCGTGCGGACGATCTTCGGCCGCGGCAAAAAGACGATCGACAGGATCCTTATTGCCGACAACGGCGTCGGCATCGAGCCCACAAAGATGCACCACGTGCTCTCGATGGGCTACAGCAGCCGCTACGGCGAGCGAAAGGGGCTGGGACGTTTCGGTGTCGGGCTCAAGCTCGCCGGGCTCAGCCTCGGTGAGCGCATCGACATCTACAGCCGACAGACCGGCAGCACGAAGATCTACCACAGCTACATCGACCTGCAGGAGATCCGCGAGGGGAAGCAGCACTACATCACCACCGACGAGGTCCAGGAGTGGCCCGCCGAGGCCGCCAAGCTGATGACCGGCCGTGACGAGACACCGTTCGCATCCGGCACACTCGTCGTGTTCGGCAAGATCGACCGACTTTCCAGCGGTGGGACCTACGGCACCTCGCTGGATCAGAAGATCGCTGAGCTCCGCAAGTTCATCGCCCGTGCCTTCCGCACCTACATCGATACGGGCAGGACCATCGAGCTGGACGGCAAGGTCACCACGCTGCATGATCCACTGTTCCTGCGCGACAACCCGAGAATCATCTCGCGCTACAAGCCGCTCGACCCCCGCGGTGAGCTCATTGAGGAGACTGACCTAAGGATCGACGGCCACAAGGTGCACGTTGCCGTCGCCATCGTGCCCCGCGAGTTCCGTCCCTACCCGGGTGCCGGCGGTGGCACGGACCACAAGGGCCACGACATCTCCGAGTTTCAGATCAACGAGGACAACACTGCCAAAATCAGCATCCTGCGCAACGGTCGGGAAATTTACTACGACATCGTGCCACGGCTGCTCGAAGGTGGACGCAGCGACAAGGTCCTGCGTTACGTCGCAATCGAGGTGAGCTTCCCAGCGGAGCTGGACGAGTACTTCCAGGTGCGCAATGTCAAGCGCGGGACGGAGCCGGTCAGCAAGCTCCGCAGTGAGCTTCGCGAATGGCTGAAGGCACCCGTGAAGCAGGCCCTCAAGAAGGTCCGCGCGGACTGGAAGGAGACCGAGAAGCGCAAGCGTCTTGAGGACGGTGAGCACACCGAGACGATGGACACTGCAGCTCGGGTCTTTCCGAACTTCCCGAGAGGGATCGCCGGCCGTGGCGCGACCCCTGAAGACGAGGAAAGGGTTGTCGAGCAGGCTGTGGTCGATCTCGGTCTGGACCGAGAAGAGGATGCCGAGAAGATCGAGCGGATCCGCGAGCAGATCCGCACCAAGCCCATCACCCTCATGGGCGGTTCGTGGCCCGGCAAGGAACTACTGGTCATTGACCACCTGAACGGCAAGGCCGCCGTCAAGTTCAATCTCCGACACGCTCTGTTCGACCGGGTGTATCTGCCCCTGAAGAAGCTCGCCGATGAGGGCACACAGAACCTGGATCCCGAGGAGATCACCGACCTTGCACGGCGGGCGCAGACCGCCGTCGACCACTTGCTGATCGCCTACGCCCACGCAGAGGCGATGTACCCAGACCCCGAGCGGCTCGACGACCTCCGAACCTACTGGGGCATGTTCACCGAGGCGCTTCTGCGGGAGGCGTTCAGGGACCAGTAGGGAATCCTCCGGTGGGGGCCCAGCACCCCACCGGAGGATTCCCTGGCATCGGGCTGCCGTGCCCCGGCGGCATCCCTTGCTCTCCAGCATCGAGGCATCCAGTACGTCTTGCGCCGTGCATCACCAGCATCCGCCGCCATGCGGCAGAACCGATTGAGAGGCATCACCAAGAATGTTTGGCTCAGGTTCCAAGCTCACGTTCCGCGACTTCGTCCAGGGAACCTGGGGGAGCTTCGACACTCCGGCTGGCCGAGTCGACTACATCATGACCAAGGCGAGGCTGGGTGGAGACGCCGACGCGCCGGAGCGGCAGCTCACCAAGAGCCTCGCGCCCGTTCGCGAAGTCATGGACCCTGGGGACCTGGACTTCAACCAGCTGCTGCAGCGTGACCTCGACGACCACCGTGTCGCCGGCAAGCTGATCCCGTACCTGTTCAAGCAGCAGATGACGGGGCCGGCATTCTTTCCACCGATCGTCGCCGTGCTGCTGCCCTTCCAGGCCAAGAAGCCGACTACCTTCCCAGCGCTTGGGGCGCCCATCCCGGTGGACCACGATGATGCGCGCTGGCAGGAGGAACAGGCTGGCAACGCGTTCCGTATCCACCGCCTTCTCGGGGGAGACGGCAACCTGCACCCCGCGAACCTGGGCAAGCTGTGGTGGAACCAGTCCGAGTCAAGTCTGGTTGTTCTCGATGGACAGCACCGCGCCATGGGGTTGCTGGCCGTGGAACGCACTCTGTCTCGCTCGTGGCAGGGCGCTGGAATGCAGTTCCGGCCCTTCTATGAGCACCAGGTCGAGCAGCTACTGCGGGACCACCAGGTCACCGAGGGCGACCTGGCGAAGATCGAAGTCCCCGTCACGGTGTGCTGGTTCCCGGAGGAAACCGGGGAGTCCTCACGTCCCCACGAGGCCGCCCGCAAGCTCTTCGTCGACGTCAATAAGGAAGCCCGGCCGCCAAGCGAGTCTCGAATCATCCTGCTGTCCGACGGCGAGCTGTCCAACGTACTCACTCGAAGCCTTCTGAGCGCCTTGCGTGGCCGGGCGGAGAACCAGCTGCCGCTTTACGCAGTGGAGTACGACAACCCCGAGATCAACGGAAGCCGTCCCGCACGCTGGTCCGTGATGACGAACATTCACCTGTTCAAGATGGTCGTCAAGCGGTGTATCTTCGGCCCGCCCAAGTACCTGACCAATCTGGCGCAACCGTTCGGTGGTAGGGAAAAGTTGGAGGACCGTGACAGCTTCATGCGCGAGCAGCTCGACCTCGTCAGCTTGCTCCCGCCCGAGTTCAGCGACGGCGGACGCCACTACGTTGCGGAAGCCATCGGAGAAACGGAATTTCCGTTGGGCCGCGCAGAGGAGCTGGTCGGCCGGTTCATGGACTCCTGGGGGACAGCCTTTTTGACACTTCTGTCCAAGACGGCGCCCTACCGGGCACATGCCGCCGGCCTCGCCACCTTCAAGGACAGCTGGGATACAACTCACAACCACTCGGCGCTCGCGTATGACGCCCTCTTCGGCGGTGTGGGGATCTACTGGACCCTACGCGACAGCTACGACGAGTACCAGCGGCAGCGCTCCGAAGGAAACGGTCATCTGCCGGTGAAGACGGATGTCATCCGGGCTTGGGAGGCATTGAAGGAGAAGGAGGCCGAGTTCGAGGAGCACCGCGCCCGCGCCTACCTCAACGCAGCGACTCCCCTCGCCATCAAGCAGTCGAAGGCTGCGTTCGCAGTATTCAACACCCACGCCTGCCAGCTCGGCATGATCATGACGCTTGCCTCTCTGTGGGAGATGCGCAAGAACCAGCCGGGTGGAGCCGAGCTCAAAGACCTGCCCGCCTTCGCCGCGTCACTCGTCGACGCTTGGAACGCGTTCTTCGAGCTGGACCGCCGGAGGGCCCACGATCGCCGGCATGCCTTCAGCAAGGAGGCGAGCAAGTCAATCAACCAAATCGTTAACATGGACACACCAAATGCGGTGTACTTCCGGTATTTCTGGCTGCAGGCGCTTGCCACCCCGTCGGCGTGGCAACACATCGCCCCGTGGCTGATCGACCGCACGGCGTTCGACAAGGGCTTGAGCCAGTCCCGCCGCCTCTACCTCGACCTGTGCACCAAGCAGCAGTCGAACGCGCTCAAGGTCAGTGAGCCCACCCTCGGACCGGGCAAACGGGAAGAAAAGGCTACAGACCTGGCCACCAGTGCGCTCAAGAAGGCGCTGGGCACCTGGTTCGAAGTATCGGGCGAGGAGTTCGAGGCGTGGCGGGCCTCCCAGCCCGGTCGGCCCGTCCAGTCTGAACTGGACCTGGATGACACATCGAGCCCGAATGAAGCCCCGGATCGCGACTGATCATCAAGGTCGCTGGCTTAGGCTGGGACGCCACGAGATGCCGGAGGCGGCACCACAGAGCAGTCCCAGCCTGGCCGCGCCCCTAATTCCTCAACGGCCACGACAGCGCCAGTAGGACGACTGGTTGGCTTCCATCCGCTGGCCCGAGTTGCCAGGTTAGGGCCAGGATGCCGCATCCCGAAGCTTGACCAGGCTTCCAGCTCGAATCTCCCACACCTCTTTGAATGGCGCGCAATGAGCTAGCACGTCAGCACCGTCTCGCTTCAACTCGTGAGACCGAGTCTTGGCGAGAAACATGCGACTGGGGCGCGCCACCTGGTCTGCATTGGTTGATTTTGCATATCGAGCGAAACCCATATGCAGCAGAAACGGACATCCGCCTACCGGGTCAGTAGCGGCGAAGGTCGCACATTCAACATGCATAGGAGGATCGAGCGTCAAGCGGCTCCTCATGACCACCGGACCCCCGATCACCGCTCGCCAATACCCAAGTGGTTCACCACACAAGCCGCAGAGCTCGTCACGGATGCACTCCAGCCGTCTGGCGCCGTCAACCTCAGTGAAATCTGGGCGCCCGTCAGGGCGGATCACTGTGACATATGTGATTGGGTAACCTCGCTGATCACGAGGCCGCTCAGCAAGCCTTGATGGCAGCGAGGCATGAAACCTGTGGGAAATTGGGTCATCTGGTCTCATCGACTGAACTCCCGTGCGCTTGATCTGCTTTGGTCCGCTCGGCCTCCGACGAGACCCCTTAAACGCCGACGATGCCTGGGAGCGAGGAATGGTCCCGCGCGACGCCTCACAGAAGATGCCCAGGCTCTTCGCCGACCTTTTTAGGTTGCCATGGCGTTCGACGCTATATCCACTCATCCGCGTCTGCCGTGAGCGATCTACCGCCAGCACCCAGCCGTACTCCGACAACGAAAACTTGAGCAACAGGCCCCACCGATAGGAGGGACCGCAATTTTTCAGGCCGCTCATTCTCTTTGCAGGCTCGGCTAAAATCCCGATTAAGGCCCTCCCCCGCGCCGAGTCCCCTGACCGCTGTGGAGAGAATGAAGGCAGGAAGCGACATTCATGGGGGCGATACGACATGGATTCTTTCGAGTTGGGGCGGTTGACTGACCACGACTTCGAGGCGGTCTGCCGTGACCTGTTCAGCGATGTCCTCGGTGTGCCGCTGGAGATCTTTCCCCGCGGCCGAGACCGTGGCATCGACCTGCGGCACACTGGACCCGCCGGGACGACCGTCGTTCAGTGCAAGCACTGGCCGCGCGCCCGCCAGAGGACGCTGATCGGACGCCTGATCAAGGATGAATTGCCCAAGGCCCATGCGCTGGCACCCGACCGCTACATCATCGCCACGACGGTCGGCCTGACCGTCGACGGCAAGGAAGAGCTCCGGGGTGCCTTCGCCCCCTACGTGCGCGGCACTGGCGACCTGTACGGCATGGACGAAATCGTCGCCGAGCTGCTGCGCCGCCCGGACCTGGTCCGACGACACTTTCGGCTCTGGCTGAGCAGCACGACCGTCCTTCAGACCGTGCTCAATCAGGACCAGTACCTGCGCTCGTCCTGGCTGCAGAAGCGACTACGACGAGTCGCCAGCACCTTCGTCCCGCACGAGGGCTTTGAACGAGCTAGGAAGCTCTTGGACTCCCAGCGGGTCTGTGTCATTGCCGGCATTCCCGGGGTAGGCAAGACAACAGCGGCGCTGATGCTCGTGGCCTGGCTGATGGGCAACGGCTATGAGGTGCACGAGATTTCCCAGGACATCGACGAGATCGGGACCCTGTGGCGTGACGACGCTCGGCAGGCATTCCTCTACGACGACTTCCTAGGGCGGACGACCCTGGACGCCCCGTTGACCAAGAACGAGGACAACCGGCTGCTTTCAGTGATCCGCGAGATCCAGGAGACGCCCGGGAAGGCGCTTGTGATGACGACCCGCGACTACCTACTGGAGCACGCACGTCTTCGTCACGACCGACTGGCAGCACCAGAGGTCTCGGACGCGGTCAGTGTGATTCAGCTGACGGACCTGGATCTCGTTGTTCGGGGCCAGATCCTCTATAACCACGTCCATGGATCTCCTCTCCCGACGGACGACAAGCGGCGGTTCGCCGATCCGGAACTTTGGTGGCCGGTGGTCCGGCACAAGAACTTCAATCCGCGTCTGGTCGAGGAAACACTGAGGCTGTCCAGTCGCCAGGGGGATGACATCGCCGCAGCAATGCTGGAGAACTTGGACGACCCGCGGCGTGTCTGGGAACGCATCGTGGAGAGCGAGCTGACGGACGAGGCTATCCACCTGCTCGAGCTGCTGTTCACCTGGCAATCCGCCGACCTCGCAGATCTGGAGAGGTCCTGGCGCCGGTATCGCAGGGAGATGGGCCAGGCGGCAGACGGCCGGACCTTCCGCAGGGCTATCCAGGTGTTGGACGGCACGATGGTCTCGGTAGAGCGTGGGCAGGTGGCGTTCCACAATCCGTCGATTGAAGACTACGTACGGTTCCACCTCGACGCCGGTCGCGCCCACTTCGCAGAACTACTCAAGGCACTTAGCCCCAATCCAGCGGTCCAGGTACACCGGCTCGTCGAGGCGGCGCGGATGGCCGATGGAGCAGGCATTCTGGCACGGCTGCGGGAGCACGAGTCGGTTGTGGTCCCCCTCGTCCAGGCGATGGGGGACTACGTCTGGACCGGGCCGTCGGACGAGGACGACAGCACGTCGACCCATCTGCAGTGGGTACTGGAAACGGCCAACTTGTTGAACTCCGCGATGCTGGCCGCGTACGTCATGGAGGAGGCACCCTCCCCGTTCACCTCATATGAGCACTTCGCCCACCTGGAGAGCCTGGCTGACTCTCTCAGCGCCAGCCCGTTGGTCCCGGAGAAGTTCGCCGAGGGGTTCTGGGAGGAGCTGGTCGAGACCATGCACTGGGAGCTACTGGAAAGCGTCGAGGCTGGTGACTGGGATCGATCCATCGCGATGTACGACTGGCTACGCCGGAAGCCCGGCGCGTCCCGTGAACCGGTGACCGAGAAGCTGGTCCAGTGCGCTCTTCAGCAACTGTGCCAAGTCGCCGCGGAACCGGAGCGCGAACCGCATAACACAGAACTGGAACCATTGGAGGAATTGGTGGGCTTCCTCTTGGCGCAAGGAGCCGAGGACAGGCTGCCTGAGGAGTTCGCCATCGTCTACGCCAGAATTGAGCGCGTAGCCGCCGCCCAACAGGCGGATCGGAGAGTGCGGCTCCAGAAGCACCAGGCCCAGCAAAGCGAGCGTACCGACACCGCGCACAAGCACTCTCTGGTCACCGAGCTGATGCGGAGGCTTAACGACAGGTGCTGACCGCTTCAAGGGCGGCCCAGAACCGGTCGACGCGGGCCGAACGCGACTCTGCTCGGCCTCGCAACGTTCTGGGCGGGGAATCGGCTGTCATGGGGGGGGACCCTCCCCCTGGGAGCCACCTGGGAGCCAACCCACTCCCCCAGCCCCTCTCAGACCATCCGAGACCATCGCGCACCAACGTCCTGACCAGGCAAAACAGCATACTGTCCGGTGGCGATCTCGCCCGAACCTCATTCGGGACGAAGAGGTCGTGGGTTCAAATCCCGCCACCCCGACAGTGAAGTACCAGGTCAGGGCCGGTTTCCCCTCGGGGAGACCGGCCCTGACTGCGTTGTATCTGGGTGTCTGGGTGTCAACTGGGTGTGATCTTGAAACGGGGTGTCACCGCTCGGCGGCGCGCTGCTGCAACAGCCGGTCGAGGATCGGGGCCGGGGAGCGCGGGGCGAGGAGCAGCCGGTCGTCCAGGGACTCGTGCCAGACCTCGGTGAGCTGGGCCATGAGGAGCGCGCGCATGGTGTCCGTCACGTGGGTGTACCGGGCGCTGACCGATCCGTCCTCGTGGCCCAGGCGCTCGTCCGCGAGAACCTTCGGGCAGCCCAGCTCCTCCAGGAGCGTGCGGTGGCCGTGGCGGAGCCCGTGACGGGTCAGCCGGTCCTTGATCGGCAGCCAGCACGCCTCAGCTGACCCTCAGCGCGAACGCACCGCGGCCCCGGAGCCCAGGAGACTCGGCCCGGGGCAGCGGCATTCCCCGGCCCGGTCTCAGGTGGCGGGGCGCTCGGCCGTGACGAGGAGGGTGGCGGCGGGCCGGGGGCCGTCGCCAGCGGGCAGCGCCTCGACGCGGATGTCGGTGAACCCGGCCTGGTCCAGGACCTTGGTCCACACGTGCTCCTGCAGCACCCACCGGTGCATGGTGGCGTTCTCGCCCTCCGGGGTCTTCGCCGGCACCTCGACGGCCGTGACGTCCGGCTGCGCGGGCTTGCCGGACAGGTAGTGGGCGAGGGTGGAGAAGACCAGGCGCCCACCGGGGCGGAGCGCGTCAGCGGCGGCCGGAAGCAGCTCGCGGGGGTCGGTGAAGTCCACCGCCCCGAAGTGGCTGTAAAGCACGTCGTAGGCGCCCGGGTTCGCGCGGAGGTGGGCGACGACGTCCGCGTGGACGAAGTGCAGGCGCGGGGCGAGGTCGGCGTACAGGGCGGTGGCCATGCTGTGCTGGGCCGGGGACGCGTCCACGGCGTCGATCCGGTTCGGGGCGTGGTGCACGGCCAGGTGCGCGGCGTGGCGGGCGGCGCCGGCGCCGAGGTCGGCCACGGTCTTGCCGGTGAGGTCGCCGAGGACTTCCGGGCCCGGCCCGTCCTCCTGGTCCCAAGCCCAGCGGAAGGAGTCGGGCACGGCGTGGTCCTGCGCGGCGCGGGCCCGGCCGTAGTGGTGCCATAGGTCTGTGGTCGTGGTCGTCACCCGGGTCATCCTGGCGGCATCGCGCGGGGGGCTGCTGCCGGTTCGGGCGAAAGCCACCCGGGCGTGCCTCGGCGGCCCGAGCCGTGGGCCCGGACCGCCGAGGGCGTCACGTGGGGGTCGGTGCGAGTCGTTGCCCGGGTGGCAGGGGCCGCAGTCGGCGGCGTCCACGAGATCCGGGGTTGGCGACTTGACCGGGGACATCGTGCGAGATCACCTCAACGGCCCCGGCCTGGTCATGGCCAGATCCTCAGACACCCCGACTCGCGGGACACTGACGGGGCCGTGATCTGTCGCCCATGACAGCTCGTGACCAGTCGCTCCGCCGACCTCGCGAGCCTGCCCCTCTCGCGCCGCCTCGAGAAGGGCGACATCTCCGGGAGCGGCGCCTATCGTCCCCATTCATCGCCTAGAGGGCCGCAGGGGTCTTCTTGTACCAGCCGGTGATCACACCCACCAGGTGGACGATGTTCTGCGTCCGCATGATCGGTGCCGAAGCGTTCGGCTCGAAATCGACGTTGGCCGCGGTGGTACGCCAAATGCTCGTCTCGGAGACCGGCGCCGCCATGTGTGGGTCGAGACGCTTGAAGAAGTCGGTGATGTCGTCGAGCTCGGCCGGATTCTCGCCCGCGCGGAGCTCTCGAAAAACGCCACCGAGAACGCGGAGCATGCCCACCGAGCCGAGGAGCGACGTCCGGCGCACCTCCTGCGCCATGGTGAGCTCGCCGGGCTGACGTTCCGCCTCCGGGTCGTCCTCCGTGAGGGAGGCGAGATCGGTGAAGGCGTTGGAGACGACGTCGAGGAAGTCCTTGACCTGCTCGATCACCTCGCCGTCGGTGAGGGTCTGCTCAGCCTTCTTGCTGATCCGGCCGCCGGCACCGGCGATGACGGCTCGGGTGATGTCGGCGACGTGCTTGGCGCCCATGAAGTTGGGATTCTTGAGCGTCATGCGGTCCTGCTCGGCGTCGACTCGGCCCTTCAGCAGCGGATGGTCGATGACGTCGGACAAGGTGCGGTTGGCAACCTTGTAGCTGTCGAACCGGGCACGGACGGCGCTGCTGATGCCCTTGGCGTTGTCGGCGACGTCCACAAACATCTGCTGAGCCTTGATCGGGTCCGGCTCGACATAGATGTCCAGGCCGACGTACTCGGCCTTGAGGCGGTTCATCTGCCCGATGAGCTTCTCGCGTTCGGCCTCGAGCTTCGCGAGCTTCTCGGGGCTGACCTTGCGAGCCATTTCGCGGTCGACGGCGGAGATGGCATCGGTGATGCGCTGCTTCTCGATCGCGACGCCGAGCACACGGTGTTGACCGTCGATGGTCCGCAGGCTGGAGACGCCGCCGATCGCCCACGGAACGGTGAGGTAGCCGACGGCACCCTGGTCGTCCACCTTCTCGAAGGTGCATCCGCCGCCGTCCCTGGCCAGCAGGGCGGGGGCGACCCAGTCCTGTTTGGTGTCGAGGTACTCACCGAAGTGCTTGGCGTGGAGGCGGTCGACCTTGCGGTTGTCCTTGTCGACATTGTTCGGGTCGGGGACGGGGAGGATGGTCGGGAGATCGAGCAGGGGAACGCGCACGCTGTAGACCGTGCGGCCGCCCTGTGGGGTCTTGATGGCGAGGTACGTGCTGGAGTCCTGCGGCTTGGACAGTCGCAGCGGGTCGACGGCAATGCTCACGAGAAGCCCCCATGGGATCAGCCACGCACTTGATTGGCGCGACAAGAGCCAAACCGTAAAGCGCAGTCGGCAATCAAGGTGGGTAAATCCATGTTTTTCAAGCTAAGTTGATAATATCGACCCTCAAAATGTTCAAGCGGGGCGCAACGTGACAGCCATGGACGCGGGCAGCCGCAACAAGCCTCGCCGGGAGCGGTTCCGCGCCGCCGGGCGCAGTCATGCCTGACACCAGCCAATCCGGGGCCAGCCCGCGTGATTCAGCCCGAACCGCAGGGTGTTGAGCCGTAGACTTCGGCAGTCAACGCCGACGAGGTCCGGCCGTTACGCGCGCCCTCGGGGAGGAGATCGCATGCAGGCCCCCTCGGACTCGACGGAGAACGCCGAGCCTGAGCAGAACGGCCGGAGCAATACCGCCGACTCACCGGTTGGGGATACTTCGGCGTCCAACTCGGACGCCGACTCGACCACGGCGTCGACGGTCCTGGCTGAGGTGCTCCCCGGCGTGGCTGTCGTCGCCGGTGAGGTCCCGCCGGAGCTGGAGCCCGATCTGGTCGACTTCGGGATCGTGCCGGCTGCCGACCGCAAGCAGATCTCAGCGATCCTCGCCTCGATCGGGAACGCGGCGACCGTAGCCGGCAACCTCGGAAACGCGTTCGCCGGCGTGCAGGGGCTCTACAGGATCGGCGAAACGGCACAGGCCCTGCTGAGCAGCGGAGCGACGCTCGCTGTCAAGGACGGCGGGAACCTCGGAGCGGTGTTGGTTCCTGGCCGCATCCTGCATCAGGCCCGCTTCTACCCCGTGACTGCGGTGAGCAAGGCGCAGACCGCGGCCTCGATCGGGCCGGCGCTGGCCATGGTCGCCCTCCAGATGATGCTGAGTGAGATCTCGGGCCTCGTCAGGACCAACCTTGCGGTGACAGGTCAGATCCTCACCACCATCCGCAAGGATCAGTGGGCCGAACTGACGGGGCTCGCCACCGCCATCGATCGCGCGGTCAACCAGGCGCGAGAGATCGAATCGGTCCCGACGTCCCTGTGGGAGGACGTCGCGGGCAGTGGATCGCTGCTGCAGAAGCAGCTTGAGCTCTACCAGGGAAACGCCTGCGACCATGTCCGGCAGATCGGCCGCCCCGACGCACGCAGCTACCGTGAGTACCTGCAGACGAACGCCGAGGCGATCGTCTTCGACGCCTACGCCCTCCTGTCCTCCCTCAAGGCATGGACCGGGTATCACGCGCTGCGCGCCGCGAGGGCGAGAGCCGCTGGACGCGAAGACGCCGCCGAGGCACAGTACGCCGAGGTCATCGCGCGCGACACCCGCGCGGAGTTCGACTCCGCTCTCGCCAAGACGACGAGCCTCGTCCACGCGCTGACGCGGGAGCTGCGGATCATCGCCGAACTCCCCGGCCCCGACGCATGGCCGCTGCCGGGAAAGCGGAAGGACGTGAAGGCGGCACGCGAAACGTCCGCCCGTCTTCTGGAGGCGATCGAGCCTCTTGCCGATGTCCTCCATCCGCCGCCCCCTCCGCTCGAGGCTCCGGAGGTCGTCTGCGCACCCCGATCGCTGGATCTCCAGCCGTACCTTCGCATCCTGCGATGGCTCCTCGAGGACGGTGAGACGCTCCGTGTCCTCGGCTTCCCCGAACAGCTCGATGCTCTCGGTCCGTTTTCTGCGATCCTCGGCGGAGCGAAGGAGAAGCTGGCGGCAGCGAGGGACAAGGCAGCGGCGAAGACCCTGGTCGCCGTCACGGATCGCCGCGTCATCACGGCCAAGACGAACGCGTTCCTGGACCAAGCCGAGATCCGTCAGGACATCCCGATCGACCACGTGCGATACGTCCGAGCGGCGACCGCACAGAACAGCAGCGCGCGTGTGGCGATCGACCTCATCACCCGCGACGAGAACATCCGGTGGCTCTTCCACGCTGACATGGAGAGCGCTCACGTGGACGCGCTCGCCGCCGTGCTTGCCGAGTCGATGACGATCCCGGACGTTGAACGCGATGAACTGCAACGGCGGCGCTGCGCCCCCATCGAGGCGGCGGAGAAAAGCGAGAGTACCGGCACGAGGTTGACGAAACCGACTGGATCCGAGCCCACGGCCTGCGATGCCGAATAGGCCCCGAGCCGACTGACCGGTTCCTGGCTGCTGGGCCGACAGGTGGGCAGCCGGTGCGTGATCACCAGAGGCCGTGTCGTCTTTCGAAGACGCCGCGGTGCCCGTGGGCCAGCGCGGGCCCCGGGGAGTCCCGGGGGGTGGCCGTGGGTGCCTGTGTCGTGACACCTGGTGGTGATCGTGGGTCCGGGAGCATCGGATCGACAGGGGTCGTGGGCGTGCCTAGGGTGGATTACGGAGGCGGTGATGGGCGCTCCTGCCGCGTGGCCGCCGGTCGCGCGGAGCTGTGGTGGGCGTACCGATGACCATGCCGTAGCCGGTCGCGGTCGTCCGGAGCCTCTCCTGTGCGCCTTTCCCGCCCGACCCTTGTGCGGGTCTTCGTGTCGGTCCCGCTCTCCGCCCGGTCCGCCCGTGTTCCCGCCGCTGTGGCGAGGCGGCGGATCAGCTGATCGGCATGACCGGGCAGAGAGGTGGAAGACATCATGACGTGGAGCATCTCCGGCCGATATGTAGCCGGTTGCTCGTGTGTACTGGTCTGCGGGTGCCCTGTCGACGGCATGCCCCGCAACGCGCAGGGGGACGAGGAGTGCCGGGGCGTGACCGGGTTCCATGTGGAGGACGGCCGCCTGGACGACCTGGATCTCTCCGGGGTGGACTTCGCCCTGTACAACCACTTCCCGTCCCACCTGACGGCGGGTGGCTGGAAGGTGGGCATCGTCGTGGACGAGGGCGCAAGCGATGAGCAGGCGGACGCCCTCGAACGGATCCTGTCGGGCCGCGAGGGCGGGGCCTTCGGCGAACTGTCCCAGTTCTTCGGCGAGTACCTCGGCATGGAACGGGCCGGCGTCTCCCTCTCGGACGGGGACAAGCCGCAGGCGTCCGTCGGCGGCAGGACCGACGTCGAGTTCGAGGCGCTGAAGGGTCCCGACGGGAAGCCCACCACCGTCAAGAACGCGATGTTCGGTTTCGCTCCTGAGTACACGATCGGCCGGGCGTCCGGCAGGTCGGACTCCTTCGGGCTGTCCTTCGACGCCCAGTACGGCGAGAGCGCACCGTTCTCCTTCGCCAGCGAAGCGCCCGAGGGCGCCCCGACCGGCAGGGCCTGACCTGTCAGCGGGCCATTTCGGTGTGCGGCGTCTCCGCCTCACCGAGGCCCGGCAGCATCCAGTCCTGGAACGGCGCGAGTGCCGCCAGGATCAGGAAACAGGCGCCGACGGCCCAACTGAGCCACGGGCCTCGGCGCCACAGCTTCTCCAGGAAGATCACTGCGGCGAGTCCGGCCATCGCGGCCACGTTCATCACGCCCAGCGGGACGAGGACGATCATCAGGCCCCAGCAGCAGCCCACGCAGTAGAGCCCGTGGTGCAGGCCGACGCGCAGGTCGCGCGCCCAGGGCCGGAAGTGCGCGTAGTGCATCAGGTGCGACAGCGGATCCCGGCAGTGCCGCAGACAGACGCGCTTGAGCGGGCCGATCTGGTACAGCCCCGCGAGCAGGAAGGCGCCGGCCCCGATCCAGCGCCCGGCGCCCGGGTCGTTCTCCACCAGCCGGCCGGTCAGCGCCAGCAGTCCGTACGCGACGAGCCCGAAGGCGGTCCAGGCCAGCAGATAGCCGCCGGCGAACGCGCCGATCCTGGCCGTCCGCACCACCCCGGTGGCCTGGCGGCCGATGCCCCTCGCCCAGGTGATGGCGACCGGGGCGACCGACGGGAACATCATCGCGACCATCATCACGACCCACAGGAGCAGGAAGAGGGGAAGCGTCAGGCCCATGGTGCCGGACCCCATCCCCATGTCGCGTGACTGGGCGACCGTCAGCACCCACGCCAGGGCGGCGAGCAGAGTCATCAGGGCCCATGCGGTGGCCAGTTGACGTCCTGCCAGCAGGGTGGGGGGACGCTGCGGCCGGTTGCGGCCGGGGCTGTCGGGCTGCTGCCTGTCGGGTCTCTCGGGCCTGTCGGGCCTGTCGGGCCTGTCGGGCCTGTCGGGCCGGTGGCCGCCGGGGCGGTGTGCGCCGGTCCGGTGCGGACGCGCCTCATGGGCGCCGATACGGACGTCGCGCGGCATGCCGTACCTCCTCGCCTCCCTTCCAGGACAGCACAGAATCCGGCGCGGCACAGAAGATATTGAAAACAAAAGTCCAGAGTGTTTTTATGGGTTTGACGGCAGGTCCGCCGACGGTTCCGCAGATCCGCCATGACCGCTGGGGTGACATCCGGTCCACCCCGTTCCGAGAGCGAGGAGTTCCCCATGGAGACGATCGGCGACTTTCTGAGCTGGGCCTGGCCGCGTCACCTCAACCCGGTCAGCTGGTACACCCGGCCGCTGTTCTTCCTGCCCATCGCGTACTTCTGCTGGACGCGGCGCCCCGTCGCGCTCACCGTGACGATCGTCGCCATGCTGTCCAGCTTCTTCTGGTTCCCCGCACCCGCGCCCGACGCCGTCGACCCGGAGATCGCCGGCGTGCTGGAGATGGAGAAGCGGCTGTTCACCGACCCGACCTGGATCACCTGGGTGAGCCTGGCGGCCATCCCGCTGCTCATCGCCGGGATCTGCGTCGCGTTCTGGCGGCACTCGCTCGGCTGGGGCCTGGTCGTCATCGACGCGGGCCTCGCCCTCAAGATCCTCTGGGTGTTCGCCAATTCAGGCCAGGACGGCCGCGCCACGCTCCTCCCGCTCGGCCTCGGCGGGGTCGCGATCACGGCACTGGTCCTCGGCGTGGCCCGGTGGCGGGGACCACGCCTCGGCCTGGGCGCACGGCGATAGGGTCATGGTCGCGTGAAACCATTCGACCGGAACGTTCATCACGACTCGGGAAGGAGATGCGACCGTGCCACCCCGATTCTCCGCCGAGGAGAAGGCCCGCATCACCACGCTGCTACTGGAGAACGGCCACCGCCTGTTCACCACCCAGGGCCTGCGCAAGACCTCCCTCGAGGAGCTGGTCGCCCCGGCCGGCATCGCCAAGAGCAGCTTCTACGTCTTCTTCGACTCCAAGGAAGCCCTCTACCTGGAGCTCATGCTGCGCCAGAGCGGGGAGGTCAGGCACCGGGTCATCGACCAGGGCCTGGCGACCGGCACGGACACCCGTGACGCCCTGCGCCGGTTCCTCCACGCCACCCTGGGCGAACTGTCCGCCAACCCGCTGTGGCGGCGCCTCATGACCCACCCGGAGGAGATGGAGGCGGTCGCCCGCAAGGTCGACGCCGAGCGGCTGGCCGCGCTGGGCGCCGAGGACAACCCGGCCACCGCGCTCGCCGCGTTCATCACCGCCCGGCGCGCGGCGGGCGAACTCCTGGACGTGGAACCGGAGGTGGTCGTCGGCGTGCTCCAGTGCGTCCTGCTGGTCCCGATGTTCGCCGAACGCCTCGGCGACCCGGACCTCCGCCCCCGGATCCTGGACCTGCTCGTCGACCTGGTCGCGGCGGGCCTGACCCCGGGCGGCGACCCGAGTCTCACGTAACCGTCACCCCGCCCCGGCGTTCACCCGTTCGGCGTACGTGGGGTCGCCCGCGCCGCCCGCTCGGCAACAGGCTGCTGGTAACCGGAACGTACGGGAAACCGGCACGTACGGAAAACCGGCACGCACGGGAAGCCGGCACGTACGGAGAACCGGAGCGCACGGGGAACCGGAGCGTACGGACAGGAAGGCGCGGTCATGAGCAACGCAGCGGGCGGCATGGGCGGCCCCTCGGGCGGTCCCGGGCGGCGGCACGGCCACGACCAGGCCCCGGGCCACGCCCACGCCCACCACGAGGGCCCCGTCCCGGCGAACACCGCGTGGGCGGCCACGGGCGTCATGTTCGCCGGCGTGCTGATGCTGGTGGAGGGCGTGCTCGGCATGCTCCAGGGCATCGCGGGCATCGCCGAGGACGACGTCTACGGCCGCGTCGGCGAATACGTCTTCGAGTTCAACGTCAGCGCGTGGGGCTGGATCCACCTGGTGCTCGGACTCCTCGTCGCCGCGATCGGCGCGGGCATCCTGCGGAACGCCGCATGGGCCAGGGTGAGCGGCATCGCCATCGCCTCGCTCGCCGTCATCGCCAACTTCATCTGGCTGCCGTACCAGCCGCTCTGGGCGATCATCTCCATCGCGATCGGCGTCTTCGTCATCTGGGCGCTGTGCACGGCGGCGGACGCGCCGCCCGCCGTACGTTGACCGACGAGTAACGGCATCAAGGGGTCGTCAAAATTGCCGGAATCCGGCAATGCGCGGCACCCCCTTCCCTTGCGAAGATCGGTACTACGGAAACGGGGGGCACGACCCGGTGCCGGGATGCGGAAGTCCGCGTCCCGGCACCGGTTTCACGCCCGCGCCTGCGGCACCTGCCGTTTCCCGCGCCACACCAGGCCACACAGACACCGGCACAGCACAGACACCGGCACAGCACAGGCACAGGCACCCGTGTACGGACGTACGGACGCACGTACACCTACGCACGTACCTACGCACCGCTGACGCACGTACTTCGAAGGGGGACCCCGATGCGCGAATTCCTCACCGCGACGGTCGGGTTCCCCACCTTCTTCTTCACCGTGGCCCTCGTGATCGTCGTGGGTTTCTGGCTGCTGGTCCTCTTCGGTGCCGCCGAGGCGGACGGCTACGACGCGGACGTCGAGCTCGGCGCGCTCGGTCTCGGCGGGGTGCCCGTCACCATCGCGGTGACGGCGCTGACCCTCACCGGCTGGTTCACCAGCCTCGCCGGGGCGATCGCGCTGAATCGGTTCGTCGCACCGGGGCCGTGGCACACCGTCGCCTCCGTCGCGCTGCTGGCCCTCGCCTTGCTGACGGGCCGGCAGGTGACGCGGAGACTCGTACGCCTGTGGCGCGCGAGACATCCGCGTGAACCCGAGCCGTCCCTGCGCGACTTCATCGGGCTGACCTGCACCATCCGCACCGGACGGGTGGACGGGGGGTTCGGTCAGGCCGAGGTGGCCGCGCGGGACGGGTCGACCGCCGTCGTACAGGTACGGCAGCAGGGCGGGGAGGTGCCGCTGACACGGGGCGCCACCGGGCTGCTGTACGCGTACGACGACGACGGCGAGTTCTTCTGGGTCGCGCCACCGCCACTCGCCCTCGCCTGACGCCGCCCGCTCCCCTCGCTCCCGCCCGACAGCCGCTCACCACCGCCCCGCGCCCGGCGCCCGGTCCGATCGCCGTACCCGGCTCGTACGACCGCCCTCCGGGCCCTCGCTCCCCTGCTCGGCTCCGTGCCTCCACGCGGCCCGGCCGCGCCTCTCACGCAAGGATCTCCCATGGATGCCATCACCCTGGGCGTCGGCGTGCTCATCGCCGTTGTCCTGCTCGTCGTCGTCGCCACGCTCCTCGTCCTCACCCGGCTGTTCCGGAAGGTCGAACAGGGCAAGGCCCTGATCGTGTCGAAGATGCGCAAGGTAGACGTGACCTTCACCGGTCAGGTCGTGCTGCCGGTGCTCCACCGGGCCGAGGTGATGGACATCTCGGTGAAGACCATCGAGATCTCCCGCACCGGCCGCGACGGGCTGATCTGCCGGGACAACATCCGCGCGGACATCCGCATCTCCTTCTTCGTACGGGTCAACAAGACTGCCGAGGACGTCATCAAGGTCGCGCAGGCCATCGGCACGACCCGGGCGAGCGACAAGGCGACACTCCAGGAACTGTTCAACGCGAAGTTCTCCGAGGCCCTCAAGACCGTCGGCAAGCAGCTGGACTTCACCGACCTCTACACCAAGCGCGAGGAGCTGCGGGACCGCATCATCGAGGTGATCGGCACCGACCTCAACGGCTACAGCCTGGAGGACGCGGCGATCGACTACCTGGAGCAGACGCCGCTGTCCCAGCTGGACTCCAACAACATCCTCGACGCCCAGGGCATCCGGAAGATCACCGAGCTGACGGCCCTGGAGCACGTCCGGACCAACGAGTTCCGGCAGAGCGAGGAGAAGGAGATCACCCGCCAGAACGTCGACGCCCGCGAGGCCATCCTGGAACTGGAGCGCCGCCAGGCCGACGCCGAGATCAAGCAGCGCCGCGAGATCGAGACGACCCGGGCCCGCGAGGAGGCCGAGACCGCCCGCGTGGTGGAGGAGGAGCGGCTGCGGGCGCAGAGCGCCTTCCTGCGTACGGAGGAGCAGCTCGGCGTGCAGCGCGAGAACCAGGCCCGTGAGGTGGCCGTCGCCGAGAAGAACCGCGAGCGGGTCATCGCCATCGAGAACGAGCGCATCGAGAAGGACCGGATGCTGGAGGTCATCGCCCGCGACCGGGAGACCACGCTCACCCGGATCTCGGCCGAGAAGGAGGTCGAGGCGGAGCGCCGCGAGATCGCCGAGGTCATCCGCGAGCGGGTCGCCGTGGACCGCACGGTGGCCGAGCAGGAGGAGTCCATCAAGCGGCTGCGCGCCGTCGAGGAGGCGGAGCGCGAGCGCCAGGCCCTGGTCATCGCGGCGGAGGCGGAGGCCCAGGAACGGCTGGTCAAGGACATCAAGGCCGCCGAAGCCGCCGAGCAGGCCGCCACGCACCGCGCGGCCGAGGAGCTGACCCTCGCGGAGGCCCGGCTGAAGGCCGCCGACCTGGACGCGCGGGCCAAGCTGCGGCTCGCCGAGGGCGTCCAGGCGGAGAGCGCGGCGGAGGGCCTGGCGGCCGTCCGGGTGCGCGACGCCGAGGCGGACGTGATCCAGAAGTCCGGCCTCGCGGAGGCGGAGGCCACGCAGGCCCGCCTGAAGGCCGAGGCGGAGGGCACGGAGGCCCGGCTGAAGGCGGAGGCCGCCGGCCGTCGGGCGCAGGCCCTGGCCGAGGCGGAGGGTCTGCGGGCGCAGGGTCTCGCGGAGGCCGAGAGCCGGCAGGCGCAGGCCGTGGCGGACGCGGCGGCGATCGGCGAGCGGCTGAAGGCGGAGGCCGAGGGTACCGAGGCGCAGCTCAGGGCCGAGGCCGAGGGCATCAGCCGGAAGGCCGCCGCGATGGCCGCGCTGGACGAGGCGTCGCGCGGGCACGAGGAGTACCGGCTGCGGCTGGAGGCCGAGAAGGACATCCGGCTGGCCGGGCTCGACGCCCAGCGCAAGATCGCGGAGGCGCAGGCAGGCGTGCTCGCCACCGGCCTGGAGCACGCCGACATCAACATCGTCGGCGGCGAGTCGGTCTTCTTCGACCGGATCGTCGGGGCCATGTCGCTCGGCAAGAGCCTCGACGGCTTCATGCAGCAGTCGGACACGGCGCAGACGCTGGCCAAGCCGTGGCTGGACGGTACGGCCGACTTCACGCAGGACCTGACGCGGGTGCTCGGCTCGCTGTCCACCGGCGACATGCAGAACCTGACGGTGTCCGCGCTGCTGATGAAGCTCATGGGCGGTGCGGGCGGCCGCGAGAGCGCGCAGCTCCGCGGGCTGCTGGACGCCGCCGAGCGGCTGGGCCTGGCGGAGACGCCGGTGGCCGCGCTGAACGGTACGCCCGCCAAGGTCTGAGACCGGCGGTCGTACGAGGCCCGGAGCTGCCGTCACGGGGGGCAGCAGCTCCGGGCCGCTTTTATCCGAGGAGAGGGAAGCAGCGAGGATGAGCACCGAGCGCGCGACGCACGTCACGACGACCACGCCGGCCGGCGCGGCGACCCCGGCACCGGCCGGGGCCCCGGCACCGGCTACGGCCCCGGCTACGGCCGCGGCTACGGTTCCGGCCCAGGCCGCAGGTGCGGGTGGCGCCGGGGGCACGGGCGCGGGCGCCGCTGGGGGCGCGGGCGCCGCTCGGGACACGGGGGCGGGCGCGGGCGCCGCCGCCGGGGCGGGCGCGGCCACGGGGGCCGCCGGGGTCGACGCCGCCGCGTACGACGTGCTGCGCGCGCGGCTCGCCGCCCAGGGCGCCGAACTGGCCCGCCGCGTCGAGAAGCTGAACGCCCGTCGGGTCGAGACGTTCGGCTCCACCGAGCTGCGGCTCACCGGCACCGCGCGGGCGCACACCGGGCGGCCGGCCGTCGCCCGGGACCTCGTGGCCGTCGGGGACGTCCTGCTGTTCGGCTACAACGGCTCCGGCGCGGGCGAGATCACCGTCCCCGACGTCCTCGTCCCGCTGGACCGGGACATGAACCCGCTGCCCGCGGACGCGGTACCGGGACTGCTGGACGACCCCTCCTTCGTACGGGAGTTCACGGCGCTGTACCGCTACTACCGGGGCTCGCGGCTGCTCCGGCTGCGGCTGGTGGACGGCAAGCTCCTCGCGGTGTTCAGCACCGGCGAGACCGCCGCCGACATCCGCGTGCTCCGCTGGCGACTGCACGCCCACACCGGGGTAACGGCCGGCGTCCGGGCCGAGTTCCTCGACGCGCGGGGCGAGCGCGACCACGTGCTGCCGCCGTCCCAGGACGTCGAGTGGACGGTGACGACCCGCGACGACCACGAGACGGTCGACGGCACCCCGTTCGTCCGGGTCCCGGACTCCGGCGTGCTCGTCGGGACGACCGGTGGCTCCCTCACCGTACGGAGCGACAGCGGCGGCTACCAGGAGCCGGTCACCGAGCCCCTGCAGTCCCTCGCCGACGCCGACATCGCGCACGCGCGCGTGGGGGCGCTCGTCCTGCTGCGCGTCCGCCCGTACAAGGAGGACACGGACCGGTACCTGGTCGTCGACACGATCACCGGGAACACCGTCCGGCTCGACGGAATCGGGCAGGCCTGCCGCAGGCTCCCCGAGGACCACGGCATCGTCTTCCCCGGCGGTTACTGCCTGGCGGGCGGCGGGCACAAGACGTTCGACACCGACCCGGCAGGGCTCGCCTTCGAGCGGGCGATCGTCTCACCCAATGGTGAGGACGTCCTGTACGCGTTCCACGCGCGCGTGGAGGGCCGTACGCTCCTCCTCCCGTACAACCTGATCCGCAAGACCGTGGCCGCGCCGGTGAGCTGCCACGGGTACGCTCTGGCCGACGACGGCACGCTGCACGTGCTGCGCGGCGGGCCCTCCGGGGACCCCGCGCGCGTGCACCCCGTCCAGGTGTGGCAGAGCCCGTTCGTCTCCGACACGTACGCCGCGTCCCGGCCGGTCGGCAGCGGCCCGCTGGACCGCGTCGGCAACGCCGACCTGGTGCACGGCATCTCCGACTGCCTGGCCGTCGCGCGGTCCGCGGCCGACGTGGCCGCGCCGGACGCGGCGGTGACCACCGAGGCGTACGAGGCGCTGCTCGCCGGCTGCGTCCGCGCGGGCGACCGGTACCACTGGCTGGCCGACGCCGAACTCGGCGACCCGCTCACCCCGCTGACCGGGCTGCGGACGACGGCCGAGCAGGTGCTCGCCGAGTTCGCGACGGTACGGACCCTGACCCGGCAGGCCGCCGACGCGCTCGCCGAGACCGCCGCGCACATCGCCGGGCTCGTCCGGCGCAGCCGCGGCGAGGCACCCCGCACCGCACCGGAGTGGGTCGCCCGCCTCACCGAACTGCGGCGCGCCCAGGGACGGCTCATCACCCTCAAGGAGATGCGGTACGCCGACACGGCCGCGATCGACGCGCTCGCCGCCGACATGGCCGGCGACCTCGCGTCGTTCGGGCAGCGGGCCGTCGCCTTCCTGTCCCGGGACGACGCGTTCGCCTCGTACGACGAGGACGTGGAGCGGCTCACGGACGAGGCCGGGGCCATCGCGACCGCCGCCGAGGCCGACCCGCTCACGGCCCGCCTGGACGAGCGGACCGAGGGCCTGCGTACCGTCACCGACGTCGTCACCGGCCTCGACATCGGCGACGCGACCGTACGGACCGCCATCCTGGAGCGGATCTCCGCCGTGCTCGGCGGCGTCAACCGCGCGCGTGCCACGCTCGCCGCGCGCCGCCGCGAGCTGACCACGGCCGAGTCACGGGCCGAGTTCGCGGCGGAGACCGCGCTCCTCGGGCAGGCCGTGACGGGCGCGCTGGCCGCCGCCGACACCCCCGAGGCGTGCGACGACCAGCTCGCCGGGCTGCTCCTGCGGCTGGAGAACCTGGAGGCCAGGTTCGGCGAGTCCGACGAGGCACTGGGGCTGCTCGCGGCGAAGCGCGACGAGGTGTACGAGGCGTTCGCCGCCCGGAAGCAGTCCCTCCAGGACGCCAGGGCACGCCACGCCGAACGGCTCGCGTCGTCGGCCGCGCGCGTCCTGGACACGATCACGCGCCGACTGGCGTCGCTCGCCGACACGGACGAGATCAACACGTACTTCGCCTCCGACCCGCTGGTCGCCAAGGTGCGCCGCACGGCGGACGAACTGCGCGCCCTGGGTGACCTGGTACGCGCGGAGGAGCTGGAGGGCCGGATCGCCTCCGCACGCCAGGAGGCCGCGCGGGCGCTGCGCGACCGGACCGACCTGTACGCGGACGGCGGCACGGCGATCCGGCTGGGCGGGCACCGGTTCGCGGTCAACACCCAGCCGCTGGACCTGACGCTGGTGCCGCACGGCGACGACGGGCTCGCCTTCGCCGTGACGGGCACGGACTACCGGGCGCCGGTCACGGACCCGGGCTTCGCCGACACCCGGCCGTTCTGGGCGCAGAGCCTGCCGTCCGAGAACGCGGACGTGTACCGGGGCGAGTTCCTCGCCGCCCGGCTGCTGGCCGAGCACGGCGCCGACGCCCTGCGCGCCGCGCCCGACCTGGACGCGCTGGTGCGGTCGGCCGCCGAGGCCGCCTACGACGAGGGGTACGAGCACGGCGTCCACGACCGGGACGCGGCGCTCATCCTCGGCGCGCTGCTGCGCCTCCACGCGGAGGCGGGCCTGCTGCGCTACCCGCCACGCGCGCGTGCGGCGGCGCAGGAGTTCTGGGCGTACGGCACGGACGACACCGCCCGGCGGGACTGGACGCTGCGGGCCCGGTCGCTGGCACGCGCGCGTGCGTCGTTCGGAACCGCTCCGGGCATCGAGGAGCTGCGGGCGGAGCTGGCGGCGGCGATGACCGCGACCTCAGCCACGCGCACCTTCACGGGCACGTTCACGGGCACGACGCCGGATGGGACCGGCGGCGGTGACGTGGGTGGCGGGGGCGACGGGGGTGCCCTGGCAGCGGAGTACCTCTTCGAAGAACTGGCCACCGCGCCCGACGGCTTCGTCACGGGCGGATCGGCCCGCACCCTGGTGGAGAAGTTCCGGCACGCCGTGGACACCGCCGCGTACGAGCAGGACCTCGCCGGGATCACCGACACCGGCGCCCGCCGGCGGCTCATCGCGTCCTGGCTGGCGGCGTTCGCGGCCGCGAGCGGCGACCGGCCCGACCCCGGCGACCTCGCCGAGGCCGTCGCGCTGGAGCTGTGCCCCGGCCTGGCCCGCTACGACCGCGACGCGCCGCTCACGGAGACCGTCGACGGCCTGCTGGGCGCCCACCCGCGCGTCGAAGGCCGGGCCCTGCGCGTACGCCTGGACGAACTGCTCCACCGCGTCGGCGGGTTCACCGCCCGCACGGCGCCCGCGTTCCGCGCGTACCAGCGGCGGCGCGCCGCGCTGGTCGCCGCCGAACGGGAGCGGCTGACCCTGGACGCGTACCGGCCGCGCGCACTGTCGTCGTTCGTGCGGGGACGGCTCGTCGACCAGGTGTACCTGCCGCTCGTCGGCGACAGCCTGCACAAGCAGATGGGACCCGGCGCCCACGGCCTGCTCCTGCTGATCTCCCCGCCCGGCTACGGCAAGACGACGCTCATGGAGTACGTCGCGGAACGCCTCGGCATGCTGCTGGTGAAGATCGACGGCCCGGCGCTGGGCCACCGGGTCACCTCGCTGGACCCGGACGACGCGCCCAACGCCACGGCCCGCCGCGAGCTGGAGAAGATCCGCTTCGCGCTCGCGGCCGGCAACAACGTGCTGCTGCACCTGGACGACATCCAGCACACCTCGCCCGAGCTGCTCCAGAAGTTCATCCCGCTGTGCGACGCGACCCGCACCCTGAACGGCCACGACCTGCGCGGCAAGCGGTTCGCGGTGTGCATGACCGCCAACCCGTACACCGAGTCGGGGCAGCGGTTCCGGATCCCCGACATGCTCGCCAACCGGGCGGACGTGTGGAACCTCGGTGACGTCCTGACCGGCAAGGAGGAGGCGTTCGGCCTGAGCTTCGTCGAGAACGCGCTCACCGCGAACCCGGTGCTGGCGCCGCTCGCCGGGCGCGACCCGGCCGACCTGGACGTGCTGACCCGGCTGGCCGCCGGCGACCCGACGGCCGACGCGAACCGTCTCGGCCACCCGTACGCGGCGTCCGAACTGGACGCCGTCCTGGCGGTCCTGCGGCATCTGCTGACGGCCAGGAGGACGGTGCTCGCCGTGAACGCCGCGTACATCGCCTCCGCCGCCCGGTCCGACGACGCCCGCACAGAGCCGCCGTTCCGGCTCCAGGGTTCGTACCGCGACATGAACAAGATCGCCGCCCGGATCTCGCCGGTCATGAACGACGCTGAGCTGGCGGCCGTCGTCCAGGACCACTACACGGCGGAGGCGCAGACCCTGACCGGCGGCGCGGAGGCGAACCTGCTGAAGCTGGCCGAACTCCAGGGGACGCTGACCCCCGAGCAGGCGGCCCGCTGGGCGGAGCTCAAGGCCGCCCACGTCCGCACCCGCGCCCTCGGCGGCCCCGACGAGGCCCCGCTGACCCGCGCGGTCGCCGCGCTCGGCCTGCTCGCGGACCGGATCGCCGCGATCGAGTCCGCGATCACCCGGGCGACGGACCCCCGCACGGCCCCGGCGAACCCCGCGGCCCGCCACGCCTCCCGCCCGACGCCGCTCAGGCCGACTCTCCGTCAGGACAGGGGAGACGACTGAAGGGCAACAAGACGGGGGCTGCGCCTGCGGCCATCGGAGCCACAGGGACAGCCGAGGCGACGGGGACAGCCGAGGTGACAGAGACAGCCGAGGTGACGCGAACGGCCCGGGGTGCGGCGGGGTCGCTTCTGGTCACACCCGCACCGGCCCGCTCGTCGGGCCGTGGTTATCCACAGGCTCGGCGGGATGTCGGTGGGGCAGAGCATGATGGAGGGCATGACTGAGCCGACTGACGTGCAGACCGGGGCCGATGTGGCCATGCCCGAGTGGGAGAAGCGGTTCCGGGCGCCGCGGGTCTCCCTGCCCGAGTGGGCGCTCGACGCGCCGAGCCGCGCGCTGTTCGTGTCGAACGCGACCGGGACGTACGAGCTGTACGCCTGGGACCGGGAGACGGGTGGGCAGCGGCAGGTCACGGACCGGCCGAACGGGACGACGGACGGCGTCCTGTCGCCGGACGGGGAGTGGATCTGGTGGTTCTCCGACACGGACGGTGACGAGTTCGGGGTGTGGATGCGGCAGCCGTTCGGCGGCGGGGACGACGAACCCGCGGCGCCGGGGCTGGAGGCGTCGTATCCGGCGGGGCTGGCGATCGGGCGGGACGGGACGTCGGTGATCGGCCGGTCCACGGACGAGGACGGGTCGACCATCCATGTCGTGCGGCCCGGCCGGACGCCGCTGGAGATCTACCGGCACCGGGAGTCGGCCGGGGTCGGGGACCTGTCGCACGACGGCACGCTGCTCGCCGTCGAGCACACCGAGCACGGGGACGCGATGCACTCGGCGCTGCGGGTGGTGCGGCTGGACGGTTCGGTGGTGGCCGAGCTGGACGACACCAAGGGCGGTACGGAGGAGCTGGGGCTCTCCGTGCTGGGCTTCGCGCCGGTGGACGGGGACACCCGGCTGCTGGTCGGGCATCAGCGGCGCGGCCGGTGGGAGCCGATGCTGTGGGACGTGGCGTCGGGCGTCGAGACGGACCTGGCGCTCGATCTGCCGGGCGATGTGTCGGCGGAGTGGTTCCCTGACGGGTCCGGGCTGCTGATCGTGCACAGCTTCGAGGCACGCAGTGAGATGTGGCGGTACGAGATCGCGACGCGCGACCTGGTGCGCGTCGACACCCCGGCCGGGTCCGTGTCGAGCGCCACGACGCGCCCCGACGGGACGGTCGAGTACCTGTGGTCGTCGGCCGCGCACGCGCCGGTGGTGCGGTCGACGGCGGGCGGTGTCGTGCTGGACCCGCCCGGTATGAAGGCGCCCGGATCGGTGGCCGTGGAGGACGTGTGGGTGGAGGGTCCCGGCGGCCGTGTCCACGCGCTCGTGCAGCGGCCCGCCGGGGCCACGGGCCCGCTGCCGACGGTGTTCGACATCCACGGCGGGCCGACGTGGCACGACAGCGACGCGTACGCCGCGGGGCCGGCCGCCTGGGTGGACCACGGGTACGCGGTGGTGCGGGTCAACTACCGGGGCTCCACCGGGTACGGCCGGGCGTGGACGGACGCGCTCAAGCACCGGGTCGGGCTCATCGAGCTGGAGGACATCGCGGCGGTACGCGAGTGGGCGGTCTCGTCGGGCCTGGCGGACCCGGCGAAGCTCGTCCTGACCGGCGGCTCCTGGGGCGGTTACCTGACGCTGCTGGGCCTCGGCACGCAGCCGGAGGCGTGGGCGGTGGGGATCGCCGCCGTGCCGGTCGCCGACTACGTGACGGCGTACCACGACGAGATGGAGGCGCTGAAGGCGATGGACCGCACGCTGCTGGGCGGTTCGCCGGAGGAGGTGCCGGAGCGGTTCGAGGCGTCGTCGCCGCTGACATACGTGGACGCGGTGCGGGCGCCGGTCTACATCTCGGCGGGCGTCAACGACCCGCGCTGCCCCATCCGCCAGATCGACAACTACGTGGACCGGCTCGCGGCCAGGGGAGCCGTGCACGAGGTGTACCGGTACGACGCGGGCCACGGCTCGCTGGTGGTGGAGGAGCGGATCAAGCAGGTGCGGCTGGAGCTCGCCTTCGCCGCCCGGCACGTGGAGGCGTGACGCCGGGACCCGGCGGGAGGGGAGGCGAGCGCGTTCCGTACCGTGGAGGGGTGTACCGGTTCCTGACGACCCCCCGCTGGTGGGGGATCAACGCCTTCGTTCTGCTGGCGATCCCGTTCTGTGTGCTCATGGGGACCTGGCAGCTGGGCAGGTTCGAGGACCGCGTCGACTCGCACCGGCAGGCGGAGCAGCGTCCCTCGTCGGGCGCGGAGGCGGCGGCGCCGCTGGCCGAACTGCTGCCGGTCGACAAGGAGACCTCGGGGCGGCAGGCCACGGCGTCGGGCCGGTACGGGGAGCAGTTCCTCGTTCCGGAGCGGGAGCTGGACGGCAAGAACGGCTCCTATGTGCTGACGCTGCTGCACACGGCGGACGGCAAGGCCCTGCCGGTGGTCCGGGGGTGGCTGCCCGTGGGCGCCACCGCCCCGGCGCCGCCGGCCGGCGAGGTCACGGTGACGGGCGCCCTGCAGGCGTCCGAGCACGCGGGGACCAACGGGGTGCGGGCGAAGGGCGGCCTGCCGTCCGGCCAGCTCGCCATGATCAGCGCCGGGCTGCTGGTGAACGTGGTGCCGGCCGAGGTGTACGACGCGTGGATCACGCTCACGGACGCCCCGGCGGGCCTGACCCCGGTCCCGGCGACGGCACCGGCGGGCACCGGACTGGATCTGAAGGCGTTCCAGAACCTCGGTTACACGGGCGAGTGGTTCGCGTTCGCGGGGTTCGTGCTGTTCATGTGGTTCCGGCTGTTCCGCCGCGAGGCCGAAGCCGCGCGTGACCGGGCCCTGGGGCTGACGCCCCCGGACGCCCCGGACGCCCCCACCCCCGCCTGACGCTGCCCCCGCCAGACGCTGCCGTCGCCTGACGCTGCCGCCCGGCTGCGCTGCCGCCCGGCCGATGCTGCCCCCGCCAGGCGCTGGCGCCCGGCTGACGCTGCCGCCCGGCTGGCGCTGCCGTCGCCACAGCTCGGCCGAGCCGGGGACTCGGCACCGCTGTCGGCGGGACGACGACCCGGAGGGCCGAGCCGTAGCGGCTCGGTGGCACTCGCGGGCGCGGCAGCCCCGGGGCGGCCCCGTCACAGCCCCGGGCCGCCGGTGGCGGCGCGGCCGCGTGAGGGTCAGGCCGTGGGGGTCATGCCGGTGCGGTAGATCGTGCCCGCGCAGGCGTGGGAGACGGTTTCCGAGGCGGACGGAGCGCCCGGTTCGGCGGTGTGGGTGATGGTGACGCTGCCTGCCGCCGGGGTGCCGTCGGCCGGGACGAGCTGCGGTTCGGCGCCGGTCTTGTCGGCGTCCGCCGTACCGCCCGACGTACCGCCGTCGGGAAGTGTGCTCGGGCTGGGCGAGGTGCCGCCGCTGTCACCGCCGGTGCCGCCACCGTTCACCGGGCAGGTCTCGCTCGGCACCCAGGCGAACTTCACCTCGTACGCCGACGAGGGCTTCAGTACGAGCGTCTCCGCCTCGCCCGCCGGGTCCGGCAGGCCGGTCGCCGCGTCGCCCGCCGTGTGGCGTACGACGGTGATCCTGCCGGGGTCGGCGGCGCCGTTCGCGGTGAAGGCGACCGTGCCCGGGCCGGTGACCGCGCAGTCGTCGCTGGAGACGTTGGCGACCCGGAAGGTGCCGTAGACCTTGCCCTCCGCGTCCCGCTCCGAGCTGGACGTGGAGGCCACGCCCAGCTGGCCGGCATCGCACACCGGCACGGTCGAGGGTGCCGAGCTGGAGGGGTCCGTACCGTTCACGGTGCCGTCGGAGGCGCCGGCGACGGCCTCCTGCGGCTTCTCCTGGTGGCCCTTGCCGCCCTGCCCACCGGTGGTCAGCTCACCGGACTTGCTGCCGGCGGCCTGGTTGCCGCCGTCCTCGCCCGCGTCGTCGCCGGTGCCGCCCTGCGCCTGCTCGCCGTGCCCGGCGTTGACCGGCCGGTCGTCGGATGTGCCGTCGGAGTCGGCGACGTGCACGAACGCCGGGACGCCGGTGCCGAACAGCAGCACCGCGGCCGCCGCGCCGACCAGGGCCTGACGCTTGCGGGCGCGCCTCGCGGGCACGGCCTTGCGCAGATGCTCCAGCGCGCCGTCGGCGGGCCGCAGGTCCTGCACCGCGCCCTGGAGCAGTCGGCGCAGCGCCAGCTCGTCGCCGTCGAGGGCGTTCAGCTCGTCCCCGCCGCCCGCGCCGCCCGCGACGTCCCCGCCGTCCCCGACATCGGCGCCGCCCGCGACATCGGCCGCGTCCGCCACATCGGCGGTGTCCCAGGCGTCCGCGGTGTCCCGGGCGTCCACGGTCTCCTCGCCAGCCGCCCGCTCCCCGGCGCCCGCGCCGTTCGCGGGGTTCGGGGCGTTCAGATCGTCCGACGCGCTGTGCCCGTTGTCCACAGTTCCGTTCCCGAATTCGTCCCTGGATTCGCTCACTTCGTGGCCTCCATGGCCACGCGCAGTGCCGCGATGCCCCGGGATCCGTATGCCTTCACCGAGCCGAGGGATATCCCCAGCGTCTCCGCGACCTGCGCTTCCGTCATGTCCGCGAAGTACCGCAGCACCAGTACCTCGCGCTGTCTGCGCTGGAGCCCGCGCATCGCCTTGATCAGCGCGTCCCGCTCCAGCCGGTCGTACGCGCCCTCCTCCGCGCTGGCCATGTCGGGCATCGGTTTGGAGAGGAGTTTCAGCCCGAGTATGCGCCGGCGCAGCGCGGACCGGGACAGGTTGACCACGGTCTGCCGCAGGTACGCCAGGGTCTTCTCGGGGTCGCGCACCCGTTTGCGCGCGGAGTGGACGCGGATGAACGCCTCCTGGACGACGTCCTCGCAGGAGGCCGTGTCGTCGAGGAGGAGCGCCGCGAGACCCAGCAGCGACCGGTAGTGGACGCGGTAGGTCTCGGTGAGCAGGTCGACGGTGGTACCCGCGGAGCTCGCCTCTGCGGCGCCGTCACGCGGCGACGGTATACGGGTGCGTCTGGCAGCGGGCATGGGAGCGATCACCGGCAGCCCACCGGGCCCACCGAGCCCGACGAGCCCGCCGGGTCGACGGGGGCGCCGGAGAGGGCGGACCGGGGCGCCGCCGCGGAACGGGGCCGCCAAGGGGATGTCGAGTACCTCTGCCACGCCTGTTGGACACGTCTCCCCCAGTCAGGGTTGTACGCGCACGCCCCCGTTTTTGACCGGGCGTCGTCTGCCCTCATGCGTATCCGCTCTTCCCCAATGCCCCTGTTCGCGGTACGAAGGGGGCGACCGCAGAGACGCTTCCCGCCCGCCCGCTGTCGCGGCACGACGGAACGCATCGTCGAACAATGCCATCGCCCCAGTTCAAGCGCGCAGGCCGGGACCTGCCACAGGGCGTTAACAGATCCTACAAAGGCGCGGCGGTCAGTCCACCGGGTATCCGGTGCGTACTCCGTTCGGCGGTGGGCCCGTGAGCCGCTCGGCGGCGATCGCCTCGGCCACCTGGGCCGCGTTCAGGGCGGCGCCCTTGCGCAGGTTGTCGCCGCAGACGAAGAGCTCCAGGGCCCGTGGGTCGTCCAGCGCGCGGCGGACCCGGCCGACCCAGGTCGGATCGGTGCCGACGATGTCGGCGGGCGTCGGGAAGTCCCCGGCCGCCGGATCGTCGTACAGCACGACTCCGGGTGAGGTGGCGAGGATCTCGTGCGCGCGGGCGACCGTGACCTCGCGCTCGAAGCGGGCGTGCACGGAGACCGAGTGGGCGGTCACGACGGGCACGCGGACGCAGGTCGCCGCGACGCGCAGCTGCGGCAGGTCGAGGATCTTGCGGGCCTCGGCCCTGATCCGCAGCTCCTCCGACGACCAGCCGTCCTCGGCGAGCTCCCCGGCCCACGGCACGACGTTCAGCGCCAGCGGCGCCGGGAACGGCGCGGCTTCCTCACCGCGCCCCACGATCCCGCCGCGCCCGACGACGTCGCCCCGCCCCACGATCCCGCCGCGCCCGGCGGCGTCGCCCCGCCGCGCCGTCCCGCCGTGTCCCGCGATCCCGCCGCGTCCGGCGCGCGGGCCGCCGCCCGCCTCGACCGCGCGGCGCACGTCACCGGGCGTCGTGCCCAGCTCCGTACCGGCGACCAGCGACAGCTGCTCCCGCAGCGCGCCCACACCGGCCTGGCCGACCCCGCTGGCGGCCTGGTACGTCGAGACGACCAGTTCACTGAGCCCGAACTCGGCGTGCAGGGAGCCCACCGCGACGATCAGCGCCAGCGTCGCGCAGCCGGGGCTGGCGACGATGCCGCGCGGGCGTACCCGTACCGCGTGCGGGTTGATCTCGGGTACGACGAGCGGCACGTCCGGATCCGTCCGGAACGCCGGCGAGGCGTCCACGACGACCGTGCCCCCGGCGGCGGCGATCGGCGCCCAGTGGGCGGCGATCTCCTCCGGCACCAGGAACAGCGCCACGTCGACGCCGTCGAGCGCCGCTTCGTCGAGGGCGATGACCTCGGTCATCTCGCCGCGCACGGTCAGCTTGCGGCCGGCCGAGCGCGGCGAGGCGATCAGGCGTATGTCGCCCCAGATGTCGGCGTGCTGCGACAGGATCTGGAGCATCACCGCACCGGCGGCTCCGGTCGCTCCGACGACCGCGAGTGCCGGCTTGCGGCTCATCGTGGCGTCACCGGCCGGTGCCGCCGTACACGACGGCCTCGTCCGAGTCGCTGTCCAGGCCGAAGGCGGTGTGGACGGCGCGGACGGCCTCGTTGACGTCGTCGGCGCGCGTGACCACGGAGATGCGGATCTCGGACGTCGAGATCAGCTCGATGTTCACGCCCGCGTCCGACAGCGCCTCGAAGAAGCCGGCCGTGACACCCGGGTTCGTCTTCATGCCGGCGCCGACGAGCGAGATCTTGGCGATCTGGTCGTCGTAACGCAGCGACTCGAAGCCGATGAGGGTCTTCTGCTTCTCCAGGGCGTCGATGGCCTTGCGGCCCTCGGCCTTGGGGAGCGTGAAGGAGATGTCCGTCAGACCGGTGGACGCGGCGGAGACGTTCTGCACCACCATGTCGATGTTGATCTCGGCGTCCGCGATGGTGCGGAAGATCGCGGCGGCCTCGCCCGGCTTGTCCGGCACGCCGACGACGGTGATCTTCGCCTCGGAGGTGTCGTGGGCGACACCGGAGATGATGGCCTGCTCCACCTTGCGGTCCCCTCGCGGTTCGTTGCTGACCCACGTGCCCTGGAGCCCCGAGAAGGACGACCGGACGTGGATCGGGATGTTGTAGCGGCGTGCGTACTCGACGCACCGGTGCAGCAGCACCTTGGAGCCGGAGCTGGCGAGCTCCAGCATGTCCTCGAAGGAGATCCAGTCGATCTTCCGGGCCTTCTTCACGACCCGGGGGTCGGCGGTGAACACGCCGTCGACATCGGTGTAGATCTCGCACACCTCGGCGTCGAGTGCCGCCGCCAGAGCCACGGCGGTCGTGTCCGAGCCGCCGCGCCCGAGGGTGGTGATGTCCTTCTTGTCCTGGGACACGCCCTGGAATCCGGCGACGATGGCGATGTTGCCCTCGTCCAGCGCCGTACGGATCCGGCCCGGCGTGACGTCGATGATCCGCGCTTTGTTGTGGACGGAGTCGGTGATGACGCCCGCCTGGCTGCCCGTGAACGACTGGGCCTCGTGGCCCAGGTTTTTGATCGCCATGGCCAGCAGGGCCATGGAGATCCGTTCTCCGGCGGTCAGCAGCATGTCGAACTCACGCCCGGCAGGAATGGGGGATACCTGCTCGGCGAGATCGATCAACTCGTCCGTCGTGTCGCCCATCGCCGATACCACGACGACCACCTGGTGGCCGCTCTTCTTGGCATCGACGATTCGCTTGGCGACGCGCTTGATGCCCTCGGCATCGGCAACGGAGGAGCCTCCGTACTTCTGCACGACAAGGCCCACGTGCGCTCCTCGCTCAGTCCGTTTGCGGTCGGCTCAGTCTAACGAGCGGCCGGGAAACGCCCCCGGAGTACCACATCCTGAGATGTCCCGCTCAAGAAGTGATCTTCCACAGTCGTCATGGGGCGTTTCACGGCCGCTCGGCCCGGTACCTGCCCGGAAGTCCCACCCGTACGCGGAACGTGTGCCGGGTCACAGCGCCGACCGCCCGGGTACTACCGCGCGTCCCTGTGGCGCAGGGCCAGTACCCCGCCCGCCAGCGCCAGCACGGTCCAGGCCAGCAGCACGGCGAACCCGGACCACGGGCCCAGCACCCCCGGCACCTGCACGACCTGCGCGATCCGGATGCCCGCCGAATCGGGGAAGAACTCGGCGGCGGTACGCGTCGCCGGCAGCGAGCCGAGGATCGGCGACACCAGGAAGAAGAACGGCATCAGCAGCCCGAGCGCCGTGAGCGGACTGCGCAGCACCGCCGCCGCGCCCAGCGAGAAGACGGCGATCAGGGCCATGTACAGGCCGGCGCCGACGACCGCGCGCAGCACGCCCGGCTCGGTCAGGGACGTCCCGTACGGGCCGAGGGCCGCCTGGCCCACCGCGTACGAGGTGAACGACGTCACCTCGCCGACCACCAGCGCGACACCGCCGACCACGGCCGCCTTGCAGCCGAGCAGCAGGCCCCGGCGCGGGACGGCGTGCAGCGAGGTGACGATCGAGCCGCTGCTGTACTCGCCCGACACGGCGAGCACACCGAACACGATCATCGCGAGCTGGCCGAGGACCATCCCGGCGAAGCTGGTGAAGACGGGGTCGGCGGCGGGATCCGCGCCCTGCTCCAGCTGCCCGCTCACCTGCCGCGTCAGCAGGGAGAAGCAGAGCGCGAGGACGACCGTCACGGCGAACGCGGACGACAGGGTCCACACGGTGGACCGTACGGTGCGGAGCTTGGTGAACTCGGACAGGAGCACGGCCGCGACCTTGCCCCGGCCGTCGCGCGGCGCCCCCCGGCCGGGAGCCCCCGAGCCGGCCGCGCCCTGGCTGGGAGCGCTCGGGCCGGGCGCGCCCTCGGCGGTTGCCTCCTGCCGCGTGTCGGCGCGGGTGGTGTGGGTGGCGTGGGCGGGGGCGTGGTTCTGGGTGTGGGAGTGGGAGTGGGACTGGTTCTGGGCGTGGGAGTGGGTGTGGTTCTGGGTGTGGGTGTCGGTCATGGCTCAGGCTCCGTTTCCGCCGGGCTGTCCGCCGGCCCGGTACTCGCCGGAGTCCGCCGTCATGCGCAGATAGGCGTCCTCCAGGGACGCGCCGTGGGTGTACAGCTCGTGCAGCGGGACGCCGGCCCGGGCGGCGAGGTGGCCGATGGCCGCCGCCTCCACCCCGCTCACCTCGAACGTACGGACGCCGTCCGGGGCGGCGGCCGACCTCTCGTACGTGCCGCCCGCCTCCTTCAGCAGCGGCTCCAGGTCCTCGGGGTTCGGCGTGGTGACGCGTACGGTCCGCCGTGAGTGCTCGGCCACGAACCGGTCCATCGGCGTGTCCGCGAGCAGCCGCCCCCGGCCGATGACCACCAGGTGGTCGGCGGTCAGCGCCATCTCGCTCATCAGATGGCTGGACACGAGCACCGTGCGCCCCTCGGCCGCCAGGCCCCGCAGCAGATGGCGGATCCAGTGGATGCCCTCCGGGTCCAGACCGTTGACGGGCTCGTCGAGGATCAGCACCGGGGGGTCGCCGAGGAGCGCGGCGGCCAGACCGAGGCGCTGGCGCATGCCGAGCGAGAAGCCCTTCACCCGGCGCCCCGCCGCGGCGTCCAGACCGACGAGCCCGAGCACCTCGTCCACGCGGCGGGCCGGGACGCGGTTGCTCTGGGCCAGGTGCAGCAGGCTGTTGCGGGCGGTGCGCCCGCCGTGCACCGCGCCCGCGTCGAGGAGGGCGCCCACCTCGCGCAGCGGGTCGGCGAACTCGGCGCAGCGGCGACCCCCGACGGTGGCGGTGCCGGACGTCGGCCGGTCCAGGCCGAGGATCATGCGCATGGTCGTGGACTTGCCCGCGCCGTTGGGGCCGAGGAAGCCGGTGACCGCGCCCGGCCGGATGTCGCAGGTGAGGGCGGAGACGGCGGTCCGGTCCGCGTAGCGCTTGGTGAGGGAGCGGAGCTGGATCACTGGGCCGCGCCTTCCTTCCGGGACGAGGGGGATGGGTGCGGCTGTACGTGTCCGGCGCCGAGCACGACTTGACGGTCCGCCAGTCCTTCGACACGCCGCCGCTCATGGCTGCAGACGAGCACGGTGCGGCCTTCGCCGCGCCATTCGGCGAGCAGTACGGCGAGTTCGTCGGCCGCTTCGGGGTCGAGCGCGTTGAACGGCTCGTCCAGCAGGACCGCCCGGGGCCGGTGCAGCGTCGCCGCGACCAGGCCCACCTTCTTACGGGTGCCCAGGGACAGGTCCCGGATGAGGGCGTCGGACCATTCGGCGGCGCCGAACCGGTCGAGACCGGCGAGCGAGTCACGGACCGGGGTGCCCCACAACCGGGCGACCAGCGCCAGGTGTTCGCGGACGGTCAGGTACTCGTACAGCGGCGGTTCGTCCTGGACGAAGCCGAGCAGTTCGCGCGCGGCCCGCTCGGCCGGTTCGTGTCCGCCGATGGTGACCCGGCCGGACGTGGGCGGCAGCAGACCGGCCAGGGCGCGCAGCAGGGTGCTCTTGCCCGCGCCGTTGGCGCCGCTGAGCACGGCGAGCTCACCGGCCGGAACGTGCAGGTCGAGGCCGTCGAGGACGGTGTCGGCACCGAACCGTACGGTCAGGTTCTCGGCGCGGATCATGGTCGGACCTTTCGCAGGAGGCCGTCGTGGCGGCGCAGCGCCCACGCCCCGGCGCCCAGGACGCCCAGCGTCAGCAGCGCGGGCAGCGCGCGCAGGGCCGCGGACAGGAGATCGGGGCCTTCCGGCAGCAGCGGGAGGGAGGCGGTGGCGGGCAGCATCAGGACACCGGCCAGCACAGCCTGGACGAGGGAGGCCGCGGGCGAGCGGGTGAGCCGGCCGCGCCCGGGGGTCTCGGCGGGCGGCATGACCAGCGCCGTGGCGATGACGGCGACGGCGCTCGCGGCGGCGGCGGCGGCGCCGATGGCGAGCAGCGGCAGCAGCTGCGGGCCGAAGCCGACGGCCAGCAGCGCCCACCCGGCCGCCGCCGGCGCCGCGACCGCCGCGACGGCGAGCGCGAACGCGGCGGCCTTCCCCGCGAGCAGCGCGCCGAGCGGCAGCGGGGACATGCGCAGCAGGTCCCAGGCGCGGCGCTCGGCCTCGATGCCGAAGACCTGGACGGCCTCGTCGGCGGCGAGCAGCAGGAGGGTGACCAGCACACCGGCCACGGCGGGCAGCGGCAGCCCGAGCGCGTCGCGCCCGCCGCTGCCGATGGCGTGCCCGGCGCCCGCGGCGAACAGGGCGGTCCCGGCGAGCAGGACGTACCGCAGGCCCGCGACGGCGGTACCCGGCGCGCGCAGCGCGGCGCGGGTGTCCTTGGCGACGAGCAGCCCGACCACCTGCCGCGCCCCGGGCAGCCCGGTGGCCTCCCTGGGCTCCGTCGCACGAGCCGCGCGAGTCGTCCGAGCCGCACGAGTCGTATGAGTCGTCCGAGCCGCACGAGCCGGAGAAGCCGCAGAGGCCGCAGCAGCCGCACGAGTCGTACGAAGGGGGCGGCGCAGGAGAAGTGCCGGAGCGGTCTCGTCCCGCATGACCCGGTGCCGGGCCGCCTGACGCAGGGCGACCGCCCCGAGGGCGGCGAGGGTCACGGTGACGGCCGCCATGGCGAGGGCGAGCGTGCCGGGGCCGTACGCCAGCAGGGTGTCCCACCAGCCGGGCCGCGAGGCGGTCAGGGTGTCGGCGGCCGCCCTGGGCACCGCCTCGACGAGGGGGCCGTGCTCCCGCAGCCCCCGGGTCAGCGGCACGGCGAACCAGCCGGCCCCCGCGCCCGCCACCGCCGCGAGGACGAACGCCCGCAGCCGGGCGCCACGGGCCGGCGCCATGGCGATGAGGCCCTCGGCGCACAGCCGGGCGGCAGAGCCGACCGCGACGGCGCCCCAGGCGACGGTGAGGGCGAGCGGCAGCAGGTCGCGCCCCTGCGGGGTGGCGCCAAGCCACATGCCGAGGAACGCGGCGAGCGCGGCGGCGAACCCGGCCGCGGGCGCGGCGAGCGGCGCGACCAGCCGTACGGCGAGCAGTTGACCGGGGGTCACCGGCAGGGTGCGCAGCACGGGCAGGTCGGCGGGGTGGACGACCTGGCGTACGAGGCCGGGCCGGGCGGCGAGCGCGAGCGCGGCGACCACCATCAGGGCGGGCAGCCACGCGTACCGGGCGACGGCGGCGGCACCGTGCGCGCCACCGGCGACGGCGGCACCCCCCGTACCCTCCGCCGCGTCCGCCACGGGCGCCAGGTGGCCGGTGAGCGCGCCCGCGCCCAGGGCGAGGCCGAGCGCGGCCAGGACGCCGAGCGCGTAGAACCCGACGACCGCGCCGACGGCCCAGCGGGGTGCCGCGCGGCCCTGGAGCAGGTTCAGTCTGCGCCGGGCGTCGGCGAGGGCCAGCGCGAACAGGGCGTGGGTGGCACGGGTCACCGGTCGCGTCCGGGTATGACGGCGGCCGCGACGGTGACGACCGTCGCCGCGAGGAACAGCGCGGCCAGCGCCCGCAGCGTCCCCGTCGACGGGAACAGCACGCCCGCGAGGCCGAGGACGGGCCCCACGAGCCCGGCGACGCCGATGAGCACGAACTGCCCGACCCGTACGATCGCGACGGCCGCCGTGAGCAGCAGCAGGACGGCCGGGAACGCGAACCAGGCGTACTGGAGGGCGTCCTGAGCCGCCATCACGAAGTCCTGGTTGTTCTCGGCGACCTTCCCCGAGGTGGCGATCGCCGAGTGCACCTCGTCGGCCGACCGGGCGTAGAGGAACCCGCGCGTCCAGGCGAGCGCGGTGGTCAGCAGCGCCGCCACGACAAGGATCTTCTGCCGAGTCGTGAGCGCCGAGATCTTCAAGGTGCCGGTGGAGTTCATGACGGACTTTCCCCGTGGTCGGTTGCGGCTTCGGTCACAGCGCCGCCTGCAGCAGTCCGAGGACCGCGACCGGCAGGACGGCGCACACGGCGGTACGGACGGTTCCGAGGCCGGGGTGGTTGCGTCGCAGCAGCAACCCGAGCGCGGCGGCGGCCAGCAGCAGGCTCGGCTCCGGCCGGGCGAGCCACTCCAGCAGGACGCGGCCGTCGAGACCGGCCAGGGACAGGACGAGGAACCCGGCGGTCCGCACGGCCAGGTAGCCGCCGAGCACCGCGCCGATGAGCTGCCGCAGCGGCCGGAACTCCGCCGGTACGCCGAGCTGCCGCCAGGCGACGGCCCCGAGGGCGGCCAGGGCGAGCACCAGGCCGAGGTAGGCCAGGATGTTGAAGAACGAGCCGGTGGCCCACGCCGCCCAGGCCGCCAGGGACAGTTCGCCGGGTGTGGCCCCGGGCAGCGCCTTGGCGGCCTCGGCCCGGAAGACATCGGTGAAGCGGCTCATCGTCACGGCCATGAGCAGGCACATCGCGAGCAGCGCCAGGAACTGCGCGCCGCGCGCCCGCGCCGGTGCCGGACCCGGAGCCGAAGCCGAAGCCGGTGCCGGACCCGGACCCGGAGCCGAAGCCGGTGCCGGACCCGGACCCGGAGCCGGAGCCGGAGCCGGTGCCGGACCCGGACCCGGAGCCGGAGCCGAAGCCGGTGCCGTGGAGGTGGCCGGTGCCGTGGAGGGGTTCATCACGTACTCACCCAGGTCTCTATCGTCGCGGCGATGAGGAGCAGAAAGATCGAGCAGCCGAGCAGCGCCACGGAGTCGACGAGGAGGTTCCGTACGGTCGGCCGGGGGCCGGGGCGGCCGGCGAAGTGCCGGATCAGCGCCACCAGCGGCACCAGTCCGGCGCCGACGGCGATACCGATGGCCGGCAGTTCGATCACGGCGTGCGGCAGGATGTGCCGCGCCATGACCCCGATGCCGCCGACGGCGGTCGCCTGGGCCAGTCCGAGGCCGGTCATCATCCCGGAGACCAGGCTGAACAGGGCGGTGACGACGCCCAGGGTGAGGACCCCGGCGAAGGCGAGCAGGGCGACGCTCGCGTTGGCGCTGAAGATCGACCACCACAGGGCGGCGCCGGGCTCGGCAGGGGCCCGCACCACACCGCCCGTCATCTCTCCGCCGGCGAACCAGCCGATGAGCATGGAGCCGAACCAGCACAGGGCGCCGAGCGCGAGGGCGACACGCTGCCGTCGCAGCACCGCGAGCGGTGCGAGAGAAGGAGTGGGGAGAGCGTTCATGTACGCGTCCAGGGCGGGGCGGTCAGGGGCAGGGGGCTGGGCGGTCAGGGGTGCTGAGCGGGCAGGCGGGCTGGGCGGGCAGGGGCCGCCGAGCGGGCGGTCGTGGATCGGCGGGGGCCGCGGGGCGTTCCGCACGGCCCCCGCCGGGCATGGTTACTTGACGATGGCCTGGCGGCCGACCGCCTTGCGCAGCAGCCACAGGCCCCAGCCACCGGCGGCGGTCACACCGCCGAAGATGGACAGGGCGGTGGCGACGTCCATGCCGGCCATGATGGCCGTGGCCGCGGCGGTCGCCTTGGCCGAGGTGAAACCGAACCACGCGGTCAGCACCGACGGGGCGACGACACCGAGCAGCAGGAACGCGCTGCCCGCCAGAGCCACACCCGCACCGGCGACGGCGGCACGGCCGAAGGACCTCTTCATGGTCTTCCTCCGTTGACCGTTGCGTGACGGGTTACTTGACGATGGCCTGGCGGCCGACCGCCTTGCGCAGCAGCCACAGGCCCCAGCCGCCGGCGGCGGTCACGCCGCCGAAGATGGACAGGGCGGTGGCGACGTCCATGCCGGTCATGATCGCGGTGGCGGCACCGGCGGCCTGGGCCGAGGTGAAACCGAACCACGCGGTCAGCACCGACGGGGCGACGACACCGAGCAGCAGGAACGCGCTGCCCGCGAGGGCGACACCGGCACCGGCGACGGCCGCGCGGCCGAGGGACTTCTTCATGACAACCTCCGTAGAGGGCCTCTGACGGGCCCTCCGAGTTGGGGACTAGGCTCGGTTTCCCCAGCACCGTGGGGTGGCTCCCGCCTCGATTCGAGCGGGGCGGGGGCCGTGGTGATCGACTGATCGGCCCGAGCGATCACCACCGTGACAGCCGGCACGGGGCGTTGAGAACCCCGCTCTTCGGCCCCCTTCTCCTGTCCCCCGCCACCCGGAGGGGAAGCCCCGCCGACCGGTGAACACCCTGATGAGAGGGGTGCTGCCGCACGGTCGAGCGGAGTTGACAGCCGTGAGGGGCGAATTCAAGACTTGCGGTCGTTCGCGGATCTTGAGCTTGAGGGGGACAAGCCGTGATAGGCGTTGTGATCATTGATGACGACGAGTCGGCGCGTACGGCGCTGGCGGTGTTGCTCGACGGCGCACCGGGCACGGAGGTGCGCGCGGTGCTCGGCGGTACGGAGGCGCCCGCGACGATCGTCGGGGTGGACGCGGACCTCGCGCTGATCGGCCGGGTGGCCGAAGGTCCGGGCCAGGCGGAGGTGATCTTCGCGGCGGCGCTGGCCCGCCGGGAGCCGCTGGCGCTCGCGGGGTACGGCGGGTTCGACACGACCGGGCCCGGCGCGAAGTATCTGAACGGTGTCCTGCCGCCGTCGCTGACCGGGAAGGACTTCGTGCACGCGGTGCACGTGCTGGCGGGCGGGCTGCGGGTGTGGGCGACACGCCCCGACCAGGCGGCGCGGCTGGCGCATCTGACGCCGCGTGAGCGGGAGGTGCTGACGTTGCTCAGCGACGGGCTGAGCAACGACGGGATCGCGCACCGGCTGGCGCTGCACGTCGGCACGGTGAAGGACCACATCCGGGCCGTCTACACCAAGTGCGGGGTGGCCAACCGTGTGGAGGCGGCGCTGTTCGCCCATGGCCTGACCGCGCCGAGACCGGGCCTGCGCAGACCGCCGGCCCCGGCGTCGCACACGCCGGTCTCACCTGCCCCGGCGTCGCGCACGCCGGTCTCACCGGCGCCACGGGGCGGCGCGCCGGTCTCACCGGCCCCGGCCAGGGGCGGGGCGCCTCGGGCGGCCGCGCCGGTGTTCCGGCCGGCCGCGCCCACCAGGCGCAGCGCCTGACGGCCGGGCGCCGGGCCGGACCGCCGGCGACAGCCGTACGGGCCGGTCCGGACCCGGACCCGGGCCCGGACCCTGGTACGGATGCGGATGCGGATGCGGTCAGCCGCGGTGCAGGCCCAGCGGTCCCGCGATCTCCTGGGCCATGACGCGGCCGGCCTCCTCGGCGAGGTCCTCCTCCGTCAGGTCCTCGTCGATGTCGAGGCCGTCGAGCGCCTCCAGCGGCTGGTCGAGCCGGACGTGGGAGACCAGCGACTGGAGGGCGCGCAGGGTCGCGGACGCCGTGGGGCCCCAGTTGGAGAAGTACGAGAACTGCCACCACCACAGGGCCTCGGACGTGCGTCCCGCCCGGTAGTGGGCGAGGCCGTGCCGGAGGTCGGTGATGATGTCGGCGAGGTTGTCGGAGATCCGGCACGGCACGGGCGCCTTGCGCGGCTCGTACGGGTCGAAGACCTCCGAGAAGACGTCCACCGGGTCCAGGAGCACCGCGAACCGCTCGCGCAGTTCGTCGACGTCCAGGTCGGGTCCGGTGTCCGGTTCGTAGCGCTCGTCGGGGACGATGTCCTCGTGCGCGCCGAGCCGGCCACCGGCCAGCAGCAGCTGGGACACCTCCAGGAGCAGGAACGGGATGGCGCTGTCGGGCTCGTCGCCCTTGGCCACTTCCGTGGTGGCGACGATGAAGGACTCGATCGAGTCGGCGATCTGGACCGCGAAGCTGTCGGGGTCCATCGAGTGCGCGTGGAGTGTGGCGTCAGACATCGAGGAGTCGTCTCCCTTCGAACGCACGCCCGAGTGTGACCTCGTCGGCGTATTCCAGGTCCCCGCCAACGGGCAGTCCGCTGGCGAGGCGCGTGACCTTCAGGCCCATGGGCTTGATCATCCGCGCCAGATACGTCGCGGTGGCCTCACCCTCCAGGTTCGGGTCGGTGGCGAGGATCAGCTCGGTGACGGTGCCGTCCGCGAGGCGGGCGAGCAGCTCACGGATGCGCAGGTCGTCGGGGCCGACGCCCTCGATGGGGCTGATCGCTCCGCCGAGGACGTGGTACCGGCCACGGAACTCCCGGGTGCGCTCGATGGCGACGACGTCCTTGGGCTCCTCGACCACACAGATCACGGCGTCGTCCCGGCGCGGATCGCGGCAGATGCCGCACCGCTCCTCCTGCGCGACGTTGCCGCACACCGCGCAGAACCGGACCTTGTCCTTGACCTCCAGCAGGGCGTGGGCGAGGCGCCGCACGTCCGTGGGCTCCGCCTGGAGGATGTGGAAGGCGATCCGCTGCGCGCTCTTGGGACCGACGCCTGGCAGCCTGCCCAGCTCGTCGATGAGGTCCTGGACCACGCCTTCGTACAACGGAACGCCTCTCCTGGGAGTGCTGTGATGCTTACGGTAGTTGCTGGGGCCGCGCCTTAGAAGTCCTGGCGGCGGCCGCTCAGAAGGGCAGGCCAGGCATCCCGCCCAGGCCCTGTGCCAGCGGGCCCAGCTTGGCCTGCTGGAGCGCCTGCGCGTTCTCGTTGGCGGCGTGCACGGCGGCGACCACCAGGTCGGCGAGGGTCTCGGTGTCCTCCGGGTCGACCGCCTTGGGGTCGATGACCAGGCCGCGCAGCTCGCCGGCGCCCGAGACCGTGGCCTTCACCAGACCGCCGCCCGCCTGGCCCTCGACCTCGGTCCTGGCCAGTTCCTCCTGGGCCACCGCGAGGTCCTGCTGCATCTTCTGGGCCTGCTGGAGGAGCTGCTGCATGTTGGGCTGGCCACCACCGGGAATCACGGTCACTCCTGGCACATCGACGACGATTGTTTCGGTACGGCCGAGCCTACGTGGTCCCCGCGCGGCGCGCTCCATCCGCACCCGGGGCACTCTTTCGGGTGACGCTCTGGCGTGCCCTCTACCTGATCACACCCCTCTTGCGGGCGGAAATCCCGGGAATCGGCGCCCGTCGCCCACCATTCGGCGGTAGGAAAGGGCATGCGCACCGCGCGCATCGCACGCACCACACGTCATCGGACGTGCCCGCACGTCATCACACGTGTGGCACGTCACGCATTGTCACGCAGAGCGCAGAGGAGTGCCCCGGTGAGCCAGCCGGAGATGCAGCCCGGGGGCCCCGCCCGGGGGGAGGGCGACAGCCGCGTACCGCAGCACGGCGATCTGACCGGACGGCCGTTCCCGCTCGGCGACTGGGGCGAGCCTGCGGAGCGGCTGCACGAGCTGTACCGATGGGTGGAGGCGAACGCGCTGCGTACGGCCGAGTGGTATCTGTCCGACCGGATGTGGAAACGCCGCTGTGCGCGCGCCCTGCGCGTCGGAACGGCCGCGGGCACCGTGGTGGGCGCCGCGCTCCCGGTGCTGGACCTGACGGGGGCGCTGGACGGCGCGGCGGTGTGGGGGTACCTGGCGCTGCTCATCGCCGCCGCCTGCGTGGCCTGCGACCGGTACTTCGGGGTGACGTCCGGGTGGATGCGGGCCGTCGCGACGGCCCAGGCGGTGCAGCGCAGGCTGCAGGCGCTCCAGTTCGACTGGGCGTCGGAGAGCGTCCGCGAGGTGCTCGGCCCGGCCGAGGGCACGGCGAGCGAGGCGGCGGAACGGTGCCTCGGTGTGCTGCGGCGGTTCTCCGAGGACGTCTCGGAACTGGTGCGGGCGGAGACCGCCGACTGGATGGCGGAGTTCCGTACGGGGGCGACACCGCCGGTGACGCAGGTACCGGCCGTGGCGGCGCCGCGCCCTGAGGCGGGCCAGCCGCAGGGGCGCTTCCCGCTCCCCCCGCCGTCCCGCCCCAACATGCCCCGCCAGCGGCCCCCAGAGCCCCGCTGACCCCGCCGCCCCAGACTGACCCGGCGGCCCCGCTGACCCCGCCGACCCGCCGCCCCGGGCCGACCCCGCAGGACCCGCTTGGCGGACGCGGTCGGCCGCCGCCCGCCGTCAGCTGAAGATGATCATCGAGCCCTGGCCGAGGCTCCGGGTCGCCGCGGCGTGCAGGCCCAGCCAGACGTGCCGCTCGCGGGCGAAGGGGCTGTCGTCGTACGGGACGGGACTGGCCGGCTCCTCCAGCGCCGTGGGGCGCTCCGGGGGCTGGGGCGCCGCCGGCGGGTTCCCCGGGTCGATGCCGATGGACGGCGCCACGTACTCCAGCTCCCGCAGCAGGCCCTGCACGGAGCCGAGCGGGCCGCCCCCGGCGAGCAGCTCCTCGTTGGACAGCGGCGCCCCGAAGTCGACCGGCACGTAGGCGCCCGCGTGGTCGTAGTGCCAGACCAGGTGCGACTGCTGGGCCGTCGACTCGAACATCTCCAGGAGCTGCTCGTAGTCCCCGCCCAGCGCGTCGACCGGGGTCACGGCGAGCCCGCAGATCTGGAGCAGATACGCGCGGCGCAGGAAGTGCAGGGCGTCGTAGTCGAAACCGGCGACCGGGGCGACGTCGCCCGACAGCCCCGGCATGTAGGCGAAGACGGGCACGGTGGGCAGACCGGCCTCGGTGAGGGCGTTGTCGTACGCGGCGATCTCTTCGGCGAAGGGGTTGTCGGGGCTGTGGCACAGCACGTCGACAAGGGGGACCAGCCACAGGTCACAGGCCAAGGGAGACTCGCTCTCGGACAGGTCGAGGAGTTCGGACGACGGTCGCACAGCGTAGTGCGGAGCGTACGTACGGGACAGTCGGCGGTCCCTTGCGGGCACGGGCCGGGCGCGGGACCCGGCTCTCGACCCATACCCACCGGGCGCCGCGCCGATCCGCGCGGGGGCCGGCCCCTCCGGCGGCGGCCCCGTCAGCCGGCCAGGCGCTCCAGGTGGTCGGCCCACTTCAGCGAGTGCGCGTTGTACGCGTCGATGACCGCGAGCACCTGCGCCGGTTCGCCGAGCGTGACCGCGTCGACGAGGTCCTCGTGGCCGCTCCACAGCCAGTCGCACATCCTGCCGTCGCCGCGCAGGTACGGCACGGCGAACACCCACGCCTGGACGCGCAGCCGGTGCAGGAAGTCGGCGATGTAGTGGTTGCCGATGAAGCCGCCGAGTTCGCGCCAGAACCGCACGTCGTACGCGATGAGGATGTCGAGGTCCCCGGCGCGGGCGGCGCGCGCGGCGGCCTCGGCACGGCGCCGTACGGACACCAGCGCCGCCCCGCGCACACAGCCCCGGGGCCGGTCCCCGGCGGGCGCGTCCCCGGTGGCCCGCGCGGCGGGCGGCCGCTCGCCCGCGCCTGCGGACTCGCGTGCGGCGGAGGCCGCGGCGGCCCGTTCGGCGAGGCGCCGGAACGCCCCGTCCACGATCAGCGCCCGCGCCTCGACCATGCCCCGGTAGTCCGCCACCGAGAACTGGTGCACGCGGAAACCTTTGTGCTGGTCCGAGTCGAGGAGCCCCTGCGCGGACAGGTCCACGAGCGCCTCGCGCACGGGCGTCGCGGACACGCCGTACTGCTCGGCGATCTGCTTGACCGTGAACTCCTGGCCCGGCTGGAGACGCCCCGCGAGCACTTCGTCACGCAGCGCGTCCGCGATCTGCTGTCGCAGGGTGTTGCGGGTCACACCTCCGCTCGCGGGCATGGTCAGGCCCCCTCCGTTCCGGTTCCGGACACCTTAAGCCAGTCGGAGGGGGCCACCTGGCGGGTGGTCACACCGTGTGCTCGTCCGCCACGGTCAGCGCGATGTCGAGCGCGGCCAGGCCCTCCTTCACCTCGGCCTCGCCGATGGTGCAGGGCGGCACGGCGTGGGTGCGGTTCATGTTGACGAAGGGCCACAGGCCGTTCTTCTTGCAGGCGGCGGCGAAGGCGGCCATGGGGGCGGCCGCGTCGCCGGCCGCGTTGTACGGGACGAGGGGTTCGCGGGTCTCGCGGTCCCGTACGAGCTCCAGGGCCCAGAAGGCGCCGAGGCCCCGCACCTCGCCGACGGAGGGGTGCCGCTCGGCCAGTTCGCGCAGGCCGGGGCCGAGGAGGTGCTCGCCGAGGTGCGCGGCGCGTTCCACGACCCGCTCGTCGGCCATGACCTGGAGGGTGGCGACGGCGGCGGCGCAGGCGAGCGGGTGGCCGGAGTAGGTCAGCCCGCCGGGGTAGGGCCTCCGGTCGAAGGTGGCGGCGATCTCGCCGGAGATGGCGACGCCGCCGAGCGGGACGTACCCGGAGTTCACGCCCTTGGCGAAGGTGAGCAGGTCGGGCACGACGCCGTAGTGCTCGGCGGCGAACCAGCGGCCCGTACGGCCGAAACCGGCCATGACCTCGTCCAGGACGAAGACGATCCCGTACCGGTCGCAGAGCTCGCGGACGCCCGCCAGGTAGCCGGGCGGCGGCGGCATGACGCCGGCCGTGCCGGGGACGGTCTCCAGGATGATCGCGGCGATGGTCTGCGGGCCCTCGAACGCGATCGTGTCCTCCAGGTGCGCGAGCGCCCGCTCGCTCTCCTGCGCCTCGTTCTCGGAGTAGAACGGCGAGCGGTACGTGAACGGCGCCCAGAAGTGGACGACGCCCGCCGACGCGGTGTCGGAGGCCCAGCGGCGCGGGTCGCCGGTGAGGTTGATCGCGGTGGAGGTGGCGCCGTGGTAGGAGCGGTAGGCGCTGAGCACCTTGGGGCGGCCCGTGTGCAGCCGGGCCATCCGTACCGCGTTCTCGACGGCCTCGGCGCCGCCGTTGGTGAAGAAGATCTTGTCGAGGTCGCCGGGGGTGCGCTCGGCGATGAGGCGTGCGGCCTCGGAGCGTACGTCGATGGCGAAGGCGGGCGCGAAGGTGGCGAGCTTTCCAGCCTGTTCCTGGATCGCGGCGACGACCCTGGGGTGCTGGTAGCCGATGTTGGTGTAGACGAGGCCGCTGGTGAAGTCGAGGTAGCGGTTGCCGTCGTAGTCCCAGAAGTACGACCCCTCGGCCCCGGCGACGGCGAGCGGGTCGATCAGCCCCTGGGCGGACCAGGAGTGGAAGACATGGGCGCGGTCGGCGGCCTTGACGGCGGCCCCCGCCTGCGGATCTGCGTGAGGGGTCATGGCGCCAGGTTAGGCAGGCGCGGGCGGGTGCGGACATGGCCATCTTGTATGGCGGAAAGCGTGCGGATCGGCAGGGTGTCGTGCGCTCGGGACATTCGGCCCCTTGACAGCAAGTTGTCGAAATGACAGCCTTCTGTCATAGGCAGAGAGCAAGAGGGAAGCACACGGCAGCACGCACGGCAGCGAACCGCCCAGGAGGCCCGCCATGACCACCGCAAGCGCCACAGGCTCCGCCGGCACCACGGCCGACACCGCCCGCAGAATCGTTCATCTCGCCGTCTACGACACCTTCGCCGACTGGGAGACCGGCCACGCCACCGCCTGGCTGGCCAGGGGCGGCTACGAGATCCGCACCGTCGGCCCGACCACCGCGCCCGTCACCACCACCGGCGGACTGCGCATCACGCCCGACCTGGCCCTCGCCGACCTGCGCCCCGAGGACAGCGCGCTGCTGATCCTCACCGGCGCCGACCTGTGGGACGAGAGCGACGACCTCGCCCCGTTCGCCGCCGCCGCCCGTACGTTCCTCGACGCGGGCGTACCCGTCGCCGCGATCTGCGGAGCCACCGCCGGGCTGGCCCGTGAGGGGCTGCTGGACGACCGGGACCACACCAGCGCCGCCTCCTTCTACCTGGCCGCGACCGGCTACCAGGGCGGCGACCGCTACCGCGACACGGACGCCGTCACCGACGGCGACCTGATCACCGCCGGCCCCACCGAGCCGGTCGCCTTCGCCCGCGAGGTCCTCGCCCGGCTCGGCGTGTACGAGGGCGAGAAGCTCGACGCCTGGTTCCGACTGTTCCACGACTCGGACCCCGCCGCCTTCGAAACGCTGAACTCGTGAGCCGCCACGAACAGGAGCTGCTCAGCCGCACCGCCCTCGGCGTGTTCCGGCTGAACGGCCAGTTCCTCGCCGTGTCCGAGGAGTTGGCCCGCCCCGCCGGACTCACCGCCGCACGGTGGCAGGTCCTCGGGGCGGCGCTCCGCCAGCCGCTGTCCGTCGCCGGGATCGCCCGCGTCATGGGCATCACCCGGCAGAGCGTCCAGCGGATCGCCGACCTGCTGGTGGAGCGGGGCCTCGCGGAGTACGCGCCCAACCCGGCGCACCGGCGCGCCAAGCTCCTGACGCCCACGGAGGAGGGCCGGGCCGCGATCGCCCGGATCGACCCCGGCCACGCCGACCTGGCGGCAGGGCTCGCCGCCGAACTCGGCGACGCCGCCTTCGCGGAGACGGCCGACGCGCTGGAGCGGCTGTCCCGGGCGCTTGAGGTGATCGCGAGCCGGGACACCGCACGCCCCGCCCCGCCGGAGGCCGCGACCGCCCCGGTCGTGGCGCCCCCGCCGGAACCGAACCTCCGGTAGGGTCCTGACCAGTCCGGGCCGCTCGACGGCCGCGCCCGACATCCAGGAGGTGAGACCCATCAACGCCAGGTCAGGCAGGGTGCTCTCCTCCAGGGCGGAACGGTCGCCGCACCGTACGTGAACCGCCGGGAGCACTCGTGAGCGGCTCCCGGAAGGCTCCCATGTCCGTCGATCCCCTCAAGTCCCCGATCCCCGTCGACGCCCCGATCCCCGTGGACGTCCCATTCCCCGTCGACACCCCGCTCCCCCTCGACGCCCCGCTCCCCGTCGACGCCCCGCTCCCCGGGGACTCCCCGCTCCGCGTCGAGGCCCCCCGTCCCGGCGGCTGCCCCCTCCCCGGTGTCGTCGACGCCCTGCGCGCCGCGGGCTGCGTCTTCGCCGAGGACGAGGCCGCGCTCCTCGTCTCGGCGGCCGGCTCCGCGACCGAACTCCGCGCGATGGTCGAGCGCCGCGCCACGGGGCGGCCCCTCGAACACGTCCTGGGCTGGGCCGAGTTCCGGGGGCTGCGCTTCGCCGTCGACGCGGGCGTCTTCGTGCCGCGCCGCCGCACGGAGTTCCTGGTCGAACGCGCCGCCGCCATCGCCGCCCCCGGCGCGCTCGTCGTGGACCTGTGCTGCGGGTCGGGCGCGCTGGGCGCGGCGCTGCTGGCCGCCCTGGACGGCGACGCCGAACTGCACGCCACCGACATCGACCCGGCCGCCGTGCGCTGCGCCCGCCGCAACGTCACGCCCGTCGGCGGCCTGGTGTACGAGGGCGACCTGTACGCGCCGCTCCCGCCCGCCCTGCGCGGGCGCGTCGACGTCCTGCTCGCCAACGTCCCGTACGTACCGACCGACGAGGTCGGGCTGCTGCCCCCGGAGGCCCGCGTCCACGAGGCGCGCCTCGCCCTCGACGGGGGCGCGGACGGGCTGGACGTCCTGCGCCGGGTCGCCGGGGACGCCGGGCGCTGGCTGACCCCGGGCGGCAGCCTGCTGTTCGAGACCAGCGAACGCCAGGCGGACCGGGCGGTGGGGATCGTCGCCGCGAGCGGTCTCGTCCCCCATGTCGCCGGCTGCGAGGACCGGTACGCGACGGCGGTGACCGCCACGCGCCCACGGGACTGAACCGCGCGGGAGACGCGCGGGCCGTCGCGGGTGCCGGGCCCGGCCCGGCACAAACGGAACCGTCCCGAACCGGACTGGACCGGACCGGCCCGCCCCGGGCCCGGACCGGAAAGAGCCTGCCAGGGACGGGGTCCCGGGCAGGCTCACTCAGCCGCTCGCCGCCGTGACGGCGTACGGGTCACTTCACCGGCTTGAGGCACAGGACGAACTTCTCCTGCTCCCACTGCTGGGCCAGCGCGGCCTCGGCGTCGGCGACGTTCTCGCAGGCGTCGGTGTCGAAGGTGCCCTCGACGAGCTTGACGACCTTGTAGTTGGCGTCCTTGTCCGTGCAGCCCTTGGTCTCGACCTTCGGGTCGTTCTCGCTGCCCGTGACGCTCACGCAGTCGCCGGCCTTGGCGTGGACCGGGGCGTTGAAGAAGTACGAGATGCCGAACTTCACGGCGATGGCGACGACGATCAGCGCGACGACCCGGAGGACCTTCTTCATCACACCGCCCTTCCGCTTGGCGGGAGCGTCGGGGGCCACGGGCTCACCGAAACCCTCCGCGGAAGGGGGGACCTGCTGCGGGTCCTGGGCGTGGGGCGGCGGCGGAGTGGCCATGGGCATGTCCTCAGGGATGTCATTGATCGAACGGGCGTACGCTACAGACCCCGTGGGACCGATCCCGCCTTTATGCCGTCCTTATGCCAATCGGATGCCGAGTTGTAATGGTGCGGGCGCCCCGGGGCGCGTCCCGGAGCGCCCGCGCCGGGTCCGTCCCGGAATCAGCAGGAGAGGTTGCCGCCGGTCGGGACCCCGAGGATCTGGGTGAACTGCTGGTACTTGGCGACCCGGCTCTGGACCTGCGCCGGGTTCTTGCCTTCGCACTCCAGCGCGCCGTTGATGGAGCGGATCGTCTGGCCGAAGCCCGCGCCGGTGACCATCGCGTGGTGCGCGGTCATCGTGCCGGGGCCGTTCTGGGTGTTCCAGTACCAGAGGCCGGTCTTCCAGGCGACGGCCGCCTCGCGCTCGACGCGGTACGGGTTGTTGAGCAGGTCGATGCCGAGCGCGTCGCCCGCCGCCTTGTAGTTGAAGTTCCAGCTGAGCTGGATCGGGCCGCGCCCGTAGTAGGCGGCGGTGCCGGCCGGGCAGCCGTACGGCTGGCCGCGGTCGCAGTAGTGCGGGTAGTTGGCGGTGTTCTGCTCCACGATGTGGACGAGGCCGCCCGTCTCGTGGTGGACGTTGGCGAGGAAGGCCGCGGCCTCCTGCCTCTTGACCGTGTCACCGCCGGTGGTGGCGAACGCCGGATAGGAGCTGAGCGCGGCCTTCAGTCCGCTGTACGTGTAGAACGGGTTCCGGCTCGGGAACATCTGGTTGAACTGCGCCTCGGTGACCACGAAGCCGGACGGCGAGGGCCCGGGGTCGGGCGTACCGCCGCCGCAGGCACCCTGGTCGGCCCAGACGTCGACCGTTCCCGGCCGCTCGTTCTGGGTCCACCACTTGGCCTGCCAGTTGCGGCCGTTGTGCGAGGCGGTGTTGCCGCCCCAGTAGACGGCGGAGGAACTCCACGGCGTCGCGCACTCGGCGGCCGACGCGACGGAAGCGGGGAGGAGGACGGCGAGACCGACGGCTGTCACCAGCGCGGCGAAGAGGCAGAGCAAGCGTCGCACCATGAGGACGCCCTTCCGTGGGGGGGTGAGGGGACGGACCACCACGGAACCGTGAATGGTATGTACCTGTCAAGGTCTAGACCAGACACACGCGTGTCTCCGCCGGCCGCCGACCGGGCTCCCCGTGAACCGCCCCTGATCCGACCCCGTGGGCGCGCCCGGCCCCGTGTGCGTAAGATCCGGGCGTGAATGCCCTGACGCCCGAAGACCCGACCGACATCGGCCCGTTCCGCCTCCTCGGCAGGCTCGGCTCCGGTGGCATGGGCCGCGTCTACCTCGCGCGGTCCGCCGGCGGACGCACCGTCGCCGTCAAGGTCGTACACGCCGAACTCGCCGCGCAGGACGAGTTCCGGCGCCGCTTCGCCCGCGAGGTCGCCGCCCTGGAGCGGGTCGGCGGCGTCGGCACCGCACCCGTGCTGGGCGCCGACACCGAGGCGGAGTCGCCCTGGGTCGCCATCGGGTACGTGGCGGGCCCGTCCCTGCGCACCGTCGTGGGCGACGAGTTCGGGCCGCTGCCGCCCGCCTCCGTGCGCGCCCTCGCGGTCGGCCTCGCCGACGCCCTCGCGCACATCCACGCCGCCGGGCTCGTCCACCGGGACCTCAAGCCCGCGAACGTCCTGCTCACCGTCGACGGGCCCCGCATCATCGACTTCGGCATCGCCCGCGCCGTCGACACCGTCACCGACGGCGGGCTCACCAGCACCGGCGCCGTCGTCGGCTCCCCCGGGTTCATGTCGCCCGAGCAGGTGCGCGGCGAACGCCTCACGCCCGCATCCGACATCTTCTGCCTCGGCTCCGTCCTGGCGTACGCGGCGACCGGCCGCTCCCCGTTCGGCACCGTCGACAGCGGTGTGCACGCCATGATGTTCCGCATCGCGCACGACGAACCCGACCTGGAGGGCCTGCCCGCCGAACTCGACGAGCTCGTGCGCGGCTGCCTCGCCAAGGACCCGGCGCACCGGCCCACCGCCGCGCACCTCGCCGCCCGGGTCGAGACCGCCGACCCATGGCTGCCCGCCGGGCTGCTCGCCCAGCTGGGCCGCCACGCCGCCCGGCTCCTGGACGCGGACGGCGACCCCACCCCCGTACAGCACCCGGCGCCGGTCGCACCGAGGAGGCGCCGCCGGTGGCCGCTCGTCGTCGCGGCCGCCGTCGTGCTCGCCGGCACGGCCACCCCGCTCGCCTTCACCTACTGGCCCGGCAAGGGCAAGGCCGCCACCCCGTCGGCCGACGCGACGCGCGGCGCCGTCCCCGACGCGTTCATCGGCGCCTGGGAGGGCGTACTCGACGGCACCGATGAGCACCCCTACGAGACGGCCCGCCTGGAGATCGGCCAGGGCGCGCCGGGCGAGAAGACCGCCGTGTACGTACGGGTGGGCGGCGAGCAGCTGTGCATGGGCCGCTCCACGCTGGTCTCGGCGGACGAGGACAAGATCGTGTTCGGCGAGAGCGACGTCACGGCGAGCGTCCCCGCCAAGCGCTGCGTCCCGGCCGCGCACCAGACGCTCACGATCCGCTCGGCGGAGGTCCTGGAGTGGCGCTCCGGCGCTGCGACGGCGACGTTCCGCAAGGCCAGGACGGGCGCGAAGGTGGTTCCCCCGACGTTCATCGGCGAGTGGAAGAGCGTCCCGTACGGGGAGCTCTCCGCCGAGGAGCAGGACCTCTACAACTCCGAGGTCTCCATCACGCAGGGACCGATCGGCACCGCCCTCGTCCGGTTCAGGAACAACGTTCCGCGGATGGACGACGAGACGGGCGAGCAGACGGGCGGCTCGTACCACTGCGAGAGCACGGCCCTCCTCGGCGCCTCCGGCGGCGTCGGCGAACTCCTCGTCGTCGGCCCGCCCGCCTTCGACGAACGCGCATCCGACCCCGACTGCGACCGCTGGAGCGCGTCCCAGCACCTGCGGATCACCCGCGTCGGCGGCAAGGAGCGGCTGCTGGTCTCCGGCATGGACTCGGACGGCGAGCCGGGCGAGTACGAGAGGCGGCTCTGACCTCCCCATGAGCGGTGGCCGGCACCCCTCGGGCACCGGCCACCACTGAGCCCCGCGGACCTACGGGCGTACCCGCGGCCCTCGGCGACCTAGCGGACCTACGGGCGTACCCGCGGGCCTCGGCGGCCTACAGGAACGAGTTGATCTCGATGGTCTCGGTCCGGCCGGGGCCGACACCGATCGCGGAGATCGGGGCGCCCGACATCTCCTCCAGCGCCTTGACGTACGCCTGCGCGTTCTTCGGCAGGTCGGAGAACGTCTTGGCCTTGGAGATGTCCTCGGACCAGCCGGGCAGGTACTCGTAGACCGGCTTCGCGTGGTGGAAGTCGGTCTGCGAGTACGGCAGCTCCTCGACGCGGCGGCCGTCGATCTCGTACGCCACGCAGACGGGGATCTGCTCCCAGCCGGTCAGCACGTCCAGCTTGGTGAGGAAGAAGTCCGTCAGACCGTTCACCCGGGTCGCGTAGCGGGCGATGACCGCGTCGAACCAGCCGCAGCGGCGGTCACGGCCGGTGGTGACACCGCGCTCGCCGCCGATCCGGCGCAGCGCCTCGCCGTCCTCGTCGAACAGCTCCGTCGGGAACGGGCCGGCGCCGACACGGGTCGTGTACGCCTTGAGGATGCCGATGACCCGGCTGATCTTCGTCGGTCCGACACCGGCACCGGTGCAGGCACCGCCGGCGGTCGGGTTGGAGGAGGTGACGAAGGGGTAGGTGCCGTGGTCGACGTCGAGCAGGGTGCCCTGGCCGCCCTCGAAGAGGACGACCTTGCCCGCGTCGATGGCGTCGTTCAGGATCAGCGTCGTGTCGGCGACGTACGGCTTGATCTGCTCCGCGTACTGGAGCATCTCTTCGACGATCTTCCCGGCCTCGATGGCGCGCCGGTTGTAGAGCTTGGCGAGGAGCTGGTTCTTGGCGTCCAGCGCCGCCTCCACCTTCTGGGTGAGGATCGACTCGTCGTAGAGGTCCTGGACGCGGATGCCGACACGGTTGATCTTGTCGGCGTACGTCGGGCCGATACCCCGGCCGGTCGTACCGATCTTGCGCTTCCCGAGGAACCGTTCCGTCACCTTGTCGAGGGTGACGTTGTACGGCGTGATGAGATGCGCGTTACCGCTGATCAGCAGCTTCGAGGTGTCGACGCCGCGCTCGTCGAGTCCGCTCAGCTCGGAGAGCAGGACCGCCGGGTCGACGACGACACCGTTTCCGATCACCGGGGTACACCCCGGCGACAGGATTCCGGAAGGGAGAAGATGCAGCGCGTACTTCTGGTCGCCTACGACAACCGTGTGGCCGGCGTTGTTGCCGCCCTGGTAGCGCACCACATAATCGACGGATCCACCGAGCAGGTCGGTGGCCTTTCCCTTGCCCTCGTCACCCCACTGAGCACCGAGCAGCACAAGTGCGGGCACAGGCGTACACCCCTTCCGGGCGGGGCATGTCCAAGGTCAGAGGGCAGTAGAGATGTCGTACGACGGTGTACGACACAGCCTGAGCCGTCGAACCGGTGCCCCGGAATAGACGAAGCCCCTGGCGCAATAGCGCAAGGGGCTCTTGCACAAAGATGCTACCCGAGGAAGGACCGAGGTGTCGGCTCCCGACCAGCTCCTGGTGGTCATCGACCCGGTCGCGCGCCGTGGCGACGGCGAATCCGTACGGATCGCGAGGGATGTCCTCCGTGCCGGGGCCACCGTGAAAGTGAGCCTTCCGGACACCCCCGAGGAGTTCGCGCGGGCCCTGGCGCGACGCGGTTCGCGGCGGCCGGTGGTCATCGGTGACGACCGGGCGCTGCTGCGCACCGTCACCCATCTGCACCAGGGGCGGGAGCTCGCGGACGGGGCGCTCGCCGTGATCCCGGTGGGCCCGGGGCCGACGGTGCGGCTGGCCGCGTCGCTCGGCGTGCCGCCCGACGCGGTGACGGCCGCGCGGGCCGTACTCGACGGGGCGGAGCGGCGGCTGGACCTGCTGGTGGACGACGGTGACGGCGTGGTCGTGGGCGGCCTGCGCATTCCCGCCGGGCCGGTACGGGTGGGCGAACCCGCCGATCAGGTGGCGTCCGTGTGGGGGACCTGCCGCTCGCTGGTGCGCACCCTGGTCCGCCCGGCGCCCCAGCCCCGGGTGCCCGAGATGCGGGCGCACCGGCTGCGCGTCGAAGCGGACGGGCGGGTGCTCTGCGACCTGGACTCGCCGGTCGAGGGCGTCACGGTGACGTCCCGGGACGGCGCCGCCGAGGTGGTGGTACGGCCCAGGGCGGCCGAGCCGGTCCGGGCGGAGGCGACGGCGGTGACCGTGTCGGGCGTGTCGGGCGCGGCGTTCCGCTACCGGGCGGACGCCCTGATGGCGGGCCCGGTGTGGAGCCGCACCTGGACGGTCAGCCCGGCGGCCTGGTCCCTGGTGGTCCCGGCCGGCGCGCGAGTCCCGGAGTAGTGCGGGCGCGGATCCCGGAGTAGCGCGGGCGCGGGTCCCGGAGTAGCGCGGGCGCGGGTCCCGGAGCAGTGCGGGCGCGGGTCCCGGAGCAGTGCGGGGACGCGGTCATCGTCCCGCGAGGCCCGCCCGGTGATCACGCCAGCGGTCCATTATCCGGCCCATCTCGTGGTGCAGGAACTCGAAGAACTCCGCCGACTCCGCCACCCGCGCGCCCGCCGCCGTGTCCGTGCCGAGCATCTGCGCACCCTCCCGCATGGTGGTCTCCCAGCGGATCAGGACCTGGTCGCGGCGGGTGAACATCTCGTACCAGAGTTCGTTGTGGAGCACGTACCGCTCACGGCGTGACCCCGGGTCCCGCTCCCGGCCGATCATGTTCACCTGCGACAGGTAGCGGACCGCCCCGGAGACGGCGGCGGGGCTGACCCTCAGCTGCTCGGCGAGCTCGGCCGACGTCAGCGATCCGGTCTCGGACGCGAGCAGCGCGGCGAACACGCGGGACGCCATGCGCTGCATGCCGGCCTGGGTGAGCTCGCCCGCGAACCGCTCCACGAACCGCCTGACGGCCTCGTCGTCCCGCCCCTGCTCCGCCGCCTCGACCTGGTTGTTCGTCGCCATGGGGCCATCGTCTCCCGTCGTCCACCGCACCGGACGATTTTATACGCTTCCTTAACTTCACAACTTTGTGAAGGACGCGTACGTTCGGAGACATGACGAACGCCATCACCGTCGCCGGACTCCACAAGTCGTTCGGGCGGACGCACGCGCTGGACGGCCTCGACCTCACGGTCCAGACCGGCGAGGTCCACGGCTTCCTCGGGCCCAACGGCTCGGGCAAGTCCACGACCATCCGGGTCCTCCTCGGCCTGCTCCGGGCCGACTCCGGCGCCGCACAGCTCCTCGGCCGCGATCCCTGGCGGGACGCCGTCGAACTGCACCGGCGGGTCGCGTACGTGCCCGGCGACGTGACCCTGTGGCGCAACCTCTCCGGTGGCGAGGTCATCGACCTGTACGGCAGGCTCCGCGGCGGCCTCGACAAGACCCGCCGGGCGAACCTCATCGAACGGTTCGAGCTCGACCCGACGAAGAAGGGCCGCACCTACTCCAAGGGCAACCGCCAGAAGGTCGCCCTGGTCGCCGCCTTCGCCTCCGACGTCGACGTCCTCATCCTGGACGAGCCGACGAGCGGACTCGATCCCCTCATGGAGGGCGTGTTCCAGGGCTGCGTGGAGGAGGAGCGCGCCCGCGGCCGCACCGTCCTGCTGTCCTCGCACATCCTCAGCGAGGTGGAGAGCCTCTGCGACCGGGTCAGCATCATCCGCAAGGGCCGCACCGTGGAGAGCGGCTCCCTCGCCGAACTCCGCCATCTGACCCGCACGAGCGTGGAGGCGGACCTCGCGGGCCCGCCCAACGGGCTGGCCCACCTGCCCGGCGTCCACGACCTCGACGTCCAGGGCCACCGGGTCAAGCTCCAGGTCGACACGGACAAGCTGGACGCCGTGCTGAAGGCGCTCACCGAGTCCGGGGTGCGGTCCCTGACCAGCACGCCGCCCACCCTGGAGGAGCTGTTCCTGCGCCACTACGAGGACGAGGCGGTGTCCCGGTGACCACGCTCACGATGCCCGCCGCCCGGCGCGAAGGAGGCGGCGCGCGCCACCTCGCCGGAACCGGCGCCCTGCTGCGGCTCGCCCTGCGCCGCGACCGGGTCATGCTGCCCATCTGGGTGCTGGTCACGGGCGGCATGGTGGCCAGCGGCGCCGGCTCCATCGACACCCTGTACGACACGCCCGCCAAGCGGGCCCAGGTCGCCGTGACGCTCGGCGCCAACAGCTCGCTCCGGTCGCTGTACGGACCGGTGTTCGGCGACTCCACCGGCGGGCTGGTCGCCTGGCGGTTCGGGGTGTTCGCGGCGGTCCTCGCCGCCGTGATGAGCCTGATCATCGTCGTACGGCACACCCGCGAGGAAGAGGAGACGGGCCGCCAGGAACTGCTCTCCTCCGCGATGGTGGGGCGACGGGCCCCGCTCACCGCCGCCCTCCTCGCCGCGCTCGTCGCCAACACCGGCGTCACCGTGATCATCACCGCCGGGCTGGCCGGACTGGGCGGCTCGGGCGCCCTCGCGCTGGGCCTCGCCGTCGGCGCGACCGGCATGGTCTTCGCCACCATGGCCGCGATCGTCGCGCAGCTCACGGAGAGCGCGCGGCTCGCCAAGGGCCTGACGTCGGCGGTGCTCGGCTTCGCCTTCGTCCTCCGCGCCGCCGGCGACGCCGGCACCCCCGACGGCGACAGCGTCCTCACCTGGCTGTCCCCGGTCGGCTGGGCGGAGAACGTCCGCCCCTACGCGGGCGACCGCTGGTGGGTCCTCGCCCTCACGGCCGCGGCGATCGCCGTCCAGGCCGTCCTGGCGTACGAGCTGACGAGCCGGCGTGACGTCGGGATGAGCTTCCTGCCCGCGCGGCCGGGACCGGCCGCGGGCCGGCTCGCGACCGCCGGCGGCCTGGCGTGGCGGCTCCAGCGCGGCGGCGTACTCGGCTGGACGCTCGGCTTCCTCGTCGCGGGCATCGTGTTCGGCGGCATGGTCGAAGGCGCGGCCGACCTCGTCGGGGACAACGAGCAGGCCCGGGAGATCTTCGAGCGCATGGGCGGCCAGCAGGCCATCACCGACGCCTTCCTGGCCGCGATGATCGGCATGTTCGGGATGATCGCCTCGCTGTACACGGTCGGCTCCGTCCTCCGCCTGCACGGCGAGGAGACCTCCCAGCGCGCCGAACCCGTCCTCGCCAACGCCGTCGGCCGACTGCGCTGGGCGGCCGGCCACCTGGTCATCGCCTTCGCCGGCGCGGCCCTCATCATGTTCGCGGCGGGCCTCGGCCTGTTCCTCACGTACGGGAAGGACCTCGGCCCCATCCTGGGCGCCGCCGCGGTCCAGCTGCCCGCCGTATGGCTGCTGGGCGGGCTCGCGGTACTGCTGCACGGCGCCTTCCCCAAGGCCGCCGTCGCCGCCTGGGCCTACGCCGGTCTGTCGCTGGCACTCGGCTGGATCGGCCCCGCGCTGAACCTCCCCCAGGCGGTGCTGAACCTGTCCCCCTTCGGCCACCTGCCCAAGCTGCCCGGCGCCGATCCCGCCTGGACACCGCTCCTGCTCCTCCTCGCCCTGGCGATCGCCCTGGTCGCGGCCGGCCTGGCGGGCCTGCGCCGCCGCGACCTGATCACCTCCTGACCGTCACACCTCCACCCACAGCCCCTTCAACCCCCGGATCACATAACCCGGCTGCCACTCCGGCTCGGCCACGAGCCGCATACCCGGGGCCCGGCGCAGGAGCTCACCGAACGACGCGGTGAGCTCCAGCCGGGCCAGCGGCGCGCCGAGGCAGTAGTGGATACCGGCGCCGAACGCCAGATGCGGATTGTCCGCCCGCCCGAGGTCCAGGACGTCCGGCCGCTCGAACCGGGCCGGATCCCGGTGCGCCGACCCGAACAGCAGGGCGACCTCGGCGCCCCGAGGGATACCGACGCCGCCCACCTCGATGTCGTCGAGCACCCACCGCTCGAACATCTGCAGCGGAGTGTCGTACCTCAGCAGTTCCTCCACGGCGGTCGGAAGACCGACGTCGCCACGGCGCATCGCGGCCAGCCGCTCAGGGTGCCGGAAGAGCGTCCACCACCCGTTGACCGTGGTGTTCACCGTCGCCTCGTGCCCCGCGTTCAGCAACAGCACACAGGTCGAGACGATCTCCTGCTCACTGAGCCCCCGACCGCCCTCGGCGGCGGCCGCCAGGGCCGACACCAGATCGTCCCCCGGCTCCGCCCGCCGGGCGGCGATCAGCTCCCGCAGGTAGGCCGAGAACTCCACCGAGGCGGCGACCGCCCGACGTGCGGTCCCCTCGTCGGGCCGCAGCTCGAACATCCCGCAGATCGCGGCCGACCAGGGCCGCAGCAGCCCCCGGTCCGCCTCGGGCACGCCCAGCATCTCCGCGATGACCGCGACGGGCAGGGGCTCCGCGACCGCGCTCAGCAGGTCGCCGCCGCCCTCCGCGACGAACCGCCCCACCAGGTCCTCGGCCGACCGCCGGACGACAGGTGCCAGCCGCTCCACGGTCCGGGGCGTGAACGCCTTGGACACCAGGCGCCGGATCCGGGTGTGGTCGGGCGCCTCCAGGTCGAGCAGCCCGTTGGCGTTCAGCACATGGAACGGCTCATGCGCGGCGGGCGGCGGCGTACGCCCGAACTCCTCGTGCGTGAACCGGTGCAGATACGTCCGCCCCAGCCGCCGGTCCCGCAGCAGCGCGGACACGTCCGCGTAGTGCGGCACGAGGAACTGCCCGGTGGGCTCGAACCAGTGGACCCGGCCCCCCGCGCGCAGCTCGGCGTACGCGGGGTACGGATCGGCGACGAAGGCGGGCGACCAGGGGTCGAACGAGGCGGCCATGCCGGGACGCTACCCGGGAAAGCCGCCCTGTGGGCGATCTGGGCGGTGCGTTCTGTCGGTAGAGTCTGGGCGGTGCCTTCCCGGCGGTGGGGTCTGTCGGTGGAGTCTGGGCGGTGCCTTTCCGGCGGTGTGTTCTGTCGGTGGAGTCTGGGCGGTGCCTTTCCGGCGGTGCGTTCTGTCGGTGGGTCTTTCTCTCTCGCCCGGTGGGTGGTCGGGGCCGCTGCGGGCTCACCTCCTCGGGGTCGGCGGCCTTGGGTGCCGGTGTGGGAACCCGGCGGTTGCCGCCGATCCCCTGCGGGGGCGACCCTCCGCGTCCCCTCCCCCGAGCGGAACTACCCCGGGGTGACCAGGCGCGCCTCGTAGGCGAACACGGCGGCCTGCGTACGGTCGCGCAGCCCCAGCTTCACCAGGATCCGGCTCACGTGGGTCTTGATCGTGGACTCGGCGACGACCAGGTGTGAGGCGATCTCGGAGTTGGACAGGCCCTGGGCGATCAGGACCAGCACCTCGGTCTCGCGTTCCGTGAGGTCGCCGATCTGGGACAGGGCGGGCGGCCGGGGCGCTTCCGAGGCCTTCGCGAACTCGGTGATGAGCCGCTTGGTGACGGTCGGGGCGAGCAGCGCCTCGCCCGACGCCACCACCCGTACCCCGTCCGCCAGCTGCCGGGCGGAGGCGTCCTTCAGCAGGAACCCCGAGGCTCCGGCACGCAGCGCCTGGTACACGTACTCGTCGAGGTCGAACGTGGTGAGCACGAGCACCTTGGCGCCGCCGTCCGCGGCGACGATCTCGCGGGTGGCGTCGATCCCGTTCATCTCGGGCATCCGGATGTCCATCAGGACGACGTCCGGGCGCAGGGCGACGACCTGGGCGATCGCCTCGCGGCCGTTGACGGCTTCGCCGACGACCTCGATGTCGGGCATCGCGTTCAGGAGGACGGAGAAGCCCTCGCGGACCATCATCTGGTCGTCCACGACGAGCACGCGGATCGTCACGGCGTCTCCTCCTTCGCCACCGGGATGAACGCGGCGACCTCGTAGCCGCCGTCGTCCGCGGCCTGCGCGGTGAGTTCGCCGTTCAGCATGGCGACCCGTTCCCGCATGCCCGTGATGCCGTGCCCGGCGCCGGGGGACGGCTTGACCAGCCCGCGTGGGGGACCGTTGACGACCCGCAGCCCGAGCCCGCCGAGCACGTACGAGACCTCGACGGCGGCGGACGCCCCCGGCGCGTGCCGGAGCACGTTGCTCAGGGCCTCCTGCACGATCCGGTACGCCGACAGCTCCACGCCCTGCGGCAGTTCGCGCACCGCCCCGGTGACCGTCTTGTCCACGACCAGCCCGGCGTCCCGCACGTTGGCGACGAGCCCGTCCAGGTCGGCGAGGGTGGGCTGGGGGGCGTCGGGCGCCTCGTAGTCCTCGGCGCGGACGACCCCGAGGACGCGGCGCAGCTCCGTCAGCGCGGCGACGGCGTTCTCGCGGATGGTGACGAACGCCTGCTCCAGCTCGGGCGGCGGGTTCTCGACGCGGTAGGGGGCGGCCTCCGCCTGGATGGCGACGACCGACATGTGGTGGGCGACGACGTCGTGGAGTTCGCGGGCGATGGTGGTGCGCTCCTCCAGGAGGGTGCGCATGGAGCGTTCCTGCTGGGTGACGGTCCGCTCGGCGGTGACCTCCTCCTTCGCCTCGCGGCGGACGTGGACGACGGTGACGCCGAGGAGGACGAGTGCGGAGATGAAGAGCATCTCGGCGGTGTTGCCGCTGTAGTCGTCGTAGCCGCTGATGAGGAAGGCCTCGGCGAACATCCCGTACGCGGCGGTGAGGGCCCACATCCAGGCGGCGGTGCGGGGCCGGGTGCGGGCGGCGACGACCGTGAGCACGACGATGTGCGCCGTGAACGACACCGACGACCACGGCACGTCCCCGCCCCTGATGAGCGCCACGGGGGCGGCGCTCATCAGGGAGAGCCAGAAGGCGGCGACGGGCCGTACGAGGGTGAGCAGTACGGCGCCGGCGGCGGCGACGGCGATCGGGAACGCCCCGGTGTCGAACACCGCCATGAGGAGGACGAGCGCGAAGAACGCGATGGCGGCGTGCCGGATCCAGACGGCGTACCGGCGTATGCGCTCGGGCAGCCGCCGGACGACCGGGGCGTCCGGCGGCAGGGGCGGCAGCAGCCGGTAGGCGAGTGCGTCGTCGAGGAGGTCGTGGCGCAGGCCCCGGAGCGCGTTCTGGGCGAAGTGGTATTCGGGGCTGCGGCCGCCGGGGGCGTCGGGGCGCCGGGTCCGCTGGGTCGTCTCGGTCACAGCAGCCACGGTAAGCGGGCGGGGCGGACGCGGGCGTCGGCTGGAAAGCGGATTCTCCCGCGTCCGCCTTGAGTACTACGCGGTGGTACGGGGCCCCGGACCGGCCGGATACGACCGGGCCGCAGGCGGGGTCAGGCGCGGAAGGCGTCCGCGTGTTCGGCCGCCCACGCGGCGAAGGTGCGGGCGGGCCTGCCGGTGACCTTCGCCACGGTGTCGGTGACGGTGCGGCCGACGAGCGGGGTGTCGCCGTACGCCTCCAGCAGGAAGTCGATCACGTCCTGCGGCTGGCCGGCGGCCCGCCACCCCTCGACGGCCTCGGCCTCGGTCAGCTCCACGAGCCGTATCGCGCGGCCCCGGGCGGCGGCGAGCGCGCCGACCTTGTCGTGGAGGGTGAGGACCTCGGGGCCGGTGATCACGTACTCCTGGCCGCCGTGTCCTTCCTCGGTGAGGGCGACGGCGGCGACGTCGCCGATGTCGGCCTCGTGGACCATGGCGCTGAGGCGGCCCGCGAAGGGCTCGCGCACCTCGTCCGCCGTACGGACGAGGTCGGCCCACTCCAGGGCGTTCGCCATGAACTCGACGGGCATGAGGACGGTCCAGGGCAGGTCGCTCGCGCGGACGGCGTCCTCCAGGAGACTGGGGCCGCCGCCGTGCAGCACGGTGACGCGGCGGACGCCCGCGTCCCGGGCCATGTCCATGATGCGGGGGCCCGTCTCCAGCGGGGCGAAGTACGCCCCGCCGAAGGTGATCAGGTGCAGGCCGGTGACGCCGTCGAGGGCGCCGGTGAGGGTTTCGGGGTCGGTGAGGTCGCCGCGGACGACGTCGACGCCGGCGGGGAGCCGGGCGGTCGAGGGGTCGCGGGTCAGGGCGCGGACGGGCTCGCCTCGGCGCAGCAGTGCGGCGACGACCTGGCGGCCCACGGTTCCGGTGGCTCCGGTGACGAGATGGGTCATGCGGAGCACGTTACGAACCGTCGCGGTCAGCCTCCGTCCTCGACCGCCGTCGGGGGCGAGCCCGGACGGTCACCACGCCAACTGGGCGATCTCCTCCGCGACGACCGCGCAGGCGTCGGCCGCCGGGTCGATCAGCGGGAAGTGCCCCACGTCGGCCAGCAGCGTGAGCCCGACCATCTCGCCCGCCTTCGCGGCGGCCTCGACGTATGCCTCGGAGACGGCCTGCGGGACGACCGTGTCCTCGCGGCCCTGTACGACGGCGGTGGCGATACCGGTGGGCAGCAGCGCGGACGGGTCGGCGTATCCGGCCCGCTCGTCGAACCGGTCCGCGCCGCCGAGGAGTTGGGTCACCGCGCCCCCGCACACGTCCAGCTCGGCGGCCCGCTCGAAGTGGGCGATGGGCGCGAGGGCGACGACCCCGCGCAGCTCGGGCGGCGCGTCGAGCCGCCAGGGCGACCCGGTGGGCAGGACGTGCCGGGCGGCGGCCCACAAGGCGAGATGGCCGCCCGCGGAGTGGCCGGTGAGCACCGTACGGCGGCGGTCGGCCCGCGGCAGGTGCCGCGCGACGAGCGCGGGGAGCGCGTCCAGGGCGGCGGCGACGTCGTCGAACGTGTCGGGCCAGCGTCCGGCGACGGGGCCCTCGGCACCGGAGCCGCGGGGTCCGGGGATCTCACCGCCCCGCCGGTACTCGACGTTGGCGACGGCGAATCCACGGCGTGCCAGATAGTCCACGAAAGGGGTGATGTGCCGCCGGTCGTACGGCGCGCGCCACGCGCCGCCGTGCAGGACGACGACGAGCGGCGCGGCGTCACCCGGGCCGCCGCGCAGACCGTCGCGCGGGGCGTAGAAGTCGACGATCTGGTCCGGGTGTTCACCGTAGGAGGCGGTGGAGTCGGGGTCGACGGCCGGATGCGACAGGGCCGATGCCTCCTCGGCTGCGTCGCGTGCGGCGGGGTCGGGCATGCTGCTCAACCTTTCGGTGACGGGGCCGAATTGGCCTGACCTGCGGGGACGTTATCAGGACTGACGCCCCCGCAGACCGGATCGCGCACCGCCGCTAGCGCCCCGAACACACCTCCGCGAGGACGTCCGCCAGGACGCGTGCCGCGCGCTCGGTGTCCGCGAACCCGACGTACAGCGGGGTGAAGCCGAACCGCAGCACGTCGGGGCGGCGCAGATCGCCCACGACACCGCGTGCGATCAGCTCTTTCATCACGGCCGGGGCCTCGGCACAGCCGAGTGCGACCTGGCTGCCCCGGTCCGCGTGGGCGGCGGGGGTCAGCGAGGTGACGGTGCCGGGGGGCGCGTACGCGTCGACGCACTCCAGGAAGAAGTCCGTCAGCGCCAGGCTCTTGGCCCGTACGGCTTCGATCGCCACGCCGTCCCACACGTCGAGCGCCGCTTCGAGCGCCAGCATCGACAGGATGTCGGGCGTGCCGACGCGGCCGCGCGGGGCTCCGTCCGCCGCCGTGTACGCGGGGGTCATCGCGAACGGGTCGGCGTGCGAGTTCCAGCCGGGCAGCGGGGAGTCGAAGCGGGGCTGGTGGCGTTCGGCGACGTACAGGTACGCGGGCGAGCCGGGCCCGCCGTTGAGGTACTTGTACGTGCAGCCGACCGCCAGGTCCACGCCGTGCGCGTCGAGGCCGACGGGCAGGGCGCCCGCGCTGTGGCACAGGTCCCACACCGCGAGTGCGCCCGCGGCGTGGGCGGCGGCGGTGATGCCGGGCAGGTCGTGGAGCCGGCCGGTGCGGTAGTCGACGTGGTTGACGAGCACGGCGGCCGTACGCGGGCCGACGGCGGCGGCCACGTCACCGGGGGCGGCCGGGACGAGCCGGCAGCCGGTCAGCCGGGCGGCCGACTCCGCGATGTAGCCGTCCGTCGGGAAGGTGGTGGCATCGACCACGATCTCGTCGCGTGTCGCGTCACCGCTCCCGCCGGCACCGGCACCGGAACCGGCACCGGCACGGTCGCTGTCGGCACGGTCGCCGTCACCGGCCAGCCGTACGGCCGCCACCAGCGCCTTGAAGACGTTCACGCTGGTGGAGTCGCCGACGACGATCTGGCCGGGGGCCGCGCCGACGATCGGGGCGATCCGCTCGCCGATCCGCTCGGGCGCGGTCCACCAGCCGCTCTCGTCCCAGGAGCGGATGCGCAGCTCGCCCCATTCGCGGGTGATGACGTCGGCCATGCGGTCGGGTACGTGGCGGGGCAGCGCGCCCAGCGAGTTGCCGTCCAGGTAGACGGCCCCGTCCTCGATGGCGAACAGCTCGCGCCGCTTGGCCAGCGGATCGGCGGCGTCCAGGGTCTCCGCCCTGGTCCTGAGGTCAGACATGGCTGCGCGCCGTCCACAGCTCGGGGAAGACGTTCTTGCGGGCCCGCTTCTCCAGCCAGGCGACCCCGGCGGAGCCGCCCGTACCGGTCTTGGAGCCCATGGCGCGGCGCGTGGCCACCAGATGGTCGTTGCGCCAGCGCCACACCAGCTCGCCGACGTCGGTCAGGGCCTCGCCGAGCTGGACCAGCTCCGCGTGCCGCTCGGGCTCGGCGTAGAGGGACGCCCAGACCTCCTCGACCTCGGGCGACGGCTCGTACCGCTGCGACAGGTCGCGTTCCAGTACCTGCCCGGGGACGGGGAGCCCGCGCCGGGCGAGCAGCCGCAGCACCTCGTCGTACAGGCTCGGCTCGTACAGGGCCTTCTCCAGCTCCGCGTGGACGCGCGGTGCGCCCCGGTGCGGGACCAGCATCGACGCGGACTTGTCGCCGAGGAGGAACTCCATCCGGCGGTACATCGCCGACTGGAAGCCGGAGCCCTCGCCGAGGGCGCCCCGGTAGGAGTTGAACTGCGCGGGGGTCAGCCGGGCGAGCGGCTTCCAGGAGGCGTTCAGCGCCTCCAGCTCGTACAGGGACCGCCGCAGCGCGTCCATGGCCACGGGGAGGCGGTCCTCGCGCAGGGCGCGGCTCGCGGTCTCCCACTCGTGGACGATCACGGTGAACCACAGCTCCATGACCTGGGTGGTGACCAGGAAGACCATCTCGCCCGGATCGTCCGAGCGGGGGTGCTGGAGGTGGGTGAGGACATCCGCCTGGACATAGTCCTCGTACGGTGTCGTGCCTGCGAAGTCCAGGTTCGGGGTGTCCGAACCGGCTGCGGAGGCATCGGGGGAAGTAGACATCGCTGTCTCCATCAATGCGTGCTACCGGGTAGCGGTCCGCTCCCTCCCATCGGCTGTGGAGCCCCGGTCCCCTCGGGCCGCCGCACGGGCGGTCCCAGTCGCATCATGGCATGTCCGGGCCGGTGATGTAACGGCCGTCCCCGTCGTAGGGCCACGCATTGGACAGACAGCCGTTCAGGCCCTTGATCTGCTGCATCATCACCGGGGCGAGCCGGCCGGGCCCCGGGCAGCCCATGTGCCGGCGGATGCCGATCTCATGCCCGACCTCGTGGTTGATGATCAGATGCCGGTACTCGGCGGGGGTGCCGCTGAAGGTGGGCGACCCCAGCATCCACCGTTTGAGGTTGACGACGACCCCGTCGGCGGTCTCGCAGTTGAGCTCGCCGCGTGTGTTGAGGCCCTGGGCGAGGCAGAGCCGGTCGGCGGTCTTCGGCGTGGCGATCCGGATCACGAAGTCGGCGTTCTCCGAGACCAGTTGGAACGAGCCGCGGCCGTGCGCGGCCCAGCTCCGCGGATGGGCGAGGATCTGCTCGATCTCGCGGGCGGCCTCCTTGGCGGACAGCTCGATGCCGTCCTCGACCTGGACGCGGTAGCGGCGGAGCGTGCCGGAGCCCACCTTGTCGCCGGACGCCCGCGCCGTGGTGAAGGTGCCGGCGCCGGAGGCGGGCACGGCCGGGGGCTTCACGGACGACGTGGACGGCTTCGGGGGCGTCTTCGGCGGGGTGCTGCGGGGAGGCGGGGACGCGGGCGCGCTGCGGGAGGCGCCGGGCTCCGGGGACGCGGCTGCGGAGCCCGTGACGGCGGGGCGGGGCGAGGTGGAGCTCGCGGCCGCGGCGCTGTCGGTGCCCTGCCAGTGCGCGAGGGCGGCGCCCCCGCCGAGCGAGGTGACGGCGACGGCCAGTCCGGCCAGGACTATGCGGGCCGCTGGACGGCGAGCGCCGCCGCCCCGGCCACCCCGGCCGCTTCTGCCACGGCGGCTACGGCGTCCTCGCGGTGCGGCGGCACGCTTGCCCAAGACAGACTTCTCCCCTGTAGCGGCCGGGTGGGGGGAGCCGGCTCTCGGAATCGATGGTCTGTGCGATCGTACCGGCCGGTCGTGCGGACACGGCGGAGCCCGCGCCCCCGGCGAGCCGGGGACACGGGCCCACTGGCGGGCGGGCGGCTCAGCCGAGGATGTCGGCGGCCAGCTCCGACGAGTCCCGCAGGAACGTGCTGCACCGCTCGTACTCGGCCTGCTCGCCGATCGCCTGCGCGGCCCGCGCCAGCGCGTGCAGCGCCCGCAGGAAGCCGCGGTTCGGCTCGTGCTCCCACGGCACCGGGCCGTGGCCCTTCCAGCCGTTGCGGCGCAGGGCGTCCAGGCCCCGGTGGTAGCCGGTCCTGGCGTACGCGTAGGACTCGACGGTCCGCCCGGCCGCGAACGCCTCGTCGGCGAGCTGCGCCCAGGCCAGCGAGGACGTCGGGTACTTCGCGGCGACCTCGGCGGGCGCGGCACCGGCGGCGAGCAGCTCGCGCGGCTCGGGCTCGTCGGGCAGATGGGTCGGGGGCGGTCCCCCGAGCAGGTTCTGGTGAATGGACATGCCCCCAGTCTCCTATGCCGCCCCGTCTCCCACGCCGCCACCGTGCCCAGCGTGTGACCCGTCTCCCACGCCGCCACCGTGCCCCGCGCGTGACCCGGCTCCTACGCCGCCAGCCGGGTCAGGGTGCGGGTCAGCGCGTCGACGCCGTGCTCGGCCTTGGTACGGGGGCAGCCGAGGTTGACCCGGACGAAGCCCTTCACGCCGTACGTCGAACCCGGCTGCACCGCGACCTTCTCGCGCGCCACCAGCTCCCGCAGCAGCACGTCGTCGTCCACGCCCAGCGGCCGCAGATCGAGCCACGCGAGGTATCCGGCCTGCGGCGGCGTCCAGCCCAGGCGCCCCGGGAACGCCGCCTCCAGCCGGTCGGCGAGCATCCGCAGGTTGCCCGCCACATAGGCGCGCAGCTCGTCCAGCCAGGGCGCGCCGTGCCGGTACGCGGCGATGTGCCCGGTGAGGGAGAGCGCGCCGGCCGAGCCCAGGCCCGCGCCCGTCTCCATGTGCCGGATGAACGCCGTACGCTCCTCCGGGTCGCCGATGATCCCGTACGCGCCGGTGAGCCCCGGCAGGTTGAACGCCTTGGACGCCGAGGTGATCAGCGCCCAGCGGCCGTCGGCCGGGGCGAAGCGCAGCCACGGCAGATGGCGGTGTCCGTCGTGGGCGAGGTCCGCGTGGATCTCGTCGCTGATGACGGTCACGCCATGGGCGTCGGCCAGCCGCGCGAACCGGGAGAGCTCCTCCTCGGTCCACACCCGGCCGGTCGGGTTGTGCGGCGAGCACAGCAGCAGCACCCGGGTGTCGGGCCGCGCGAGCTGCGCCTCCAGGGCGGCCGTGTCGCCGACGGGCACGCCCCGCAGTTCCCGCCCGAGGCCGGTCAGGGCCTTGATGAACCCGTCGTACGTCGGGGTGTGGACGACGACGCCGTCCCCGGGCCCGGTCCACATGCGGAGCAGCTGCGACAGCTGGCTGAGCACCGAGGGCCCGTACACCAGCGTCTCCGGGTCGGCCTCGGTCCCGTGGCGCCGCGCGTACCAGTCGCACACCGCGGGCCTGAAGTCCCCGTACCGCCAGTCGGTGTAGCCGAAGACGCCGTGCGCGACGCGCCGCTGGAGCGCCTCCAGCACCTCGGGCGGGGAGCGGAAGTCCATGTCGGAGATGGTGAACGGGACCAGGTCCGGGACGCCGTAGCGCTCCGGCAGGACGTCCCACTGGAACGATCCGGTACCCCGCAGGTCCACCGGTGTGTCGAAGTCGTACGTCACCGAACCCCCTCCTGTACGAGAGCGGGCCCGACCCCGCCTCCGCGGTGTCGGGCCCGGCCACGATCGAGAACGATCAGAGCGCCACTGCCTCGCGTGCCCCGTGGGCCCGGCGCGCCACGCGGCCGCATGTGCCGCGCGGCCTCGTGTGCTACTTGAGCTTCGTGCCCGTGGAGCGCAGCGCCGCGCACGCCTCGGTGACGCGCGTGGCCATGCCCGCCTCGGCCAGCTTGCCCCAGGTGCGCGGGTCGTACGTCTTCTTGGAGCCGACCTCGCCGTCGACCTTCAGGACGCCGTCGTAGTTCTTGAACATGTGGTCCACGACGGGGCGGGTGAACGCGTACTGCGTGTCGGTGTCGAGGTTCATCTTCACGACGCCGTTCTCCAGCGCCGTGGCGATCTCCTCCGCCGTGGAGCCGGAACCGCCGTGGAAGACGAAGTCGAACGGCGACGCCTTGCCGTACTGCGCGGCCACGCCCTCCTGGAGGTCCTTCAGCAGCTCGGGGCGGAGCACGACGTTGCCCGGCTTGTACACGCCGTGGACGTTGCCGAAGGAGGCGGCCAGCAGGTAGCGGCCCTTCTCGCCCAGGCCGAGCGCCTCGGCGGTGCGCAGCGCGTCGTCGACGGTGGTGTACAGCTCGTCGTTGATCTCGTGGCTGACGCCGTCCTCCTCACCGCCGGTCGGGGTGATCTCGACCTCAAGGATGATCTTCGCGGCGACGGCCTTGGCCAGCAGCTCCTGGCCGATGGCGAGGTTGTCGGCGAGGGTCTCGGCGGAGCCGTCCCACATGTGCGACTGGAACAGCGGGTTCTCGCCCTTGGCGACCCGCGCGGCGGAGATGTCGAGCAGCGGGCGGACGTAGCCGTCCAGCTTGTCCTTCGGGCAGTGGTCGGTGTGGAGCGCGACGGTGATGTCGTACTTCGCGGCGACGATGTGCGCGAACTCGGCGAGGGCGACGGCGCCGGTCACCATGTCCTTGCTGTACTGGCCGCCCAGGAACTCCGCGCCACCGGTCGAGATCTGGATGATGCCGTCGCTCTCGGCCTCCGCGAAGCCGCGCAGGGCGGCGTGCAGGGTCTGGGACGACGTGACGTTGATGGCCGGGTAGGCGAACTTGCCTGCCTTCGCCCGGTCGAGCATCTCGTTGTAGACCTCGGGGGTTGCGATGGGCATCTGTCCGCTCCTTGTGATCTGCGGTTGCGTTGCGTTGCTGATCCCTGACCTGGGGGCGACGTCATCGTCGCCCCTATCTTTCCAGACGGCCGCACGGGCCACACCGGCCGGAGGGCCCCGTGCCGCACGGCGGGTGGCCCGTTTCCCGCGAAACCGGCCACCCGCATGAAAAGCCGCAGGTCAGGTCCCGCATCCGGGACGGGGCGCCGATCGGACCGCTCAGGCGAGGCCCAGCTCGTCCAGGGCGTACGCATACCGGTAGGGCACCCCGGCCGTCGAGCTGATCTTCTCGGCGGCGCCGGTCGCGCGGTCCACGATCGTCGCCACCGCGACCACCTCGGCGCCGGCCTCGCGGACGGCCTCGACGGCGGTCAGCGGGGACCCGCCGGTGGTGGAGGTGTCCTCGACCACCAGCACGCGGCGGCCCGTGATGTCGGGGCCCTCGACCCGGCGCTGCATGCCGTGCGCCTTGGCGGCCTTGCGCACGACGAACGCGTCCAGGGTGCGGCCACGCGCGGCGGCGGCGTGGAGCATCGCCGTGGCCACCGGGTCGGCGCCGAGCGTGAGGCCACCGACCGCGTCGAAGTCGAGGTCGTCGGTCAGATCGAGCATGACCTGACCGACGAGCGGCGACGCGACCCCGTCCAGGGTGATCCGCCGCAGGTCGACGTAGTAGTCGGCCTCGAGACCGGAGGAGAGGATCACCTTGCCGTGCACCACGGCCTTGTCCTTGATCTGCTGGAGCAGGTCGGCTCGTACGTCCGTCACGTCAGTCATGCCCCTGAGCTTAAGCGGAGCGGTCGGCCGGGCCGGTCGCAGGCGGAACCCGGCCGTCCGCGCCCGGCGGGCTCAGAGGCGGCGCCAGGCGAACGTCGCCGCGATCTCCAGCGGCTCGATGGGCGTGACCAGCCGCGGCTGGGTGTTGAGCCCGTTCGGCGGGCCGGACTGGGGCTCCACGCAGACGGCCTCGTCCTGCTCGTCGTAGACCACGACCCACTGGGCCCGGCTGGTGATCCGCAGTTCCAGCAGCTCCGGCCAGGTGAGGGTCACCTCCACCCCGTGCGGCATGCCGAAGCAGTCGTCCCAGGGGCCGGGCGCCGGGGCGATCCGGTGTCCGGTGGGCAGATGGTCGTCGCCGCGCTCCTCCTGCCACTCGGGGGCGAAGTCGACGCGTACGTCGTCGCCGCCCAGGTTCCGCAGGAACCACGGGTGCCAGCCGGCCTGCGCGGGGAACGAGTCGCCGTGCGTCTCCACACCGAGCTGGAGGGTCAGCGACTCGTCGGTCAGCGCGAACGTCTGGGTGACCCGGCCCGGGTACGGCCACGGCTCGTCCAGGTCGTAGGTGAAGGCCGCCGCGTCCTTCTCCGTCCGCACGGTGCGCCAGGCCGTGTCGCGGCCGGTGCCGTGGATGGCGTGCGGCGGCGAGTTGAGCGGCAGTTGATGGACCGTCGCCCCGTTGAGGAAGCGGCCGTTCGCGGTACGCCCGCACCACGGCACCATCGGGAAGCAGCCGTACTTCTCGCCCTGGCGCAGCAGTTCCGTGCCGCCCACCCGCAGGCTGCTCATCCGGCAGCCGTTCGCCGGGGTCACCGTCAGCTCGACGTCTCCGGCCGCCAGCCGGACCGGTTCGGCGCTCTTCGCGTTCTTCTGGCTCATGTCGCTCAGGCTCACAGCGAACGACCCTACTTGCGGCGGCGCAGGGCGCGCCCGACCACCACGGCCGAGGCGATGGCGAGCGCGGCGGCCGGCGCCAGCCAGCGCAGCGCACCGGCGGTGCCACCGGCGTCCGGACCCGGCACGGGGGCGTAGCGGCCGCGCGGCGGCGCGTGGTCGACCTCCTCGGCGCTGCGGCCGATCATGGTGCGCCGTGCGTGGGCGGCCTCGGCCGGCGCGGTCCAGTCCTCGGCGTCGACGGGGTCGCCGGCGCGGGCGTCGTCCAGGGGGAACGCCTCGTCGGCGAGCGGGTCGAGCGACGAGGGCGGCACCGGCGCGTCGAACACGGACGGGGCGGGACTCTCGCCCTCGGCCCCGTCGTCCACCCCGTCGTCGTCCACGTCGGCGTCATCGAGGTCGGCGTCATCGAGGTCGGCGTCACGGATGTCGGCGGCGTCCGCCTCGTCGCTCGCGGCGGCGGCGAGCGCACCGCCCGCCTCCTCCGTATCCGCCGCCTCCTCCGTATCCGCCGGCTCCTCCGTATCCGCCGGCTCCGCCGACTCTCGCGATTCCGCCGACTCCGCAGCCGATTCCTTGGGCGACCCGCCCGGGGCCTGTGCCGACGGTTCGGCGAGTGATTCGGCGAGTGATTCGGCGAAACGGTCCAGCAGCCGGTGCGCCGCCGACTCCGCCGCGTCCGCCGGCAGCTCGGCGAGACGGCCCTGCGCACTGGCGGTCCCGCTGAACGCGAGCGTCGTCCCGCCGTCGGCGGCGGTCGGACGTACCGTCATCGCCAGCTTCGCCGAGCCGGAGCCGCGCACCTCCGTGCCCTCGGCGTCCACGGCGAACGCCCCGTCCTTCCGTGGCCCGGTCACGCGCAGGGCGCCCCGGTAGGTGATCGTGTGCCCGCCGACGCGTACCTTCAGCCGGCCCGACAGCGGGTCGGCCGACGCGTCCGCGTCCTGTTGGAGCCCTGGGACGCAGCGGGCGACGCGGGCGGGGTCCGCCAGCGCTTCGCGGAGGGTCTGTACGGGAACCGGAACGAACACCTCATGCTCCATGGAAACCGAGCCTACCCACGTGGGGGCGCCACGTCGCCCATCTGTGCGTACCTGTTGCCCCGTCCCGACCCGCCCGGCACCCGACCCGCCCGGCACCCGGCCCGTCCGGCACGTCCCGTCCGGCACGTCCCGTCCGGCACCGTCCCGCGCGGCGCCGGACGCGCGGGGTCAGTTCCCGTACCGGGGGTGCATGAGGGTCGACGGGCGCAGCCCGGACAGCCGGGCCCGCTCGGCGTGGCGCGCGCCGTCGTCCAGGGTGGCCGGGTCGGGGGCGTAGGCGTGGGGCGCGTCGGCGGACAGGCGCAGCTCCGGCGGTACGCCGCCGGGCACGGCGAGCAGGAACCCCCAGTCGGAGGGGCCCGCCGCCGTGCCGTCCAGGACGGCGCCGTCGGGGGACGACCGGTCGGGGCCGCTGGTGAACGCGGAGCGGCGCTCGGTGACGCAGTACGGGCGGGTCGCGAAACCGGCGGCCCGCAGCGTGGCGTCGACCGTCCAGTAGGTGTGCGGCCTGGCCTCCACGGGGCCCGCGTGCACGGCGAGCCGTCCGCCGTCGGCGACGACCCGGGCGGCGAGGCCGTAGAACTCCTCCGAGTAGAGCTTGCCGCTGACGGTGATGCCGGGGTCGGGCAGGTCGGAGATCACCACGTCGTACGGTCCGGTGGCCGTGCGCAGCCAGGCGAACGCGTCCGCGTGCACGACACGGAGCCGGGGGTCCTCGTACACGCGGCCGTTGAGCCGGGACAGCGCCGGGTCGGTGCGGGCCAGGTCCACCACGCCCGCGTCGACCTCGACCACCGTGACCCCGTCGACGCCCGGGTACCGCAGGACCTCCCGGGCGGCCAGCCCGTCGCCACCGCCGAGGATCAGCACGCGCGCGTGCCGCCCCGCCATCGCCGGGTGCACCAGGGCCTGGTGGTACCGGTACTCGTCGCGGCCGCTGATCCGCAGCCGCCCGTCCAGGAAGAGGTCCGGGTCCTCGTCCCGGCCGCCGGTCAGCACGATCTCCTGGACGGCCGTGTGGACGGCGACCCGGACCCGGTCGCCGTAGACGGCCCGTCTGGCCGCCCGCTCGAAGTCGTCGACGAGCACGGTCGCCGTCGCGAGCAGGCCCAGCACCACGGCGTTGGTGACGATGAGCAGGCAGCGGCCGCGCGCCGTCAGGTCCCGCCCGAACAGGCACAGCACCAGCGCCCCGCCCGCCACCGCGTTGACCGCGCCGGTGAGCAGCGCGCTCGTCAACTGCCCCAGCCAGGGGAGCAGGAGGAACGGGAACGCCAGCCCGCCGACGAGCGCGCCCACGTAGTCGGCGGCGAACAGATCGGCGACGGTGCCGCCCGCGTCCTGCTCGGCACGCCGGGAGATCCGCTGGATCAGCGTCATCAGCAGCGGTATCTCGGCGCCGATCAGCACACCGATGGCGAGCGAGAACGCCACGAGCGCGTACCGCGATTCGCCGATCCACGCGAAGCTGGCGTACAGCGCGAGCGCCGAACAGCCGCCGATCAGCGCGAGCACGGCCTCGACCAGGCCGAAGCCGACCGCCGCGTGGCAGCGCAGCCGCTTGGCGAGCAGCGAGCCCACGCCCATCGCGAAGACCATCACGGACAGGACGACGGACGCCTGCGTGACCGAATCACCGATCAGGTACGAGGCCAGCGCGACCAGTTGCAGTTCGTACACCAGACCGCACGCGGCGCAGACGAACACCGTGGCCAGCACCAGGAATCGCCCCGCTCGCGGCCGCTCGGACCGCGGCGCCGCCTCCTGGGACGGCGCCGCCGAGACGGAGGCGGGCGCTTCGATCATGCGTTAACGCTACGTCACGCCATCATCGCTCTTTGTCACCCACACGAGTGCTACTGGGGCGTTGCGGGCATACGGGCGCCGACACTGGTTCTGGTCACCACAAGTTGCCCTTCCTGCGGATACGCGTGCCAGGTGCGCCACCGGACCTTGCCCTCGTGCCGCTGCGCGAGCATCGCCGTGAAGGCGTGCGGCGAGCCGGGGAACGTACCGGCGAGGCCGTGCGGATGGTCGGCCACAAGGGCCAGGAGTTCCTGCGCACGACCGGCGAACGAGCCGTGCGAGAGGGTCTCGACGCGGGCGGCGAACTCGTACTCCCATTCGCCGATGCGTTTGGCCACGCCCAGCGGCAGTGGCGTGCTGCTGCCTGGCATGCAGGCGACGGTCTCGGAGCAGCTGCCCCGCTCCTCCTCCAGCAGGACCTGGTGGGAGGCACCGAGCAGTCTCAGCTGGAGGGTGGCGCCGGACAGTTCGAGGTCGAGCACGGCCAGGGCGGGCAGCGCCTCCCGGCCCAGCGCCCAGGCGAGGTCGGCTGCGCGCGTGTCGGTATAGGCGGTCTGGAGGGTCGTGAGCATGATTCGGCTCCGCAAACACGGTCTGTCGGGTGGACCGGGGCGTCGTCCCGGGAAGACGTTCAGGGGACTTGGGGATCGCCGGCTCGGGTCCACACGAGGTCCGAGGGGGGCTGGAAGTTCTCGACAGCGAGGGAATCATGAACCGCGCGAGGCTCATAACGCTTTTACCCACCTTTGCGGGGTTTCCATCCCCTCGGGGGCCGTACGGTTCAACTGTTCACCGGACAACGGCCCCCGCCTGCGGTGACCCCGCCGCGTCCGCCAATGAGGGCACGTCCGGCGGGAGTTCATCCCGCCGGACGCCCTGTGCCGCGACGGACCAGCTGCCCCGTGTCAGCTGCCTCCGCCGCCACATCCACCGCCACCGCCACCACCGCCACCGCAGGACGAGCCGCCCCCGCAGGAGTGGCCGCCGCCGTCGCCGCCGGCCCACCAGCTCCCGCCGGACGCCGCTCCCGAGTGCGGGCGTGACCGGCGACGCCCGCCGCCGCCGCCGCTCAACAGGGCGAACAGTCCACCAGCGATCACCACCACGATGACGATTCCGAAGAACGCGTCGGCCATGTGATTCACCATCCCCCGTGTCGTTCGTGAGAGGGGGATGCCCCCGCTCCCCGAACTCCCAACCAGAATTGAGGAACTCCAGAGGTTCGGCCCGGCTCGTCAGGAGCCGCCACCGCAGGACGACGAGGAACCGCCGCACGACGACGAGGAGCCGGAGCAGGACGATCCGCCGCTCGAAGACGATCCGCCGCTCGAACAGGATGAGGAAGAGGGCGACGCCCCGCCGTCCCCCACCCACCAGCTCGCGTCGGCCCCGGTCGAGCCGGACGAGCCCGCGTACCCGGACGACCCCGCGTATCCGGAAGTCCCTGGGGACCCGGGCGGCCCCCACGGCCGGGACGAACCCGAGCGCCGGGAAGGCGCGCCGGACGGCGAGCGCCGCGCCCCGGCCACCACCCACACCGCGACCCCGATGGCAACGGCGAACACCAGGACGACGATCGCCCCGAACACGAAGACGATGATTCCCACCGTCCCACCTCCCCCTGTGTCGATCCCCGGCCGTTCCCGGACGGGTCCGTTCCTGACGAGCCGTTCCCGGACGGGTCCGCTTCCGGGCGTCCGGCCTCTCGTCGCGGCTGATCCCCCGGCGCGACACCACCCAAAGCACACTTGAGCAACTCCAGAGCTTCGGCCGAGGATGGCCGCCATGACGAGAGCACCGCTCAACCGCCGGCTCGCCGGGTTCGGCACGACGATCTTCGCCGAGATGTCCGCGCTGGCCGTCGCCACCGGCTCCATCAACCTGGGGCAGGGCTTCCCCGACACCGACGGCCCGGAGGAGATCCGGGAGGCCGCGGTACGGGCCCTGCGCGACGGGCGCGGCAACCAGTACCCGCCCGGCCCCGGCGTGCCGGAGCTGCGCACCGCGATCGCGGCGCACCAGCGGCGGCGGTACGGCCTGGCGTACGACCCCGACACGGAGGTGCTCGTCACGGTGGGCGCGACGGAGGCCATCGCGGCGTCCCTGCTGGCGCTGGTCGAGCCCGGTGACGAGGTCATCGCGCTGGAGCCGTACTACGACTCGTACGCCGCGTGCGTCGCCATGGCGGGCGGCACCCGCGTCCCGGTGACCCTCCACCCGAGCGAGGGACGTTTCGTACTCGACCTGGACGAGCTGCGCGCGGCGGTCACGGACCGCACCCGGCTCATCCTGCTCAACACGCCCCACAACCCCACCGGTGCGGTGCTGACCCGCGACGAGCTCGCCGCCGTCGCCGCGCTCGCGGTCGAACGGGACCTGCTGGTCGTCACCGACGAGGTGTACGAGCATCTGGTCTTCGACGGCGCCGACCACGTCCCGCTCGCGACCTTCCCGGGGATGCGGGAGCGTACGGTGACCATCTCGTCCGGCGGGAAGACGTTCTCGTTCACGGGCTGGAAGGTCGGCTGGCTCACCGCGCCGCCCGAGCTGACCACCGCCGTGCGCACCGCCAAGCAGTTCCTGACGTATGTGGCGTCCGGGCCGTTCCAGTACGCGATCGCCGAGGCCCTGGCCCTGCCGGACAGCTACTTCGACGCGCTCCGTGCCGATCTGCGGGCCAAGCGGGACCTGCTCGCCGACGGGCTGGAGCAGGCCGGGTTCGCGGTGTTCCGCCCGGCCGGGACGTACTTCGTCACCGCGGACATCCGCCCGCTGGGCGAGCGGGACGGGATCGCGTTCTGCCGGACGCTGCCCGAGCGGTGCGGGGTCGTCGCCGTGCCGAACGCGGTGTTCTACGACCACCAGGAGCAGGGCGCGCCGTTCGTGCGGTTCGCGTTCTGCAAGCGCCGGGAGGTGCTGGAGGAAGCGGTGAAGCGGCTGGAGGCCGCGCACTGGCCCGGCCGAGGCCACTGAGGCCGGCCACGGGGCCGGGCCAGGCGCCGGGCGCGGTGCCAGCCGGTGGGGCGGGCGCGGGCGGGGCGCTGGCCGGGCGAGGCGGACGCGGGGGCCGGTTGAGGCGGGCGCGGTGCTAGCCGGTGGGGCGGGCGCTGTCACGGCGACACGCGCGTCCGGTCCCGGTCGCGGGGGCGGACCACCCGGGCGGGCCGTTCCCGCTCGCGCCGCCCGCGCGCCCTGCCGATGGTCGGGGTGACCGATCCCGCGCGCACGGAGGTGCACCCTGTCCGCCGACACCTTCGACCCCGCCGCCCTCCCCCGGGCCAGGCCCGTCCCCCGGTGGCGGGCGTCGCTGTACCGGGCCGCGCCCGCCCTGGGGCTGTTCGCGGCGGCACGGCTCACCGGGATGGCCGTCCTGGCCGTCTGGGCGTGGCACATCGGCCGGTCGCCGCGCGCGCTGCTGGCCGGGTCCTGGGACTCCGACTGGTACCTGCGGATCGCCGCGCACGGCTACGGCAGGACCCTGTACTGGCCGGACGGAGTCGTCCAGTCGGACCTGGCGTTCTTCCCGCTCTACCCGGGTCTCGTGCGGACCGTGACCGCGGTGCTGCCGGTCGCGGGCGGCACGGCGGGGCTGCTGGTCTCCTGGGCGTCGGCGGGCGCCGCCGCCTGGGGGATCTTCCTGGTCGCCGAGCGGCTGCGCGGGCGGCGGGCCGCGACCCTGCTGGTCGTGCTCTGGGGGCTGCTGCCGCACTCGATCGTGCTGTCCATGGCGTACACCGAGCCGCTGCTCACCGCGTTCGCCGCCTGGTCGCTGTACGCGCTGCTCACCCGCCGCTGGCTGTGGGCGGGCGCCCTGGCGGCGCTGGCGGGGGTGTCCCGGCCGAACGGCATCGCGGTGGCCGCCGCGGTCTGCGTGACGGTGCTGTGCGAGCAGTACCGGCTGCTGCGGCGGGAGCGGCGCGCCGACGCGCGGCTGTGGGCGGCGGCCGCCGCGGCGCCCGCCGGGTGGGCCGGGTTCGTGCTGTGGGTGGGCGTGCGGAAGGGCGATCCGCTGGGCGGGTACTTCGCGGTGCAGGCCGGGTGGACGTCACGGTTCGACTTCGGGGCGGGCCTGCTGCGCTTCGTACGGACCGTGGTGACCCGGCCGATGGACCTCGGGTTCACGATGGCGCTGGTGTTCACGGCGGTGGGCGTGCTGCTGTTCGCGCTGTTCCTGCTGGACCGGCCGCCGCTGCCGCTGCTCGTGTACACGGCGGTGCTGGTGGTGATCGTGGTGGGCGGGACGGGCTTCTTCGAGTCGAAGCCGAGGTTCCTGCTGCCCGCCTTCCCGCTGCTGCTGGCGCCCGCGTGCGCGCTGTGCGAAGCCCGGCCCAGGACGGCGATCACGGTCGTCGTCGCCCTGGCCGGGCTGTCGTTCGCCTACGGGGCGTACCTGCTCACACTCGCCCCGATGGCCCTGTAGGCGCCGGGGCGCTCAGCCCTCGTCGCCGTCGGCTTCCTTGTCCTCGGGGACCTCGATGCCGAGCTGCTCGGCGAGCCACTTGTCGAACTCGATCGACGCGCGGACCCAGCTGACCGTGGACGACACGAAGTGCTCCAGGCTCACGCCCGTACCGATGAGCATCTGCGCCTCACCGATGAGCCGCACGGTCGCGCCGCCCTGCTCGTCCTCGTGGAGGTGCGTGTAGACCTTGGGCCACAGGGTGCGGCGGTTCCAGTCGTCGACCAGTTCCATGATCTTCATGCGGTCCTGGACCGGGTGCGGGCGGTCGTAGAAGGTCCGCACGGAGAAGACCTGCTGCTCCGCCTCGCCGCGGAACATGAAGTACGTGCGGAAGTCCTCCCACGGGGCGGCGAGGTCGCCCTCGTCGTCGACGACGTACTTCAGCTCCATCTGTTCGAGGAGCTGCTTGACCAGGTCCTGGTCGGGGACGACGGGGCCCGCCGGTCCCTGGGCCTGAGGCTGGGGCTGGCCCCCGAAATTCGGAATCGAGGACGGGTCGATGCTCACCGGGTGATTTCCCTTCGTACGGATACCGCCATCCTCCCCCATGCCGGGCGGTCGGTGGCAAGCCCGGACGGCGGCGATCCGCTGCGGGCTGACAGATCTCCTCCCCCTGGCCGGAAAAAGCCCCGCGAGAGGGGCGGGGCGGCGGCACCCGCCACCGCCCCGCCCGATCCCGTCGAGCCCTGTCCGTACGGCTCCGGCCGCGCCCGCTGCCGTCTGGCCCCGCCCGTACGGCCCCGCCCGCTGCCGCCTCGCCCTGTCCGTACGGCCGGCCCCGCCCGCTCCCGTCTGGCCCCTCCGTACGGCTCCGCCCGCTGCCGCCTGGCCCTGTCCGTACGGCTCCGGCCCCGCCCGTCACGCCCGCCGGCCCCGTACGGCCCCGCCCGCTGCCGTCAGGTCCGCCGGGCCCGTACGGCACGGCCGCTGCCGTACCGCCGTGTCACAGCGTCTTGGCCGCCGGGGCCGGGGCCGCCGCCCCCACGGTCAGGCCGTCGGCCGCCCGGTCCACGCGGACCGTGTCGCCGTCCTTGACCTCGCCGGACAGGATCTCCCGGGCCAGCCGGTCGCCGATGGCCGTCTGGACCAGGCGGCGCAGCGGCCGGGCGCCGTACGCCGGGTCGTGGCCCTCGTCGGCGAGCCACTCCAGCGCGGCCGGCGTGACGTCCAGCGTCAGCCGGCGTTCCGCGAGGCGCTTGGCCAGCCGGCCGATCTGGAGGCGGGCGATCCTGGCCAGCTCCTCCCTGCCGAGCGCCGAGAAGACCACCAGGTCGTCCAGCCGGTTGAGGAACTCCGGCTTGAACGAGACGCGGACGACCTCCAGGACCTGCTCCCGCTTCTCGGCCTCGCTCCTGAGGGGGTCCACCAGGAACTGGCTCCCCAGGTTGGAGGTGAGGATCAGGATCGTGTTGCGGAAGTCGACCGTGCGCCCCTGACCGTCCGTCAGCCGCCCGTCGTCCAGCACCTGGAGCAGGATGTCGAAGACCTCGGGGTGGGCCTTCTCGACCTCGTCCAGGAGCACGACGCTGTACGGGCGGCGGCGCACCGCCTCCGTCAGCTGGCCGCCCTCCTCGTAGCCGACGTAGCCGGGGGGCGCGCCGACGAGCCGGGCGACGGAGTGCTTCTCGCCGTACTCGCTCATGTCGATGCGGACCATCGCCCGCTCGTCGTCGAAGAGGAAGTCGGCGAGCGCCTTGGCCAGTTCGGTCTTGCCGACGCCGGTCGGGCCGAGGAAGAGGAACGATCCGGTGGGCCGGTCGGGGTCGGCGATCCCGGCGCGGCTGCGGCGGACGGCGTCCGACACGGCCCGTACGGCCTCGCTCTGGCCGATCAGCCGCCTGCCGAGCTCGTCCTCCATGCGCAGCAGCTTCTGCGTCTCGCCCTCCAGGAGCCGGCCCGCCGGGATCCCGGTCCAGGAGCCGACCACATCGGCGATGTCGTCGGGGCCGACCTCCTCCTTGACCATGGTGTCCTTCGCGGCCTCCTGCTCGGCCTCGCTGGCCGCGACGAGCTCCCGCTCGACGGCGGGGATCTCCCCGTACAGCAGCTTGGACGCGGTGTCGAAGTCGCCGTCGCGCTGGGCGCGCTCGGCCTGGCCGCGCAGGTCGTCCAGGCGTTCCTTCAGCTCGCCGACGCGGTTGAGGCCCTGCTTCTCCTTCTCCCAGCGGGCGGTCAGGCCGCGCAGCTCCTCCTCCTTGTCGGCGAGGTCGCGGCGCAGCTTCTCCAGGCGCTGCACGGAGCCGGGGTCGGTCTCGTTCTTCAGCGCCAGCTCCTCCATGCGGAGGCGGTCGACGGCGCGCTGCAGCTCGTCGATCTCGACGGGCGACGAGTCGATCTCCATCCGGAGCCGGGACGCGGCCTCGTCCACCAGGTCGATGGCCTTGTCCGGCAGGAACCGGGAGGTGATGTACCGGTCGGAGAGCGTGGCGGCGGCGACGAGCGCGGAGTCGGCGATCTGGACCTTGTGGTGGGCCTCGTACCGGCCCTTCAGGCCGCGCAGGATCGCGATGGTGTCCTCGACGGTCGGCTCGGCGACCAGCACCTGCTGGAAGCGCCGCTCCAGGGCCGGGTCCTTCTCGACGCGCTCGCGGTACTCGTCCAGGGTGGTCGCGCCGACCATGCGGAGTTCACCGCGGGCCAGCATGGGCTTGAGCATGTTGCCGGCGTCCATGGCGGAGTCGCCGCCGGCGCCGGCGCCGACGACCGTGTGCAGCTCGTCGATGAAGGTGATGATCTGGCCGTCGCTGGCCTTGATCTCGGACAGGACGGTCTTGAGGCGCTCCTCGAACTCGCCCCGGTACTTGGCGCCGGCGACCATCGCGCCGAGGTCGAGGGAGACGAGCCGCTTGTTCTTGAGGCTCTCGGGGACGTCGCCCTTGACGATGCGCTGGGCGAGGCCCTCCACGACGGCGGTCTTGCCGACGCCGGGCTCGCCGATGAGGACCGGGTTGTTCTTGGTGCGGCGCGAGAGCACCTGGACGACGCGCCGGATCTCCTGGTCGCGCCCGATGACGGGGTCGAGCCTGCCCTCGCGGGCGGCGGCCGTGAAGTCGGTGCCGAACTTCTCCAGGGCCTTGTACTGGCCCTCCGGGTCGGCTGTGGTCACCCGGCGTCCTCCCCGTGCCTTCTCGAAGGCGCTCAGCAGTTTCCCGGCGGTGGCGCCCTGGCGGCTCAGGACCTCGCCGGCCTGGCCGCCCTTGGCGGCGATGCCGATGAGCAGGTGTTCGGTGGACAGGTACTCGTCACCGAGGTCCTTGGCGCGGCTCTGGGCGTCGGCGATGACGGCGAGCAGGTCGCGGTTGGGCTGCGGCGGGGCCACCGTGGAGCCGGTGACGCTGGGGAGCGCGGCGAGCAGCCGCTCGGCCCCGGCGCGCACGGCGGCCTGGTCGGCGTCGGCGGCGGCGAGCAGGTCGGTGATGTTCTCGTTGTCCTGGCCCTCGATCAGGGCGAGCAGCAGATGCGCCGGGGTGAGGTCCGGGTGTCCGCCGGACACGGCGCGGCTGCCGGCGGCGTTGAGCGCGTCCCGGCTCCTGTTGGTCAGCTCGGCGTCCACGGGTACTGATCCTCCTCCACTGCGGGTGATGTCCACTGCGTCGGGCCCACCGCGGTCACGTCCACGACGGCCACGTCTTCGGTGGCCAAGTGCACCGTGGTCACGTCCACCGTGTGCCCGACCACTGCTGTGACATGCCTGCCTTTGACCCGGTCAACCTGCACAAAGTTGAGTCTATTCCACTCAAGGTGGTCGGGGCCAGCGCCCCCGGGTAGGTTCCGCACCATGGCCATCGACCTGCGCGACCCCGACCCGTCCTACGTCGGCTTCTGGCGCGAGTACCACATGTGCACGCTGACCACGATCCGGCCGGACGGCACCCCGCACGTCGTCGCGGTGGGAGTGACGTACGACCCGGAGGGCGGCGAGAAGGGCATCGCCCGGGTGATCACCAACAAGCACAGCCGCAAGGTCGCCAACGTCCTGGCGGCGGGCCCCGAGGGCGCGAAGGTCGCGGTGTGCCAGGTGGACAAGGGCCGCTGGGCGACGCTGGAGGGTCGCGCGACGGTCCGTACGGAGCCGGATGCCGTCGCGGACGCGGTGGCCCGTTACGCGGACCGGTACGGGCGTACGCCGTCACCTAACCCGGACCGGGTGGTCATCGAGATCGCCCTGACCCGGGCGATGGGCCGCGCCTGAACCGCGCCGGGGCTCCGGCGGCACGGACGCCGGACACGGCGGGACCGGACCCCGGCGGGCGGCGGAGGCTCGGCGGGCGGCGGAGGCTCGGCGGCGGCGCTCGCAGGACACGCGGACAGCACAGCGGCGCCATCGTGTTTCAGGTCCACGATGGCGCCGCTGTGTGGGGGAAGCACCTGAGCGATCTACAACGACGGGGGAATCGCTCAGGCGCTGCGGGGGGTGGCGGTGGTGGTCTCCGGCTCGACGAGCTGGTGGTCACGCTGGTCGAGGTTGACGAAAATCATGCCGTACCTGATGGCACAGCGGACGGGCTGCGGGGCGCCCCGGGGCCTGCGCAGGCACCGGTAGGCGCGGATGTCCTCGTCGTCGCCGCGCGTGATGACGATCGGCTCGCCGAAGAGGGTGACCATCAACGAATCGCCACGGTGCGGCACGGCCGTGACGAGGTCGATGAAATGCCACCCCGAACGGTAGGCGGACGCCATCTCGCGCCGGAAGCGCGAATCGTCGGGGACGTTCATGCCGCTTCGCCCGCCGGTGCGGCATCCCAAGTGGGCTCACGCGGGGCCGCCGGCGCGGCATCCCAAGTAGGCTCACGCGGGGCCGCCGGCGCGGTGTCCCACGTGGGCTCACGCGGGGCCGCCGGTGCGACCTCCCACGTGGGCTCGCCCACGCTGATCGCCGGCGTGGTGTCCCACGTGGGCTCACCCACGCCGCTCGCCGGTGCGGTGTCCCAAGTGGGCTCGCCCAGGCTCGCGGGCACGGCGTCCCATGTGGGTTCGCCCAGACTGCGGCTGGGCGCGACATCCCAAGTGGGCTCGCCTACGGCGACGTTCCCCGCGGGTCCGGACTCCCACGTCGGCTCGCCGCTGGCGGCGAGAGCGCCGAGAGCAGCCGCAGCAACAACAGCTATGGCGCTAAGTGCACGAACCATCCTGGTCATGGACGATCTCCACCTCTTTTTGTCCTTACCTCCTCCCCCGCGCCTATGACGATGGCTCACTCCGAACGCTTCCACCAGCCAGGCCAGGCATCATGTTCCTGAAATACAGGACCCTGAGGGGGGTGCAATGCAGTCGAAAAGGGGCCATTCGGACGCCGGGCACAGTCACGACGAGCTGTGCGAAGCGGGAAAGCGCCTTTACGCGGCCGCTCTTCGCGCTGGCCGGATCGCCCGGTCGGAGGTGGACGCGGCACCCTGCCTCATCGATCTCGCGCTGCTGCACCCCGACCCGGACGAGCCGCAGTGGCTCCGTCCGATCCCGCCGTCCATCGCGCTCAATCAGCTGATACACCCCATCGAGCGCGAGATCCAGCAGCGCAGACAACTGGCCCTCAACCTGGCCGATACTTTCGAGCCGTTCATGACGATCACGGCGTCGTCGGCGCCGCCGAGCGAGGCCATCAACGTCCTCGAAGGGCTCACGCTCATCAACGCCACCCTGGACCGGGTGATGGACGAGTGCTCGGAGGAGCTCCTCACCATCCAGCCGGGCAGCGGCCGCAAGCCCGAGACGGTGAAGGCGGGACTGCGCCGGGTGGAGCCGCTTCTGGGCCGCGGCATCAGGATGCGGACGCTCTACCAGCACACGGCCCGTCACCATTCGGCCACGATGGCCTATGTGGAGCGCATCAGCCCCTACGGGCTGGAGGTCCGCACGCTGGAGGAGATCATCGACCGGCTCATCATCGTGGACCGCAAGGTGGCCTTCGTCCCGGCCCGCCGCGACCGCCAAGTCGCCCTGGAACTCCGCCACGAGGGCCTCGTGCAGTATCTCGTCGGCGTCTTCGACCAGTTCTGGCTACGCGGGGTGCCCTGGGACGAGGAGGTCTCCTACGCTCCCACCGTCGACGGCATAAGCGGCGTCCAGCGCTCCATCGCCAAGCTGCTGGTCGAGGGCCATGTGGACGAGGCCATCGCCCGCCGGCTCGGGATGAACGTACGGACCTGCCGGGCCCACATCGCCAAGCTCGCCTCCGCGCTGGGCAGCGGCAGCCGCGCCCAACTCGGCTATCTCATCGCCCGGTCCGGGATCCTGGAGCAGGAGTCCTGCGAGTGAACGAACGATTCTCCGCCGCCGATGCCGTTGTCGACGTCCAGCTGGACCACACCGCCGGCACCCTCGCCGTCTCCGGTCCCGGCCTGCCGGCCGTACGGCTCGTCCGCGCCCCCGGCACCGAGCCGGACGAGCACGTGCCCATCGGCACCCGCACCCCCGGCGCGCTCACCTTCACCGCCGACGGCGCCCCCGCGCCCATCGCCCCCGCCAAGGGCCGGCTCACCCGCCGCTCGTACCGCGTAGACACGACCGTCGGCGGCACCGCCTACCGGCTCGTCCCCTGCTCGTACGCCGAGAGCCGCCTCCTGCGCGACGGGCGCCGCCTCGGCCTGCTGGACTCCACCGGTGACGGCAGGGTCGGTGCGGAGTGGCTCGACGGGGCCGACGTCACACCGCTGGACCTCGCGGTCGGCACCACCCTCGCCGCGGCCTTCGGGACGGGCGCGCAGCCATGGTGGGAGACGGCGACGGCGTTCGTGGCCGACCTGACCCCGTAGGGGACCCGGGAGAGACGCTGGACGGCGGCTGGACGCGGCTGGGCGGCGGCTGGACGCCCTGAGCGTACGTCAGCCCTGTCCGGGCGCCCACGGGGTGACCTCGACGGCGTCGGTGTTGCCCAGGTCCAGCGGGCCGTCCGACGGCGCCACCGTCTGCGCCGCCGCACCCGGCGCGGGCACGACCGTCAGATAGGCACCGCTCGTCGCCACGATGTCCGCGCGGGTCACCGTGTTCCGCCACAGCAGGGACGCCCTGGCCCGCTCGCCGGGCCGCAGCGTGAACGTGGAGCGGCGCGCCGTTCCGTCGACGCTGTTCGTACCGAGCCGCACCGAGACGTCCAGCTTCTCGCGCTCCTCGTCCAGGACGGCGACATCGGGGTAGCCGCTCACCTCGAAGGGCCGCGTGCCGCAGTTGGTGAGGGTCACGCCCATCGCCCGCAGCCCCATGGCCGCCTCCACGGGACCGGTGGCGACCCGCACACCGGACGGCGGGCACGCGGACGAGGCGGCGGGCGGCGCGGCGGACGGTGACGCGACCGGGGGCGCGGGCGCCCCCGTGCCGCCGGAGCCGGCCGCGGCACCCGTGCCCGTACCCGTACCGGTGCCGCCGCAGCCCACCGCCGTCAGCGACAGCAACACACCGGCCACCCACACGCGCCCCGCCAGGGCTCCGCTCCCCCGTGTCCGCATACGGGAATCCCCACACGCGCGGCGCCCCACGACGCGGAAGGCCCCCTCCGAAGAGGGGGCCTTCCGCGCACGCCGAGACATCGCTCGCAGCTCCGGTCACTCGCCGCGCTTGGTGCCCGGCCGCCACACGACCAACGCGCTCGTCTGCTGCACGTCCTGATACGGCACCAGGTCGCGCCGGTACGAGGCGTGCACCTGCGCCTCGCGCTGGCGCATCGCCGCCGCCGCGCCGTCGACCGCCGCGCTCAGTTCGGCCACCCGGGCCTGGAGCGCGGCGACCTGGTTCTCCAGCTCGATGATCCGCTTGATGCCGGCCAGGTTGATGCCCTCGTTCTGCGACAGCTGCTGCACCTGCCGGAGCAGCTCGATGTCACGGGCCGAGTAGCGCCGGCCGCGGCCGGCCGTACGGTCCGGGGAGACCAGCCCGAGCCGGTCGTACTGGCGCAGCGTCTGCGGGTGAAGCCCGCTCAGCTGGGCCGCCACCGAGATGACGTACACCGGTGTCTCGTCGGTCAGTTCGTAGGCACCGCTACCGAATTCGCGCTGTCGTCGACGTGGGTCCATCGTGGCGTCAAGCCCCCTTCGCGGCCTGGAACAGATCCGCCCGCGGGTCCTCGCCCGCGGTCGCCTCGCGGTACGTCTCCAGCGCCTCGCGCGCCTTGTCGCCGAGCTCCTTGGGCACCGCCACCTCGACGGTGACCAGCAGGTCTCCGCGCGTACCGTCCTTGCGCACGGCGCCCTTGCCCCGGGCGCGCATCGTACGGCCGTTGGGTGTGCCGGCCGGGATCTTCAGCGTGACCGGGGGCCCGCCGAGCGTCGGCACCTTAATCTCACCGCCGAGCGCCGCCTCGTGGAACGCGACGGGCACCGTGACGGTGAGGTTGTCGTCCTTGCGGCCGAACACGGGGTGGGCGTCGACGTGCACGACCACGTACAGGTCGCCTGCCGGTCCGCCCCGCTCGCCGGGCGCGCCCTTGCCGCGCAGCCGGATCCGCTGCCCGTCGGACACGCCCGCCGGGATGCGGACCTGCATGGTGCGCGACGACTTGGCGCGTCCGCTGCCGTGGCAGACGTCGCACGGGTCCTGGGCGATCAGCCCGCGGCCCTTGCAGTCCACGCACGGGTCGGTGAGCGAGAACGAGCCGCTGCCGCCCCGCGACACCTGGCCGGTGCCGACGCAGGTGGGGCAGACCCTCGGGGTGCCGTTCTTGTCGCCGGTGCCCGAGCAGGCGGCGCACGGCTGCTGGCTGGACATCCGCAGCGGGACCGTGGCCCCGTCCACCGCCTCGGTGAAGCTGAGCGTCACCTCGGACTCGATGTCCTGGCCCCGGCGCGGCTGTGTGCGGGTGCCCGCGCCGCCGCGGTTGAACAGCCCGCCGAACACATCGCCGAGGCCGCCGCCGAAGCCGCCCGCGCCGGCGCCGCCGGGCCCGCCCTGGGCGCCCCCGAAGAGGTCGCCCAGGTCGAAGTTGAACGTGCCGCCGGCGCCACCGGGTCCCGGCCGGAAGCCTCCGTTGCCGAACAGGGCGCGCGCCTCGTCGTACTCCTTGCGCTTCTTGGGGTCCCCGAGGACGTCGTTCGCCTCGGAGATCTCCTTGAAGCGCGCCTCGGCGGAGGCGTCGCCCTTGTTGGCGTCCGGGTGGAACTCTCGGGCGAGCTTCCGGTACGCCTTCTTGATCTCGGCCTCGGTGGCGTCCTTGGGGACGCCGAGAACCTTGTAGTAGTCCTTCTCGACGAAGTCCTTCGTACTCATCGACGTCCCTCCTCCCGGACGATCACCACATCCACTACGTCAGCCGGGGGGCCGGCGGCCCGGAGGCCGCCGGTCCCGAGGCTGTCAGCCCTCCTCGGGGCCACCGCTCTCCTCGTCGCCCGACGACTGCTGGTCCTCCTTGGAGGCCGCGGGTGCCGCCCCCGGCTGGGGTTCGGCGACCGCGACCCGCGCGGGGCGGATCGTACGCTCGCCGATCCGGTACCCCGGCTGCAGGATCGCCACGCAGGTCGTCTCGGTGACGTCCGGCGCGTACGAGTGCATCAGGGCCTCGTGGATCGTCGGGTCGAAGGGCTCGCCCTCCTTGCCGAACTGCTGGAGGCCCATCTTCGCGGCGACCGTCTCCAGCGATTCGGCGACCGACTTGAAGCCGCCGACCAGCTCGCCGTGCTCCCGGGCGCGGCCGATGTCGTCGAGTACGGGCAGGAGCTCGGTGAGCAGGCTCGCCACGGCGAGCTCCTTGACCGCGACCCGGTCGCGTTCGACCCGGCGGCGGTAGTTCTGGTACTCGGCCTGGAGCCGCTGGAGGTCCGCGGTGCGCTCGTTGAGCGCCGTACGGGCCTGGTCCAGCTGGGCCGTCAGGCCGGCCGTCTGGTTCACGTCCCCGCCCTGGGCCGCCGGGCCGTCCTCCGTGGAGGGCGCCTCGGCGGCTTCGGCGGCGTCGTCGGGGCCGGCGCCGGAGGGGACGTCGGGCTTCTCCTCGAAGCCCGGGGTCTCCTCCGTCATGCGGCACCGCCCTTCGGCTTCTCGTCGTCCACGATCTCGGCGTCGATGACGTCGTCGTCAGCCTTGGCGCCCTGGCCGTCACCGGCGGTCGCGCCACCGGCCGCCTGGGCCGCCTGCGCGTCGGCGTACATGGCCTGGCCGAGCTTCTGGGAGACGGCCGCGACCTTCTCGGTGGCGGTGCGGATCTCGGCGGTGTCCTCGCCCTTGAGCTTCTCCTTCAGCTCGGTGAGCGCGGTCTCGACCTCGGTCTTCACCTCGCCGGGGACCTTGTCCTCGTTGTCCTTGAGGAACTTCTCCGTCTGGTAGACGAGCTGCTCGCCCTGGTTGCGGGTCTCGGCGGCCTCGCGGCGCTTGTGGTCCTCCTCCGCGTACCGCTCGGCCTCCTCGCGCATCCGGTCGACCTCGTCCTTCGGCAGCGAGGAGCCGCCGGTGACGGTCATCTTCTGCTCCTTGCCCGTGCCCAGGTCCTTCGCGGTCACGTGCATGATGCCGTTGGCGTCGATGTCGAAGGCGACCTCGATCTGCGGGACGCCGCGCGGGGCCGGCGGCAGACCGGTCAGCTCGAACATGCCGAGCTTCTTGTTGTACGCCGCGATCTCGCGCTCGCCCTGGTAGACCTGGATCTGCACCGACGGCTGGTTGTCCTCGGCCGTCGTGAAGATCTCCGAACGCTTCGTCGGGATCGTCGTGTTGCGCTCGATCAGCTTGGTCATGATGCCGCCCTTGGTCTCGATGCCGAGGGACAGCGGGGTGACGTCGAGCAGCAGGACGTCCTTGACCTCGCCCTTCAGAACACCGGCCTGGAGGACGGCGCCGATGGCGACGACCTCGTCCGGGTTCACGCCCTTGTTGGCCTCGCGGCCGCCGGTCAGCTCCTTGACCAGCTCGGCGACGGCCGGCATACGGGTCGAGCCACCGACGAGAACGACGTGGTCGATCTCGGAGAGCTGGATGCCCGCGTCCTTGATGACGTTGTGGAACGGAACCTTGCACCGCTCCAGCAGGTCCTGGGTGAGCTGCTGGAACTGGGCGCGCGTGAGCTTCTCGTCCAGGTGCAGCGGGCCCTCGGCGGAGGCGGTGATGTAGGGCAGGTTGATCGAGGTCTCGGTGGACGAGGACAGCTCGATCTTGGCCTTCTCAGCGGCCTCGCGGAGGCGCTGGAGCGCCATCTTGTCCTTGGACAGGTCGACGCCGTGGCCGCTGAGGAACTGCTTGACCAGGTAGTCGACGACGCGCTGGTCCCAGTCGTCACCACCGAGGTGGTTGTCGCCGTTGGTGGCCTTCACCTCGACCACGCCGTCGCCGATCTCCAGCAGCGACACGTCGAAGGTGCCGCCGCCGAGGTCGAAGACCAGGATGGTCTGGTCGTCCTTGTCGAGGCCGTACGCGAGGGCGGCGGCCGTCGGCTCGTTGACGATGCGCAGGACGTTGAGACCCGCGATCTCGCCGGCCTCCTTGGTGGCCTGGCGCTCGGAGTCGTTGAAGTAGGCCGGGACGGTGATGACGGCGTCCGTGACCTTCTCGCCCAGGTACGCCTCGGCGTCGCGCTTCAGCTTCTGGAGGATGAACGCGGAGATCTGCTGCGGGTTGAAGTTCTTCCCGTCGAGCTCGATCTTCCAGTCGGTGCCCATGTGGCGCTTCACGGACCGGATGGTCCGGTCGACGTTCGTCACCGCCTGCCGCTTGGCGACCTCGCCGACGAGCACCTCGCCGTTCTTGGCGAAGGCGACGACGGACGGCGTGGTCCTGGCGCCCTCGGCGTTGGTGATGACGGTGGGCTCGCCGCCTTCCAGAACGCTGACGACGGAGTTAGTCGTGCCCAGGTCGATGCCGACCGCACGTGCCATTTCGATTCCTCCAGCTGACTTGAGTGGAACAGGCTCAAGGATGCACGACGGCTCTGACAGAGTCAACAGACCTGAGTCGGGCCCGCTCAACTTTTATCCCGCCCTTATGCGCAACACGGGGCGCCGGACCACCCATGGGCCCTGCCGTACCCCTATTGTTCTGGACAAAAGCCGCGACCACCCCAGAACGGTCAGGTGTGTGCCATGCACCCCAAGCGCATCCTGGATCTGACTCTCGGCTCGGCACTGCTGGCCCTCTCCGCCCCGGCGCTCGCCGTCGCCGCGATCGCCACGGCCGCCCCGGGCCTGCTCGCCACCGCGTGCGGCCGCCCCGGAGCCCGCCGCGCGGTGTTCGTCCGGGAGACCAGGACCGGCCTCGGCGGACAGCCCTTCACCCTGCGGACGCTGCCCGTGCGGCGGCTGCGCCTGGACCAGCTGTCCCGCCTCCCCCATGTCGTACGGGGCGAGATGTCGCTCGTCGGGCCCGCGCCGCTCGCGCCGGGCGAGCCCGGCGAGGACGCGCCCTGGCGGCGCGGCGTACGGCCGGGGCTGACCGGACTGGCCCAGGTCAGGCGCGGTTCGCGGCTACCGTGGGATGAGCCGCTGATGCTGGATCAGCACTATGTGGAGCACCATTGGATCGGGCTGGACGTCGCCCTCCTGCTCCGTACGCCCGCGGCCCTGCTCACGGCCCGCCGTGAGAGCGGTGGTCAGGCTCACCTGAGCGACGCAGATCACCGCGTGCGCGGCTACAGTGCGGCGGAATAAGTGGGTACGCTCAGCACGGACTGAATAAGTTACCGCTTAGTAGTGCACTGGGTCAGGACTGAGTCAGTGCGGACCCTGCCACCGCCTCGCAGGCCCGAGGAGCCCCCATGCAACTCGCCGCGATCATCGTGTCGCTGACCCTGACCGTGGTCGGCGTTGCACTCATCGCCCGAGCCGTCGCCCAGATCTGGCGCTTCGTGAAGCTCGGCCAGCCCGTGCCGGCCGGCAGCCGCACGGACGCCCCGAAGCAGCGGACGATCACCCTGGTCAAGGAGTTCCTCGGCCACACCCGGATGAACCGGTGGGGGATCGTCGGCTTCGCGCACTGGTTCGTCGCCATCGGTTTCCTGACCCTGCCGCCCACGCTGGCGCAGGCGTACGGGCAGCTCTTCCAGGCCGACTGGACGCTGCCGGTCATCGGCGGGTTCCTGCCGTTCGAGATGTACATCGAGTTCATCGGCCTGATGACGGTCGTCGGCATCGCCGTGCTCATGGTGATCCGGCTGCTCAGCCTGCCCTCCCGGGCCGGCCGCAAGTCCCGCTTCGCCGGCTCCAAGGCCTGGCAGGCGTACTTCGTCGAGTACATCATCCTGACGATCGGCCTCGCGATCTTGGCGCTGCGCGGCCTGGAGGGCGCGCTGCACCACGTCGACTCGTACGAGGCCGCGTACTTCGTCTCGTACCCGCTCGTCCTCGCCTTCGACGGCCTGAGCGCCGGCACCCTGCAGACCCTGGTCTACTTCACCGCGATGGTGAAGATCGGCACGTCGCTGATCTGGATGATCACCGTGTCCCTCAACACCAACATGGGTGTGGCCTGGCACCGGTTCCTCGGCTTCCCGAACATCTGGTTCAAGCGCAACGCCGACGGCTCCACGGCGCTCGGCGCGCTCCAGCCGATGACGTCCGGCGGCAAGGAGATCGACTTCGAGACGGTCTTCGACGACGAGAGCGGCGAGGAAGCCGTCTTCGGTGTCTCCCAGGTCGAGCACTTCTCCTGGAAGGGCATCCTCGACTTCTCCACCTGCACCGAGTGCGGCCGCTGCCAGTCGCAGTGCCCCGCCTGGAACACGGGCAAGCCCCTGTCGCCCAAGCTGCTCATCATGTCGCTGCGCGACCACGCCCACGCCAAGGCGCCGTACCTGCTGGCCGGCGGCGGCAAGACCATGGAGGGCGAGGAGAAGGCGTCGGCCGAGGCCCTCGCCGGCGTCCCCGCCTCCGCGCTGGCCGAGGCGGAGCGCCCGCTGATCGGCACGGTCGAGGAGAACGGCGTCATCGACCCCGACGTGCTGTGGTCCTGCACCACCTGCGGCGCGTGCGTCGAACAGTGCCCCGTCGACATCGAGCACGTCGACCACATCGTCGACATGCGCCGCTACCAGGTGATGATCGAGTCCGCGTTCCCGTCCGAGGCGGGCACGATGCTCAAGAACCTGGAGAAGAAGGGCAACCCCTGGGGCCTGGCCAAGAAGCAGCGCGTCGAGTGGACCAAGGAGGTCGACTTCGACGTCCCGATCGTCGGCAAGGACATCGAGGACCTGACCGAGGTCGACTACCTGTACTGGGTCGGCTGCGCGGGCGCCCTGGAGGACCGGGCGAAGAAGACCACGAAGGCCTTCGCCGAGCTGCTGCACATGGCGGGCGTCAAGTTCGCGATCATGGGCGGCGACGAGAAGTGCACCGGTGACTCCGCCCGCCGCCTGGGCAACGAGCCGCTGTTCCAGCAGCTCGGCCAGGAGAACGTGGCGATGCTGAACATGGCGTTCGGCGAGGACGAGGACGAGCCCTCGACGCGCAAGCCCAAGGCGTCGAAGAAGATCGTCGCGACCTGCCCGCACTGCTTCAACACGATCGCGAACGAGTACCCGCAGCTGGGCGGCGAGTTCGAGGTCATCCACCACACGCAGCTGCTGCAGCACCTCATCGACGAGGGCAAGCTGATCCCGGTGACCCCGGTCGACGGCCTGATCACCTACCACGACCCGTGCTACCTGGGCCGGCACAACAAGGTCTACACGCCGCCGCGCGAGATCATGTCCGCCGTCCCCGGCCTGCGCCAGCAGGAGATGCACCGCCACAAGGAGCGCGGCTTCTGCTGCGGCGCCGGCGGCGCGCGGATGTGGATGGAGGAGCGCATCGGCAAGCGCATCAACACCGAGCGCGTGGACGAGGCCCTGTCCCTCAACCCGGACATCGTGTCCACGGCCTGCCCGTTCTGCCTCGTCATGCTGACGGACTCGGTCAACGGCAAGAAGAACGAGGGCGCGGCGAAGGAGTCGCTCACCGTCGTGGACGTGGCGCAGCTGCTGCTGGAGTCCGTGAAGACGCCGGTGCGGGACGCGCCGGAGGCACCGGCTGCGGACGCCGCGGCGGAACCGGAGCCGGCGAAGTAACCCTCTTCACCGCTGTACGGCGAGAACGGCCGGACCTGCCTCGGGGGCAGGACCGGCCGTTCTCGCGTTCCGGGGGCGACACGGCGGCCTCCTCGGCCCCGGATCGCCCACCCCGGAACGCCGCCCCCGGATCGCCCACCCCGGATCGCCGACCCCGGATCGCCCACCCCGGATCGCCGACCCGGGGCCCGCTGACGGACTCCACCGGCGGACGCGCCGGAGCGGGGCCCTGGCGAGCCCTGCGAGGGTCACCCTGACCGGGGCCCCGGTCGGCGGCGGTCTGGCCGGAGCCGCGTCGGCGCCCTGCTCGGGGCCCTGCTCGGCGCCCTGGTCGGGGGCCTCGTCGGCGCCCTCGTCGGCGGTCTGGCCGGGGGCCTCGTCGGCGCCCTGACCGGGGCCTCATCGGCGCCCTGGTCGGGGCCCTGCTCGGCGCCCTCGTCGGCGGCCTGGCCGGGGGCCTCATCGGCGCCCTGACCGGGGCCTCATCGGCGCCCTGGTCGGGGCCCTGCTCGGCGCCCTGACGGGTCCGTCGGCGGATCCCCTAGGGGATGTCACAGCTCAGCCGCAAAGGACGCGCACGAGCCGGGCCCGGACGCCGGACACAGCGGGACCTAGTACGTTCATTGACGTGGCTGGATTCAGGATCGGACGCGGCCGGGACAACCGCACCCCGCGACAGCAGAGCACGCAGCAGGCCCCGTACGCGGGCGCGGCCCCGCCGCCCCCGTACGGGCAGCCGCAGCAGCAGTGGCCCCAGGGCGGGCAGAGGCACGGGGAGCCCGAGTACTTCGGCGACCCGTACCACCACCCCGGCCACCCCCAGCAGGCCCCGCACCCGACGCAGGGGCATGGACACGGCCATGGGCACGGCCATGGGCAGGGGCCGGGGCAGGGGCCGGGGCCGGGGCCGGGGCACGACCCGTACGCGGCGAACAACCCGGGGCACACGCGGGCGTTCAGCATCAACGACGACCTGTACGCGGCCGACGGCCCGTACGGCCCCGACGCGGCCCCCATGGCCCCTGCCGCCCCCGCGGCGCCCGCGGGCCCCCGGCTGCCCTGGAAGCAGCTGCTGAGCGGCATCGTGATGCGCCCCGGCCCGACGTTCTGGCAGATGCGCGACCACGCGGTCTGGGCGCCGGCCCTGCTCGTCACGTTCCTCTACGGCCTGCTCGCCCTCTTCGGCTTCGACAAGGCGCGCGAAGAGGCGATCAACGCGACGATCTCGACGGCCATACCGTACGTGCTCGTCACGGGCGTGATGTTCGTGGTCGGTGGTCTCATCCTGGGCGCGGTGACGCACACCCTGGCGCGTCAGCTGGGCGGCACCGGCTCCTGGCAGCCCACGGTGGGCCTGTCGATGCTGATCATGTCGATGACGGACGCGCCGCGGCTGCTGTTCGCGCTGTTCCTGGGCGGTGACAACTCGCTGGTCCAGGTGGTGGGCTGGCTGTCGTGGCTCGCGGCGGGCGCGCTGTTCACGTCGATGGTGAGCAAGTCGCACGACCTGCCCTGGCCGAAGGCGCTGGGCGCGTCGTCGATCCAGCTGATCGCGCTGCTGTCGCTGATCAAGCTCGGCATGCTGTAGGCCCGAGCGCGGGCGGAGCACACGGAGACGCGGAACACACGGAGACCGGAACACACGGAGACCGGAACACACGGAGACCCGGAAAGGCCCCCACCCACAGGGGGCCTTTCCCCTTGCCGCCCCCTGCCCGGGGCGCGCCGTGCAACCTTCCCCCCGCCCGGCGGGTCTCCACGCTGTACGTCCCCGCCCGCACAGCGTGAAAGGCCCCCGTTGCACCAGAAGAGTCTCGTCGTCGCCCGGACCGGTGGCCTCATGGCCGCCGTCGTCCTCGGCAGCCTGCTGGCCGCCGCCCCGCAGGCGGCGGCAGCCGACGTCACCTGCTCGACGAACGTCTACAAGCGGACGTTCTACAAGAACACCTCCTTCTCCGGCACCCCGGTGAGGACCGACTGCGACAGCGCCGTCAGCGAGAGCTGGTCCGGCGTCCCGGTCTCCGGCGTACCGTCGAACAACTTCGGCGTGCGCTGGTCGGTGACCCGCGACTTCGGCTCCGGAGGCCCCTTCACGTTCACCGCCTCCGCCACCGACGGCGTCCGGGTCTACCTGGACGGTGTCCGCAAGATCGACCTGTGGTCGGGCACCGGTGACACCGCCCGCTCCAAGAGCGTCAACCTGACCGTTCCCACCGGCAGGCACACCATCCGCGTCGACTACGTGAACTGGAGCGGCGCGGCGAAGGTCGGGTTCACGTACGTACCCCGGACGTCGGCCACGTACGACAAGACGAGGCCGCTCGCCCCCACCGGCGTGAAGACCGCCTACAACACCACGACCCGCAGGACGACCGTCTCCTGGTCCGCCAACAAGGAGATGGACCTGGCGAGCTACTCCCTCTACCGGCGGCCCGTCAGCTCCAGCACCTGGACCCGGGTCGCCACGACCACCGCGCGCGCCTACACCGACCCGCTCGTGAACCCCGACGACCGCACGCCCTACTACTACGAGGTCTGGGCCACCGACAGGGCGGGCAACGCATCGGCGGGCAGCGCGGACGTCATCGTCCGTCCCCTGCCCGTCGTCACCTCCGTGACCGGCGCCTACGACAAGGCGACCGGCAAGGTCACCCTGAAGTGGCCCCTCAACACCGAGCCGCACTTCGACCACTACACGGTCCTGAGCAACGACAAGGTGGACGGCTCCTACGTCTGGGTACCGCTCGGCACCACCACGGGCAGCACCTGGACCACCGGCCCCGTCACCCCCGACGGCGAGACCCGCCACTACCGCGTCCTCGTCACCAACGACGGCGGCACCACCACGTACAGCCCGGCCTGGCTCGACGCCACCGCCGCCAATGAGCTCTGGCTCGCGATACCCGACGGCATCGCCCCCGTCTACGCCCCCGAGCTGGCGCTGAAGCCCTGCGAGGGCGGCGTCCAGGCGACCGCCACCGACTACGCCCCGGCCCCGCTCCGCGACTTCACCGGCTTCGAGATCGAGCGCCGGGAGGCGGGGGCGAGCACCTGGTCCGTGGCGCTGCGCCAGGGCTACGACCCGCGCCTCACCTTCGCCACGGCCGGCGTCTGCGACCCGTTGCCCGCCGACGGGCGCACCTATGAGTACCGGGCCCGTACCTACGACGCGGCCGGGAACTACTCGCCGTACAGCGAGATCCGTACCCTGACCACGGCAGTACCGGCCGGCTGACGGTCACGGGAACAGCGTGCCCCCGTGCCGCTTCGCCCCGCCGGTCCGACCGGCGGGGCGAAGTGCCGCACGGGACGACGTCCGGCCTACAGCGCTTCCTTGTTCGGCTTCGCCGCCTCGCCCGACCTGCTCACGGGGGGCAGCACGCTCCAGGGGAAGTTGATCCACTCGTCGGTGCGCTTCCAGACGTACTCGCACCGCACCAGCGAATGCGACTTCTCGTAGATGACGGCGCTGCGGACCTCGGCGACATGGTCGAGGCAGAAGTCGTGCACCAGCTTCAGCGTCTTGCCGGTGTCGGCGACGTCGTCGGCGATCAGGACCTTCTTGTTGCTGAAGTCGATCGCGTTGGGAACCGGCGCGAGCATGACGGGCATCTCGAGCGTCGCGCCCACTCCGGTGTAGAACTCCACGTTCACCAGATGGATGTTCTTGCAGTCCAGCGCATAGGCGAGCCCACCGGCGACGAAGACCCCGCCGCGGGCGATGCTGAGCACGACGTCCGGCTCGTAGCCGTCGTCGGCGATGGTCTGGGCGAGCTCGCGGACAGCACGCCCGAACCCTTCGTACGTCAGGTTCTCCCGTACGTCACTCATGCTCACACCTGCGTCCGATGGAAGTTCTGGAAGGACCGCGAGGCGGTGGGCCCGCGCTGCCCCTGGTACCGGGAGCCGTACCGCTCACTGCCGTACGGGAACTCCGCCGGCGAGCTCAGCCGGAACATGCACAGCTGCCCGATCTTCATACCCGGCCAGAGCTTGATCGGCAGAGTCGCGAGATTCGACAGTTCCAGGGTCACATGCCCGGAGAACCCGGGGTCGATGAACCCGGCGGTCGAATGGGTGACCAGCCCCAGCCGCCCCAGCGAACTCTTCCCCTCCAGCCGGGACGCGAGATCGTCGGGCAGCGAGATGACCTCGTACGTCGACGCCAGCACGAACTCGCCGGGGTGGAGGATGAACGCCTCGTCGCCCTCCGGCTCGACCAGCCGCGTCAGATCCGCCTGCTCGACAGCCGGGTCGATGTGGGGGTAGCGGTGGTTCTCGAACACCCGGAAGTAGCGGTCCAGCCGCACATCGATGCTCGAGGGCTGCACCATGGATTCGTCGAACGGGTCGATCCGCACCCGCCCGGCGTCGATCTCGGCCCGGATGTCCTTGTCTGAGAGAAGCACGCCCCGAGGATACGCAGAGCGCGCGGGCCCGCCCCAATCGGACGGACTCCGCGCGCCTCCCACCACGACCGCGCCGCGCTACCGCCGCGCGAGCGTCACGGGCACGGCGTGCCGCAGCCGCGCACAGCGCGGACACCGAATGAGCCGCCCGGGCCCGATCCGACCGGCTCCGAGCTGCTGCATCGGGAACGAAGCGGTACTGAAAACGTGCCCTTCGGCACAGCGGACGACGGTGCGCTCCATGGAGTCCATCAAGCCCTTTCCCCAACAAGCGGTGGACGAGACAGCCACATTAGGGGATCAACAGGACACCGCTCCAGGCGGCACTCCGGGCACCAACCCTACGCCCCAACTCCCGCCCCCCGAGCCCGGATCACCCCCACCACACAACACGCGGGCCCCGCGGCGCGATACACCGGGGGCCTGCGATGAGGTACAGTGAGCGACGATGCGGCCCGAACCTCCGGCCGCCGCGCGGGTGTAGTTTAATGGTAGAACATGAGCTTCCCAAGCTCAGAGCGCGGGTTCGATTCCCGTCACCCGCTCCACGACGAAGGCCCAGGTCGATGACCCGGGCCTTTCTTGTTGTCTGGACGTCTCAGGGGCCGCCGTGGCCTCCGCGTGCTCCCATCTCCGGGACAGGGCCGTCTCCCGATGCGGGTGAGGGGCTGCGTGATCCGCACCACTCCCGACAGAGGAACGTTCCTCCCGCCGGCGCAAACGCGAAGACCCTCCTCGACAAGCCCACGCACGCGCCCGCGCCCGCGCCCAGAGGGGACGTCTCCGCGGGGCCGCACCGGGGCGACCGGTCCCGCACCGTCTGTTCATCGCCGACGAGGTGGAGCACGTGTTCGTCGGCGCTCTCTCGTACCGCATGGCCGACGTGGCGCGGGCCGTCCTCGTCCTGACACCACGTATCAGCGTGGGGCGGGAAAGGGCTCAAGGACCGTCGGTGGCGCTTGCGGGCCGTGGGCGGATGCTGCGACGCCACGTCCGGGTCTGCTCGTTCCAGCTGATGACCACACTGGCATCGCCCTCGGGTGGGGCAGCGAGGGCCTTGAGGTCAGTGTCGATCAGGGCTTGCAGCGCCGCGTCCGGCAGATTCGGCGGTACGTGGAAGCTGAGCCCGGTGCGGTCTTCATGAACGACGATCCAGTAGGAATCCCCGACCTCGAGTTCTTGGACTTCCCGCTCTCGATCCTGCCACCGGTGGACGAGTGCGCGAATGGCGCTGCGAGCGGAGTCGTAGGCGCGCTCGCCGGCCCGGGTGGCGAGCGCTTGGAGGAAGGGGAGCAACGCCGCGCTCCCGATCGCTGCCGCGATCACCACGTAGCCACCGGACGCCGCCCTGAGGGTGAGTTCAGGGAGTCTGCCGTCCTCGTACGGTGCGATGTGCCGGAAGACGGGATGCTCTCGCAGGTCTGGCCACGGTGAACTCCCCAGATCCCAGTGCAGTTGGTCTAGCCCCCGGTTGCGCTGAGGCTCGCCCTCGGGCCAGTGGGAATCGAGATCGTCCAGCCAGTCCTGCAACGTGGCACGGTCGACCCAGAAGTCCCGCTGCAACAAGCGGTCAACCACAGCCATCGCCGCGTGGCTTGCCCGCTCCTGTGCAGTCCGCGGCTCCTCAGCCATCGGGTCCCCCTCCTCGGTGGCGTCGTCGTCCTGCCGGACGCTCTACGGCCGGCGCGGACAAGAGATTCTCCCGCACCGATCAGCGGGCTGCCAATGACCTTTTCCACCCTCACTCTGAGCTGGTCAGGTGAAGGGTGAGGACGGCTGTCGTGGAGGCCAGGGCGGAGATACCGCACCACGGGGCGGAGTCCGAACCCACCAACCCCAGGTCAGGCAAGACGTGGTGGGCCATCTCGGGGCAGATCTGGGCGGACCACCAACTTCCCTTGCGCCTGCGGTGGTAGGGGTGATCAGTCCGGTGCCGCAGTAGCCGCCGTCGGCGATCGTGGTGGTCCTCTCGACCGCCCCGCCTCGAGCCCTCGTACTCCAGTCAGAAGTCGTTGCCTGAGCTGGTTCTCTTTCGGTGATTGAAGGGCACCGCCTCACCGGCGCCTTGTGCCTCGTCGTGGGCGTCCTTCACATAGCCCGGCCCCACCGTCGCACCGTCCAGGGGGCGAACACCGGACGGTGCCGGGTGGTCGGCCGACCCGGACCGTGGCCATGGCCGGCTCGTCGGTGCTGGTGTCGCCATGGATCGCCTTCGACTCATCCGATCCTGTGGCCCCGCGTGCCCGGCACGTCGCGGGTCCGCCATTCGCGGACGTCCGCTATCGGGATCACGTCGAATCCTCGCGGTCGGTCGCTGGTTCGGGAAGCGTTGCGACGAGGATCTCGGCGGCCTGGGTGACGTTGTCCGCGCGGACCGCACGGGCCATGGCGCTCCGTGCCGCATCGGGTGTCGTGTCCGGCGGCACCACCATCAGGGCGAAGTGGTCGCTGTCGCCACGGGTGATGAGGACGGTGTCGTCGCCGAGGGGGAAGGAGTCGAGGTGGACGACACGGTCGTCGACGACCACGCGAGTCGGGACCTCCTCCCAGGCGGCGGTGTCGAGGCCGACCCGCGTGATAGGGCCGAGGTGCCCGGTGAGCACCTGGATCAGGGCGGGCAGCTCGGCCGTCACGTCCCGGGAGCGGGGCCACCACGCGCCGTCCAGGACGCCTTCGCGGGAGTGCGTCGTCTGCAACCTGAGCAGGGCCGTGCCGGGCTTCACCACCTGGTGGATCTCGTCCGGAAGGAGCTTGGAGGGGACGGGGGTGTCGGGTTCGGCCATGGCGGTTCACCTGCCTGCACGGGGGGCGGCACCTCTCAACGACGAGCCGCCGCTGTTCCACGGTACTCCGTGCGTTGGCGGTGAGGACGCTCCCACGGGACGGGCACGCCTCCCACCCGAACGGAAATGGCCTGGTCAGAAGCGCTCGTCCGGCTACGGGGCGGAGTATGCTGGAGATACCGGGAGTAACTCGAACACCCGCTCCCACGCGGACGTCGTTTCCGGCGATCAAGACACTGGGCCGCCCACGGGCGGCCCGGGGACGGGTCCGCAATCATGACCACCCCGACCGCTCCCCTGGTTTCCGCGCGCCTGTCGATGACACCGAAGACCACCCTCACCGGCCTGTTGGACGGCGCGTGGTGGCCCTCTTCACGTGACCTCAAGGCGGAGCTTCCCGCCCTGGTCGACGCGCTGGAGGACCGCTTCGGACGCATCACGCGCGTCATGGTGAACCCCGCTCACTGGCCCGTCGTCCCGCACGAGGTTCCCGCCACCGGGCACACCGTGCGCGTGGGCTGGTTCACCGAACAGGACCCCGACAAGGTGATCCTTCTCTCCTACACCGTCGGCCGCTGCGACCTGCTGGTGATCCCGCCCGGGACCGAACCCGCCGCAGCCGCCCGGCTGATGACCGCTGCCGCGACCCCCGGCAGCGCCCTCACCGCCGGTGTGCTGATGTCCGACGAGACCGCGACCGGCCGCCGTCTGCGGGACGCCCGCAGCGGCGAGGACGCCTGGGAGACCGACGGAGGGCCCGCCCGGCCCCTCCGGCACCCGGTCGTGGGCGCGCGGATGATCTCCCTGCCGGGGAACACGCGGAGATGACGACATGGGAACCCTGCTCGCGCTCGGCATGCGCGTGATCCACCGGCGCAGCGCCCAGCACGGCGCACCCATCGCGGCCTACCATCTCAGCGACGACCCCTTCCCGGCCGTCAGCCGGCCCACCCGGCCCACACAGCCACCCCAAGTCGACAGCGCGAGCCTCCAGCCGCAGGGTCACGGGCACCTGGCGCTGACCTCGGACCACTCCTCCGACCGAGGGCCGCGGGTGGTGCGCCTGACACCCGGGCCAACCCACCCGCCGGCCCCTCGCTCGTACTACGAAGGGAACACACCGTCTTGTCCCCCGCCGAGAACCAGGCGCTGCCGCAGGCAGGGCACGCCGACATCCGTATCGTCGCCGCCACCCCCGAAGCCGCCCGCGCGGTCGCCGAAGTGATTCGCCGCTGCTTCGCCGGAACGGAACAACGCAGCTACCCCGTTCCCGATGGTGGCACCCGGCTGCACCTCACCGTCGACACCGAAACCGCCGCGGAACCCGCCCTCTCCTGGCTCACCACCAGCAGATCGTCCACCCGCACCGGCACCCACGACGACGAGGTCTGAGAAGCATCGGACCCGCGCGTGCACCGAAGGACTCGATCACGGCGATGGAGAGATCGCCACCCGCTCCACGCGAAAGCTCCAGGCCACAGGCCAGACGCTCTGTTGCTGTGTCTGAACCTCCTGAGGGCGGGCCGGTGCCCCGACCCGCCTCGTGCCGGCCTCAGCCGGCCGGTCCCGACTGCGCTGGTACGAGGCCGGGTTCCGGCCTGGGTGGTGCTCCACTCGCACCGACACCAGTGTGCTGGACCGCACGTCGCCAGAGCGGTCCCAGTGAGCGGTAGAAGCGGTCCGGCAGGAAGACAGCGTCAGCGACGAGCATCGCGGCGGAGAAGAGCGGCAGGCCCATGAGCACCGCGATGCCCACGTGCATGATCAGCAGCATGCACAGGACGGGGTACTTGAGTCTGCCGAACAGGACGAACGGGAAGGCGACCTGCAGCAGCACTGTCAGGTAGCAGGCGGCGGCGATCAGTACCTCATGGCTGTCGACCATCCGGGAGAGCGCGGGCCAGGGCTGGAACAGGTGGAGGTTCAGGGCGTAGTGGAGGGCGGTCCCGTTGCCCCAGGTGCCACCCTGCACCTTGTACAGCCCCGCGGAACCGTAGAGGAAGCAGACCTGAGCGGCGATGACGAACATCCCGCAGTTGTGCAGGACGGTGACCACTGTCAGACGGGCGTCGCTGAGATGGCGCCGGAACTCGCCCGCCGCCTGGGGAGAACGGTGTGTTTCTCTCCCCGCCGCCGAGCCGAGCCCGGCCCTGCGTGCGTCGAGGGACCAGCGGCGGCCGCAGGCGGTGAAGACGAGGTACACGGCCATGAGGAGGATGAGGTTGTCACCGCCGTCCGTCATGAGGATCGCCCTGGCGTGGAAGGAGGCGACCACGAGGGCGAACAGCACGGACACCGCCCTGGTGCGCCAGCCCAGCATGAACAGCGCGGACGTGACGACTGCCACGGCGTAGCAGACCTCGAAGTAGGCGCGGCTGTCGGACAGGGTGAGAATGCTGGCCCAGCCCGTCTGGTCGAACAGCTGCCTCGCCAGCGCGGGCGTCCACGGCGAACCGGGCCCCCAGATCTCGTCGCGGTGCGGAAACTCACGCAACAGGAAGACGAGGTAGAGCAGGCCGTATCCGATACGCAGCACCGCCGCCGCGTACAGAGAAACCGGTTGCCCGATCAGGAGGGCGAAGAACGCGGAGATGCGGTCGAGCGTTCGCTGCGTCGCTGGGCGCGTGCCCGCTCCCTCGGTGTCGCACTTCGACGGGGCGGGTGCCCTGGTCGGGGTCGGCTCAGTCGGTGCCATGCGGGGCCACCTTCCACCAGGGCAGGTAACGGGTGTCCACGGGCGCCGCGGCGGCCGCACGGCTGTTCCCTGCCGGGCCGGGGGGGCCGACCGGCTGCGTGACGACCCGCAGCTGGATGGCGTCGAAGGAGCCGCCGCGCAGGTCGGCGACGCGATCCGCCGCGATGTTGCGGAGGTACCGCTGGATCATCACGGCCCGCTCCGAGCGTGGCCGGTCGTCGCCGCCGAGGGTTTCGAGGTAGGAGCTCCAGGCTCGGCGCAGCGTGTTCTGCGTCGTATGGCTCGGGAAGGGGTTGTGCTCGATCGTGGACCGGTCCGCGCCGCTCAGGTCGAACCAGCCGCTCACCTGCACGGTGCCGTGAGGAGCGGTTCGCATGGTCCTCGCCGAGATCTGCCGGTTGACCGACTCGGGGTCCGGGGCGAAGAGTCGCCAATTCTGCTCGAATACCGGAAACACCCACGCGTTGATCTGCTTGCCGTACTGCTGCGAGATCGTATTCGCAGGCGCCACGTGGAGAAAGACAAGGACCACATGAACGAGCGTTGTCATCAGGCACAGGACTACGGCGGCCCCTGTGGCCGCCTTCAGCAAGCGACTCGCCTTTCCTGAACCACCATGAGAAGCAGGAGGCGTGCCGCTGCGGCCACTTTCAGGCGGTCCGGCTCTCAGGTGCTCCGATTCCTTCGATTCCGCTGGCTCGACGTCGCTCAGCACGGCCCCACCCGGCCTTCCCATCCCGACTGTTTTCCGCTTCTTCCGGATTCCACGCGTGGCGCGCGACGGAATCGAAGACGATCCGCCGCGCGCCACGCGCCCCACTCACGTATGCGGGCGCCTGCACATGTGCTCAGACCCCGTAGGGACCTGTGCGGGACTCAACGCCGCGCCTACCACTGCGTACGGGAGCTCACTTGTCGCCGTAACCGCCGGGCTTGCCCGGCTTGTCGTGGTCGCCCTTGCCGTCGTGGCCGTGCCCCGGCTTGCCCGGCTTGCCGTGGTCGTCGTGCCCGTGCCCCGGCTTGCCGGGCTTGCCGTGGTCGTCGTGCCCGTGCCCCGGCTTGCCCGGCTTGCCGTGGTCGTCGTGCCCGTGCCCCGGCTTGCCCGGCTTGCCGTGGTCGTCGTGGCCGCCATGGCCGTCACCGGGCTTGCCGGGCTTGCCGGGCTTGCCGGGCTTGCCGGGCTTGCCGGGCTTGCCGGGCGGCTTGGGAAGGCCTCCGCCCGTGACACCACCGATCGTCGCGCCCGTCGTGCCACCCGTGGTGCCCGCGATCAGGCCACCCGTGGTCACTCCACCAAGCACTCCACCGACAGCGCCACCGGTGCCGCCGCCCGTCGTCACGCCGCCGAGTACACCGCCGACGCCTCCGGTGGTGCCCCCGTTCGTCCCGCCAGTCGTGCCGGCGATCACGCCACCCGTGGCGGTTCCGCCGTTGGTGCCGCCCGTGGTGGTCCCGCCGTTGGTGTCCCCGGCACACGCCGGCCGGGTGATCGTGTTGGTGTCCAGCGTCACGGACCCGTTCCGGGCCAGCGCCCGGCCGACGAGGTCCGCGTCCGTGGTGGCGCTGATCGACGTCATGGCCATGATGGTGCCGACGAAGTCGGAGTTCGTACCGAGCGTGGCGGAGCTGCCGATCTGCCAGAACACGTTGCACGGCGAGGCGCCGTTGATGAGGCTCACGTTGCTGTTGGAAGCCGTCGTCAGGCCCGAACCGACCTGGAAGACCCAGATGGCATCGGGGTTGTTCTCGCCGTCCAGGGTGAGCGTGCCGGTGAGGCCGAGAGTGGACGACGCCGTGTAGACGCCCGGTACCAGCGTCAAACCGCCGGCGTCCGGAGGAAGTGCGCCGTCCGAGGACTGTCCGGCCGCGTTGTTGTACGCCGCGACCAGGTCGCTCTTGGCACCGGCGGCCACCGCGTCCGCGGAGTGGAACGTCCCGTTCACCAGCCCCGGGGGGAAACCGGAAATGGCCGTCCCGGGGTGCACTCCGACATCTCCGGTGATGACCGAAGGCCCGGTGTTGGTGACCGACTCACCGGCCAGAACCGCGAAGCTGTCGGCGGTTCCCAGAGGTACGGGCAAGGCGACCGCGTTTGCCCGTGTCGGCGTCACTGCCACGACGACGGCGGCGACCAGCACCGCGAGCGCCGCTGTCAACCAGGCAGATGTTCTGCGCCATTGAGGCGCGTCATGGATGTCCAGTGTCATGGAGAAGCCAGCTCCTGAGGGGATGATGGCGTGATCGGCAAATTCCGGGCCGTCCAGAATCGCCCATTCTGACGGCCGCATATTACGCAGACAAATTCCCCATTATTGCGGCCCTTCGGGGCGTTTCCGCCAGAGCCCACCATACGCATCATGGAATATATGAATAATCGGCTGGACGGCAGAGACCTCCGTCCGGAGTTCGCCGGGCGGGCGAAGGGCAGCGCGGCAGAGAGAAGGCGTGGTGCGTCGAGAACTCCCTCGCGGGCAGGCGACGGTCACGCGCACCGCCACCCGGGCATCTGGCTCATGGAGGGGGAAGGGCACGGGGCTGAGGCCAGTCGAAGGCCGTTCCCGCACACCAGGCGACCCTGATGGCAGTGAACGATCCCTGATGCTGGAAACGCGCACGAGGCTTAACCTGGGAGTGGGTCGGCACACTCTCACGTGCGACCGGCCCGAAAGGGCGACCCCGGTGTGTATACGCCGGGGTCGTGTAACCGGCACCGTGGCGCCCGCAGGGAGTAGGGCATGATCCATTCAGCCGATATCCGCGAGTGGCGTGGCCACGACGTCATCGACCCCAAGGGCCGCAAGATCGGCGTCCTCGAAGCGATCTACGTCGACACCGCCACCGACGAACCGGCTATGGCCACCATCCGCACGGGGCTACCCACCCGCCAGCACCTCGTCTTCGTCCCGCTCGGCGAGGCCGTTCTGGGACCGGACTACGTCAAGGTCGCGCACACCAAGGGACTGGTGAAGAAGGCCCCTGCCATCGGCACGGACGACATCCTGCCCGCCGAGCAGGAGGAAGCGGTCTTCAAGCACTACGACCTGGCCTACCAGCCCGGCACCCACGGCGAACGGCAGTTGGCGCGCCGCTGACCTACCGTGTCCGCGCCGTAGACACACCGGTGGAGGTGCTCTCGATATGGCATGGCTCCTGTTCCTGCTGCTCGCGGCCGTCATCCTGGGAATCATCGGCGTGGTGGTGGAGGGCCTGGTCTACCTCCTGATCATCGGCATCGTGATCGTCGTGGCCGAGGTGGTGTTCATCGCAGTGCGCTCCAAGAGCTCAGGCCGGCGCCGCGTCCGATGACACCGGTTCGACGTCATGGGTACCCGCTTGGCCGACGTAGTCGCCAGGTCCCTCGTCGCTGTGACCGCTACCGCACAGTCGACCGCCTCACCGCCTTCGCTCGCTCGCGTTCGTAACCGCCTCAGCGGGCCCATCAACGTTGCCGGTCAACGCGACACACGATCGACCACGAGGGGCCAGAACTCCGATTTATCCACGCTCGTGCCCCATCCGTGCCCTTCAGCGCGGTCAACACCGGTCATGAGCGGTGCGGCGATGCCATTCCGATCACACCGAGCCCTGCCGTTTCCGCAGGTCACACAGGCCCTCAAGCCGGGAGGAGCCGTTGATTCCCAAGCTCAGAGCGCGGGTTCGATTCCCGTCACCCGCTCCGAAGTGAAGCCCCAGGCCATCGGCCCGGGGCCTTGTTGTTGTCTGGCCGCCTCAGGGGCCGCCGAGCCCGCCCGCACCATCTAGGTGGCGCGGGGACAGTGCCGCCTCCGCATGCGGGTGAGGGGCTGCGTGATCCGCACCACTCCCGACAGAGGAACGTTCCCCCGCAGGCGCGAACGCGAAGATCTTCCTCGACAAGCACCCGCGCCCGCGCCCGCGCCCGCGCCCAGAGGGAGACATCCCCGCAGGGCCGCACCGGGGCGACCGCTCCTGCGACGATCTGTTCATCGCCGACGAGGCGGCGCTCCTTCACCGGTGGACGGAGCGGTTCGACGAGGTGGAGCACGTGTTCGTCGGCGCTCTCTCGTACCGCATCGCCGACGTGGCGCGGGCCGTCCTCGTCCTGACACCACGTATCAGCGTGGGGCGGGAAAGGGCTCAAGGACCGTCGGTGGCGCTTGCGGGCCGTGGGCGGATGCTGCGACGCCACGTCCGGGTCTGCTCGTTCCAGCTGATGACCACACTGGCATCGCCCTCGGGTGGGGCGGCGAGGGCCTTGAGGTCAGTGTCGATCAGGGCTTGCAGCGCCGCGTCCGGCAGATTCGGCGGTACGTGGAAGCTGAGCCCGGTGCGGTCTTCATGAACGACGATCCAGTAGGAATCCCCGACCTCGAGTTCTTGGACTTCCCGCTCTCGATCCTGCCACCGGTGGACGAGTGCGCGAACAGCGCTGCGAGCGGAGCACCGGCTGCCAGGCCGCCCTGGACGCCGAGCGGTACCTCGCCGCCCCCTGACCCTCCGTCGCCTCCGCACCCCGCTCCCGCGCCCGACCGGCGCGGGGCGGGGCCGGGGCGGGACCGGGGACACGGTGGGACGGTGCGGGCGAGGATCTCGCGGATGCGGCGGAGCCCCTCGGGCTCCGCCGAGTGCCAGACCCCGAGTGTCAGGGCCCTGGTGCCGTGCGCGTCGGGGGCCGCGTGCTCATCCGCAGCAGGACGTACCCCCACAGGCCGGTGCCGCCTCGACGGCCGGCAGCGGCGGCGTGCCGGTCGCGGGCTTCACCGCACGCACGATGGCGGAGTGCATGCCGTCGGCCACCTCATGCGTCGGCACGATCTCCACCTCCGTGAACCCGGCGTCCTGCAGGCCCCGCCGATACTCGCCCATCGACAGCGCCCCGGCGACGCACCCCACGTAGTCGCCGCGCTCGGCCCGCTGTTCGGGCGTCAGACGGTCCTCCGCGACCACGTCCGAGACCCCGATGCGCCCGCCTGGCACGAGGACCCGGAACATCTCCGCGAAGACGGCGGGCTTGTCGACGGACAGGTTGATCACGCAGTTGGAGATCACGACGTCCATCGTGCCCGCAGGCAGCGGCAGGGACTCGATGGTGCCCTTGAGGAACTCGACATTGGCCGCACCCGCCTTCTCCGCGTTGGCCAGCGCGAGCGCCAGCATCTCCTCGGTCATGTCGACCCCGTACGCCTTGCCGGTCGGCCCCACCCGCCGGGCGGACAGGAGCACGTCGATCCCGCCGCCCGAGCCGAGGTCCAGTACGCGCTCGCCCTCGCGCAGTTCGGCCACGGCGAGCGGGTTTCCGCAGCCGAGGGAGGCGGCGACCGCCTCCGCGGGCAGCGAGTCGCGGTCTTCCGCCTCGTAGAGCCCGGCGCCGAAGTCGCCGTCGGCTTCCGTGGTGCCCGGCCCACCACACGCGGTGGCCCCCTCGGTGACCCGCAGAGCCGCCGCGGCATACCCGACGCGGACCTTCTCGCGCAGTTCCATGGACTGCTCGCTCATACCACGCCCTCCTTGATTCGATTCCTGCCGATATCAGAATCTCTCCGACATCGATGGATGTCAACATAGAAGTATGTCGAATCACCGGATGGCGCCCGGCGCCGGCGCGAGGCCGGGCGTGGGCGACCCGAGGCGTCCCCGTCGGCGCCCCGGCATGACGGCGGCAGGGCGAGGCACCAGGGCATGTGGACGCTGAAGGCCCAGGGCAGCGGCCTGGGCCTTGCGCACCCCCGGCCCTCGCCCCGCGCCCCGCGCCCCGCGCCCCGCGAGGAGCGGCATCCCCACCCCCACCGGCAGGAGCGTGACCGGCTCGCGGCGCGGTTCCTCGACGCGTTCACCGGAGGAGACGTCGAGGGGCTGAGGGAGCTGCTCACGTGGGCCCCGTCGCAGACGCTTGGGCGCTTCTGCGCCGAACACGGCAGGTCCGCCATGCGCCCGGCTGACGGGCACAGGGCCGCCGCGCCACCGGCCCCGACTCTCCGCCGCGCCACCGGCCCTGGCTGTCGCCGCGCCGACTGCCGTGGCTGTCCGCCGGCCACGGGCGCCGGACAGCCCGCGGTGGACCCGGCGCGCGGATACGGCCAGACCACGCGGCGCGGACGCGGCGTGTGGCCGGGCCGGGCCGGGCCGGTCATCCGATGACGGGGCGTTCCTCGGGGAGTTCATAGCGGCGGGTGCGCTCGCGCAGGGCGAGGGCGGAGACGAGGGTGACCGGGCCGAGGCGGCCGACGAACATCAGGATGACGGCGATCAACTGTCCGGGGACCGGCAGTTGCGCGCTGACACCTGCGGACAGCCCGTTGACGCCGAAGGCCGACACCGCTTCGAACAGCACCACCTCGAACGGTGCCTTCACCACCGTCATGAGCGCCAGGGACGCCGCCGTGACGAAGCCGACGCCGAGGAGGGCGACGGTGAGTGCCTGCCGCAGGGCGTGGGGGGCGATACGGCGGCCCAGGATCGTGGAGTTGGGTTCGCCGCGCACCTCGGCGACCATCGCGGCGGCGAGGACGGCGAAGGTGGTGACCTTGATGCCGCCCGCCGTGCCGGCGCTGCCGCCGCCGATGAACATCAGCGCGCACGTCATCAGCAGCGTCGCGTCCTCCAGGGAGCCGATGTCGATGGCGTTGAAGCCGCCGCTGCGGGTCATGACGGAGTGGACGAAGCCGTTGAGCAGCTTGTCCTCCCAGTCGAACCGGCCCAGCGTGCCGGGGTTGCCCCACTCCAGGAGGCAGGTCAGCGCGGTCCCGGCCAGCAGCAGGCCCGCGGCCGTGATCAGGGTGAGTCTGGTGTGGAGGGACCAGCCGCGCCGCCCCGTCGTACGCCTTCGGGTGCGGTGCCGGAGCACTTCCAGCAGCACGGGGAAGCCGATGCCGCCGAGGATCACGGCCACCGCTATCGGCAGCGTCACCAGCGGGTCCGTGGCGTACCGCATCAGGCTGTCGGGCCGGAGGGCGAAGCCGGCGTTGTTGAACGCCGACACCGCGTGGAAGAAGCCGTGGTAGACGGCGTCACCGGGCGGCATCGCGTACCCGTACCGGAAGCGGAGCGCCAGCCACGCCCAGACCGCGAGTTCGACGGCGGCCGTCGTCGCGGCGACGCCGAGAAGGACCCGGCGTACGTCTCCGATGCCGAGGCTCCTGGTCTCGGCGGCCGCCGTCAGCTGCATGCGCAGCCGCAGCCTGCCCGAGACCAGCAGGGCCAGCAGGGACGCCATCGTCATGATGCCGAAACCGCCGACCTGGATGAGGGCCAGGATGACGCCCTGACCGAAGCCGCTCCAGTACGTCCCCGTGTCGACCACGACCAGGCCCGTGACGCACACCGCCGAGGTCGCGGTGAACAGGGCCGTAACCACACCGGTCGCGCCGCCGTCGGCGGAGGCCACGGGCAGGGTCAGCAGGACGGTGCCGCCGAGGATGACCGTCGAGAAGGCCATGACGGTCGTACGGGCCGGGTGGGTGGTGAACAGCGCCTGCCACAGCCGCGCCACGCGTCCTGCCACCGCTCGCTCCCGGCCTTCCCACGCTGGTCCCGGCTGCCCGGTGCGCCGTCCTGTCGGCGGTCGCTCGCGGAGCGTGCCGGCGGTCGCTCGCGGAGCATGCCGACGGTCGCTCACGGAGCATGCCGACGGTCGCTCGCGGAGCATGCCGACAGGGCCTCCCCAGCCCGGCGGTCGGTCAGCTTACCGGCGGTCCTCCGCACGCCGCCGAAGGCGCGTGCGGGCATGTCGTGCCGGTGTCGGCGGTCGTCACCGCGAGGTTCCCGGCGCGCCGCTCGCGCCGCGGAGATGGCGCACCGGCCCCGCGTACGCGCGTACCCGCGAACCGGCGGACCGGCGGACCGGCGGACCGGCAGCACCCGCGTACCCGCGAACCGGCGGATCGGCGTGCCGGCGTCGGGCGGCGAACCCGCGTACCCGCGTACCGCGGTGAGCGCGGGCCGCCGGCGGCCGGGTCTCGATGGGCGTCATCCGATTCGGGCCATATGGTGCGGTTCGCGCCCCACGTAAAGTAATCGCCAAGGCGTCACCCGTATGCGGGACGCCTCGCTCATGTGTCGCATCGTCGAGGAGAGCCGTCGTGCCCGTTCTGCGGATGAGCAGTACTCCCCTGCCCGGCATCGGGGTCCGTTACGACCTCACCACGCGGGAGGACCGGCACCTGTCGGTGGTCGCGCGGCGCGACGGAACGCGGGTGCTCAACGCGTACCGCCAGGACGATCCCGACGCCTGCGCCCTGTCCGTGAGACTCACCGCCGGTGAGTCGGAGGCACTCATCGACGCGCTCATGCCCGCCCACCACAGCCCCAACCTGCTGTCCACCACGGACCTCGGGCTGGTCGCCGAGCGGATCGAGCTGGCCGCGGCCTCGTACTGGAACGGGCGGCTGCTCGGCGACACCCGTATGCGGACGGAGACGGGCGTGTCCATCGTGGCCGTGCTGCGCAGAGCCGACGCCATTCCCGCGCCGGGGCCGGACTTCCGTCTGGCCGGCGGCGACACCCTCATCGTCATCGGCACCCGCGAAGGCGTCGACGCCGCCGCCGCGATACTCGGAAGGGAGTGATGAGTGCACTCGTCCGCCGTCTTCCTCATTGAGTTCGGTGCGATCATCCTCGGCCTCGGCCTGCTGGGGCGGATCGCCGGACGGCTGAAGTTCTCCCCCATACCCCTCTACCTCCTCGCCGGTCTCGCCTTCGGCACCGGCGGGCTGCTCCCCCTCGGCGCGAGCGAGGAGTTCGTGGCGATCGGCGCCGAGATCGGCGTCGTCCTCCTGCTCCTGATGCTCGGTCTCGAGTACACCGCCACCGACCTCGTCACCAACCTGAAGAAGCAGTACCCCGCCGGCCTGGTGGACGCCTGCCTGAACGCCCTGCCAGGCGCGGCGATGGCCCTGCTGCTCGGCTGGGGGCCCGTCGCCGCCGTCGTGCTGGCGGGAGTCACCTGGATCTCGTCCTCCGGCGTGATCGCCAAGGTCCTCGGCGACCTCGGGCGCCTCGGCAACCGCGAGACGCCCATCGTGCTGAGCATCCTGGTCCTGGAAGACCTCTCCATGGCGGTCTACCTGCCGATCCTCACCGCCCTGCTGGCCGGTACCGGGCTCGCCGCCGGCAGTGTCACCCTCGCCATCGCGCTCGGCGCCGCCGGACTCGTCCTCTTCCTGGCCCTGCGGTACGGCAGGGTCATCTCCCGTTTCGTCTCCAGTGACGACCCCGAGAAGCTCCTCCTGGTCGTCCTCGGCCTGACCCTCCTGGTGGCGGGCATCGCCCAGCAGCTCCAGGTGTCCGCGGCGGTCGGCGCGTTCCTCGTCGGCATCGCCCTGTCGGGCGAGGTCGCCGAAGGCGCCCACAACCTGCTCAGCCCGCTGCGGGACCTGTTCGCGGCCGTCTTCTTCGTCTTCTTCGGCCTCCACACCGACCCCGCCAGCATCCCGCCCGTCCTCCTCCCGGCCCTCGCCCTGGCCGTGGTCACGGCCACCACGAAGATCGCCACCGGCTACTGGGCCGCCAGGCGGGCCGGGATCTCCGCCAAGGGACGGTGGCGGGCGGGCGGCACCCTCGTGGCGCGGGGCGAGTTCTCGATCGTCATCGCGGGACTCGCCGTCACCGCGGGCATCGAACCCTCCCTCGGGCCGCTCGCCACCGCGTACGTCCTGATCCTGGTGGTGCTGGGTCCGCTCACCGCCCGCTACACCGAGCCCATCGCCACCCGGCTCACCAGCCGCGGGCGACGCCACGCCCCCACGGAGCTGGTGGTCGTGCCTCCGCAGGAGGAGATGCTCGACCCGGTGGAAGACGGCACGGCAGGACGGGCCTGATCCTGATCCTGATCCGGCGATCGCAGAACCCGTGGCGGCGGCTGGCTGGCACGGGCGCGGCACCTCCTCGAGGACGCGCGGGCGGCAACATGGCCGGACGCGGGTCGCCCGTCGGGAGACGGGCCGGCCGGCTACGGGCCCGTCCCCGGCCGGACGCCGTCGCCCGTCGAGAGACGGGCCTGTCCGGGCCGAGACGGGTCCCGCCCAGGTCGAAACGGCCCGCCCGAGCCGAGACGGGTCCCGGCCGGACGCCGTCGCCCGTCGCGGCCTGGTGGCTCGTCACGTCTCGGCGACGGCTTCCAGCGGGCTCAGGGCGGCCGCCCGGCGGGCGGGGACGGTGGCCGCGACCGCGCCGATCGCGAGGGACAGCAGGCATACGAGGAGGAGCGTGCCCCAGGGCGGTGCCAGGGAGTACTGCTCGATCGCGCCGTTGGCGAGCGAACCGACCGCCCAGGCGCCGAACAGGCCGCCCGCCAGGCCGAGGAGCGTGCCGAAAGCGGCGACGGTCACCGCCTCCAGGCGGATCATCCGCCGGATACCGGCACGGTCCATGCCGATGGCGCGCAACGCGCCGATCTCCCGGGTGCGTTCGGCGACCGACACGGCCAGGGTGTTCAGGATGCCGAGCGCGCCGATCACGGCACCGACGGCGAGCATCCCGTACATCACCGTCAGCAGGTCGGCCATGGGGCCGGCGGCCTCGGCGACGAGTCGCCGCCGGTCCTGCACCTTCACCAGCGGGCTGTCGCCGACGGCGGTACGCAGCCGGTCCTCGACGCTCTGCGACACCGCGCCGTCGTCGGTGCGGACGAGGACGCGCTGCACGGAGCCGGGCAGGAGGCTGTTCCTCGCCACCTCGGTACGGGCGCCCAGGGCGTCGCGGGCGACCGGGTTGTCCCTGTACACGCCGACGACGGTGTAGCCCGTGGGCTCTCGCTGCCGGCCGATGCTCGCGTCGAGCCGGCCGCCCGTGGTGACGCCGTGCTCCCGAGCGAGGGTGCTGGAGACGGCGATCCGGCCCGGACCGAGGTCTCTTGCGGAGCCGCTGACGAAGTCGAGCTTCATGACGGCGTTCACGGTGTCGGGGTCGACGCCCGCGATCTCCCGGACACCGCCGCCGGTGAACAGGGTGGAGTCCGTGACGGCGCTCGCGGTCCGCACCCCGGCGGTGCCGGCCACCTGCCGTACGGCGGCCGGGTCGATCCCGGCCATGGTGGAGCGGCTGCTGATCACGTAGTCGGCGCCGAGCCCGGCCGCCGCCTGGCGGTCGAGGGCCTGCCCGGTGGAGTTCCCGATGACCGCGAGCCCCGCGACCAGTGCGGTGCTGATCAGCAGGGTGGCGGCGGTGGCGGCGGTGCGGCGCGGATCGCGCAGGGCGTTCTCCCGGGCGAGACGGCCGGTGATGCCGAAGCGGCCGGTCAGGCGTCCGGTCAGCCGGATCACCGGGACGGCGAGCAGGGGCGCGAGGACGATCAGCGCGGTGACGAGGAGGCCGCAGGCGAGCATCGCGTCCCGCAGGTTCTCCTCGGACGCGTCCTTCGCCGCCCCGCTGAGCGAGATCAGCAGACCGGCTCCGAGGACCAGCAAGGCCAGGCCCACCACGCCGCGCGTCCGGGTACGGGCGGCGGAGGCCGGCTGTCCGGCCGTGCGCAGCGCCTCGACGGGCGCGACCTTCGCCGCCCTGCGGGACGGCAGCCACGCGGCGAGCACGGTGACGCCCACGCCCACACCGAGCGCCGCCGCGACCGGGCGCGGGCCGATCACCAGGGGGCCTCGGGGCAGCGTGTTCCCGCCGGTGCTCAGGACGGCGGGCAGCACCGAGGCGATGCCGAGGCCGAGCAGGAAGCCGGCCGCCGATGCGACGAGGCCGACCAGGGTGGCCTCCAGGAGGACCGAGCGGGACACCTGGCCGCGCGAGGCGCCGATCGCCCGCAGCAGGGCGATCTCGCGGGTGCGCCGCGCCACCAGCATGGTGAAGGTGTTGACGATGAGGAACGAGCCGATGAAGAGGGACACTCCGGCGAAGACCAGCGGCAGCTTCGCGTACCCCCGGGTCAGGGTGTCGACGAGGACGGCCTGCTGAGCGGCGAGGGCGGCGCCGGTGGTGGCCTCGGCGCGGTCGGCCGGGAGCACGTCAGTGACCCGGCGGGCGAGGTCGGACGGGTCGGTGCCGGGCGTCGCCGACAGGTCGATGCCGGTGTAGTGGCCCGGGGACGCGAACAGCTTCTGGGCGGTCGCCTTGTCGAACAGGGCGAGGGTGCCTCCGGCGGTCACCCGGGTGTCGGTGGTGGTGACGATGCCGACGAGCCGCTTGGTCATGACGGGGCCGTCGGTGGCCAGGGTGATCGTGTCCCCGACGCGGAAGCGGCCGGCGGCGGCGGTGCCGCCGTCCACGGCGAGTTCACCGCTGTCCGCCGGGGCACGGCCCTCGGTCAGCGGGTAGCGGCGGTCCTCGCCGTCCGCGCCGGGCACGTAGGCGGCAGCCAGGTTCGACCACGCCCGGTCGGCCCGCAGCGGGGTGCCGTCCGCCGCGTTCATGGTGGCCGAACCGTCGACGGCGGGCCGTACGGCGGCGACGCCGGGCACGTCGGCCAGTCTCCGTACGAGTGCGTCGTCGAGGGCGCCGCTCGGCTGGTCCGCGCGGGCCCCGGCAGCGCCGGAGGGGGCCCCGGGCGGGGGTTCCTTCGCGGTCACGGTGACCGCGATGCCGGCGAAGTTCTTCGACGCGGCGGCGCGATGGGCCTCGGCGGTGGAGTCCGCGAAGACGAGGGTGCCGGAGACGAACGCGACCCCCAGACAGACCGCGAGGACGGTCATGATCTGGCGGGCCTTGTGCGCCAGGATGTCGCGCAGGGCTGTTCTCAGCATGGGTGGCTTCCGGAGGAGGGCGAGGGCGAGGGCGAGGGAGAGGGAGACGGGGAGGGGGAGGGAGAGGGAGGGCGAAGGCGAGGGAGACGGGAGGGCGAAGGCGAGGGAGACGGGGAGGGCGAGGGCGAGGGCGGTCAGCCGGTGGTGCGTGAGCGGGGGTCGAGTTCCCTCATGCGCTCCAGGACCCGGTCCTGCGTGGGGTGGGCGATCTCGTCCACCACGCGGCCGTCGGAGAGGAAGACCACGCGGTCGGCGTAGCCGGCGGCGACGGGATCGTGGGTGACCATGACGACGGTCTGGCCCAGCTCCCGTACGGAGTCGCGCAGGAAGCCGAGGACCTCGGCCCCGGCGCGGGAGTCGAGATTGCCGGTGGGCTCGTCGCCGAAGACGATCGCGGGACGGGAGGCCAGGGCGCGGGCCACCGCCACGCGCTGCTGCTGCCCGCCGGACAGCTGCGCGGGCCGGTGGTGGAGGCGCTCGGACAGGCCGACCATGGAGACCACCCGGTCCAGCCACCGCTGGTCGGGGCGGCGTCCGGCGATGGTCGACGGCAGCGTGATGTTCTCCAGCGCGGTCAGCGTCGGCAGCAGGTTGAACGCCTGGAAGACAAATCCGACGCGGTCACGGCGCAGTCGCGTGAGCTGCCGGTCGTTCAGTGTGCTCAGTTCGGTGGTGCCGACGCGTACGGAGCCGGAGGTGGGCGAGTCCAGGCCGGCCGCGCAGTGCAGCAGGGTGGACTTGCCGCAGCCGGACGGGCCCATGATCGCGGTGAACTGGGCCTCGTGGAAGGCGATGTCCACCTGGTCCAGGGCGACGACACGGGTGTCACCGCTGCCGTAGACCTTCGTCAACGCGCGGGTGGCGGCCGCGATGCCGCCGTCCGTCGGGCGCGGCACAAGCGGGTCGGCGATCATGGGGGACTCCTCTTCGACGTACGGAAGGCGCACGTCGAAGGGTGTCGGGGGAACGTATCGGGGACTGGGCGGCCGTGTATCGGCGTCCGCGCCGCTGCGTACCGGTTCTGTAGCGCGGGCGGTCAGTCCGGCAGGCGCAGGGTGGCGACGGCGCCGCCGTCCGGGGCGTTGTCCAGGCGCAGTTCGGCACCGAGGAGCCGGGCCTGCCCCAGGGCGATGGTCAGGCCCAGGCCGTGGCCCGAGCCGCGTTCCGCCGCGCCCGTGTGGAAGCGGCGCGGCCCGTGGAGCAGCAGGTCAGGCGGGAAGCCGGGGCCGTGGTCGCGTACGACGACCGTACGGCCCTCGACGCCGACCCGCACCGGGGCGGCACCGTGCCGGTGGGCGTTGACGACGAGGTTGCCGACGATCCGCTCCAGACGGCGGGGGTCGGTCTCCACGGTCCGGTCGGCCTCCACGGTCCGGTCGACCTCCGCGCCCCGGTCGGCCTCCGCGCCCCGGTCGACCTCCGCGCCCCGGTCGGCCTCCACGGTCCGGTCGACCTCCGCGCCCCGGTCGGCCTCCACGGTCCGGTCGACCTCTGCGGTCCGGTCGACCTCCACGGTCCGGTCGGCCTCCGCGCCCCGCGGTCCGTCGGCGACGGTGACCTCGGTGTCGTAGCCGGTACGCGCCACGGCCTCCGCGACGACGGCGCCGAGCGGCACCCGGGCGCGGACGGGCTGCTCCGCCCCGGCGTCCAGGCGGGAGATCTCCAGCAGATCCTCGACCAGACCGCGCAGATCCCGCACTCGGGCACGGAGCAGGTCCTCCGTCTCACCAGGCGGCAGCAGGTCGACGGCCGCCAGCAGGCCGCCGACCGGCGTGCGCAGCTCGTGGGCCACGTCGGCGGTGAACCGGCGCTCGTTCCGCAGCCGCCGGCCGAGGCTGTCGGCCATCAGATCGACGGTGGCGGCGATCTCGGCCACCTCGTCGTCGCCCCCGGTGGGCCCGGTCCTGGCGTCGAGGTCCCCGGCGGAGATCCGGCCCGCGGTCTCGGAGACCCGCCGCAGCCTGCGGGCGACCAGGCCGGCCCCGTAGACCGCGACGGGCGCGGCCGCCGCGAGCGCGACCAGTGAGGCCACCGCCATCGTCACATCGAGCCGCCGCAGGTCGTGGAGTTCCGGGCCCATGTTGATCTGGACGGCGAGCACCGGGCTGCCCGGGCCGCCGGTCCGCTGAGCGGCCCAGACGCTCGGGCCGACGTTTCCGTCGACCCGGTCGTCGTACGCCGCGTGCCGGTCGCCGTCGGCAGGGCGCCGCAGCGCGGCGGGAAGCTCGGCCGGATCCAGCTCGGCACCGTCTGCCAGAGCTCCGGTACGCCGGTGGACGTCCATCGCCGAGTAGAGCGTGTTGAGGGCCTGCCTCTCGGCTCGGTCACGGATGTCCCGCGCGGTCCACAGGTGCACCAGCACGCCCACCGCCGCCACGACCAGGAAGGCCGTGACGGCCGCGAGCGCGGCGATCTTCCAGCGCAGGGAGGCTCGGACCGGCCATGGCCGGTGGGGCGTACGCACGCGCCTCAGCGCCGGAACTTGTAGCCGAAGCCCCGGACCGTCTCGATCCGGTCGCGGCCCAGCTTCCGCCGCAGCCGCTGCACGCACAGGTCAACGACCCGGCTGTCACCGTCCCAGCCGTACTCCCACACGTTGCGGAGCAGGGTGTGGCGCTCCAGTACGACGCCCGGATGCGCGGCGAACTCCAGCAGCAGCTTCAGCTCGGTCGGGGTCAGTGCCACCGGGCTTCCCGCCAGGGACACCTCCATGCCGGCGGTGTCGATGCTCAGGTCACCGAAGACCAGCACGTCACCCCGGGGCTCCGGGGCGGCCGTGTAGGTCGCCCGGCGCAGCAGCGAGCGGATACGTGCCACCAGGACGTACGTGTCCACCGGCTTGACCACGTAGTCGTCCGCCCCGGCCTCCAGACCGGCGACGACATCGAGCCCGTCACCGCGAGCGGACATCATCAGCACGGGCACCAGGCTGCTCTCCCTGACCCTGCGGCACAGGCCGATGCCGTCCAGGCCCGGCAGCATCACGTCCAGGATCAGCAGGTCGAAGCTGTCGTCGCGGAAGAGTTCCAGTCCTGTCAGCCCGTCGGCCGCGGCCTTCACCTCGTACCCGTAACGCTCCAGGGCGACGCCGAAGGACCGGCGCATCAGCGCGTCGTCCTCCACCAGCAGCACACGGACAGGACGGGAGGACACGGCGGGAGACCCTCCTTCGAAACGGTCCGGGGAGACAGCGGCCCCGATCCACTCGCGACGCGCTCGCGGTCGGCGACCCGAAGGGAACGATACGGCAGACACCGGACACGCCGACCGCGTCACGAGGCTGATGCCGTGGCCACCGGTGGGATCAGCCTCGGGCGCGGACGCCGGGGGCGGGGACGCCGAGTGCGCGCAGGTGGGCGGCGGCCTCCGCCTGCCGGGGGCTCTTCAGCGCGGCGACCAGGGTCCGCCTAGCCTCCCGGTCGCGGGCCAGCGCGCGCAGGACGATCCCGAGGTCGAGGCGGGCCGGCCGGACGCCCCGGACGTCCACAGGACGGCCAGGGCGCCTCCGGCGGAAGGAGCGAGTCCGGGTCGCCGCCGCCCCGGTGGCGCCCGCCCGCCGAGGCCCGCGTGGTGCCCCGGCCGGGCCGGCTGGTCACCGCAGGGTGAGCGGGGTCTCGGACTCGACGCGGGACAGCTTCTCCGGGTTGCGGACGTAGTAGATGCCGGTGATGCGGGCGTCCTCGGCGCGGATCGCCAGGATGCCGTCGATCTCGCCGTCCAGGCGGACGAGGAGTGCCGGGTTGCCGTTGACCGTGGTCGCTTCGGCGGTGATCGTGCCGTCGACCTTGCGCATCCCGCCGGTGAACATGCGGACCACCTTGTCGGCGCCGGTGACCGGCCGCAGCGCGGCCTGCTTCACGCCGCCGCCGTCGCCGACGAGGACGACATCGGGGGCGAGCACGTCGAGGAGGCCCTGCGGGTCGCCGGTCTCCATGGCGCGCCGGAACGCCTCCAGGGCCGCCCGGGTCGCCCTGGAGGAGACCGCCTGGCGGGGGCGGCGGGCGTCGACGTGCCGGCGGGCGCGGTGGGCGATCTGGCGGACGGCGTCGGGGCTCTTGTCGACGGCGGCCGCGATCTCGTCGTAGCCGACGTCGAAGACCTCGCGCAGCACGAAGACGGCCCGTTCGGTCGGCGTCAGCGTTTCGAGGACGAGCATCAGCGCCATCGACACGCTCTCGGCGAGCTCGACGTCCTCGGCCACGTCGGGGGCGGTGAGGAGCGGCTCGGGCAGCCAGGAGCCGACGTACGCCTCCCGGCGGCGCTTCATGGTGCGCAGCCGGTTGAGGGACTGCCGGGTCGTGATCCGGACCAGGTAGGCGCGCTGGTCGCGCACCTGCCCCAGGTCGACGTCGACCCACCGCAGCCAGGTCTCCTGGAGGACGTCCTCGGCGTCGGCGGCCGATCCGAGCATCTCGTAGGCGACGGTGAAGAGCAGGTTGCGGTGGGCGACGAACGTCTCGGTCGCCGGTTCGGCGGCGTGGCCGGTCATCTCCGGATCCTCTTCCCTCGCCATGTCCTGATCTTCTCCTTGTTCCCGGTGGGCGCGCCCGCGCTCCTGGCGGACGCGTCGGTTCGGCGGCTCGGCGCTCAGCGGCGCAGCGGCGCAGCGGCTCAGCGGCTCAGCGGTGGGCGACTCAGCGGCTCAGCGGCTCAGTCAGCGGCTCAGCGGTCAGCGGTCAGCGCGTCGCCGTGCCGGGCCCGCGTCACCTGCCGGCGCTTGGCGTCCTTGAACGCCCAGCTGTACGAGCCGGGCTTGCGCGCCTCGTCCGCCAGATGGCCGACCAGGTTCTTCAGCGCCGACTGCTTGATCATCGAGGCGAGCCGGCCGCCGATGTAGAACTTCTTCACGGTGTCGTCCCTGGAGGCCAGTTGCACGGTGGCGCCGCGACTGCCCACGGCGATGCACTGGCCGAAGAAGCCGATGTCGATGGTGGCGGGCCGCTCGCCCGAGATCCGGTTGACGACCGTGTCGGCGGCGTGCGCGCCCAGCGGGGTCGCGGACTGGCAGCTCATCCGCAGCGGCAGGTCGGACGGTGCCGCCGAGTCGCCGGCCGCGACGATCCGCGTGTCGTCCACGCTCGTCAGCGTCTCGTCCGTGAGCAGGCGGCCCGCGGCGTCGGTGGTCAGGCCGCTGCGCTTGGCGAGGTCCGGTACGCCGAACCCGGCGGTCCACACGGTGACCTCGCTCGGCAGCGCGCGGCCGTCGGCGAGCCGCACCGCGTCGCGGGTCACGGCCGTCACCTTCGTGTCGGGCCCTTCGAGCACGGTCACACCGAGCCGGGCCAGCTGCCTGGCGACGGAGCGCCGGCCTCGCGGGTGCAGATACGTGCCGAGCGCCCCGCCGCAGACGAGGCTCACGGTACGGCCCTCCTCCGCCAGCTCGGCGGCGATCTCGATGCCCGTCGCACCGCCTCCGACCACGGTCACCGGGGCTGTCGCGGGCGTGGCGGCGAGCGCCGACCGCAGCCGCCGCGCCTCCTCCAGGGTGGCGGCCGGGTAGGCGAACTCGGCCGCGCCGGGGACGCGCGGGTCGGCGCTGCCGCTGCCCACGGCGTAGATCAGGTAGTCGTAGTGGACCGTGCCGCCGGACGCGAGCGTCACCACGCGGTCGGCCGCGTCGATCCGTGTCGCGGTGTCGACCACCAGCCGGACGCTCCGGGCGAGGATCTCGCGGTACTCGACGACCGCGTCGTGGGAGCCGCGCACCACTTGGTGGAGCCGGATCCGGTGGACGAAGGACGGGCGCGGATTGATCAGCGTCACGGTCACGTCGTCGCGCCGCGTCAGACGGTTGGCGGCCATGACGCCGGCGTACCCGCCACCGATCACGACGACTTCGGTGCTCTCGGTCATGGTGTCTCCTCCGTTTCCAGGGGTTCGCCCTCAAGACACCGGGTCATCGACCGCTGTGACGCCCTGTGGCGCGGGTCACATCACGGGCGCGGGTCCGTGGGTGTGGATGGGTGGGCGTGGCCTCGGTCGCGGGCCCGACGACTTGCGCCGTCGGCACCCGACTTGCGCCGTCGGCACCCACCTGTTTCGATGAACATCGATATAGACATTCATCGAACTCAGGGGGACCCGTGCACCACTTCGACGTGGCAGTGATCGGCGGCGGCCAGTCCGGCCTCACCACCGCCCGCGCCCTGCTGCGGCAGGGCCTCCAGCCGGTGGTGCTGGAGGCGTCCGACCGCCCGGCGGGGTCGTGGCCGCGCTACTACGACAGCCTCACCCTCTTCTCCCCCGCCCGGTACAGCTCCCTGCCGGGGATGCCGTTCCCCGGGGCCGACCCGGGGCGGTACCCGCACCGGGACGAGGTCGTCGCCTACCTGACCGCCTACGCTGCCGCCCTGGACGCGGACATCCGCACGGGCAGCCGGGTGGCGGGCGTCCGCCGCGCCGACGGCGGGTTCACCCTGGAGCTGGAGGGCGGCGACCGGCTGTCGGCGCGGGCCGTGGTCGCCGCGTCCGGCACCTTCGGCCACCCGCACCGGCCGGAGCTGCCGGGCCTGGGCGCGTTCACCGGCACGGTCCTGCACGCCGCCGACTACCGCGCTCCCGGCCCGTTCGCGGGGCAGCGCGTCGTCGTGGTGGGCGCGGGCAACACCGCGGTGCAGACGGCGGCCGAACTCGCGAAGGTCGCCCGGGTGACGCTGGCCTGCCGCGGCCCGGTGCGGTTCGCCCGGCAGCGGATCCTCGGCCGCGACCTGCACGCCTGGCTGCGGCGCACGGGGCTGGACACCGCGCCGCTCGGGCGGTTCCTGCGGAAGCCCCCGACCCAGCTCGTCATCGACGACGGCCGCTACCGCGCCGCCGTCGCCCAGGGCGCGCCGGACCGGCGGCCGCTGTTCACCGGCGCCGACGGCGCCGAGGTGGCCTGGCCGGACGGCGGCCGGGAGAAGGTGGACACGATCCTGCTCGCCACCGGCTACCGCCCCGATCTCCCCTACCTCGCCGGGCTCGACGGCGCCCTGGACGCCGCCGGGCGCCCCCGGCACCGCGAGGGGGTCGCCGCGGGCGTGCCGGGCCTGGCGTTCGTCGGGCTGGAGTGGCAGCGCAGCCTGTCATCGAACTCCCTGCGGGGCGTCGGCCTGGACGCTGCCCGCGTCGCCCGCCACCTGGCCGCCCGCCTCGGGCGCGGATGACCTGCGCGGGGCGACCCCGGTACGGGAGGGGCGCCGCCGGGGGGCGCATTCCCTTCCGTTCACCCTCCGGTTCCCCTTTCCCTCTTGCCCTCCCTAGATGAAAATGATTATCGTCTTGGTGTTCGCGTACATTCAACGCTCACCAGGGGGGTTTCCTTTGCGTACCTTCGCGCGCACTCTGACCGTCACCGGCTCCATAGCCGCCGCCATCGCCGTCGGCGGGCTCACCGCCGCTCACGCGGCCGGGACCACGCTGTCCAAGGGGCATGTCGACGTCCTCGACGTCGAGTACGACGGCGTCGGCCTCGAACTGCACGTCCACGACGAGTCGGTCACCCCGGACGTCGAGTACGACCCCGCCGACGTGGTGATCCGGGCCCTGCCCGCCTCCGCCTACACCGTCCCGAGCGGCAGCTGCCACAGCCACCTCGGCGCCTCGGGCTCGACCGTCTACAGACTCCCGCAGGTGGAGAACACCAACCTGCTGTGGCCCGGCATCTCCGGCGAGCACATCGGCACGGGGGTGTTCCAGAACGACAAGGTGCAGGTCAAGCTCACCTCCGTGACCGGCCCCGGCAAGATCACCGTCTACAAGAACGGTCTCTGCCCGGTGAACAACCGGTACTTCGACAGCGGTGACGCCGCCCACACGAACACCAAGAACGTCACGGCGGGCGAGCACGACCACGCCAACTGGGTCTTCACCAAGGCCGGCACCTACACCGCCACCTTCCAGGTGAGCGGCGTACGGACGAACGGCACCAAGGTCGGCCCGACGACGGCGACCTTCACCTTCCAGGCCGGCTGATCCACCGGCGGCCCCGCCGCCTTCCGTATCCGCGCCGGGGGCGGGCCGATGGCAGCCGGCCCGCCCCCGGCCCGGCCGTGGTCCACCGTTGTCACGCTCGAAGGAGACGCCCCGTCATGCGGGCCTCACTACCGCGAAGTACGAGGAGAGCCGCCGTCACGACGGCCGTCCTCTCCCTGCTCCTCGCCGCACCCGTCGCACTCGCCGCCGACGAACCGCCCAGGGAGGCGCCCTCCGGAGAACGGGTCGTCCTCGACGGGGGGCATCTGGACCTGGCCGCCCGCCTCCAGGGCGACGGGCTCGAATACCGGATCAAGGACGGGACGGTTCCGGGTGCGCCCGTGTGGCGCGAACCCTCGGACGTACTGCTGCACTTCGATCCGCGGCACGAGATCGTCATCCCGCCGCGCGACGAGGTGCCGCAGTTCGAGGGATTCGGCGAACCCGGTGAAAGCCTCTGGGTCGACAAGGACTTCGAGGTGCGGGAAGGGCTGCTCTGGCCCGGCTGGAACACCCTGGAGATCCTGCCCGCCGCCGTGTCCGGGCCCGTGAAGGTCACCTTCCCGAAGATCGAGGGGCCGGGCCGTCTCGTCATCGGCCAGTTCGAGGACGACCCGGACCTGGGCGTACGCATCGGCGTCACGGTCGACAGCGCCGCGTCCGATCCGGGCTCGGTCGCCCTGCCCGCGTCCACGCACGCCCACCCCCTGTGGATCTTCAACGCCGAGGGCGTCTACCGGATCACGATGGAGATGAGCGCCACCCTGCCCTCCGGGAAGACGGTCACCGACCGGGAGACCCTCGCCGTGGCCGTCGGCGACGTGGACCCGTCCACCGTCGAGCCCGGTGACGGCACCCCGAAGCCGACACCGACACCGACTCCGACTCCGACACCCACTCCCACACCCCCACTCACACCTGCGCCGACCGCCACGGCCACCCCTACAGCCTCTGCCTCACCCACCGGCACCCCCACCGCGACGGCCGCTCCGCCGCCTTCCGGTACCGGCACGCCGGGCCCGGCCGGTCCGCCCGCCCAGACCACGGCGCCCGCCGACGCCCCGCCGACCGGAGGCGGCACGACCGGAAGCGGCACGGCCACGGGCGGGACCGCTACAGGTGGGACGGCTACAGGTCGGACCGCTGCGGGCGGCAGCCTGGCCAAGACCGGCGCGAGCGCGGCGCTGCCCGCCGGCATCGCCCTCGCCGCCGTACTCGCGGGAGGCGCCGCCGTCGTCTCCGTACGCCTGCGCCGGACGGCGGACGCACGGTGAGCCGGGCACGACACGTACGGACGACCGCCCTGGGCGTCGTCGCGGCCGCCCTGCTGGCGGGCGGCTGCGGCCCGGGAGGCGGCGGCGGCTCCGGGCGGGCCGAGCTGACGGTGTCCACGACCACCGGGATCATCGCCGACCTGGTACGCCAGGTCGGCGGCGACCGGGTGGACGTGACCTCGGTCGTACCGCACCACGGCGACCCGCACTCGTACGAGCCGAGCCCCGGCGACGCGGCCCGGGTCGCCGCGTCGGACATCGTCTTCAGCAACGGGCTGCTGCTGGAGGAGCCCGGCATCATGAAGATGATCCACACCAACAGCCGCGAGGGCACGCCCAAGATCGCGATCGGCGAGAAGCTGGAGCAGTACGGCGGCAAGGTCATCAAGCTGAAGGAGGACCTGGGTCTCGACGTGCTGTGGCTCGGCTGGGCCGTGGAGGGCGAGGTCGCGGGCGACGGCTCCCAGGTCCGCACCACGGCCACCGCGTTGGAGGGCCCCGGTGATCTGCACGTCTATCTCACGGACACACTCGGCACCCCGCAGATCCTCATCGACTCCACCGACGGCCTCGACGCCGAGGACTCCTTCACGCTGCCGCCCGAGGCCCACACCCACGTCAACTGGGTGTTCAGCGAGCCGGGCACATACCGGCTCACGGTGCGGGGGCAGACCGAGACCCTGACCGGCGGGACCACGCCGATCGGCGGCGGCACCGTCACCTTCGCCGTCGGCAAGGCGGCGGCTTCGGCAGCGGCCTCGGGCCCCGGTGCGGGTGCGAGCGCGGGCGCGGGTACGGGCGCGGGCGCGGGTACGGGCGCGGGCGCGGGTACGGGCGCGGGCGCGGGCGGGGGCGGGAAGAGGCTGCTCGACGGCGGACACGCGGACGTGGCCCTCAACGCGCGGACCCGGTCGGTGTACGTGCGCTCCGACGACCCGGCCACCGGCGGGCGGACGAACCACCCGGCCGACTCCGTGGTGCTGTCCGTACCGGACAGGGCCAAGGAGGCCGTGCCGAAGGAGGGCGCCTTCCGGTTCCTCGGCGAGCCGGGCGCGGACATCTGGGTGCTGCCGCAGGCGGTCGTCGGCAAGCACGTGCACGGCGACCTGGACCCGCACGCCTGGGCGGACGTCGCCAACGCCGAGGCGTACGTACGGCGCATCGAAGCCGAGCTGGTCGCGGCCGACCCGGACGGCGCGACCGAGTACCGGCGCAACGCCACGGCGTACCTCAAGCGACTGGCCGCGCTGGACCGGGACGTGGCCGCGACGCTCGCCACCGTGCCCGAGGCCCGTCGCAAGCTCATCACCACGCACGACGCCTTCGGCTACCTCGCGGAGGCGTACGGCATGGAGGTGGCCGGCTTCGTCGTACCCGTGCCGAACCGGGAACCCAGCGCGGCCGAGGTCGAGAGGCTCCGCGACACCATCCGGCGCAGGCAGGTGCCCGCCGTCTTCCTGGAGCCCAACCTCGCCGCGCGGGCGGACATCCTGCGCCGGGTGGCCGATGACGAGGGCGTGGCCGTCTGCACGATCTACGGCGACTCGTTCGACGACAAGGTCCACGACTACGTCGCGATGATGCGCCACAACGCGAAGGAACTGGCCCGCTGTCTGGGCCGGGAGGGGAGCTGAGCCCGATGAGGCTCGTACGGATACGCAACGGCAGGGTCGCCCTCGCGGCGGCCGGTGTCCTGGCGCTCGGCGGAACGGCGATGACCGTACCGCAGGCGCCGGAGGACGAGAGCGGTACGCCCGTCGCGGCGGCGCCCGTCGTGGCGGCGCCCGTCGTGGCGGCGCCCGTCGTGGCGGCCGTCACCCTGGCCGACGGGGTGCTCGGCCTCGGCGCGGGCGGTGTGCTGGACCTGGACGACACCCACCTCGTGACCGGGCCCGACGGCACGCGCGTCTGGACGCTGACGCCCGTCTGGGACACCACCGGACTGCCGGTCGGCGCCGTGCGCGGCGACGGGGTGCGCTGGTCGCTGACCGGCGTCGAAGGGCCGGGCGCGCTACGGGTGTACGAGACCGGCGGCGGCCGCCCGGACGGCGAGGAGCCCGTCGTACGGTTCGACAGCGCCGACGGCCTGCCGGACGGATACGACCTGCCGAGCGGGGCGCGCGGCGAGACGCGCTGGGCGTTCGACGCGCCGGGCACGTACCGGCTCACGCTCACGGCGCAGGCGGAGGCGGAGGCGGAGACCGGGGAAGAGACCGGGGCACGGGCCGGGGCCGGAAGGCCGCTGGCCGCGGAGACCCGGTTCACCGTGCGGGTGGGCGACGCGGCCGTGGCCACGCCGGTGGCGCCGCCACCCATCATGTCCCCGACCCCTCGGCCCGCCGCTCCCGAGCGCCCCGGCCGGCCCGACGCCCCGTCGTCGGCGGGCGCAGGTCCGCTCGCCGCCGCCCAGCGGCCCGGCGCGACGGCCGGACGCGTGGAGACGGCGAGGAAGGTGCTCGACGACGGACACGTCGACCTCGCCGCGCGCGTCGTCGACGGGAAAATGCAGCTCCACATCAAGGACGGCACGGTTCCGGGCAAGACCGTCTGGCGCGAGCCGTCGTCCGTCGTGCTGCACGTCAAGCCGCAGGCCAGGAAGGTCGTTCCGGCGGCCAGGGACTTCGCCTTCCTGGGGAAGGCGGGCGATCCGGTGTGGCTGCTCGACCAGGTGCAGCAGCCGGGGCTGCTGTGGCCGGGCTGGTCCACCGACAACATGGCGGCCGGCGCGACGACGGGCGCGGTGGAGTTCACGCTGGTCAAGGCCGAGGGGCCGGGGAACTTCGCGCTGTACAACTACGACGGCCTGTCGGGCGCGACGGTCCGCTTCAACAGCGCGGACGGCGTACCCGACTCCTTCGGCGTACCGCAGAACACGCACGCTCACGGCGGTTGGGCCTTCGGCAAGGAGGGCGTGTACCGGCTGACGTTCTCGATGGCGGGGACGCTGGCGAACGGCACGAAGGTGAGCGACACGGAGACGCTGGCGTTCGCCGTCGGAGCGGTCGACCCGAACACGGTCCCGGTGAACGGCTCGACGGGCGGCTCCGGCGCCGCTTCCGGGTCCACGGGCGGCTCCGGCGCCACGGGTGGCGGCTCGAGCGCCGGTACGAGCAGCGGCACGAACGGCGCCGACACGTCCGGCGGCAGCGGCACGAACGGCGGCGGAGCGTCCGTCGGCGGTACGAGCGGCGGGGGCACGAGCGGTGGTTCCGGCGGCGGCGGTACGAGCGGTGGTTCCGGCGGCGGGGGCGCCATGGCGTCCACCGGCGCCGGGTCCTCCCTCCTGCTAGGCGGCGCGGCCGCCGTGCTCGCCGCCGCGGGAGCCGGCTGCGTCCACCTCGCGCGAAGGCGCCGGGCATGACGGCCGGCGAGACCCTGCTCCGGGTCGATTCCGTCTCCGTCGCGCTCGGCGGCCGTACGGCACTGGAGGACGCGTCCCTGACGGTGTCGGGCGGCGAACTGGTCGGCCTGCTCGGCCCGAACGGGGCGGGAAAGACCACACTGCTCCGTGCCGTCCTGGGGCTCGCCGCCACATCGGCGGGGAGTGTCACGGCCACCGGGACGGTGGGCTACGTACCCCAACGGCACGAGTTCGCCTGGGACTTCCCGATCGATGTCGCGGGCGCCGTACTCAGCGGCCGTACCCGTTCCATCGGCTGGCTGCGGCGGGCGAAGGCGCACGACCGCGCGGCGGCCGACGAGGCGCTGGAGCTGGCCGGGCTGACCGGGCTGCGCCGCCGCCCGATCGGTGAACTGTCGGGCGGCCAGCGCCAGCGCGTCCTGGTGGCGCGGGCGCTGGCCGCCGAGCCGCGGCTGCTGCTCCTGGACGAGCCGTTCACCGGCGTCGACGTACCGACCCAGGACCTGCTCAACGACCTGTTCGGCCGGCTGGCCGGGGATGGCAGAGGACTGCTGATGACCACCCACGACCTGGCCGCCGCGGCCCGCACCTGCACGCGGGTCGTCCTGCTGAACCGCACGGTCGTCGCCGAGGGCGGCCCCGGGCTGCTGGCCGACCCCGGGCAGATGCTGCGGGCCTTCGGCCTCGACCGGGCGGTCGGCGCGGAAGCGGGAGCCGTCGCGTGACCGACCACCTCCTCTCCTCCCTCCCCTCCCTCTCGTCCCTCTCCTCGCTCTCGGCCCCCTCGTCTCTCTCGTTCCTCTCGTTCCTCACCGACCCGTGGGAACTGCCCTTCATGCGGCGCGCCTTCCTGGTCGCCGCGGTCATCGGCGTGGTCTGCGGCGTGGTGGGCGTGTACGTCGTCCTGCGCGGCATGGCCTTCATCGGGGACGCGGTGGCGCACTCGGCGTTCCCCGGCGTGGCGCTCGCGTACGCCTTCGAGGGCAACCTGCTGCTCGGCGGGGCGGCGGCCGGTGTGACGACGGCGGTGCTGATCGCCTTCGTGTCGCAGAACCGCCGGCTCAAGGAGGACACCGTCATCGGCGTGTTCTTCGCCTTCGCCTTCGGGCTCGGCATCGTCCTCGTCTCGACGCGCGACAGCTGGACGACCGACCTGTCGTCCTTCCTGTTCGGGCAGGTCCTCGCCGTCGACTGGTCCGACGTGTGGCGGGTGACCGGCGTCGGCGCGGTGCTCGTCGCCGTCGTCCTCGTGCTGCGCAAGGAACTGGTGGCCGTCACCCTCGACCGCGAGACGGCCCGCGCGGCCGGCCTGCCGGTCCTCCGCCTCGACCTGACGCTGTACGTCATCGTGACGGCCACCATCGTCATGGCCCTGGAAGCGGTCGGCAACATCCTCGTCCTGGCACTGCTCATCACTCCGGCGGCCACGGCGCGGCTGCTGACCGAACGGCTCTGGGCGATGACGCTGCTCGCGTCCCTCTTCGGCTGCGCGGGCAGCCTGGCCGGGCTGTACGTCAGCTACGCGTACGACCTGGCGGCGGGCGGCTCGATCGTCGTGGTCCTGACCGGGTTCTTCGCCCTGGCGTGGCTCCTGGCCCCCCGGCACGGACTGCTGTCCCGACTGCGCCCCACCCCGACCGGCGCCACCGCCGCCGACGGGACCGCCTCCTGAGGCCGGGGCGGTCAGGCAGCGTCGCCCAACGGCACCGGGAGGTCCGCCAGGCGCCACTCCGGCATGCCGTCGCTGAGGCGGACCGCCTCGCGTCCGCGCTCGCGCGGGAGCCGTACGGCGTCGTACGCGAGGACGCGGTACTCGCCCCGGCAGTAGACGACGACCTCGACGCCTTCGGGCAGCTCCGCGACGCGGTGGTCGGGTTGAGCCCGGCGGCTTTGGCGAGCGCGTCCACGGTGCGCTCCCCCTGGGCCGGCAGGTCGAGTAGCTCCAGGCGTTCTCCGCTGGCCAGGGCCTTGCCGGTGCGGGCGAAGGCGTCGAAGAGATCGGCTTTGCGCCCGGCGGTCCCGGTGTCCTCCATGGCATCCTCCATAAATCCATGGAATATTGTAGAGGAGAGGGTCGCACCGGGGCCTCCGGCCGTGCCGCGACCCCGGCCCCGACCGACCCCGACCTCTACTGCGGGAGGACCCCATGGGCTTTGCCGACGACCACCTGATACCGCTGGTCGACGAAGGGCTCGGCAACAGCGCCTATCTCGTCGACCTCGGCGACGGCCGGGCCCTCGCCGTGGACGCGAGCCGCGATCTGCGCGGCCTGCGCGGGGCGGCGGAACGGCGCGGGCTGGCCGTCGCCTTCGCCGCGGACACGCACCTGCACGCCGACTTCCTGTCCGGCGCCGTGCAGTTGGCCCATGACGAAGGCGCGGCCGTGCTCGCATCGGCGGCCGGCGGGCGCGCCTTCCCCCACACCCCGCTCGCCGACGGCGACGAGGTCGACCTCGGCGGGCTGACCCTCCGCGCGCTGGCCACACCCGGCCACACGGACGAGCACCTGTCGTTCCTGCTCCTGGACGGTGCGCGCGAGATCGGGGTGTTCACCGGCGGCTCGCTGATCGTCGGCGCGGCCGCGCGCACCGACCTGCTCGGCGCCGACCGGACGGAGGAGCTCGCCCGCGCCCAGTACCGGTCGCTGCGGCGACTCGCCCTGTTGCCCGACCCGGTGGCGGTGTGGCCCACGCACGGCGCGGGATCGTTCTGCTCGGCGCCACCCGGCGCCGAGCGCACCACGACCATCGGCGCCGAGCGGCGGGCCAATCCGCTGCTGGCCGCGCCGGACGAGGACGCCTTCGTCCGCGAGCTGACCGGCGCCCTCGGCTCGTACCCCGCGTACTTCGACCGGCTCGGCGAACGCAACCGGCGCGGCCCCGCGGTCCTCGGGTTCGCCGCCGGTCGCACCGCGCCCACCGGCGTCCCGGACGCGCCCGGCGTCCCCGACCTGCCCGTCAGCCCCGGCGTCGCCGTCGGCCCCGGGCTGCCCGGACTCACCGTGCCGGAGGTGCGGGACCTGCTCCGGTCGGGTGCGCTGGCCGTCGACGCCCGGCCCGTCCGCGACTTCGCCGCCGGTCACATCCCCGGGGCGATCTCCCTGCCGCTGCGCGGGCAGTTCGCCACCTGGCTGGGCTGGCTGGTGCCCGAGGACACCCCGCTCGTCTTCGTCACCTCACCGGGACAGGACCTGGCGGACCTGGTGTGGCAGGCGCTGAAGATCGGGTACGAGCGGCTCGCCGGGCGCGTGGGCATGAGCGCCTGGACCGCCACCGGTGGCGAGCGGGAGACCGTCGAACTCATCGGCGCCGACGGCGTCGGCGACCGGCCGGTGCTCGACGTACGGCAGCGCGCCGAGCACACCGCCGGGCACATCCCCGGCGCGGTCGGCATCGAACTCGGCGAACTGGCCGCCCGTACCGGCGAAGCACCCGCGGGTGCCGTGGTCGCCTGCGGTCACGGCGAGCGCGCCATGACCGCCGCCAGCCTGCTCCTGCGCGCCGGGCACCGGGGCCTGGCCGTACTCGAAGGCGGCCCCGCCGACTGGGCGAAGGCCACCGGACGGGCGCTGCGGCACGGCGAGTCCGGGGCCACCGACCGGCCCGTCCGGGAGGGCGCGTGAGCAGCCAGGGCCCCGAGCCCGTCCCCGGACGCGCACCCGCCTCCGGCCCCACACCCACGCCCACACCCGCACCCACGCCCACACCCACGCCCACGCCCACGCCCACCGCACCCGCCACAACCACCACACCCGCCGGTCCAGGCACCGGTCCGGGCGCCGCCCCCGTCCCCGGGCCGCGCACCGGACTGCGCGCCAACCTCGCGCAGTTCACGCTGCTCGTCGCCGTCAACGCCCTCGTCGGCGGCATGCTCGGCCAGGAACGGACCGTCCTGTCCCCCCTCGCCGACCGGGTCTTCGGCCTCGACGCGTACACCGCGGCGCTGACGTACATCGTGGCGTTCGGCGCGACCAAGGCGGTCACCAACTTCTTCGCCGGCACCCTCTCCGACCGGTACGGCCGCAAGCCCGTCCTCGTCGCCGGCTGGCTGCTCGCCCTGCCCGTGCCCGCCATGCTCGCGTGGGGGCCGGACTGGGGCTGGATCGTCGCCGCGAACGTCCTCCTCGGCGCCTCGCAGGGCCTGACCTGGTCCACCACCGTCATCATGAAGATCGACCTCGCAGGACCCGAGCGCCGCGGCCTGGCCATGGGCCTGAACGAGGCGGCGGGATACGTGGCGGTCGCCGCCACCGCCATGGCCACCGGCGCCATCGCCGGCCACTACGGGCTGCGCCCGGGGCCCTTCCTGCTCGGCGCCGCCTACGCCGCCCTCGGCCTGGGCCTGTCGGCCCTCCTCGTACGGGAGACCCGCGACCACGCCCGCGCGGAAGCCGCGCTCCACCCCGAACAGAGCCCGGCGGTCACCGGGCTGACGACCGGACAGATCGTCCGGCGGACCAGCCTCACCGACCGGTCCCTGTCGTCGGCCAGCCAGGCGGGCCTGGTCAACAACCTCAACGACGCCCTCGCCTGGGGCGTCTTCCCGCTGCTGTTCGCCGCGCACGGCCTGTCCATCGGCCGGATCGGCGTCCTGGCGGCCCTCTACCCGGCCGTGTGGGGCGCGGGCCAGCTCGTCACTGGCTGGTGGTCCGACCGCGTCGGCCGCAAGCACCTCATCACCGCCGGCATGCTGCTCCAGTCCTGCGCCATCGCCCTGGTCGCCATCGGCACGACCTTCGGGGTGTGGGCGACCGCCCAGATACTGCTCGGCCTGGGAACGGCCCTGGTCTACCCGACCCTGCTGGCCGTCATCGGCGATGTCGCCCACCCCGCCTGGCGGGCCCGTGCCGTCGGCGTCTACCGGCTGTGGCGGGACGGCGGCTTCGCGGTCGGCGCGCTGCTGGCCGGAGTCGTCGCCGACGCCTACGGGCTCACCGCGGCGGTCTGGGCGGTCGCCGCGCTCACGGCCGCGTCCGGCCTCCTCGTAGCGGCCCGCATGACCGAGACCCACCCCCGCCCGGCCCGCCGCCCCGCCACCACCGCGTGAAGGGGAACCGGACCGGTTCCGTTTCTCGCGCAAGTGGGGGAGATACCCGCCGGTTACGGACTAGAGTCGGCTCATTACCGCTGGTTGAGGACCAGTCGGCGGTCGTGGGGACTGGGGAGTCCCGGGGGAGGGCCTGTATCTCGATGAGTCGTCGCTCCAACGGTTTGATCGGCGTGTGGGCCGAAGCCCAGCGCCAGCAGCAGCGGCAGCATGAGGCGCAGCACCGCGCCCGAGCACAGCAGCAGCGGGAGCGGGAGCGACAACAGCGCGCGCACGAACGGGAACTGGCCCGGACGCAGCGCGAGCGGCAGGTCGCCTACCGCCGGCACCGGGAAGCGGACGCGAGTCGGCGCACCGAGGCGCTGGAAGCGCGGGTCGCCTCGTTGCGGGGGCTGCTGACCGCCGGGTGCCGCGCTCCCGCGTTCCGTGCTGCCGCCCTGTCGCGCCCGGAGGAGCTCGAACCGTTCTCCCCCGGGCAGCTCGCGGTTCCCGTCACCATGCCGGACCCCGGCCGGTACCAGCAGCCGCAGAACGGCTGGAGCCTCGGCGGAGGCCGGCGGGCGCAGGAGGAGGCACGGGCACGGTTCGAACACGACTGGCACGCGGCGCAGGCAGCGGAGGCCCAGCGCCTGCACCAGCTGGCCGCGTACCGGCAGCAGTACGACCAGTGGGCGCGGGCGCAGTTGTCGGAGATCCGCCGCCACAACGCCGGTGTGGCCGAGATGACGGCGGCGCTCCGCGGCGGCGACCCCGACGCGACCGTGGAGTACTTCTCCGCCGCCCTCTACTCCTCGTCCGCGTGGCCGGAGGAGTTGCCCCGGCAGTTGTCCGCCTCGTACGACGTCGCGGCACGCCAGCTGGTGATGGACTGGGAACTGCCGCGCTACGACGTCGTTCCGGAGACGAAGTCCGTCCGGTACGTGCCCAGCACCGATCAGGACAGGGAGACGGCCCGGCCGGTCGCGCAGCGCCGGGCGCTCTACCGTGACGTGCTGGCCCAGTGCATGCTGCTGGTGCTGCGCGACCTGTTCGCGGCGGACGAGTTCGGCACCCTGGAGTCCGTGGCGCTGAACGGGTTCGTGGACGACCACGACCCCGCGACGGGTCACCGGACGCGGATCCACCTCGCCACGGTCATGGCGTCGCGATCGGCCTTCGCCCAGCTGCACCTGGAGCAGGTGAACGCGGTGGACTGCCTGGTGGACGGCCTTCGCGGGCAGTTGTCCGCGCGCCCCGACCAGCGCACCGCGATCCGTCCTGGCCGACGGCCCGACGACGTGGGCCAGGAGGTCGTCTCCCATGGTGGCGACGGCGACCCGGACCTGTACGAGATGGACCCGATCGCCTTCGAGTCGCTCGTCGCGCGGCTGTTCCGCGCCATGGGCATGCAGGCGGTCATGACGCAGCGGTCGAACGACGGCGGTGTCGACGTGGACGCCCTGGATCCCACCCCCATCCGGGGCGGCAAGATCGTCGTCCAGGTCAAGCGGTACCGCAACACCGTCCCGCCGACCGCCGTCCGCGACCTCTACGGAACTGTGCAGGACGCCGGTGCCAACAAGGGGGTGCTGGTCACGACGTCCCGCTTCGGCCCCGGCTCGCACACCTTCGCCAACGGCAAGCCGCTGGAACTGGTGTCGGGCAGCGAGCTGGTCGATCTGCTGCACCGCCACGGCCTGCCCGGCCGCCTGGGCGACGGCGGGTCCGGGGCAACCGGCCGGCCCGGCGACAGCCGGCCCGACGACGACGGGGCCACGGCGCCGGGCGCGCTCGATCACGGCGGGGCGGCCGTGCCGGGCCCGCGCGCCGGGTCGCGTACGCCGGCCTCAGCGCCGGAGCCCGACCACAATGTGCTCGGCATGTCCTGGTCCGGCACGGTCGCCCTGGACGTCTGCGCCCTCGTGTGCCAGGGGAACCAGGTCCTCGGCGACGACCATTTCGTCTTCTACAACAACCCCCGGTCGCCCGAGGGTGCGGTCCGCGCCGTCTCCCCGTCCGGTGCGGACAGGGCGGCGCTGTACGTGGCGTTCGACGCCCTCCCGGCGCGGGCGGACCGGCTCGTCCTCGTCGCGGCGATCGACCCCGTCGTCAACCCCGACGCGGATCTCGCCGGTTTCACCGACGCGGCGGTCCGGCTCCTCGACCCCGCCGGTGCCGAACTCGACCGGCTGACCGTGTCCGAGGGACGCGCCGGTGAGACGGCGCTGGTTCTCGGCTCGTTCCGCCGGCGTGCCGGCGGTGACTGGGACTTCGTCATGGGCGGCAAGGGGTACCGGGGCGGGCTGGAGGCGCTGGTCCAGGACCACGGCATCGAGGTCGCCTGACCCCCGCCCCGGGCTCACGGCGGGGCGGACGCCAAGCGCCGGGGCGCCGGAGCGCCGGGTCAGGGTCAGAGTCAGAGTCAGAGTCAGAGTCAGAGTCAGGGCAGGGTCAGGATCCGGGGGCCGTGCTCGGTGACGGCGACGGTGTGTTCGATGTGGGCGGCCCGGCTGCCGTCGGCCGTGTGCAGGGTCCAGCCGTCGGGGCCGGTGCGGTAGTCGTCGCCGCCTCCCGCCATCAGCATGGGTTCGATGGCGAGGGTCAGGCCGGGGCGGAGGCGGAAGCCCCGGCCCGGACGGCCCCGGTTGGGCACATGCGGGTCCTCGTGCATGGTGCGGCCGATGCCGTGGCCGCCGAAGTCGGCGGGCATGCCGCAGCGTTCGGCGGCGGCGACGGCGCCGATGGCGTGGGAGATGTCGCCGATACGGTTCCCGGGCACGGCGGCCGCGATCCCTGCGTCGAGGGCCCGTCGGGTGGCGTCGATCAGCGCCACGTCGGCGGGGCGCGGGGTGCCGACGGTGAAGGTGACGGCGGCGTCGCCGGTCCAGCCGTCGAGTGTCGCGCCGCAGTCGACGCTGACCAGGTCGCCGTCCCGCAGCCGGTAGTCGGTGGGGATGCCGTGGACGACGGCGTCGTTGACGGAGGTGCAGATCACCGCCGGGAAGGGCGTGGGCGCGAAGGAGGGGCGGTAGCCCAGGAAGGGCGAGCCGGCCCCCGCCTCGTCCAGGACCGTACGGGCCGCCTCGTCCAGCTCCCGCAGGGACACCCCGACGCCCGCCGTATGCCGCGCGGCCGCGAGCGCGCGCGCCACGACGCGGCCCGCCTCGCGCATGGCGTCCAGCGCTGCACCTGTCTTGATCTCCACCATCGTGTGCCTACCCCCTGCGACCCGGAACCCGGCTCCTGGCCCCCCGGGCCCCCGGGCCCCCGGGCCCCGAATCCCCGCCCCCCGGAACGCCGGAACACGGGAACGCCGGAACGCGGGAACGCGGAAACGCCGGATCGCCGGGAGCCCCCGGGCCCCTCGGAACCAATTCTTATACCGGTATTAGTATCACGGTCATGGTGAGAACTCCTTTGACCCCGTGGGAGCGGCAGCGCGGCGAGCGGTTCGGCGCGCTGCTGCGCGAGGCGCGGGGCGACCGCAGCATGGTGGAGATCGCCGCGTCGGCGGGGGTGTCCGCGGAGACGCTCCGCAAGATCGAGACGGGCAGGGCGCCGACTCCGGCGTTCTTCACGGTGGCCGCGCTCGCCGCCGCGCTGGAGATCTCCCTGGACGACCTGGTGGCCGCCTGCGCGGCGGGCTCCGGCGGCGGGGCGGAGGAGGCGCGGGCCCTGTCGGCCTGAGCCGAGCGCCCGCGCCCCGCACCGGCTCCGGTCGGCGGCGGGTTCTCAGGCGTGGCCGGGTGCGGCGGTCGCCGCCTGCCCGGCGCGCCAGGTGAGCCAGCCGCCGTCGAGGTTGCGGACGTCCCGGCCGTGCTGGGCGAGGATCCGCGCGGCGGTGTGGCCGCGCAGTCCGGCCTGGCAGTACACGACGACGGGCCGGTCCGCGGGGATCTCGGCGAGGCGCTCGCGCAGGTCGTCCACGGGGATGTTCAGGGCTCCGGGGACCGCTCCGGACGCGTGCTCGGCGCGGGTGCGGACGTCGACGAGTACGGCTCCGTCGCGCACCGCGCGGTCGAGTTCGTGCCACTGGACGGTGGGGGTGGTGCCGTCGGCCTGGTTCTGGGCGACGTACCCGAGCAGGTTGACGGGGTCCTTGGCGGCGCCGTACGGCGGGGCGTAGGCGAGTTCGAGGTCGGCGAGTTCCGGTGCGGTCAGCCCGGTGGCGATGGCGGTGGCCAGGACGTCGACGCGCTTGTCGACGCCGTCGGCGCCGACGGCCTGGGCGCCGAGGATCCGGTCGTCGGCGGGGTCGACGAGGAGCTTGAGGGCGAGGGGCCGCGCACCGGGGTAGTAGCCCGCGTGGGACGTGGGGTGGATGTGCAGGACGCGGTGGGGCCGGCCGGCGGCGCGCAGGCGCTTCTCGTTCCAGCCGGTCGCGGCCGCCGTGAGGCCGAAGACCTTGACGATCGCGGTGCCCACGGCGGTCCGGCCGCGCACCGGGCGCCCGGCGATGACGTCGGCGACGAGCCGGCCGTGCCGGTTGGCGAGGTTCGCCAGGGGTACGAGCGTGCCCTCGCCGGTGAGGTGGTCGCGCTTCTCGGCCGCGTCGCCCACGGCGAAGACGTACGGGTCGCTGGTGCGCTGGCGGTCGTCCACGGCGATGCCGCCGCGCGGGCCGGTCTCGATACCCGCCGCGCGGGCGAGCGCGGTGTCGGGGCGCACGCCGATCGCGAAGACGACCAGATCGGCGGGCAGGGTGGTGCCGTCGGCGAGTTCGACGCTGTCGGGCAGTACCTTGGCCACCCGCGCCGACAGCCTCAGGTCGACGCCGGCCGCGACCAGTTCGCCGGCCAGGGGCGCGGCCATCTCGGGGTCGAGCGGCGGCAGCAGCTGGCCGGCGTACTCGACCAGGGCGACGGCGAGTCCGCGCTCGCGGAGGTTCTCGGCGAGTTCGACGCCGATGAAGCCGCCGCCGACGACGACCGCGCTCCGGGCTCCCGTACCCGTTCGCACGGCTTCCAGGACGCGGTCCGTGTCGGCGACGTCCCGCAGCGTCAGGCCGCGTTCGGCGCCCGGCAGCGGGGGTACGACCGGCTCGGCGCCCGGACTGAGCACCAGCCGGTCGTAGCGCTCTGTGTACGTGCGGCCCTCGCTCAGGTCGCGTACGCGTACGGTGCGGGCCGCGCGGTCGATGCCGAGGACCTCGTGCCGGGTGCGGACGTCGATGGCGAACCGGGCGCGCAGGGACTCGGGGGTCTGCAGCAGCAGGTCGGCGCGCTCGGGGATGGCTCCGCCGATGTGGTACGGCAGCCCGCAGTTGGCGTACGACACGTGCGGGCCGCGCTCCAGGACCACGATCTCCGCCCGCTCGTCCAGGCGGCGCAGCCTGGTCGCGGCGGACATGCCGCCCGCGACGCCTCCGACGACGATGACCTTCACGGTGTTCTCCTCGGGCAGCCGGTCCAGACCTTCTCCTTATACCCCCCAGGGTATTTCGGCGTCCTTGGCGACGGACCGGGACGAAGGGCCCCACTCAAGGGCCGACCGGCAAGCACCGCAGCCCCGCCAGCCGCCCGCCAGCGAGCCCCGCAGCCCCCGCCAGCCGCCCGCCAGCGAGCACCGCAGCCCCGCCAGCCGCCCGCCAGCGAGCACCGCAGCCCCGCCAGCCGCCCGGCCACGAACCCCACGAGCCCCACGAGCCCACGAGCCCCGCAACCGGCGAGCCCCCGCAGACGGGCGCGGCCCCGGCCGGGCGAGCCCGGCCGGGGCCGCCTCCCGCGCGGTTCAGGACGGCAGCTCCATGACCGCCAGGGGCGTGGTCGTCGGCTGCTCGGAGCCGCCCGCGGGCTCCACGGTGACGCCCATCCCGGTCGCCCCGCCGACCTTCCCCTCCATGACCCGTGCGCCGTCCGCCCCGACCAGTCCGGCCGGCCGCATCCGGCCGTCGTCCGCGAACCACAGCTGGTACGTCCGGCCCTCGGGCAGCTCCGGCAGGCCGGACGCCAGGAACACGGCACGGTCCTCGGCGCGGGAGACGACCACCGTGGCCCGCGCACCGCCCTGGAGCGCGCCCGTCACGGTGCGGGCGTCGGCGGCGGCCAGCACCCTCGCCATCTCCTCGGCCTGGCCCCGGGCCAGGTCGGCGCGCTCCTCGGCCTGCCGGGCCTCCTGGTACTGCCAGACCGCCACGCCCCCGAACGCGGCCGCCGCCGCCACGCAGGCCGCCAGCACGAAGCGGGGGACGGCGAGCCTGCGACGGGACACCGGAGCGGTGGTGGCGCCGGACGGTACGTGCGGCGGCAACTGCCGCACCGTGCGGATCCGGTCCAGGACCTGGCCCTTCATGGCGGCGGGAGGCGCGGCGGCGACGGCGGCCCCGAGCCGGGCGGCGGTGGCGGTCAGCTCCCGCACCTCCTGGGCGCAGGCAGGGCAGTCCCGCAGGTGGTGCTCGAACGCCTCGCGCTCGTCGTCCGGGAGGGCGTCCAGCGCGTAGGCCCCCGTGGGCGCGTGCAGGTGTTCCTCACTCATGCGTTCACTCCCATGCAGTCGCGCAGCCGGATCAGCCCGTCACGCAGCCGCGTCTTGACCGTGCCCAGCGGCGTCGAGAGGGAGGCGGCGACCTCTCGGTAGGTGTAGCCCTGGTAGTAGGCGAGCGTCACCGCCTGCCGCTGGAGTTCCGTCAGCGACCGGAGGCAGCGCCGTACCTGCTCGCTCTCGAGCCGGACCGCGACCTCCTCGCTGACCTGGTCGTACGCGGGCGTGCCCGCGTCGCGGCGCGCGCTGCGCCGCTCGCGTTCCGTCGCCGCCTGCTCCGACCGGACCCGGTCCACGGCACGGCGGTGGGCGATGGTCATCACCCAGGTCATGACGCCCCCCTGCTCGGGCCGGAAGCGGGTCGCGCCGCGCCACACCTCCAGCATGACCTCCTGCGCCACCTCCTCCGACTGGGCCGGGTCCCGCAGCACCCTGAGCACCAGGCCGTACACGGGCCCGGCGATCTCGTCGTACAGCGTGGCGAACGCCTGCTGGTCGCCGTCGGCGACGCGGGCGAGGGTCTCCGCCAGATCGGGACCGCGCCGCGCGGCGCCGCCGATGCGCGCGATGTCGTTCACACGGCACCTCCCGCCCGGCGACGCTCCACCAGGTGGGGTGGGATGTCATGACCGCCCATACGTAACCACGTGACCCTTCCGCGCGACGCCGACGGCACCGGCAGGCGGATGCCGGCCGTGCCCGGGACTCTTCTTCTCGCCGGGTGGTTCGGAGCCGACCGCCGCGCGGATGGGTACGTCCCGCTCCCCTGTACGACCCTGGGCGACCCATCTGTGGCACGACCGGCAACGAATCCCTCACATGAAGGGTGATACCTCCTTTTCCCTGATGTTCCCCGCCGAATCGGACGAGCCGGGAGAATCCGTCGAGTCGAGCCTGCCAGGTCGGCCGGGCCGGCCGGGCGAGCAGAGTCCGCCGGGCGAGCAGAGTCGGCCGGGCGAGCAGAGTCCGCCGGGCGAGCAGAGTCCGCCGGGCGAGCAGAGTCGGCCGGGCGAGCCGTCGGGGTTCGACCGGACGTCCGGGCTGCGCGCCGCGATCAGGCGCCGACTGGCCAGCGAACGGCTGGACGACCTCGCGGACGACGTGCTGCTCGTCGCCACGGAGCTGGTGTCCAACGCGTACCGCCACGGCTCCCCGCCCCTCACCGTCGGCCTGCGGCTCCACAAGGACCCGGGTCGGGTGCGGGTCCGGGTGGAGGTGGAGGACGCGGGTACCGGTCTCGACGTCGGCCGGATCCGGGCCCGCTGGCGCCACCCGTCGTTCTCGCTGGCCGACGGGGGGCGGGGCCTCTTCCTCGTGGACTCCGTCGCCCGCTCCTGGGGCGACACGCCGTCCGCGCACGGGCACACCGTCTGGGCCGAGTGGGAAGGCCGCGCCGAGAACAGACCCATCCGGCCGCCTCCGAACTCCGAATGACCTCCGAACGAACCAGAAGGCGCCCGCGCTGCGGCGGGCGCGACGACGGGAGAGCGGAGAGTCGTGAAACGGCGGAGGATAGCGGTCGTGGGCGGCGGCGTCGCGGGGCTGACGGCCGCCCACGTACTGCGGCGAGCGGCCGACGTGGTGCTGTACGAGGCCGACACCCGGCTCGGCGGCCACGCGCACACGCACGCCCTGACCCTGCCGGACGGCCGGCGGGTCCCGGTCGACTCCGGGTTCATCGTGCACAACGACCGCACCTACCCGCACCTCCTGCGGCTCTTCCGCGAACTGGGCGTCGCCACGCGCGGGTCGGAGATGAGCATGTCGGTGCGGTGCGACGGGTGCGGCCTGGAGTACGCGGGGGCGCGCGGCCCTGCGGGGCTGTTCACCGGCCGCCGCACCCTGAGCGGCCCGTACCTGAGGATGCTCGCCGAGGTGCCGCGCTTCCACCGGTCCGCCCGCCAGGTGCTGCACACGGGCGGTGCGGGCGACCCGCGGCGGGCGGACACGTACACGCTGGGCCGGTTCCTGGCGGACGGCGGCTTCTCCCCTTACTTCGTGGCGCACTTCATCGTGCCCCTCGTCTCCGCCGTGTGGTCGTGCCCCGGCGAGACGGCCATGTCGTATCCGGCCCGTCACCTCTTCCGTTTCCTGGCGCACCACGGGCTGCTGTCGATCGGCGGTTCACCCCGGTGGAAGACCGTGACGGGCGGCTCCGCCACGTATGTGGACCGGGTGGCCGAGGGGCTCGGGGACATCCGCCTCGGCACCCCCGTGCACCGGGTCCGGCGGCTGACCGACCGGGTACGGCTGACGACCTCGCACGGCGACACCGAGGAGTACGCGGCCGTCGTCATCGCCGCCCATCCCGACCAGGCGCTGCGGATGCTGGCCGACCCGACCGCCGACGAGACCGCCGTCCTCGGCGCGTTCCGCTACTCCCGCAACCCGACGGTCCTGCACACCGACACCTCGCTGCTGCCGCGCTCGGCCGGGGCCCGCGCCTCCTGGAACCACTACCTCCCCGCGTGCGCGGCGACCGCCGACGCCGTCCACGTCAGCTACGACATGAACCGCCTCCAAGGACTGCCGGACGGCGCCGAGTTCGTCGTCAGCCTCAACGCCGGCGACCGGGTGGCCCCGGACCGGGTCCTGGCCCGCATGGTGTACGAACACCCCGTCTACTCCCCCGAGTCGGTCGCCGCGCAGCGGCGGCTGCCCGGACTCGCCACCGACGTCACCGCCTTCGCCGGGGCCTACCACGGCTGGGGGTTCCACGAGGACGGCTGCCGTTCGGGCGTGCGGGCCGCCGCGGCGCTGGGGGTGACGTGGTGACGGCCCCGGTGGAAGGACCGGCGGACGCGTCGCCGGACGATCCCCTGGTGCCCGTGGCACCCGCGCTGTACGAGTGCGTCGTCGCCCACGCCCGTACGGCGCCCGTGCGCCACACGCTGCGCCACCGCACGTACCTGTGGTTCGCCGACCTCGACCACCTGCCGGGCTCCGCGCCACGGCCCCGCCCGCCGGACGGCACCCCTCCGCCGCACGGCACCCGTCCGCCGCACGGCACCCGCCCACCGGACCACGTCCACCCGCCGGACCGCGCCCGGCCACCACACCACGCCCACCCGCCGCGCCGCGCCCGCCCGCCGCTCGTGCTGCGCGCCCTCGCCCTGCGCGCCCTCGCGCGGTTCGATCCGCGCGACCACTTCGGCGGGACCGCCGCCACGCTCCGCGAGGGCCTGGACGCCTGGCTCGCGGCGCACGGTGTCGACCTGGGCGGCGGGCGGGTGCTGATGCTGGCCCACGCCCGGGTACTCGGCCACGTCTTCAACCCGCTCACCCTGTACTGGTGCCACGACCGCGCCGGCACCCTCGTGTGCGTGGTCGCCGAGGTCCACAACACGTACGGCGAGCGCCACTGCTACCTGCTGCGGCCCGACGCGTCGGGCCGGGCCGAGGTGCCCAAGGACTTCTACGTCTCGCCGTTCTTCCCCGTCGACGGTGTCTACGACATGCGCCTGCCCCTGCCGGGCGAGCGGCTGGCCCTCACCGTACGGCTGAGGTTCGGCGACACCGCACGGCCCCCCTTCACCGCCACGGTGCGCGGCCGCCGCACGGCCGCGACGACACGGAACCTGCTGCGGGCCGCGCTGCGGCACCCGTGGTCCACCGCGGCCGTGTCGGCCGCGATCCGGCGGCACGGCGTACGCCTGTTCCTGCGCCGCCTCCCCGTACAGCCCCGTCCCCCTCACCGTCCGCAGGAAGGCATGCGATGACCCTCTCCACACCGCGTGACACCCCCCGGCCGGCCCAGCGCACCGTGCCGACCGCGAGGACCATGCCGGCCTCGGAGACCATGCCCGCCCCGGACACCGTGCGCCGCCCGGAGGCCGCGCCCGCGCCGGACACCGTGTCCCGGTCGGGCGTCGACGCCACCCGCTGGCCCGACGTCGCCCGGCTGCCGGCCGTCTCCCCGATACGCACCGCCGTCGCACGGCTCCTGCTGGAACGGGCCCTGCGGGCACTGCCGTTGCGCGTACGGCTGGGCGACGCCGCCACCGCGACGGGCGGCGGCCTCGGCGGTCCCACCGGGCCGCTGCTGGACGTCCACGACCCCGACGCCTTCTTCCGGCGGATCGGCGACAGCGGCCTGATCGGCTTCGGCGAGTCGTACATGGCGGGCGAGTGGGACAGCGACGACCTGGTCGGCGCCCTGACCGTCCTGGCCGTCCACGTCGACGAGCTGGTACCCGGCCCCCTGCGGCGGCTGCGCCGGGTCTGGGCGCGGCGCAGGCCGGACACCCAGCGGAACACCCCCGACGGCGCCCGGGAGAACATCCACCACCACTACGACCTGTCCAACGACCTGTTCGCCACCTTCCTCGACCCGACCATGTCGTACTCGTCGGCCGTGTTCGAGCGGCTGCCCGCCGACGCGGACGCCGGCGCGGACGCCGACGAGGACGCCTTCGCGGCCTCCTTCGCGGCACCCTTCGCGGGCACGTTCGCCGCGGCACAGCACCGGAAGATCGACCGGCTCCTCGACCTCGCCCGGGTCGGCTCCGGCACCCGCCTGCTGGAGATCGGCACGGGCTGGGGCGAACTGGCGCTGCGGGCCGCCGCGCGCGGAGCCCGTGTCGTCACCGTCACCCTCTCCGACGAGCAGCGGAAGCTGGCCGAGCGACGCGTCGCCGAAGCCGGGCTCGCCCACCGGGTGTCGGTGCGGCTGTGCGACTACCGGCAGGTCGAGGGCCGGTACGACGCCGTGGTCAGCGTCGAGATGATCGAGGCGGTCGGCGCCGAGTACTGGCCCGTCTACTTCGCCGCGCTGAACCGGCTGTGCGCCCCGGGCGGCCGGGTCGCCCTGCAGGCCATCACCATGCCCCACGACCGCATGCTGCACACCCGGCGCACGCATACGTGGATCAGCAAGTACGTCTTCCCCGGCGGCCTCATCCCGTCCCGCGAGGCCATCGGCGGCACGGCGGCCGGGGCGGGCCTGCGCGTCGTGTCCGACACCGGGTACGGCGACCACTACGCGGAGACGCTGCGCCTGTGGCGCGAGCGTTTCCTCGCGCGTGCGGACCGCGTGGCGGCGCTCGGCTTCGACCCGGTGTTCCGCCGCATGTGGGAGCTGTACCTCGCGTACTCCGAGGCCGGCTTCCGGGCCCGCTACCTCGACGTCAGGCAACTGCTCCTGACGGCACACGCCCCCCACGGCCCCGACAGCCCCGACAGCCCCGACAGCCCCGACAACTCGGACGGCCCGCACGGCCCCCACGTGCCCCACGGCCCCGACGGCTCGCACGCCCCCGAAGGCGGCCCGCACGGCCCCGACGGCCCGCACGCAGCCGAAGGCGGCCCGCACCGCCCCCGCGCCCCCCGTACGTCCCACGCGCCCGAGGAGCTCCGATGACCGGCGTCGCCGAACGGCTCGCCACGCTGCTCGCCCGTCACGTACCCGGCCCGCCGCCCCTGCGGCTGCGCGCCTGGGACGGCAGCGAGGCCGGACCGCCGGGGGCGCCGGCCGTGCTGGTGCGCTCGCCGCGCGCCCTGCGCCGACTGCTGTGGCAGCCCGGCGAACTGGGCCTCGCCGAGGCGTACATCGCCGGGGACCTCGACGTCGACGGCGACCTCGCGGACGGTCTGAGCCGCGTGTTCCGTGCGGTCCGCGCCGCCGGGCCCGCCACCCGCCCCAGCGCCGCCGGCATCGCGGGGACGGTGGCCGACGCCGTACGGCTGGGAGCCGTCGGACCGCGCCCGCCCGCGCCCGGGGCCGCCAGGGCACGGCTGTCGGGCCGTCTCCACAGCACCTCCCGGGACCGGGCCGCGATCAGTCACCACTACGACCTGTCCAACGACTTCTACTCCCTGCTCCTGGACCCGTCGATGGCCTACTCGTGCGCCTACTGGGCACGGCCGGACGACCCCGGGTACGGCCTCGCCGACGCCCAGCGGGACAAACTGGAGCTGATCTGCCGCAAGCTCGGTCTCACCGCCGACGCCCGCCTCCTCGACATCGGCTGCGGCTGGGGGTCGCTCACCCTGCACGCCGCCCGCGAGCACAAGGCCCGGGTGACCGCCGTGACGCTGTCCGAGCGGCAGCGGGACTTCGTCGCCGCACGGGTCGCGGAGGAGGGGCTGACCGGCCGGGTCGAGGTGCTGCCCCTGCACTACCGGGACATCGAGGGCGGCGGGTACGACGCGATCAGCGCCGTCGAGATGGGCGAGCACGTCGGCGACGCCGAGTACCCGGCGTTCGCCGGCCGGCTGTACGGGCTGCTGCGCCCGCGCGGCCGCCTGCTGATCCAGCAGATGTCGCGCGGGGACGTCGCGCCCGGCGGGGGCGCCTTCATCGAGACGTACATCGCCCCCGACATGCACATGCGGCCGGTCGGCGCGACGCTCGGCATCCTGGAGGCGGCGGGCCTGGAGGTGCGTTCGGTGGAGTCGCTGCGCGAGCACTACGCGTACACGATCGCCGCCTGGCGCGACACCCTGGAAGAGCGCTGGGACGCCTTCGTGGCGCTGGTCGGCGAGCCCACCGCCCGGGTCTGGCGCCTCTATCTGGCGGGCAGCGGGCTGGCGTTCACCGAACGCCGGATGGGCGTCGACCAGATCCTCGCGGTCCGGCCCACCGGGGACGGCTCGTCCGGCATGCCCGGCACACCGTACGGCTGGTACGAGGACCTGACGGCGGCTGCGCACCCGCCCGCCGACGGGTCTCGCGGCGGCGACCGTGGAACCCGGCCGCCCGGCATCCCCACGGCCAGGCCCGCCGACGGCCCCGGACGCGGCCCCGGCGACCACGGCCCGCGGGACGACGACCCGAGAGACGCCGACCCGGGGGACGACGACCCGAGTGACGCCGACCCGGGGGACGACGCCACGGACGACACCGCCACGGACCACACCGGCACGGACCACACCGGCACGGACGACATCGCCACGGACGACATCGCCACGGGGGCCGACACCACGGGAGACGACGACGCCACGGACGGCCACGACGAGGGCGGTCGGCCGTGACCGGGCTGCCCTGGGCCGAGTGGGGCGTCAACCTCGCGGCGGCGGCCGTGGCCGCACTCGCCGTCATGCTCGCCGCGTTCGCCGTCGGCACGGTGAAGGGCGTCCACCGGGTCGCCGACATCGCGTGGGGGTTCGCGTTCACGGCGGTGGCCCTGGTGACGTACGCCCTGTCGGCGGGCCACGGCGACGACGGACGGCGTCTGCTGGTGACCCTGGCCACGGCCCTGTGGGGCCTGCGGCTCGGCGTCCACATCGCCCTGCGCGGCCGGGGCCACGGCGAGGACCCCCGTTACGAGCGGATGCTGGACAGGGCACCGGGCAGCCGCACCCTGTACGCGCTGCGCACCGTGTACCTCGCCCAGGGGGCGCTGGTGTGGCTGATCTCCCTGCCCGTACAGGCCGCCCAGTACATCTCCGTGCCCGCCGGTCCACTGGTGTGGGCCGGGCTGGCGGTGTGGGCGGTGGGGCTCGCCTTCGAGGCCGTGGGCGACACCCAGCTCGCCCGCTTCAAGGCGGACCCCGCCAACAGGGGCCGGATCATGGACCGGGGCCTGTGGGGCTGGACCCGGCACCCGAACTACTTCGGCGACTTCCTCGTCTGGTGGGGGCTGTTCCTGCTCGCGTGCGGTACGTGGCAGAGCGCGGCCGTGTCGCTGGTGTCGCCCCTGCTGATGACGTTCCTGCTGACACGGGGCAGCGGAAAACGGCTCCTGGAACGCCACATGGCCGACCGGCCGGGGTATGCCGCGTACACGGCACGCACCAGTGGCTTCTTCCCGCGTCCGCCCCGAAAGGCCCCGGCGGGCGCCCGGCGGCGGTCGGGAGCGTCCCGGTGACCGCGCACGGGGACGCCCGCCGGGACGTCGACACAGGCGGTGGCGGGGGCCTCGGGGCGGCCCTCCCGGCGCTGCGCGTACACGGCGGCTCCGCCCAGGGCACGCCCCGGGCGGCGGTGCTGCTGCTGCACGGCGGGCGTGCCGACGCGCTGACGCCCCCTCCGTTCCCGAACCTCCCGGCGCTGCGGATGGTCCCGTTCGCCACGGCCATCGGCCGGGCCACCCGGGGCGACGGCGTCGTGGTCGGCACGGTGCGCTACCGCCACCGGGGCTGGAACGGCTCCCGGGACGACGCCGCCCGGGACGCCGAACGGGCACTCGTCGAACTGGCCCGCACGGCCGGGCCCGTGCCCGTCGTGCTCGTCGGCCACTCCATGGGCGCCCGAGCGGCCCTGCGCGTGGCCGGACACCCCCGGGTACGGGGCGTCGTGGCGCTCGCCCCGTGGTGCCCGCCCGGCGAACCCGTGGCCCATCTGTCGGGCAAGCGGCTGTACCTCCTGCACGACGAGGCCGACCGGATCACCGACGCCCGCGCCACCTGGGCCTTCGCGGACCGGGCCACAGCCGCCGGCGCGGAGGCGCGGCGGATCGTCATGCCCCGGGGCGGCCACGGCATGCTGCGCGGCGCGCGCCTCTGGCACCGGACGGTCACGGACCTGGCGGCGGGCCTGCTGGAGCGGTGAGACGGCGGGCGGCCGGAACGGCCGCCCGGCCCCGGCGGACAGGGCGACGTGACGCGACCGCCTGTCATCCGGCCGCGCGGAGCGCCTCCAGGTCGTCCGCGAACCGGCGTACCCGTTCCAGCTGCGCGGCGAGGGCGTCGGCGAGGCGGCGCAACTCCTCCGGGCCGTACCGCTCGGATGAGCCGCCCATCTCGACCGCCGCGTGCACGCCCCGGCCCGCGCCCGGATCCCGGAACGGCGCCTCGTCCACGCGCGCGTACAGCCACTCGACGGGCCCGCACCGCGACGGCACGGTGAGCGCGAGCGCCGGCCCGTGGTGCACCACATGGTCGCGGAACCCGACCGGCTCCCCGTCATGGCCCCGGCACCACGAGGGCTCGGGCAGGGTGACGGGCCCGTGGTCCAGCGTGGCCACGGTCACCGTCCGGTCCTCCCTCACCGCCCCTCCTCCACGGCCGGCGGCTCCGGGAAGCCCGGCGCGCACGCGACGCAGGCGTACACCGTGAAGCCGGGGCCCGAACCGACGTGCACCTGGGACACGACGACCGGCTTGGCGGTGACCCGACCGCACCGTACGCACATCCGCACCGGCGGCCGTCCGCCCACCGGCCGGGTCACCACGCCACCACGCGCTGCGCGGCACGCCACTGCCGCCGCTCGTCCGCCACGAGGTACGGCCGCACCAGGGCGCTGGCCGCGCCGTCCAGCGGCCCGTCAAGCCCGTACGGCGAACGCGGCCCCGGCAGCCCCGACGGGGGCGTGAAGCACACCGGCGAGGGCGCGCGGCCGACGGCACGATGCCGCCCGCCGGGACGCGGTACGAGCACCCGCCGTCCCCACCGCACGAGGGTCCCGATAAGGTCGTTCATGTCGACGCTCCTTGTGCGCGTTGGCCACGCCCCGGGAGGTCTCGCCACCTCGCCGGGGTCTTCACTTCTCAGCCAGAAGGTACCTGTCTATGCCTAGGCATGCATGCCAATGTCTATGCCTGGACGGTACTGGCTACATACAGTCCTCGACGTGATCGAATTCGACCCCACACGTCCCAAGTGGGCGCAGATCGCCGAAGTCATCCGCGAGCGGATCGCCACCGGCGAGTACCCGCCCCGGCACCTGATCTCAGAGGTGCGGCTCGAACAGGAGTACGGCGTCGCCCGCATGACCGTCCGCAAGGCCACGGCGGCCCTGCGCGAGGAGGGCCTGATCATCACCACCCCCGGCATGGGCTCGTTCGTCGCGGAGCAGGCACCCGCCCAGGCGGCCGAGGACCCGGCCGCCACCGACTGACCCTGGTCAATCGACTCGATCGCCGCCGCGCGAGGAGCCGAGAGCCTGCCGCACGACCTCCGCGCGGACCACCCCGACCTCCACGTACGGCGTGCCAGACGCCGTGACCAGCGGCCGCACCCGGACCGATCCCGGCAACCCGAGCCCGCGCAGCGCATCCGCGAGGGCGTCGGCCGCGTCATCGGCGAGCAGCCAACTCGTACGCCACGTCCGCATGTCCACTCGTGCTCACTCCTCGATCGTCCGGCAGGGGGCACCCGGAACGGCACGACGGAGACGGCTGGGGGCTCGTGACGGGCCGATGACTCCAGGTGGCTGGTACCCATTCAACGGGGGTACATCGACCACGAGAACGGTCCATGCTGGTATGTCCGTTGAACGCGTTGAACGCCAGGGAGCTGGAATGGGACGCACACCGAACGCCTCGCTCGCCGCGCTCATGGCCGAAGCGGGCTGGGGGAACGGGCAGTTCGCGCGGGCGGTGAACCGTACGGCGGCCGAGGCCGGTGCTTCCCTGCACTACGGCGCCAGCACCGTGACGTACTGGCTCAAGGGCGCGCTCCCGAAGGAGGCGGCCCGGCCGTTCATCGTCGAGGCCCTCGCGCGACGCATCGGCCGTCCGGTGACGCGGACGGAGGCCGGTTTCCCCGGCGACAGCGCGAGCGAGGCCGACGATCTCGCCGACATCGCCAGAGGCGACATGGACCCGTCCCGGCGCGGGGTGCTCTCGGCCGGACTGTACTCGGCGGCGCTCATGATCCCGCAGTACAGCGACCTCGGCGACCACGTGGAATCCGCCGGCAAGGAGGTGCGGGCGGGCCGGACGGTCCGCGTCGGCGCGGCCGAAGTGGCGACCGTCCGCACGATGACCGACCATGTGGCGCACATCCTGGACGATCTCGGCGGCGGCCACGCCCGCCCCATGGCGGCGGCATTCCTGGCGAACACCGTCCTGACATGGCTGGACGCGGACGCCACATCCAAGGTCCGCGACGACATGATGGCCGCCGCCGCCGACTTCGTGTACCTGACCGGCTGGATGGCCATGTACGAACGGGCCCACGGCCTCGGCCAGCGCTACTTCGTCCAGGCCCTCGGCCTCGCCAAGGACGCCCGGGACCACGTCACGTACTGCCGGACCCTGCGCGGCATGGCTCTCCAGGCGTCGAATCTCGGCTACGGGCCGAGGGCGCTCGAATTCGCCGACTCAGCGGCCGAGGCGGCCCCTGTGGCCGGTCCCCGGCTGACCGCCTTCCTCCGGGGCCAGCAGGCACACGGCGCGGCGATGGTGAAGGACCGGCGCCAAGCCTTCGCGCGTCTCCGCGAGACCGAGCAGGCTCTGGCGAAGGCGGACGGCCGTAACGACGCGGCCGGCGGCTACGACCAGGCCGCCTACCACTTCCACGTATCCCATGTCCTGTACGAACTGGGCGACCTCCCCGGCTCGGTCAAGGCCATGGAGCAGTCCAATCGGACCCGTCCGGGCAACGAGCGCCAGGGCCGCCTGCACGCCCACGGCGTCCTCGCCTCCCGGCAGTGGCGACTCGGCCACATCGAAGCGGCCTGCGCGACCTGGGACCGCTTCCTGGACGACTACACGGCCCTGTCCACCGCACGCGGCGACGAGCACTTCACCACACTGCGGAAGAACATCGCGACCCAGCCCTCGGCCCGGTCCGTTCGGGAGCTGGCCGCGCGGGCGGACGCGGTGGCCCGTCGGAAGGCGGCCTGACAGCACGACACTCCCGTCCCACCGGCCCCTGAGGCGGTCCGCCCGCCGCTCGCACCGGCCATCGCACCCGCCGGTGGCCACTCCGGTCGCGTGGCGACGCGGCGGGCAGCCCGAACGCCTTGGCGCACACCATGCGGTGGTCTAGCGTGCCGCGGGGGTGGGGCAAGGGGAACTCGTGAGCGGGGGCAGGGCGTTGGGACGTCGGTACGACTCGCCGAAGGGTCCGGGGGGCTGGGGATGCCTGGCCGCCGTGCTCTTCATGCTGTGGGGGATCGTCGGGTACCTCCTCGCGCTGCCCGCCACGTTCGCGGCGATGCTGGAGGAGCAGAACCCGCCGCAGCACGTGGAGGGCTTCGCCCAGCACGCGGTGCTCTACGGCGTGGTGCTGGGCACGTCCCTGCTCGTCGCGGCCGTGGCCGGCAAGGGCCGTGCCTTCGTGTGGTGGCTGGTGGGCGCGCGGGCCCTCGTACTCGCGGCGGCCGCCACGCTCGCCGTGCTGTGGGTCGAGCCCCGGGTGGCTTCGGCGCCCTGGAACGCGCGGTCGTTGAGCGCGGCGCTCACCGCAGGGGCGGTGGGGCTGGTGTTCTCGCTCGCCGTGCGGTGGTGGGACCGGAACCGCCGCCACCGCCCCGTCGCCGGACAGATATGGCTGGCGCTGGTGCCGTTCCGCGAGTCCGGCGGCGCACTCCCGCACTACTGCGTGGTCATGCGGACGCGCCGGGGCCATGCCGAGGTGCTGCAGATCACCACGAAGAACAAGGACGGCCGGGACGATCACATACGGACGCGCTCTGACAGGCCACCGCACGCGGCGCGGTCCCGGGCTCCTCACCGAAAGGCGCCCGGGACCGCGCGTCACTCCGCCGGGCTCACCCAGCCCGACCCACCCTCCGACCGGCACACAGCCCGACTCACTCCGGCCGACCCGCCCTCGGCCGACTCACTCCTGTCGGCTCGCACCTGTCGGCTCACTCGGGCTGGGTCACCGTGAGCGCCCACCGGGTGGACTCCGTAGAGGTGTCGACGGCCACCGAGAAGGATCCCCGGACCGCACCGGCGTCCATGGTCATGGCGCCGACCCCGGCCGTACCGACCGGGCAGTCCACCGTGAACGCGGCCACCTCCACGCCCTGCGACTCCATCGTCACCCGCGCGCTGCCGCCGCCTTCGCACGCCACCGTGAGCACGGTCGGCAGCCTGTCCCAGGCACCGCCCGACACGACGCCGCCGTCCCCCGTACGCTCCGGGACCCACACCAGCCCGTCGGGGCCGGGATGCGGCAGCAGCACATCCGTGGCCGCCGCGGGTGCCGCCCCGGCACCGGCCACCGCAAGGGCGGTCAGCGCCGCCACAGCCAGAGCCTTGCTCGCACGCTTCACGTCTGCTCCTCCAGTTCCGTCGTGGACACCTCACACTCCCCCGACGGCACGGCCCGGTGCATGAGTACGCGTACTCATGGGGCGACCCGGCGCGGCCATAGGGTGGGCCCATGGGCGACCTCTACATAGTCGACCTGTCCCTCGACCTGCCGGCCTCCACACCGGCCTGGCTACTCGCCGACCTGCGAAGGCACTTGGGCGAACCGGCGACCGACGACACGACCGCCGACGAGTCCCCCGTCTGGGCACAGCGCGGCCCCGCCGTCCGTGTCGGCGGCGTGCTGACGGGACACCTGGCCGAGGGGCCGCGCGGCTGGTCCCTCACCGTGCGCCAAGAGGTGCACGGCGAACTGCTGCCCGACGCCGAAGCCCTCATCGAGCGCCTGGCCGACCACACGACCACCGAGGGCCTGATCGGTCAGATCCGCTTCTTCGAAGACGACGTCCCGGAGCTGTTCATCAACAGCTCGGGAACGTTGACGAGGATGTCACCGCGCGCCTAAGGCACTTCCTTCGGATTATTACTAGTCGGCGTCCTCGGACGTGAGCAGTCGACGTGCCGCCGTCACCAGCTCGCCAAGAGCGACATTGAGAGTCTCCGCCTGGTCCCGCCGCCGCTCGCGGAGGTGAAACCGATACGTGTCGTCGAGCAGGAGGAGCCGCTCTTCGTCACTGATGGGAGGCAACTCCTCCAGCGCCGTATGTGCCGCCGATCTGAATGCGGCGAACTCGCTCTGCCGGTGCACGGTCGTCTGCGAGTTCCACGCACCTCTCCGCCACCACGACGACGCGGCGAGCAAGCGCCACCAGACCCGCTGGAGCGATCAATTCAAGCTCTGCTTGTTCTGCGACAGCTCCAGGTACACGGTCCGGATGGCCGCCTGGTGATTTCCCTCGTGGTCCCGTTGGTACAGCGTCTCCGCACAGGACACCGTCTCTCGCGCCTTCTGTACGAATTGGGCTATCTCCCGCCTGCGGTCGTCACGCAGGGCTGCGAGCCGCTGTGCCTCTGCCGTGAGGCGAGCGGCGTCCCGAGCAGCGTCCGCTTGAGCACGGCCACCGCACAGCTGGATGCGCGCACCGATGAAGTTGCCGCGAATGCCCCCACCGACGATCCCGATGAACGCCACCACTGAAACGAAGACTTCGGGATTGCGTCACCGGGTTGCCGTCGGGGTCCTGGATGTGGGCGACGATCCACCGAACCCTCACGTACGCACCCTTCACCGGGGGCACCGCCGCTGCCCCGGTGCGGGAGGGGTTCACGCTCATGTCGGGACCTCGCCGCACCAGTTGCCGCTCAGCAAGGTGGCGGGCAGGTAGTCGGACTCGACCTCGATCGGGATGCCCGCGTCCTGGGCGAAGCAGGCCATGGCGAGTGGCGCGAGGGCGACGAGGCCCGAGATCCGGCCGCCCCGGTCCTCCTCGGTCCAGTACTCCCCGTGCCACTGCAGGGCGGCGGCGAGCGCGCGGTTGAAGCCCGCGTGGTCGCCGCGGACGACTGTCGAACTGCCAGTCGTTCTCACGGAGCAAGGACAGCGGCACCCGGCACAGGGCCGTGATCCGGTCCCGCTCCCGGCACACCACGGCCAGGTAGAAGGCGGTGAGCCAGGCGCCCGGGGTCACGTACTGCTGCGGACCGGTGGCTTCGAGCGTACGGACCTTGTGCGCGATCCGGCACTGGACGTGGCCTTCGGTCGTCGTCGCTGCGGTGAACAGGGCGGAGCCCACCTGCATCGCGGTCACCCAGGCACCCCAGGCCGGGAAGATCGATCCCCTCGGATTCGTCAGGCAGTGCACCTTGGCCACCATGAGCGTGGTGGCCAGGGCTTCACCCAGACCGGTGGAGTCCTCTTCCAGGCCTTCGATCCACCCCTCCGCACTCTCCTGGAGAGCTGCGAGGGCCGCTTCCGCGTTCTCCGTGGGAAACGGATGGCGGGGAATCGTCGCGACCAACGTATCCCTCCTAAAAGTGTGAGGTGGTTGAGCACTGCACCGGCATTCTGACCGGCATACTCTGTTGCTTGCCACGTGTGGCAGCGCAAAGTCCTGGCCTTGGTGTCTTGCCACCGGGGTGTCCATTGTTTCGGTGCCCCTCTGGAACCCCCAGGGGTGACCTGGACGTCTCCACGGCACGGGGAGGGCCCGCGTCCTCGGCGAACAGGCCGTGACGGATGACCGGCGAGAACCGAGATCCTAGGCACCTCAGCGGCTCAGGCGTCCACCTCGCCGGCCCAGCCGAACTCCAGCAGTTCCTTCGGAAGGTACTCGGAATCGACCTCGATCGGCATACCAGAGTCCCGAGCCATGCAGGCGATCGCGAGCGGCCCGAGGGCGACCAGCCCCTCCCCACTCAACGCCCGCGCCTCGTTCGCGGTCCAGTACTCCTTGTGCCAGGTGAGCGCCTCGATCAACGCCTGGTTGAACTGTTCGCTGTCGCGACTCACACAGCGGTAGAAGAGATTGAGCGGCGGATAAAGAATCTTGAGCATGAGCTCGCTGTCCGCGATCCGCACCCGCGCGGGATCGGTACCGTCGACAGCGCTGGTCAGCGTGTCCCAGGTCTCCTGCCGACCGAACCAGTGGTTCTGCAGCGTCTCCACCCACAGGTAGAGGTAAGCGTCGAACTCCGCACCGGACGCTCGAAGGAAAGAGAGCGGAACCTGTGCCAGTCGGTTCACCCGGTCGTTCTCACGGCAGATCACAGCGAGGTAGAAGGCAGTGAGCCAGTTGCCCGCGTGCAGGTACTCCCGTGGTCCGATCACGGGCAGGTGGCTGACCTCACTGTTGACACCTATGCGACACACCACCGGCCCCCGGTCCGCCGTGCCCGCGTCGAACAGGGCGGAACCGACCTGCATGGCTTTGACCCATGCCTCCCAGGTCGTGAACCTGTCCGCCGTAGAGTCCTCCGCACAATGCCACTTGGCCGCCGCCAGCAGGAGCTTCAACGCGTCGTAACGGTCATCGTCGGACGTCTCCAACCCCGCAAGCGCCTCCTCAGCCCCCTGGACGATCGGCGCCATGGCCTCGACCACGTTGTCCGTACGAAACGCGTGGCGTGCTATGCGCAAGACCGCACGCCCCCTCTCACTAGGTCACCGCAGGTCGCTCAGATCGGGACCGCATCCGTCGATGATGTCGGACACCTTGATCCCAGAGCCTTCGGCGACACCGAAGTAGAAGCCGAGCAGGAAGTCCTGCTCGGCAGTCACGGTGACCGGCTGGATGGTGGACATGGCACTCCTGTCGAGAACGGTCGCGTCGATGGGTGGACCGTCCGAGGATGGCGAACCCATCGGCACTCTCACCGACCAGCGCCAAGGGCTCGGTGGCCTGGGACGGCGATGGTGTGCTCAACGGAGTGGGCGCGGAGGAAGAGCCTCGTGGTGCTACGCGTCGAACTCGCCCCGCCAGCCGAAGTCGAGCAGTGCCTGAGGCAGGTAACCGGACTGGACATCGACCTGGAGGCCGTTGGCCTTCGCCAGACAGGCGATCGCCAGCGGAGCGAGGGCCACGATGCCCAGGATGTTCTCGGCACGGTCCTCGTCGGCGGTCCAGTACTCCTTGTGCCAGCGTACGGCGTCGGCCAGGGCGTCGTTGAAGCCGGCGACGTCGTTGCGCAGGTACCGGTAGAGCATCATGATCGGCGGATAACGGAGCTTGGTCATCTCCTCCGCGTCGATGACACGCGCGTGCTCGGCGGCGCTCAGGTCCACGGCCCGCACCAGATGCGTCCGCAGGTCGTCACGGCGGAGCCAGAAGCTCTGCAGCGTCTCCACCCAGGCGTAGGTGTACTCGTCCAGCACCCCGCCGAAATCACGCAGCAAAGACACCGGGATCTGAGCCAGCATGTCGAGGCGGGCCGCTTCACGGCAGATGATCGCCAGATAGAAGGCGTCGAGCCAGGCGTTCGCGTGGAGATAGGTCTGCGGCCCGGTGGTGGCGAGGTGACGTTCCTCCTGGCGGACCTTGCACGTGACCGTCGGCTGGTCGGGAGCAGCAGTGGCCGCGAACACGGCCGAGTGCACCTGCATGGCCAGCAGCCAGGACTCCCAGGTCTCCAGCATGACGGCATCAGGATCCCCGACACAGCGGACGAGGGCGACGTTCAGTGACCTCGTGACCGCGCCCGACCTGGCGTTGTGCGAGGTCTCGATCTCCTCCAGCGAATAGGACAGTGACTCCTCCATGACGGGAACCACCGCCGCCATCTCGTCCTTCGGATAGTCCTGGCGCGGCACGATCACGGGCACTGTCTCCTTGTCAGATCTTGAAGAATTCGATAACGGCCCCAGCGTACTTACCGCCGCCGTCCTTGGCCTTCACCATGGCGTACTCCACGTTCTTGCTGTCCAGAGCCTTCGTGAGCTCATCGGCGAGTTCCGCGTTCGTCCAGACCTTGCCCGAGGCGTCGGTCACCTTCAGCCTCGGTCGGAGTTCCATCTCGGCGATGATGGTCCGCAGGTACGGCTCGGTGCCCTGCTTCACCATGAAGCCTGCGGCCGGACCGACGCCCTTGCGCCAGATGAGGCTGGACGAGGGCGCCTTCGCCTCGATGATCATCAGCTTGCCGTCCGGGCGGCGGTACAGCTGGTCGAACATGTTGGCGCCGTTGGGCGTCTTCGGCAGCGGCTGCTCCACCGAGCCGGGGAACTTCTCCGGGATCACGTGCAGCCGCGCCGTGTCCTCGCCCAGGCGTTCCGAGAACGAGGTGTTGTTGGAGGTGTTCTCGCCCCACCGCGGGGTCATGCGCGTGTCGAAACGCTCCTGGGCCTTCGCAAGCTCGTCCAGCGTATCGGCCGAAGGAGACGTCTTGTGCGCACGCTCGGCGTTGGCGAGTTCCACTGAGACCTTGCGGTCCCTGGCGACGTCGTCGAGGTGGTCGATCTCGGGAAGGGTGTTCTTGCGGCCCAGTTCCTCGCGGCCGAACCTCGTCTCGGATCCGGCGGACGGAAGGCTGTTCTTGGAGATCCAGGCCCCGTCGCTGTCCTTCGCGAGAATCGGCAGCTCGACGCCGTCGATCTTTGTCTGGATGCTGTGACGGTGCCCGTCCGACCGGTAGTACTGGTTGAACCAGGTCTTGTCGGGATCGTTCGCCTTCGCCACGAACTCGTCTTGCTTGGCCTTGACCTGCTCGGGCGTCAGCTGCTGTCCGGCAGCCGGTTGCGTCGTCTGGCCGTCGTGTCCGCCCCCCGGAGTCGCCTCGTCGCCCGCGCGGGCGACGTCGTCACCGATGCCCGGGATGGCGTCGAAGCCACCGGGTCCGTGCCCGCCCAGCGGGGGGTGGGCGCCGCCGGTGCCTGGGGTGTCCCCGTGCGTGGTGGCTGCGCCGCGTGAGGACGGGGTGTCGGTGTGGCCCGCCGCGCCGGGCGGCGGCGGGGTGGTGTCGCCGCCGCGGGGCGTGCCGCCCGTGGCGTTGTCCAGGCTGTTCGTCGGGAGGTGGGTGCCCGCCGTGCCGCCGGGGGCGGTGCCGCCCGTTCGGGACGTCGGCGTGTTGTCGGCCAGGCCGCCCGGGGCGCCCGGGGTGGTGTCCGGGCGGGTGAGGCCCGAGAGGTCGTCCGGGACGCGGCCGACGTCGGCCAGGCTGTCGCCCAGGCGGATCGTTCCCGCCGCGTCGTCCGCCGCGTTCGCCGCGTTGTCCGCCACGTTCGCGCCCGCCATGGCCGGGACCTTCGTCGGGGCCTTCGCCGGGTCCGGGGCGTGCGTGGGCCCGTCCGCGTGCGCGTTCGCGTCGGGGTTCGGGTTCTCCTTGCGGGCTTCGTCGCCGCGCTGGAAGAGGCTGCCGTCCTCCTTGTAGAGGTTGCCCGCCTCGTCGATGTAGCGCGCCGGGGAGTCGCCGACGTCCGGGAGGGCGCTTGTGCCGGGCGGGAGCGCCGCGACGCCCTCCGGGGCCTTGACCGTGCCCTCGGGGACCGCCGTGGAGCCGGCCGGTGCCGGGGTGCCCTCGGGGAGCTTGACCATGCCGTCGCCCAGGTCCACCGCGCCCGCCGGGACCGGGGTGCCCTCAGGGAGCCGTACCGTGCCCTGCGGGACCTCGATCGCGCCCGCCGGGACCGGGGCCCCGTCGGGGAGGTGCAGCGTCCCGTCGGGGAGTTTGAGCGCGCCCTGCGGGAGTTCGATCGTGCCCACCGGGATGTCGGGCAGCTTGATGTCGCCCATGCCCTTCAGGCCCGCCATGACGTCGCCGATCTTCGACACGCTCGCGCCGGCGCCCTGGAAGAGGTACGTCGCGGGGTCGATCGCCCGGCCCGTCTTGCCCGCGAAGGACAGCGCCTTCGCGACGGCGCCCGCCTTCCCCGCGCCCGCCGCCGCGCCGCCCGCGCCGCCGGTGAAGACGGTCGTCAGCACGTTGAAGGTGACCGCGCCGGCCGCGCGGGCCGGGTTCTCGCCCCACTGGTCCCAGGCCAGCAGCGCCTTCCCGGTCTCCTTCACCGCCGTACGGGAGTCCCGCAGCCAGGACGGCAGCTTGTCCTCCGGCATCATCCAGTACGCCGCGCCCACACCGGGGATGGCGGTGATCGCCAGTCCGGTGGCGAGCTTGGCGAGACCGGTCCACGCCTGCTTCATGGCGTCCCAGCCCTCGAAGCCGACGAGGGTGCCCAGGCCCTTGATGGTGCCCCAGACACCGTCGACGATGACGCCCTTGCCGAAGTCCCAGGCGTGCTCCCACACCTGCCACCAGGGCGTGGACTCCTGGACGGCTTCGCCCCACGGAAGGCTCTTGGACTGCTTGAGGGCCTCGGCGTCGTAGCCGTACATGCCCTCTTGGTTGGAGCCGTCGTTGACCTTGAGGGGATCGCCGCCGACCAGGGCGACGATCTTGGCGTGCGCGGCGCGCTCGGCCTCCTGGAACGCGGACCACACCTCGGCGATCTTGTTCCGGCGTTCGAGGTTCTCGTCGATCAGATCGCCGTCCTCGCGCCACTTGTCATCGTCGGCGACCTTGGTGCGGAACGCCTCGGCCTCCCGCTTGAGCTCCTTCAGCCTCTCCACGAGCGGGCGGACGTCGTTCGCGTACGTGCCGAGCGCCCCCGCGATCACGCACATGTCCGAGCTGACGACCAGCGCCTTGTCCTTGACCGGCTGGGTCGTGGCGAAGAGCTGCTCCGCCTCGGGCGCCTGGTAGAACGCCCGGAGGCCGCCGAACGTGGTGTGGACGTCACCGGCCGCGGTGACGATCTTGGCGCCTTGGCCCGACAGGGCCTTCACCTTGGTGTCCAGGGTCTCCAGGTCACCCGTGAAGACCGGTATCTCCGCCGGATCGACCGGTGCGCCGCCGCTCACTTCTTACCCCCGAGGTTCTTCAGCACGTCCAGGTTCACCGCGCGCGCCGCGTCCTGCGCCTCCTTGGCCTGGTCCAGGTCGCCCTCGACGTACTCGGTGGTCGCCTTGGCCGCGCCCAGGACGGCCGCCTCGATGCGCTCGGCCATGGACATCCAGTCCTTCTGGCGCCCCTTGGCGTACTCCGCCAGCGCCGCCGCGACCGGTCCGGTCGCCTTCTGCGACAACGGCGCCTGGCCCACCGGGACCGGGCCCTGGAGCCGGGTCTCCGCCTGCGAGCCGGGCACCGCCGTGCCCGCCGCCTGGCCCGCCTCCGACAAGGTGGTCACCAGCGTCTGCAGAGCCGTGTGCAGCTCGCCCGCGCGCTTGCCGGTCAGCTGCAGCTGGCCCTGGACACGCTGCGGTTGGATGTCCCACGTCGACATGAACGCCCCCCGTGCGTACTGAAACCGTTGTCACACCGGCCCGTACCGACACCTGGAGGATCGTTTCTCCACCGGGTGTTCGGTACGCGGCCGGTCAGCCGACGCCGTCGGCCAGCGATCGCCGATGCCGTCGACCTTCGCTCAGCCGATCTCGTCGGCGCGCGCTCAGCCGATGTTGTCGACCGCCGCCTTCGCCCGCGCCAGCGTCTGCTGGGCCGTGGCGTCGTTCTTCTCCAGGGTCGTCTTCAGCAGCTGGATGATGTTCTTCACCTCGGCGGATGCGGTGTTCCAGCGCAGTTCCTTGCCGTGGTACTCGTCGGCGACACCGTCGGCGGTGAAGTCCGTCATCGCGGCCTTCACCTGGGCGTCGCGCGCCGTCATCACCTGCTCCAGACGGGCGATCACCGCCTGGATGTTGCCCTGTGCCTCAGACGACGCGCCCGTGTCGTACGCGCGACGGTCGGTTCCGCCGGCCATCAGCCATCACTCCCCGTGAAAAGTTCGGTCAGCGGCCCGAGAAACGGGCCGCGTCGAAGTTCGCCGCCGACATCTGCGTCCGCGCGTTGTCGCCCTGCTCGGTGTCGCCCGAGCCGAAGGCCGCGTCCATGCCGGCCTGGCCGCCCAGGATCGCCGCCAGCGAGCCGTTCAGCGCCTTCGAGATCTCGTCGGCCCGCATCTTGAACGAGTCGAACGCCACCTTGCCGGAGCCGTGGAACTTGCCCTCCAACGGCGCCGCCGCCTGCACGAGCTGATTGATCAGCACTCCCAGGTCCGTGCTCGACCCCTGCGACTGCGACCTCAGCGTCGAGAGGACCTGTGCTCCCATGTCGAACTTCATCGGACTCCCCCGCCGGGCTGAACGAACACTTGTCCCTCATGCCTATCAACAGCACCGTCACTGTTGCAATCGGCAATCACGGCAACAGACGGCACTGTGACGAAGATACGACAAATCTCACGTCTCCTTGAGATGCCGCATCAGCCGCTCGAACTCCCGCCAGCCCGACAGGTCCGAGGGATCGCCGGGCAGCGGGTAGTACAGCGCGGGGCGGGACTTGGGGCCCAGCGGTACGGGCGGATCGGCCAGCGGCGTACGGCGGGCCCGGTCGCCCGGCAGCCGCCTGACCTCCTCCGCGCCGAGCACGAACGCCACCGGAACGCCGGGCCCCTCGAACCGGGGCGGCACCGCCAGGTCACGACGGGCTTTGCGAAGCTGTACGAGCATCGACTGCAGGTGGTGACGGGTCGCGAGCGCCTCCGCCGTCCTCGTCAGGGCGTCCAGCGGCGGCTCCTCGCCGTCGCCGTACCCGAAGGCGAGGGTGACGTGCTCCTCCACGCCCGCCTTCGTACGCCGCACCCGGAACGTGGCGATACCGGGCCGGGCCCGGCCGCCGACCACCACGAACCAGGTCGGCTCGGGCGCCCGCTCGAACGCCACGTCGGTGAGCTGCCGCAACGACCAGGGGATGTTCGCCGGTTCGGCGGTGCCCCAGCCCGCCGGGGGCTCCCCGGTCAGCTCCCGCCACACCGTCTCCAGGGCGCCGCCGAGCACCAGCCGGTCGTCGGCGGGGTGCACGGTCCTGAAAGTGACGGCCAGTTGGCGTTCCCCGGTGTCCGTGACGCCTTCCTTGAAGGAGGCCGCCACCGGGGTGTCCCCGTCGCCCCAGCCGCCCGGGTCTCCCGACGCCTGCCGGGCCGCCGCGTCGACGGGCGCGAACATGCCCTCCTGCCAGCGCAGTACGGCCCCGGTGACCCCGTCGTAGTAACCGTCCCGCTCGTCCTGCACGACCCAGCGCGACGGCCAGCCGCCCAGGCTGTCGTGCACGGCCGGGGAGAGCGTCGTCCCGGCGGGGCTGACGATCTGGAGGCCGAGCCCCGCGTGCGCGGCCGCCCGGAACGCGTCGGACAGCCAGGCCGTCATGGCGACGACCGGCCGGTCGGCGATGACGACGGCCACCTTGTCGGTGAGGACGTCCACGGCGGGCTGCGCGGCGGCGGGCACCGGCACGGCGCTCACTCCGTCGGTCTCCACCACGGCCACCGACCGGGCGGCCTCCGGCGGCCACGCGGTGCCGCCCGCCAGGGACGCCACCCGGGCCGCGAACGTGCCCGCGAGCCGCTCGGCCTCGGCGACGCCCGTCGTGGCACGGGCCTCCGTCCACCAGAACGGCACCGGCGGCTCCGTGGCGCCGAGCAGCCGCTCCGCCTCCCCCGGCACCTGGACGAGCAGCGGCGCCTCGACCGAGACGAGCGGCCGGCCCTCCTGGTCGAGGAGCTGTACGACGGCGCCATCGCCCGCCGTACCCACCAGCTTGTCGGGGCCGCCGGACATGAGGCCCGCGAGCACGGTCCACGGGTCGGGCATGCGCCGTGTGAGCGCGATGACGTCCTTGGTCATGGGTCGTCGGGTCCTTCGTCTTCGGGAGATCGGGCAGTCGGGATGATCGGGAGGTCGGGGATGTCGGGAGGTCGGGGATGTCGGGAGGTCGGGGAGGTCGGGAGGTCGGGGGGGGTCGGGAGGTCGGGGGAGGTCGGGAGGTCGGGGATGTCGGGAGGTCGGGGAGGTCGGGAGGTCGGGGAGGGTCGGGAGGTTGGGGAGGTTGGGGGATCGGGAGATCGGGCGATGGGGAAACGGGCTTGCGGGCAAGCGGGTGGGCGGGTGAGCGGGCCGACTGGCGAGCGGGGCCGACTGGCGAGCGGGCCGGCAGAGGGGAGCAGAGGGGAGGCGGCGGGAGACGATCAGGGGGCGGGTCAGTCGGCCGTGTACACCGTCTGGATCAGCCGGTTCGACTGCCCCCTGCGGATCAGCACCCCGCGCCCCGGTGGCTGTTGCGTGGCGTACACGCCGGGGAAGAGCTGGCCCTCGCTGCGGTCGCCGGCCATCAGCACCGCCGACGCGCCGGATTCGCGCAGGCCCTGCACCAGCGGCTCGTACATGCCGCGTGAGGCGCCCGCGACGCGGCGCGTCAGGACGAAGTGGAGGCCGATGTCGACGGCCGACGGAATGTACGGCAGGAACGGGGCGAGCGGCGACTGCCCGGCCGTGGTCAGCACGTCGTAGTCGTCCACGAGCACCACGATGCGCGGCCCGCCGCCCCAGCTGCCGGGCTCCAGGTCCTCCAGGGGCGCGCTGTCGTCGGGGAGCCGCTTCTCCAGTTCGCCCGCGATCCCGGCGGCGAGGCCCCCGCACAGCTTGGCGTTGTAGGCGTAGCCGCCGAGGAACTCCTCGGGGACCACGCCGCGCAGGCCGCGCCTGGGGTCCATCACGGCGAGGACCAGCTCGTCCTCCGTGTACCGCTCGACCAGGCCCGCCGCGATGGTCTTCAGCAGGTTCGTCTTGCCGCACTCGCTGTCGCCCATCACCAGCAGGTGCTGGTCGTGGGCGAACAGGTCGAGCAGGACGGGCGCCAGCGCCGTCTGGTCCAGGCCGATCGGCACGCGCTTCGGCTCGGCGGCGGGTCCCGGCAGCAGGGCGGGCTCCAGGACCTGCGGCAGGACCCGTACGGGCTGGGCGACCTCGCCGCTCCAGGTGGCCCTGATGGTGCGTACCGTCCGCTCCAGCACCGTGCCGAGGTCGGACGCGTCGGCGCTGCCGTCCGTACGGGGCAGGGCGACCTGCGCGAACAGCTTGCCGTCGGTGAGGACGCGGCCGGGTTCGTCGGGCGACAGGGTCTCGGCGAGCTTCCGTTCGACGCTGGACTCGCTGGGGTCGTTGAGGCGGAGTTCGACGCGGGTGCCGAAGTAGGACTGGGTGGCGATGCGGACGTCGTTCCAGCGGAGCATGCCCGCGACGACGTGGATGCCGTAGCCGCCGCCGCGCTTGAGGATGTCGACCACGGCGTCGTCGAGTTCCTCGAAGTCGTCGCGGAGGGCGCCGAAGCCGTCGATGACGAGCAGGATCTCGGCGGAGGCCAGCTGGGGCAGCCGGCCCGCCGCGTGCAGGGTGCGGAGCTGCTCGACGGAGTCGATGCCGTGCTCGCGGAACAGGTCCTCGCGGGCCGCGAGCATGTTCCGCACCTCTTCGACGGTACGGGCGGCCCGCTCCCGGTCGGCGCGGCCCGCGACGCCGCCGACGTGCGGCAGTCCGGCGAGGGCCTGGAGTCCGCCGCCGACCAGGTCGAGCCCGTAGACGCCGACCTCCTGCGGGGTGTGGGTCAGCGCGAGCGACAGCACCAGGGTGCGGAGCAGTGTCGTCTTGCCTGACTGGGGGCCGCCGATGACGGCCGCGTGGCCGCCCGCCACCGTGAGGTCCAGGTACCACCGGCCCTGCCACTGCCTGGTCGGGTCGTCCAGGAGGCCCAGCGGCACCTGGAGCGGGCCCCGCCCGCCGGAGGGGGCGCGCGAAGCGCTGGACGCGGGGTGGTCGCCGGACGACGGGCGGGCCAGCTGCATGCCGCGCGGGCCGACGACGAGCGGCCCTGCGACCTTGTCCAGCGCGATGGCGTGCGGCAGCGGCGGCAGCCAGATCCGGCGGACCGTGTCCGCCCCGGCGTGCTCCAGCTGCTCGACCATGACGCCGAGTTCGGTGGGCCCGGTCTCGCGGCGCCGCACCGCCGGTTCCTGGGCCGCGCCTGAACTGTCCAGCTCCGAGAGGGTGTTGTACGCCTCGTACTCCAGGGCGAGCGGCCCGGTGTCCTCGTCATCGGCGCGCCGCACGGGTCCCCGGTAGGCGCCGGAGACGTAACTCGCCTTGAAGCGTTCGTAGTGGCTGGTGTCGACCTTGAGGTAGCCGAAGCCCGGCAGCGGCGGCAGGTGGAAGGCGTCGGTGGTGTCGAGGACGGTCCGGGACTCGTCGGCCGAGAAGGTGCGCAGACCGAGCCGGTACGACAGGTAGGTGTCGAGGCCGCGCAGCTTGCCGCCCTCGATGCGCTGGCTGGACAGCAGCAGGTGCACGCCGATGGAGCGGCCGATCCGGCCGATGGAGAGGAACAGGTCGATGAAGTCCGGCTTGGCGGTGAGGAGTTCGCCGAACTCGTCGATGACGATGAACAGGTGCGGCAGCGGCTCCAGGTCGGGCCGCCTGCCGGCGCGGAGTGCGGCGTAGTCGCCGATGTCGGCGACGTTGCCGGCGTCCTTGAGCACCTGCTGGCGGCGCTTGACCTCGCCGGCGAGGGAGGCGTGGACGCGTTCGACCAGGCCGGCCTGGTTCTCCAGGTTGGTGATGACACCGGCGACGTGCGGCAGGTCCGCGAACGGCGCGAACGTGGCACCGCCCTTGTAGTCGACCAGGACCAGGGCCAGGTCCTCGGGCGGGTGCGTGGCCACCAGGGCGAGGACGAGGGTGCGCAGCAGCTCGGACTTGCCGGAGCCGGTGGCGCCGACGCACAGCCCGTGCGGGCCCATGCCGAGTTCGGACGACTCCTTCAGGTCCAGCAGGACCGGCTCGTGGGAGTCGCTGATCCCGATGGGGACGCGCAGGAACGCGCGTTCGCCGCGCGGCGCCCACAGCCGTTCCAGGTCGAGCCGTGCCACGTCCTCGATGCCGAGCAGCTCGGCGAAGTCGACGGGTCCTGACAGCGGGGCGTCGGCCGTCGACTCGGCGGACAGCCGCAGCGGCGCCAGCATCCGGGCCAGGCCCTCCGCGAACGGGACACCGACCTCGTCCACGGTGCCGTGGGCGCTGATCGGCTCGGACGCGCGGAGGTCCTCGATGACGACCTGGTCGCCGTCGACGGTGATCCGTACGCCGACGTGCCCCGGTTCCTGGATCCGTTCCTGGAGCAGGTGCAGGACGGTGACGCCCATCTCGCGCAGACCGACCGCGTCGTCGGGGCGCGGCAGGTCGACGGCGTCCTCGCCGTGCCCGTCGGTGACGACGAGCAGCCGGGACGTCATGGACAGGGCGTCCTTGTCCGACAGGCCGCGGCGCACCTCGGCCGCGTACGAGGCACGGCGGCGCAGCTCGGGGCCGAGCTGCCGGGCGAGCTGCGGCGCGGACGGGGCGATGCGGCGGGCGGCGACGGGGCCGTCGAACTGCTCGGTGTCGAGCAGGTGCGGCATCCACTTGGCCCACTCCCAGTCGGTGAGCCGCTCCCCCGGTACGGCGAGGGCGATCGCCACGTCGTCCGGGGCGTGCAGGGCGGCGGTCTGGACGAGCAGGGCGCGGGCCACGCGGAGGCAGTCCTCGCGGGCGCCGACGACGCTGATGTCGCCGACGCGGTCGAGCGGGACGGTCAGCGGGAGTTCGGTGCCGGTACGGAACCGGGACTGGAGCGCCGACGCCTCGTTCAGCATGAACCGGTCGGGCGGTGTGAGGACCGACGAACCCTGCTCGGCGATCCTCAGATCCCGTACGGGCATCTGGCCGGTGCCGACCCGGACGCGCAGGAAGTCGCCGTCGAGCCTGCGGCGCTCCCACAGCCGGGCCGGGTCGCGCACGATGTCGTACAGGGCGTGCGGGGGCGGGTTGAGGACGTCGGCGCGCTCGCGCCGTGCGCGTTCCTCGGCGGCGAGCTCCTCGCGCAGGTCCTCCAGGTAGGCGAGGTACGCCTCGCGCTGGGTGCGGCGGGTGCGCTGGGCCTTGCCGCGCTGCGAGAAGACGAGCACGAGCGAGCCGACGATGGTGACGACGAGGATCAGCGCGCCGAGCGCGGCGAACTGGCTGTTGCGGACGACGGTCATCATCACGACGGACAACATGACGCCGGCGACCGGCAGCAGCGACATGGCGATGTTGCCGGCCTTGCCCTCCGGCAGGTTCGGCGGGGCCTCGATGGTGCGTGCCTCGGAGGCGGCGGGCGGCCGGGTGGTCCTGGCCGGGCGGTGGATCAGTCGGGTGGTCATGTCCGTACTCGTCCGTCCTCGTCCGTCTTCATCCCTCGTCGTCCCTCACCCGTCGTCCCTCACCCGTCGTCCGTCATCCGTTGTCCGTCGTCTCTCAGTGGCGCTTCTGCGAGAGCTGGAAGACGTCGGCGGCGATACGGGTGACCGCCTGCCGGGTCGGCTGGGCGAGCAGTTCGGTACGGATCGGGCCGCCGGCCGCCAGGTGCCGGTCGTACGGCAGGACGTGGACGCCCGCGCCGGTCGACCGGAGCTTCTCGGCGGCCGCGCCGACGTCGACCCCGGTGTGCGGCACGAGTTCGGTGAGTACGACGACCGTCCCGGCGATCACGTGCCGGGGCAGCCCCTGCATCCACTGGAGCACCGCGTACGTGCTGGTGATGCCCTCCAGTGTGGCGGGGGCCGTCAGCACCCGGGCCTGGGCGGCGGACAGCGCGACCCGGGCGACCTCGGCGGGCAGCGTCTCGCAGTCGACCACGGTCACGCCGAAGTAGCGGCGGAGCGCGACCATGGCCCGCTCGTACGCCCGGGTGTCCAGCATCGCGCCGATCTGGCCCTGGCTGCCGGGCAGCAGCCAGGCGTTGTCGGGGAGCTGGACGAGGTAGCCGGTGACGTCGAGCAGCGACATCTGGGGTTCCACGATGTCGGCGACGTCGCCGGTGGTCCAGCGCAGCGACTCCGCGCCGAGCCGCAGCGGCAGCGAGCCGAGCGCCGGGTCGGCCTCCACGAACAGGACGGGATCCTGCCGGTAGTGCGCGTACGTGGTGCCGAGCAGCGCCGCGACGGTGGACTTGCCCGCGCCGCCCCGGATGGACGTGACGGCGATCTGCCGGCCGGTCGTCACCGGCTGCTGGAGCACCTCGGCGGTACGGGTGGTCTCGGCGACCTCGCGGGCGGCCGACGACACGACGGTACGGCGTACGGCGCGCACGGCACGCGCCGCGAACGCCTCGCCCCGGCGGGGTTTCCGCCCCGCGTCGGCCAGGCCCCGGTCCACGACCGGGCGCGAGTCGGGGGTGCGGGGCGGGCGCGTGCCGCGGCCGGCCGGAGCCGCGGGCGCCGGGTGCGGCACGGCCTGCGGGGTGTGCGCCACGGGCGCGGACGGCTGCGGCGCGGGGGTGTGCGGCTGCGGCTGCGGTGCGGGGGCCTGCTGCGGCTGCGGCTGCGGCGGCTGCTGTGCCTGCGACTGTTGCGGCTGTTGTGCCTGTTGCTGCGGCTGTTGTGCCTGTTGCTGCGGCTGCTGGGCGTGTTGCTGCTGCGGCTGCTGGGCGTGCGCAGGATCGGCCGGGGCCGGTACGGGGCCCGGCGCCGGTATGGGGCCAGGGCCCGTGGGGGCGCCGCCCCGCAGGTCGCGCAGCAGGTCGCCCTGCCAGTTGTCTCCGTTCGGCATGTCAGCCCTTCCACACCCGCGCGTTGACTCAGAACTTGTTGAGGAGCTGTCCGTACACGCCGAACACGCCCACGGCGAGCGGGAAGAGCCCCACCATGCCGATCGATTCGACCAGGTCGGCCATCCGCCGCAGCCGCACCCGTACGTGCTCGGGCGGCTGCACCGCCAGCACGGCCAGCGGCAGCACCGCCGCCGCGCACAGGACGGCGAGCGGACCGACGCCCCCGGCGTGCTCCAGCCACAGCGTCACGAGGCGTACGACGAGGCAGCCGGCCGCGACGAACAGCGCCACGACCTCGGCGACCAGCGGGAACGCCCGCGCCCTGGATAGGAGCACCACCGCGACGACCGACGGCAGCGCCACGGTCCAGACGGTCGGCCGTGCGGCCAGGGTGAGCAGCCAGCCCGCGGCGACCGCCGAGACGGACGTGACGATCGTCGCGAGGGCGAGCCCCCGGTGCGTGGCGGCGAGCGCGTTGCCGACCTCGTGGCGGCTGACGGAGACCCCGCCCGAGCGGCGGTCGTCGAGCGCGGTGAGCCCCGACGCCATCATCGCGAGCCGGGGCAGCAGCCCGAGCAGTACCACGGACACGACGGCCATGACGGCACCGAGCCTGGCCGGGTCGTCCTGGAAGGCGGCGACGGCCTCCCAGCCGCCGGTGAGCGCGGCGGTGGCCCCGGCGCCGATGAGCCCGCCGCGGCCGAGTGGTGAGAAGTAGCCGAGCAGGAGCAGGGTCAGCACGAGCGCGGCCGCGACGGCGGCCAGCCGGACGGCGCCGGACCAGTCGTACGCGTCGGCGGCCGTCCACGCGGTGAGGACGCCGAGCCCGCCCGAGGCGAGCAGCAGCGCGGTCACGAGGCCCCGGTTGCCCTGTCCGACGCGGGCGGCGAGCGCACCGCCCGCCATTAGCAGGAACGTTACGGCAGCGAGTGCGCCCGCCAGCGAGCCGAGCGCGAACTCCCGGCGGGCCAGCAGCGCGGCGATCACCGCGAACGTGACGGTCGCCACCCCGGCACCCGCCCGGCGCGCGGCGGGACGCCAGCGCCACGCCTGGAGGTCGAGGTCGTCGGCGACCTGGTCGGTGACGTCGTGCACCACGGGTGCGGGCGGCGCGGAGTGGCTCCGGACGAGCCGGAGCACGGCGCCGTCGGCGATCCCGGACGACGCGAGCGTGCTGTCGTGCGGGAGCGCGGAGCCGTCGGAGGTGATCAGCTGCCGGGTCAGCGGCCGGGACGCGGCCCGGTCGTCCAGCAACCGCAGGATGTCCGGGAGCAGTTGACCGATAGGGGTGTCGGACGGCAGGACGATGTCGGCCCGGCGTCGCTCGCCGACCAGGGTCACCCGGCTCAGTTGCGCTCGGGAAGTCGTTGCTGTGCTCACCACTTGCGGGAACCTATCATCGCGCCGTCGGGAACCTTCGGGTCGAGGGAACGTGGCCGTACCACCGTGCGGCGCCGTGCCGCGCCGTACCGCGCCGTGCTGTCGTGCTCCTGGACGCCGCTACGGTTTCGCCGGTTTCGCCGGCGACTCGTACGGCTGCTCCAGCCGCTGCCGCTGCTGCTCCTGCTCGGCCTTCTGCTTCGCCAGGGTGTGCTGGAGGAAGGACCAGCCCACGCAGCCCGCGCAGAGGACGGCCGCGATGGCGATGCCCGCGAACACCTTCGCGAGCCGCTCGTCCGCCGTGCGCCGCGCCCGCTGTGCGCCGAAGAGCAGCGCGTCCCGCATCCTGCGCCGCCGGACCGCCACCGACTCCAGCAGCTGGCTGTCGTAGTCCCGTGCCATTCGTCGTCGTCCGTGTCCGTCGTCTCAGTCGTCCGTCGTCGGGCCGCCATTGTCCGCGAGATCGGCCGGTTTGACGAGCCGCCTTCCCCTGCGCCGCCCCCGCGCTTTGCCTCTGCAACATACAAGGTGCGATGGATGCGTACATCGCAGGTATGACCCGATAACCCGTACAGAGAGGGATTCGTACCACCCCCGCGCACTCGTACGTTCGTGATCGACATAAGCGAACAAGCGGACGAACGAACGGGTGCGACGGTGGAACGACCGACACGACCGACACGACCGACACCAGCGACACCAGCGACACGACCGACCCCAACGACCGTGACGACACCGACGACCCTGACGACACCGACGACACCGACGACACCGACGACACCGGCAGCACCGCCAGCACCAACGACACCTGCGACACCGGCACGGCGTGGCAGGGCCGTCGCCCCGGAGTACCAGGGCGCGCTCGGCTCGCTGTCGGTCAACGCGTCCCTCACCGACGTCCTGGCCAGGGGGATCGAGGAGTTGCGGGCGGCGGAAGCGGCCGGGGAGCCGGGCGGCATGGCGCGCTGCGGCCTCGCCGTCGCCGAGGCGTACCGGCGGCTGGGCCGGGTCGAGGAGGCCGACGGCGCGTGGAAGGCGAGCTACCGGGCCGCGCGTTCGGCGGGCGACGCCGGGGCGATGGCGTGGGCGCTGTGGAGCGGCGGCACGCTCGCCCGCCAGCGGGGCGCCTTACCGCTGGCGTACCGGCTGCTCCGGCTGGCGGCCGAACTCGGCGAGCGCGGCGGCGACATCGTCGTACGCGGCTACTCGCTCGCCGGGCTGGCGGAGACCGGCCGCATCCAGGGCGACTACCAGGCGGTCGGCGAGCTGCACGAACAGCTCCTCGCCGAGGCCCGCAGGCGCGGTGAGGCACGGCACACGGTGTGGGCGCTGGAGGGCATAGCCCAGATGCGCCGGAACACCGGGGCGTACGACTCGGCGCTCGCGCTCTTCGAGGAGGCGGCCGAGACGGCGGGGCGCGCCGACGACCGGCGGGGCCGCGCCTGGGCGCTGCGCGGCATCGCCGATGTGGTGTCGGTGCGGGACGGGGACGTCGACCGGGCGCTGGCGCTGCTCTCGGAGGCCGAACTCCTCTGCCGGGACATGCGGTTGTCGAGCGCCCTGGCGTACAACCACAAGATGCGCGGCAACGTGCTCTACCGGGCGGGCCGTTACGCGGAGGCGCGGGACACGTACGCGAAGGCGCTGGAGGAGTTCCGCGCGATGGACGAGCCGCGCGGGACCGCGCTCTCCCGGCTGGGCCTCGCCAAGTCCCTGGCCCGGCTGGGCCGGGACGCGTCGCGGACCGCCGCCGAGCTGGCGGAACTGCGCCACACCCTGGACCGGATCGGCCTGCGGCACGCCCGGGACATGGTCGACAAGGCGGCGGCCGAACTGGGCGTGGGCCCCCTCCCCGCGCCCGGCACGGAGGCGCCCGCCGACGAGGCCGTCGACGGTCACGCCTGCGGGGCCGCCGACGGCCCCGCCGCCGCGGAAGGGGCGGCACGATGACGGTTCCCACCGCGCCGCCCGCCCCGGCGGCCGGCATACTCGGCCGGTGCCGTGCGGTGGTGCGGCCCGCGCTGGCGGCCGCCGTCGGGCGGCTCCACCCGTGGACCGGCGAGATGGCCGCGTACGCGCTGGGCTGGAGCGACGTGGACGGCACCCCGGACCCGGGGGCCTCCGAGGGCAAGGGCGTCCGCCAGGCCCTCGCCGTCCTGGGCGCGGAGGCGGCGGGCGCGGACGCCGAGGCGGCCGTCGCCGGAGCGGTGGCCGTCGAACTGGTCCACGCCTTCTCGCTGTTGCACGACGACATCATGGACGGCGACGGCACGCGGCGGCGGCGCGAGACGGTCTGGAAGGCGTACGGCACCGGGCCCGCCGTCCTCGCGGGCGACGCGCTCTTCGCGCTCGCCGTGCGGACGCTGGCCGAGGCGCCGGTCACCGGGACAGCGCTCGCCGAGGCGCCCCTCGCCGCCGTACGGCGCCTCTGCGGGACGCTGGGCGATCTGGTGCGGGGCCAGGCGGACGACCTGCTGTTCGAGACGCGGCCCTGGACGGGTCCCGGGGCCGTCCGCCCGGACGAGTACCGGGCCATGGCGGAGAACAAGACCGGCGCCCTCCTCGGGTGTGCCGCCGCGCTCGGCGGCTCGCTCGGCGGCGCGCCCGCCGGGACCGTCACGGCGCTGGACCGGGCGGGGCGCCACCTCGGCGTGGCCTTCCAGGCGGTGGACGACCTCCTGGGCGTGTGGGGCGACCCGGCGGTGACCGGGAAGCCCGTCCACGGAGACCTGCGCCGGCGGAAGAAGACGTACCCGGTCATCGCCGCCCTCGCGGTGGACGGCCGCGCCGCCCGCGAACTCGGCGCGCTGCTGGACTCGCCGCTCCTGCCGGGCGACGACGCGGCCGTCGCGCACGCCGCCGCCCTGGTGGAGGAGGCCGGCGGGCGGGCCGCCACCCTGGACGAGGCCCGCCGCCACCTCGATGCCGCCCGTGCCTGTATCGACGGCGCCCCGCTCGCCCCGGGCGCCGCCCGGGACCTGCACACGCTGGTCGCCTTCCTGCTGCACCGCGCGGTGTGACCGCGGGCGGGCGCCGTGCCCCGGGGCCGGGTGCCGGCGTTGTCGGGGTATCGCGTTCCGTATCCCCGTATCGAGAAGGAAGCCCATGACCAGCACCACCGCCCGTACGGGCACCACCGCCCGCACCAGCACCACCGCCCGTACGGGCACCGGCACCCGCCGTACCGCCGTCCGCGCTCTCGCGACCGCCGCCGGCACCCTCGCGCTCGCCCTCGGCACGGCCGCCCCTTCGCAGGCCGTCGCTCCCGCGCCCGTCGCGGGCGGTGTCCCCGAGGCCCTGACCGGCGGCGCCTCCGGGGCGCTCGGCAGCACCTCCGCGCTCGGGCCCGCCGGCACCCAGGGGGTGGCGGGCGCGGCCATGCTCGCCGGGGCCGTGGCGGGCCACGCGACCGGGATGGGCTGAGCCGCAAGGATCGGAGGCAGGTGGGGCCGGTGGGGCCGGTGGCCCGTGGGGGCGGGTGCCATGTCCGGTTCTGCCTGTCCGGGTGGTGTCCCGGACAGGCAGAACCAGGTATGTCCCGGGTCCCGTGACGGCGCGGGCGGTGCGCCGTTCACCCGCGACTCGCGGCAGCTCTCCCCCGACGGTCGGTGAATCGGCTCCCTCGCGGGGACGACGGGTGGGGCGTGCGGTGCCGGGGAGGTGTCCGCGCGCCGTCGAACGGCCGGTTTCCGCCGTCCGAACCCTGTGCCAACCGTCCGGTAACGGGCAGGCTTGGCGCATGAACTTGGCCAGAGACGCACGGGATCGCCTCGCCGTGTGGCCGGCGCTCTCGCGCGGCCACGCCCGCTGCGGAGCACCGCACTGCCTGTGCGCGGCCGGCGGTACGGAGATCGTCCACTTCCACGGCGACCACGAGGCCGACGTCCATCTCACCCATCACATGATCGCCAAGCTGCGGCCGGTGCTGCGCGGCTCCAGCGCGCTGCGGCTGTCCCCCGCTTCCGGCTGGGTCACGGTACGGCTCGAGACCGGTTCCGACATCGACCTGCTGGCCACGCTCGTCAGCGCCGCGCTGCTGGCGACCGGTGACGGCCCCGCCGATCCCCTCCGGCCGGACCCCTGTACCCGGCACCTGGGACGACGGCGCTGAGGCACCGCGTGCGAGCATGTCCGCACCGCTGAGGGGGTGCGATGGCCGGCAAGGGCGGTCCTTCTGATGACCGGTTGTGGGACGCGCTCAGGGTCGTCTTCCTGTTCTGGACCGCCGCGAGCGACAGCTCGCCGGACTGGAGCCGGGTGGCGGCGGCCGTGGTGCTGGCGGTCTGGACCGGGATCTGGATCAGGGACGCGGTGCGGCGGCGGCGCGCCGCCCGCCCGAGGCCTTCGTCCGACGCCGGTGTGGAGTACGTGGCCGGAAAACGGTCACTCGGACGTCGGGGGTCTGTTCCCGCCCCCGTGAAGGAGATCCAGATGGCAACCGGCACAGTGAAGTGGTTCAACGCGGAGAAGGGCTTCGGCTTCATCGCGCAGGACGGCGGAGGTCCGGACGTCTTCGTCCACTATTCGGCCATCGCCAGCAGCGGGTACCGCGAGCTCAACGAGGGCCAGAAGGTCCAGTTCGACGTCGTGCAGGGCCCCAAGGGGCCGCAGGCCGAGCACGTCACCCCTGGCTGAACCCGTCCCACCTCCCACCGCGCCCCGCGTCCGTCAGGACCCGGGGCACGGATGCGTGCCCGGGTGGCGGGTTCATTACGGTTCGGCGCGAATGCATTACGGTTCGGCCGCGACCTCGCCCACCCATAAGCGACTGCTTAGCATGATGCCCTCCGGCAGGTCGTCCGCCGACCGCGTGGTGTTCCGCACGCCCCGTCCACCTGGAGGGTCCATGCACACCGGTTCCGTCCCCGCCGCCACCGCCGATCCCGCCGCCCCCGGGGTTCCCGCCGCCCCCGGGGTTCCCGCCGCCCCCGGGGGCCCCGACGTCACCAGGGTCCCCTCCGCGACCGCCGATCTCTCCGCCCCGGAGCTCTTCGACCGCGCGTGCCGGCGCCTGCTGCGGCGCGGCCCGGAGTTCGCCGACACCGTGGTGCGGCGGATCCGCACCGAGATCCCGTACTACGCCGACCCCGTCCTCGCACCGCCCGACGTGGTGTGCACCGTCTCCGCGGGCATCCGCCACGCCCTGGAGGCCGCCCTGGACCCCGGACGGATCGTGGACGTCGAGCGGTACACCCGGGAGCTCGGCAGGAGGCGCGCGGAGCAGGGCCGCCCACTCGACGAGGTGCTGCACGCCTTCCGGGTCGCCGGTTCCGAGGTGTGGAGCGGGATCATCCGGGTGGTGGAGAGGGACGGGCCCGCCGCCACCCGCCGGCTCGTGCACGTCGCCGAGCTGGTGTGGAAGAGCAACGACCGCGACGCCTTCCTCGTCGCGGACGCCTACCGGCAGGCCGCCGAGGGTGTCGCCAGCAGGCACGGGGAACGGGTCCGGCTGATACTCGCCGCGCTGCTGGAGAGCCGGGGCGACCCCGAGTTCACCCGCAGCGCGGCGGCCATGCTCGACCTGCCCCCGCACGGACGCTTCGCCGTCGCGGAGATCGCGGCGACACCCCCGTACGGCCGCGTCCCCGGCACCGCCCCCGAGGTACGGGGCGTCCGGATCCTGCGGCACACCTCGGGCCGCCGGGACGTGCTCGTCGCGCACCTGGGCGACCGGCCCCTGGACGCGCTGGTCGCCGCGCTGGACGCGGGTCCGGGGATACGGATCGGGGTCAGCCCGGTGGTGCGGGGCCTGGACGAGCTGGCCAGGGCCCGCGACATGGCCGGACTCGCCCTGCGCACCTGCGGGACCGACGGCGAGGTCGCCCGGCTCGACGCCCGCCTGCCCGACGGGCTCCTGGTCTCACGGCCCGACCTGTCCGCCGAACTCGCCCATGACGTGCTCCGCCCGCTGTACGACCTGGAACCCGCCGACCGCGACACGCTGCTCGACACCGTGGGCGTCTGGATCGAGAACGGCGGCTCGGCCGTCGGCGCCGCCCGGCACATGCTCTGCCACCGCAACACGGTGCTGAACCGGCTGCGCCGCTTCGAGCACATCACCGGCCTGGCCATGACCCGGCCGCGCGACCTGGTGCGCCTGACCCTCGCCCTCGACGCCCACCGGCTGCTCGGCCCGGCCGCCGCGCTCGGCCCCGCCGCGGCACTCGGCGCGGGCACGGGCGCGGGCGCTGGCACGGGCGCGGGTGCTGGCACGGGCGCGGGCGCTGGCACGGGCGCGGGTGCTGGCACGGGCGCGGGCGCTGGTACCGGGGACGGCCGCGGAGCCCTTCCCCCGGCCGGCTGACTGGGCATCATCACAGCCGCCGCAGCCGGTTCTTGGGCACGCACCACACCGTCGCGCCGGGGGCGTGGACGGGCCGGGGCGCGGGTGCTCTGGTGAGCCCTGCTCATCCACCCGCACCTGTACCCGCCCTGCCAGGAGACCTCCATGGCCCATCCGTACGTCCCTCGGTCGCCGCGCCCGGGACGGTCCTTCGCCGCGGTCAACGGCTCCGTCTTCGCCGTCCATCTGCTGCTCGCCTGCTGGGCCGAGGGATTCCTGGCCGCGAGGGTCTGGGGCGAGACCACCGTCGGCATGCTGGCGCTGCTGCTCCAGGCGGCGGTACTGCTGGCGACGGCCGCCCGCTACGACCGTCACGCGGACGGACCCCGATGAGCCCGGACCTCGCCCTGGGCCTCGCTCCTGACCTCGCTCCTCACCTCGCCCCTCGTCTCCTCGCCCCTCGCCTGCTCGCCGCCGCTCCCGGCGCCCTGGACCAGGACACCCGCGCCCTGGTGCTCGTCGGTTTCCTGGCGTTCATCGTCCCCGTGCTGCTCATCTGCGTGCTCAGCGCCCCCGAACGCGACCGGGTCGACGACTTCTACACGGCCGGCGCCGCTCTGCGTCCCGTACGCGGTGCCCTCGTCCTGTCGGGCGTGTACCTGTCCGCCGCCACCGTGCTCGGCACCACGGGCAGTGTCGCGGTGTTCGGCTACGACGGGATGTTCATCGCCCTGAGCACCGTGCTCTCCCTCGGCGTGCTCCTCCTGCTGGCCAGGCCCCTGCGCGAACGCGGCGGCTACACCCTGGGCGACACGTTCGCGCCGCGCGCCCCCGGCCCCGCCGTACGGATCGCGGTCGCCGTCGTGACGCTCACCGCGTGCGTGCCGTATCTGGTCGTGCAGCTCTCCGGGGCGGGGGTGACCACCACGACGCTGCTGGGCCTGTCGGGTCCTGGCGCCGAACAGACGGCCATCGTCATGATCGGCGTACTGGTCGTCTGCGCCACGGTGTTCGGCGGGATGCGCGGCACGATCGTGATCCAGGTGATCAAGACGGTGGTGCTGCTCGGCGCGGCGCTGGCGGTGACGGCCGTCCTGCTGCACCGCTTCCACTGGAGCACCGACGCGCTGATCTCCGCCGCCCGGCGGGGCAGCACCCGGCCCGACACCCTGCTGACGCCGGGCCTGCGGTTCGCCGCGAGTACCGAACCCGCCCGCACCCTCGACCAGTTCGGCCTGATGGTCACGATCGTGCTGGGCGTGGCCTGCCTGCCGCACGTCGCCCTGCAGCTCGGCACCGCCCCCGACGCGGCGACCGCGCGCCGTACCGTACGGCACACCCTCACCCTGGTCACCGGTTTCTGTCTCGCCACCGCGCTGCTGGGCCTGGGGGCCGCCGCGCTCGTCGGCGCGCCCGCGATCCTCGGCGCCGACCCGGGCGGCAGCACCGCCCTGCTGATGCTCACCGGTGAGCTGGCGGGTGGCCCTTCGACCCACACGGGCGGGGCGGTGCTCGTCGTCCTCGTCTCGTCGGCGGCGTTCCTCACGACCCTCGCGGTCGTCGCGAGCATCACCCTGGCGGCGGCGGGGGCGGTCGCCCACGACCTGTACACGCACGTCCTGCGCCGGGGCCGTACGACCGAGGGCCGGGAGGTGGCCGCCGCGCGCCTGGCGTCCGCCGGTGTCGGGGTCCTGAGCATCGCGCTCGCGGTGGGCGTGCAGGGCTGGAACGTCCTGTTCCTGTCGACGCTCTCGCTGGCCGTGGCGGCGTCCTGCCTGCTTCCGGCGCTGGTGTACTCCCTGTTCTGGCGCCGGTACACCCGTGCCGGGCTGCTGTGGACGCTGTACGGCGGGCTCGGCCTGACGGTCGGGCTGCAGGTCTCCAGCCCGGTCTTCTCGGGCACGCCCCTGTCGCTCTTCCCGGACTGGGGCGTGGACTGGTTCCCGTTCCAGACGGTGGTCCTGGTGACGGTGCCCGCCGCGTTCCTGCTCGGCCGGCTGGGCAGCGTCACGGGAAGGCGGGGCGCGGGCGGGCCGGGAAGGGCCGTGGGTACGGGCGCGGCCCGCGTCTCCTGAGGAGACGCGGGCCGACGGGTTCACGAGGCGGACGGCCGCCTGACGCGCGTCAGGCGCGGGGCGCCCTGGACCGGCCGCCGCCGCCACCGCCACCACGGCCGCCGGCACCGCCACCACCGCCGCCGCCACCGCCGCGCCGGCGACGGCGGGACGAGGACGCGGACGACGACTTGGCGGACTTGGACGGGGGGTTCTGGCGCTGCGCGGGCGGCGGTGTCACCACGACGGGCACGCCGGACGGCTTGCGGGCGCCGGTGATCCGGGTGAGCTCGGCCTCGCCGGAACGCACCGCCGTGGTCGTCGGTCTGATGCCCGCGTCGGCCATCAGACCGTCCACCGCCCGGCGCTGGTGGGGCAGGACGAGGGTGACCACGCTGCCGGACTCCCCGGCGCGCGCGGTGCGCCCGCCCCGGTGCAGGTAGTCCTTGTGGTCGGTCGGCGGGTCGACGTTCACGACCAGGTCGAGGTCGTCCACATGGATGCCCCGGGCCGCGACGTTGGTGGCCACGAGCACCGTGACGTGGCCGTCCTTGAACTGGGCCAGGGTGCGGGTGCGCTGCGGCTGGGACTTGCCGCCGTGCAGCGCGGAGGCGCGCACCCCGCTGCGCAGCAGGTGCTTGGTGAGCCGGTCGACGGCGTGCTTGGTGTCCAGGAACATGATCACGCGGCCGTCGCGCGCGGCGATCTCCGTCGTCGTGGCGGCCTTGTCGGCGTCGCCCACGTGCAGGACGTGATGCTCCATCGTGGTGACCGCGCCGGCCGACGGGTCCACCGAGTGGACGACCGGGTCGTGCAGGTAGCGGCGTACGAGTGCGTCGACGTTGCGGTCGAGGGTGGCGGAGAAGAGCAGCCGCTGGCCGTCCGGGCGTACCTGGTCGAGCAGGGCCGTGATCTGCGGCAGGAAGCCCATGTCGGTCATCTGGTCGGCCTCGTCCAGGACCGTGATGGCGACCTGGTCGAGCCGGCAGTCCCCGCGGTCCACGAGGTCCCTCAGCCGGCCGGGGGTGGCGACGACGACCTCGGCACCGCCGCGCAGGGCGTTGATCTGGCGCCGGATCGGCATGCCGCCGACGACCGTGGCGAGCCGCAGGTCGAGGGCGCGGGCGTACGGCGTGAGCGCGTCCGTCACCTGCTGGGCGAGCTCCCGGGTGGGGACGAACACGAGGGCGAGCGGCTGTCCGGGCTCGGCCCGGCGCCCGGCGGTGCGGGCGAGCAGGGCGAGACCGAACGCCAGGGTCTTGCCCGAGCCGGTGCGGCCGCGGCCCAGGACGTCACGACCGGCCAGCGAGTTCGGCAGGGTCGCGCCCTGGATGGGGAACGGCACGGTCACGTCCTGCGCGGCGAGGGTCGCCAGGACCGGCTGCGGCAGGGGGAGTTCGGCGAAGTCGGTGACGGCCGGCAGCGGCGGGGTCCCGCCGGTCGGCAGCCGGTACTCGGTGCTGCGTCCGCCGCCGGAACCCCCGGATCCGCCGGAGCCCTTGGCGCGGTTCGACGGGTTCGAACGGCCCCGGCCGCCGGCGGAGGAGCCGCCGCTCTTGCCGGCGTGGAAGGAACGGCTGTTCCTGCGTGTGGTGCTGCGGTTCATACGGAACCTTCCCCGAGAACGAAGTGACGGACAGGTGACGGACAGCGGAAAAAAGTCCGATCACATGGACGTCTCGGACGTTCCTGAGACAGCGCTGGGGCCCGCACCCAAGGTGCGGGCCCCAGCGTCGTCGCACGGGTCAGCTTCAGGCGGGAACGATGTTCTCCGCCTGAGGGCCCTTCTGGCCCTGCGTGACGTCGAAGCTCACCTTCTGGCCTTCCTGCAGCTCACGGAAGCCCTGGGTGGCGATGTTCGAGTAGTGGGCGAACACGTCGGCGCCGCCACCATCCTGCTCGATGAAGCCGAAGCCCTTTTCCGAGTTGAACCACTTCACGGTGCCAGTAGCCATAACGATTTCTCCTTAGGGGAAATACCTGGGCCCGCACTGCGCGGACCTCGCGTCGCCGCGATGATCATCCCATCCGGAGAAAAACCGGCAACACAAACGCGCTCTGCCCGTCAGAAAAAACAGGCGAAGCGCTGAAGGTTTCGGGAACCACAACTGCAACAGATATCGACACTAGCATGGCACCGCCAGCGCCGCCCAGAAATTTCCGCCGGACGTGGGCAGGCCCACAAAAATGTCGCGGAGAATTTTTCAGAAATTTCCCGGCGGCGTGGCGTGTCGGGTCGTCGTCGTCGGCTCAGGCGTTGGGGCGCTTGCCGTGGTTGGCCTTCTTGCCCTTGCGCGCACGCCGCTTGTTGCCTCGCTTCGACATATCGCCCATCTCCCTCGCCGTGGGTGACCACGGCCTCGTCCGGGTACCTGGGGGCACCTCATGCCGTCGCCAGTCTAGGTTCGGCCCCGCCCCGCCGCACGGCGGGAAACGCGTCGCGGGGCCGTCCCCGGCTCAGTGGCCCGCGGTCAGCTGCCCCGCGAGCTTGTCGTGCATCTCGGCGCTGGGCTCGTTCAGGCCGACGATGGTGACCTTCTTGCCGCGCTGGGCGTACTTGGTCTCTATGGCGTCGAGGGCGGCGACGGAGGAGGCGTCCCAGATGTGGGCGTCGGAGAGGTCGATGACGACGTCGTCCGGGTCGCCCTTGTAGTCGAACTGGTAGACGAGGTCGTTGGAGGAGGCGAAGAACAGCTCGCCGGTGACCGCGTAGACGACCTGGTTGCCGTCGGGGTCGACGACTCCGGTGACCTGGGCGAGGTGGGCGACCCGCTTGGCGAAGATCACCATGGCGGTGATCGAGCCGACGATCACGCCGATGGCGAGGTTGTGCGTGGCGACGACGACGGCGACGGTGACGGCCATGACGGCGGTCTCGCCGAGCGGCATCCGCTTCAGCGTCTTGGGGTGGACGGAGTGCCAGTCGAAGGTGGCGACCGACACCATGATCATGACGGCGACCAGGGCGGCCATCGGGATGTCGGAGACGACGGGTCCGAAGACCACGCACAGGACCATCAGGAAGGCACCGGCCAGGAAGGTCGACAGCCGGGTCCTGGCACCGGACACCTTCACGTTGATCATGGTCTGGCCGATCATCGCGCAGCCGCCCATGCCGCCGAAGAAGCCGGTGATGACGTTGGCGATGCCCTGCCCGAGGGACTCGCGGGTCTTGTTGGAGTGGGTGTCGGTGATGTCGTCGACCAGCTTGGCCGTCATCAGCGACTCCATCAGGCCGACCAGGGCGAACGCGAAGGCGTACGGGGCGATGGTGGTCAGCGTGTCCAGCGTGAACGGCACGTCGGGCAGCCCCGGCACCGGCAGGGATGAGGGCAGGTCGCCCTTGTCGCCCACGGTCGGCACCGCGATGCCGGCACCGATCGTGATGACGGTCAGGATGACGATGGAGACCAGCGGCGCCGGGATCACGGTCGTGATCTTCGGGAAGAACACCATGAGGGCCAGACCGCCGATGATCAGCGGATAGACCGGCCAGGGCACGTCCCGCATCTCGGGGACCTGGGCCATGAAGATCAGGATCGCGAGCGCGTTGACGAAGCCGACCATGACGCTGCGCGGGACGAACCGCATCAGCTTGGCGACACCCAGCGCGCCCAGGGCGATCTGCATCAGACCGCCGAGGATGACGGCGGCGATGAGGTAGCCGAGGCCGTACTCGCGGTTCAGCGGGGCGATGACCAGGGCGATGGCGCCCGTGGCGGCGGAGATCATCGCCTTGCGGCCGCCCACCACCGAGATCACCACGGCCATCGTGAACGAGGCGAACAGGCCGACGGCCGGGTCGACACCCGCGATGATCGAGAACGAGATCGCCTCGGGGATCAGGGCCAGGGCCACGACCAGGCCGGCCAGCACCTCGGTGCGGAAGACCTTCGGGGAGGCGAGCCAGTCGGGCTTCGACAGGCGCGGCTTCGGGGCAGCGGACAGCGGTGAGGACATGCGACCGTTTCTGTTCGGGCGCACGCGACCACGACCGCTGGACGCACGCGCGCTTCGTACACGACTCCGTCACGAGTCCGTGACCGAGGGAGTCCCGGCGGCCCGGCCACGACGGGGGCCCTGCCGGTGGGGAGTGACAGCCGGTGCGGCCGCCGGTCGGGCATCATTGCCCGGAAGCTGTGGGGCGCCGCTCCGGGCCTGCCCTGTCGGGGGCCGCACGGAACAGCGAACACGGTGACTCTACCCTGACGTGAGGGCAGAGTGCGAGTCCCGGCTTGCGGAACAGAGGCCGACAGGCCCAGCGACCTGTGATTCCAGATACGTAAGCTGGAGCACTTCGAACGTTCGATCGCCGTGCATGCGGTGGACCACTGAAGGAGAAGGCGCGGCGATGACGGACCAGCGGCGGCGGATGCAGATCGGCGAGGTGGCCGACAGGACCGGGCTGTCGCTGCGCACCATCCGCCACTACGAGGACGTCGGCCTCGTCACCCCCTCCGCCCGCAGCAAGGGGGGCTTCCGCCTCTACACGGAGGCGGACGTCGAACGCCTCATGGTCGTCCGCCGGATGAAGCCGCTGGACTTCTCCCTGGAGGAGATGCGGGACCTGCTGGACATCACCGACCGGATCGCCGACACGGAGGACCCGCCGTCGGACGACGAGCGCGTACGGCTCCGCGAGCGGCTGGACGCGTACCGGAAGGTCGCCGACGCGCGCTGCGAGACGCTGCGCGCCCAGCTCATGGCCGCCGAGGACTTCGCCGCGACACTGCGCCGCCGACTGGAGGCCGGCGCGGGCGGCCGCGCCTGACGCTCCGGGCCGCCGGCCCCCGGGGCCGCGCTCGCTCCGCCCTTCCCGAGCCGGGGAGGGGCTACGGATCCACCCCTGCCCGGGAACGACGAATGGAAGCAGGCCGACCGGGTCGGCGAGCACTCCTACTCTAACGCGACGGGAGAGTGTCGTGGCAAGTCCCGGGCGCGACCCGAACGCCGACTCCCGTCGTCACGCCACGGGTTGGAGCGTCCACGGCAGCGTGCCCGGCGCCCCCGGGTCCAGCAGGGCCAGCGCCTGCGTACCGTCGGGGGCGGCCGCGCCGACACCGAGGACGAGACCGGATCCGGGGAGCGCGAGGGCGTGCCCGCCGGTCGGCCCCGAAGTCGGCACCCACCGCTGCCCGTTGACGTCCGCGCACGCCAACTGCATGACGAGCCGGTCCTGTTCGCTGCCGTGCAGGCACTTGCCGGAGTGCACGGCCTCGATCCGTACGGAGCCGTCGCCCGCGTCGGCGATCCGCCACTGCTGGTTGGCCGCGCCGTGCTGCTGCCAGGCGATGACGGGCGCCCCGTCGTCCAGGGAGGCGGCCGCGACGTCGGCGGCCCTGCCCGTGCCGGGGTCGAGCAGCAGATACGTTCCGGCCGGGACGGGCGGCGGGACGACGGTCGGCGACGGCGAGGGGGACGGGGACACGGACGCCGACCGCGCGGCCGGGGCGGCTTCCGGCGAGGTGTCGCCGGCCGGCGGGGTGACCGGCGCCTGCGCCGACCCGGCCCCGTCGGCGGCGCCGTCGCCGCTCAGCACGGCGCCGATGGCCAGGCCCGCGGCCGCGCACACGACGATCAGCGCGCCCGCGATCACCATGCGGCCGGGGCCGCGGCGTGCGGGGCGACGGCGGCCCGCCGGGGCGGTGGCCCGCCTCGCGGGCGCCGGGTCGTCGACGTCGATACGGGGCAGGGGCCGGGTCGCCTCCACGGGCACGGGAACGCCCGGCGGCAGGGGCGCGCCAGGCGGCAGGGGAGCACTCGGCCGCAGGGGAGCACTGGGCCGCGGGGGCGCGCCGGATGGCAGGGGGGCGATGACCTCGGTCGCGTCCGGGTCGTAGGCCTGCGGCGGTGGCGGGGCCGCGGCAGGCTGGTACGGCTCGTACGGCTCGTTCACCGACGCTCCTCTGGCTGGATGGGCGCTACGAAGTCACGGGGGACAGTAGCCGGTTGCCCTGGGCGTCCGCCGCCGGGGCATCGGGCGCTCGCCGCCGTCCAAGTCCAGCGTGACCCTGGGCCGGCCGACTCCGAGCCTCGGCCCGCGCAGGCGGACGACGAACGGCCGCACCGGCTCGTCGGCCAGCTCACCCGCGACGGTGGCCGTGCCGCCCCGGCGCTCCGCGAGGTATCCGATCACCTTGCCGTCGACCAGCAGCTCGACCGCACCGTGTCGCCCGGGTGCGAGGTTCACGGTGATGGAGTGGCCCGAGACGTCGAGGTGGTAGTGGCTGCCGCCGTTCATGGCACACCTCCGGTCTCCAGCGTAGGGCCGTGCCCGCGACACCGGCCCGGGAGGCCCTATCGCCGACACACCCGCCGTATACAGTGCGAAGATCGCATCAATCGCATGAATTCGAGTGGGTGGGGGCTGTCATGGCACTGTTCGGGAACGCGCACACCGTCGACCCGGCGACGGCACAGCAGGACTACGCCAGGCTGCTGGGGCAGGACGAGCGGGTGCACGCCGCGTTCCTGCTGATCCGCGACACCATCCTCTTCACCGACCGCCGGCTGATCCTGGTGGACAAGCAGGGGATCACCGGCAAGAAGGTGGAGTACCACTCGGTTCCGTACCGGAGCATCACCCACTTCGCGGTGGAGACCGCGGGCACCTTCGACCTCGACGCCGAGCTCAAGATCTGGATCTCGGGCAACCCGGCCCCGATCCAGAAGACGTTCACCAAGGGCGTCGACATCTACGAGGTGCAGGCGATCCTGACGCAGTTCGTGGCCCGCTGACGAGGACGACTCGCACGACGGACACGACCTGGCAAGGCGCTACTGGGCGCTCCTAGGCGCTCGGCAGGGTGTGCGGGGCTTCGCCGGGGGCGACACCGGTCGGGTGGGTCACCCGGTTGCCGACGCTGCGGTAGGTGAGCGGGAGGCCCGCGAGCCGCTGCGGCAGCAGGCAGTTCTTGCCGTCGACCACGACGGCCGGGGGGACGAGCTCACCGGCCAGCCACACCCAGTCGGCCTCGATGATCTCCGGCCATTCCGTGATGACGACGGCGGCCCGCGCGCCCCGCACGGCGGTGGCCAGGTCCGTGCACGGGGTGGCGCCGGGGAACAGCGTGGCGAGCTGCCCGGCGTCCATGGACGGGTCCCACACGCGGACGCCCGCCGACTCGGCCAGCAGCTGCGGCACCACCGCCCGGCTCGGCGCGGCGCGCATGTCGTCGCTCCACGGTTCGTAGCGGGCGCCCAGGACGGCGACCTCGCTGCGGGCGAGGTCATCGCCGATCTCCTGGCGCAGGACGTCCCGGACCAGGCCCGGCTGTGCGCGGTTGGTGTCGATGGCCGCGTCCAGCAGCGGGGTCGGGATGCCCCGGGTGCGCGACCACCGCGCGAGGGCGGCGGTGTCCTTCGGCAGGCACGAGTCGCCGAAGCCCAGCCCCGGCTGGAGGAACGCGTGCCCGATCCGCGGGTCGTGGCCCACGGCCTGCATCACCTGGTCGGTGTTCAGGTCGGGCGCCGAGCAGAGCCGGGCGAACTCGTTGGCGAAGCTGATCTTCATGGCGAGGAAGGCGTTGCTGGCGTACTTGGTCATCTCGGCGGTCGCCGGGGTCGTCACGACCCAGGGGCAGGCGAGCGCCCCGTACAGCTCGCGCAGCACCAGCGCGACCGGCTGCGCCCACAGCCCGGCGACCACGCGGGACGGCGTCGTCCAGTCGTCCAGCGCGCTGCCCTGGTTGAGGAACTCGGGGTTGTAGGCGAACCGTTCCCGCAGTCCCGGATACGCCTCCACGAGCCGGTCGCTCGTGCCGGGCGGCACGGTGGACTTGAGCACCACGTGCGGCACGGGGACCAGCGCGGCCGCCTCCGCGAACGCGGCCGTCACCTGCGTCAGGTCGGCGGTGCCGTCGTCGGCGGGCGGTGAACCGACCGTGATCAGCACGACGTCGAAGGGCTCGTTCATGTGCGCGGGTGCCAGGTCGGGCGCGAACTGGAGCCGTCCGGTGCCCAGCGCCAGCGACAGCTCCTCCTGCAGCCCCGGCTCGGAGACCGGGGCGCGGCCCGCGACCAGCGCGTCCAGGCGTGCGACGTCCTTCTCGACACCGGTCACCCGGTGCCCCTGCCGGGCCAGGGCGACCGCACCGGTCACACCGACGTACCCCTGGCCGACCACGGCGACACGCATGCGCCACTCCCGTCGTTCGATGGCGGCAGCACGCTCCGGCGCCGCTTCTTTCGCGCTGTCGTCAGCCTGCCCGCGCGGCTCGGGACCGGCCACCGAGCCCGCGCAAACGGGCGACGGGCCCGGGAACAGCGCTGGTCAGGGCCGGCCGAGGCGCGGGCGGGCCGGCAGTGCGGGGAGTACGCGAGCGACGCGGCCGGCCAGTGCGGCGCAGCCGGCGCCGACGCGGCCGGCCAGTGCGGCGTAGCCCACGCCGACGGTGAGGGCGGCGGCGAAGGCCAGCCACCCCGATATGTGGTCGATGCGCGGGTAGATCTGCCAGTGCGTCAGATAGATGTACAGCGAGCTGCCCGCGAGGACGCCCGCCAGCCGGTTGACCGGGCCGAGGCTCGGCACGGTCGGCACCCACACCAGCAGCGCGAAGCCCGCCACGATCAGGGCGTCGCGGGCCGGCTCGCCGGGGAACAGCCCGGGGACGGTGAGCAGCGCGGCGGCGGTGACCAGCCACCGCTGTCCCGCCGTGGCCGCCTTCGCCGCGGCCCAGCCCAGGGCGAACAGCCACGGCACCACGACCGCCGCCGGCAGATGGGTGTGCTCCCGCAGGCCCAGGAGGTCGTAGCGGGTGAGCAGCCCGGCCGCCGCCAGGGCCATGGGCAGGCCGAACGGGAAGCGGCGCTCCAGCCGGTCGACGGCGGGCACGCTCAGCAGCGCGACCGCGGCGAGCAGCAGGAACACCAGGGTCTCGATGAACCAGAACGCCGGTACGTGGTCGGGGCGCGGCGGCAGGAAGGACTCGAACAGGAAGACCGTGGCCAGGCGGTAGTCCTCGGTGGCGAGGTACGCGAGGGTGATCCAGACGACGCTGGGGACGACGATCCGCCGGACGCTGGTCAGCATGTGCCGGACGCGGGCGGTGCGCCCGGCGGACGTGAGGTGGAACCGGGCGAGGTTGAACCCGGCGACCGCGAGCAGCAGATGGGCGCCGCCCTTGATGTGGAAGACGGGTATGTGCGAGCCGACGATGAAGACGATCGCCAGGGCGCGCAGCGCGATACCGGTCTCCAGCCGGCGCCCGCCGGAGGGTATCCGCAGGCGACGGGCGAGACCGGCGAGGCGGCCTGGCCCGGACGCCGCCCGGGGACCGGCGGGTCCGGTGCTGCCCGCACGGGGCCGGGTGGCCGCCTCGTGCAGAGCGCGGATCGGCAGCGTGTGCCAGTCGGCGGGGAGCCGGCCGAGCGCCTCCTCCAGGTTGAGCGACATCTCCACGTACGACAGGGAGTCACCGCCCAGGCCGGTGAAGCTGCTGTCCTCGGTGACGTCCGGCCGGTCCAGGACGGTCGCGTACAGCCGGCACAGCTCCGCCACCCCGGTCGCGGTCTCGCGCGCGTCGCCGGACACCCCGTCACCCGCAGCCCCGCCACCCGCCGGGTCATCGCCGGGCGGGTCGTCGGCGCGCGAGGCCGCCAGGGCGCGGACGGCCCGGTAGTCGGGCTTCCCGCTGGCCAGCCGGGGGAGTTCGGCGACCGTACGGACATGGACCGCGCTCGGCGGCAGCCCGCACATCGCGGTCACGAGGCGCCGCACACCGGCCTCGTCCACGGAGTCCACGGAGTCCACGGAGTCCACGGAGCTCACGCAGCCCACGGAGCTCACGGTGGCCGGGGCCTCCGGGCCCTCCGGGGCGGCGACCGCGGCGACCGCGACGACCAGGCCGTCGTCTGCGCCGGTGACGCACGCCGTGAGGCCCTCGTCCGCGAGCCTCGCCTCGATGCGCTCCGGGTCGATCCGCAGCCCCAGGATCTTCGCGAACCTGCTGACGCGGCCCACCACTTCGTACAGCTCGCCGTGCGCGTCGTCGTGGACGCGGCGGCCGATGTCGCCGGTGCGCAGCTCGTCGACGGTGCGGCCGAGCGCCAGGTCGGCGGGGGTCTCGGCGTAGCCGAGCATCACGTTGGGGCCCGAGTAGACGAGTTCGCCGGTGTCGGGCTCCGCCCACTCGGGGTGCGGCAGGAGCCGGAAGGAGCCGCCGGGGACCGGGACGCCGATGGCTTCCGGCCGCCGCGCCGCCGCCTCGGGCGGCAGGTACGCCATCCGGGCGGTCGCCTCGGTCTGGCCGTACATGACGAACAGCCGCCAGCCCCGGCTCTCGCCGAGCGCGGCGTAGCGGGCGACCCGGTCGGGCTCCAGTCGGCCGCCGGCCTGGGTGACGTACCGCAGGTGCGGGAGGTCCATGGCGGCGAAACCGATCCGGTCGAGCAGGTCGAACGTGTACGGGACGCCCGCGAACGTCGTGCCCCGGCCCGCGCGGAACCGGTCCCAGAAGCAGGAGTCCGACACGGACAGGTCGGTGAGGATGAGCCCCGCACCCCTGAGGAGGTGGCTGTTGACGACGGAGAGCCCGTAGCAGTAGTGCGTGGGCAGGGTGGTGGCCGCGCGGTCGTCGGGGCGGATGTCCAGGTACGCGGCGATGGACTCGGCGTTGGACTGGAGGTTCTCGCGGGAGAGCCGGACCAGTTTCGGTGAGCCGGTCGAGCCGGACGTGCTCAGCAGCAGCGCCAGATCGGGGTGGAGGGTGTGCGTGGTGCCGGGCCTCCGCTCCTCGACGGTCCAGCGGCCGTCGGCGTCGGGCCGGGCGACGACGTCCGGGTCGTACGCGTCGGTGAGGGCGCGCACCGCCTCGGGGTTGTCGCCGGGGACGAGCAGCACGGGGTGGCCGGCGGCGAGCGCGGCCAGGTAGCCGGCGAGGGCGTCGGGCGTCCGGTCGCCGGTGAGCAGCACCAGGCGCCGGACGGGACCGAGCAGCTCGGCGGCGCGCGTCACCCGTTCGGCGAGTTCGCGGTAGGTCAGCTCGCCGTCGTGGGTGAGCAGGGCGGTGCGCTCGCCGAACGCCGCGAGGCGGCGGGCGAAGGGCACCCCGGCTCGGACGTCCGGGAGCAGGTCGGGGAGGAGCACGGGCGAATCTTAGGAAAGCCTTACTTGGCTGAAAAGGCACGGAAGGGTCACGGAACCGCGTAGGGCGCAGCGGAGGGAAATCTGCGCTGATCCGTTATCCCACCGTTGTTGACGGTGAGGTTAGGTTTACCTTATTCATAGATCGTTCACAAACTTCGTACTGGCTTGATCTTTTCGTCCGGTCACGCGTCGCTCCCACCCGTCGCTCCCTCGCGTCGCGCCCTGTCAGGAAGGCCCCTCATGCGCCGCTTCTCGGCCCGCCGTCTCGCCGCCGTCACCGCGGCAGGTCTGCTCCTGCCCCTGCTCGGGGCGTGCTCCGGCGAACCGGCCGGCCTCGTGATCTACTCCGGCCGCAACGAGAACCTCGTCAAGCCGCTGATCGAGAAGCTGGAGAAGTCCCTCGGCACGACCGTCGAGGTCCGCTACGGCGACAGCGCCGAGCTCTCCGCGCAGATCCTGGAGGAGGGCGACAAGACCGAGGCCGGGCTGTTCCTCTCGCAGGACGCCGGCGCGCTCGGCGCGCTGTCCAACGAGGGCCGCCTGGCCGCGCTGCCCAAGGCCACGCTGGACAAGGTCTCCGCCGCCCACCGGGGAGCGGCCGGTGACTGGGCCGGCGTCAGCGGCCGCGTCCGCGTCCTCGCGTACCACCCGGACAAGGTGGCGACGCCGCCCGACAGCGTCCACGACCTGGTGAAGCCCGAGTGGAAGGGCAAGATCGGCTACGCCCCGGCCAACGCCTCCTTCCAGGCGTTCGTCACCGGCATGCGCGTCCTGGAGGGCGACGACGCCACCCGTACCTGGCTCAAGGGCCTGAAGGCCAACGACGCCAAGGCGTACGACAAGAACACCGACGTGCTGAACGCCGTCGACTCCGGCGAGGTCTCGCTCGGCCTGCTCAACCACTACTACTGGTACGAGAAGGTCGCCGAGGAGGGCGCGGACAAGGTCACCGCGAAGGTCCACTTCCTGCCGAACGGCGACCCGGGCGGCCTCGTCAACGTGGCGGGCGCCGGAGTGATCAAGGGTGCGGACGCCCAGCAGAGCGCGTACGCGCAGAAGGCCGTCGACTTCCTGCTCTCCGCCGAGGCGCAGACGTACTTCGCCGATGAGACCAAGGAGTACCCGCTGGCCGCGGGCGTCAAGGCCGCCGACGGGCTGCCGCCGCTGGCCTCGCTCCAGGCGCCCGAGATCGACCTCGGCAAGCTGGACTCGCTGAAGGAGACGCTGGCCATGCTCCAGGACGTCGGCCTCGTCTGAGGACCCGTACCGACGACGGACGACGAGGTGACAGGGTGACCACGCAGGGCGCCGTGGCGGATGCCGCACCCGACGGGCCCACCGGCCGCGACACCGGCGGCCGCGACACCGGCGGTCAGGGCAGCGGCGGCCGGGGTGCCGCGCGGCGGGGGCGGCGCGACGGGGGGCGGCCGCCCGCCGTCCTGCTCGCCACCGCCTGCCTGGCGGCCGCGCTCGCCCTGCTCCCCCTCGGCTACCTGGCCGTTCGGGCCCTGGAGCGCGGACCCGGCCACGCCTGGGACATCGTCGCCGACGAACGCACCGCCGTCCTGCTCGGCCGCAGCCTCGGCCTGGCCGCCGCCGTCGTCGCCGCGTGCCTGGTGCTCGGCGTCTCGCTGGCCTGGCTGACCACGCGGACGGCGCTGCCCGCCGCCCGCGCCTGGTCCGTGCTCGTGACGCTGCCGCTGGCCGTGCCCAGCTACGTCGCCGCGTTCGCCTGGCTGTCGGCCGCGCCCCGGCTCGCCGGGTTCACCGGCTCGGCGCTCGCCCTCACCCTGGTCAGCTTCCCGTACGTGTACCTGCCGGTCGCCGCCGCGCTGCGCGGCATCGACCCGGCACAGGAGGAGGTGTCCCGCTCGCTCGGGCACGGCCCGCTGCGCACCTTCCTGCGGGTCACCCTCCCCCAGCTGCGCCCCGCCGCCGCCGGAGGCGGACTCCTCGTCGCGCTGTACGTCCTGTCCGACTTCGGCGCCGTGTCGCTGATGCGGTACGACACGTTCACCCGCGGCATCTACACCTCCTACCGGGCCAGTTTCGACCGCACCCCGGCCGCCGCGCTCAGCGCCGTACTCGTCCTCATGACCATCGCCCTGGTCGCCGCCGAGGCCCGCACCCGGGGCCGCGCCGGCCACGCCAGGACCGGCCGGGGCACCGCGCGCCCCGCCGCCCCCGCACCGCTCGGGCGGCTGCGCGTCCCGGCGCTCGGCTGGTGCGCGGCCGTCACCGCGGCCGCCGTCCTCTTCCCGCTCGGCACCCTCGGCTACTGGCTGGCCGTGGGCAGCTCGGCGACCTGGGACCCGGCCACGCTCACCGACACCGCGCTCACCACCCTCGGGGTCGCCGCCGCCGGTGCCGCGCTCACCACCCTGCTCGCGCTGCCCGTCGGGGTGATCGCCGCCCGGTACCGGGGCCGCGCCGCCCATCTGCTGGAGCAGGCGGCGTACGCGGGACACGCGCTGCCCGGCATCACCGTCGCGCTCGCGCTCGTCTTCTTCGCTGTCCGCTACGCCCACCCCCTCTACCAGGAGGTGCCGTTGCTGGTCTGCGCGTACGCCGTGCTGTTCCTGCCGGTCGCGGTCGCCGCCACCCGGGCGGCCGTCCTCCAGGCGCCGCCCGTCCTGGAGGACGTCGCCCGGTCGCTGGGCCGTTCGCCCCTGCGGGCGCTGCGCGAGGTGACCGTGCCGCTCGCCGCGCCGGGGGTCGCCGCGGGCGCCGCCCTCACGTTCGTGGTCTGCATGAAGGAGCTGCCCGCGACGCTGCTGCTCCGCCCGACCGGCATGGACACCCTGGCCACCCGGCTGTGGACCGAGACGGGCGCCGGGTCGTACGCCGCCGCCGCTCCCTACGCCGCCGCGCTGATCCTCCTCGCGGCCGTCCCCTCCTACCTCCTCGGGAGGCACCGCTCATGACCCGGCGCACCGACGCCCCCAACGACCTGCGGATCGAGGGGCTCGTCAAGACGTACGGCCGGGACGGCAGCCCGGTCCTCGACGGGCTCGACCTGACCGTGCCCGCCGGCGCCCTGGCGGCCGTGCTCGGCCCCTCGGGCTGCGGCAAGACGACCCTGCTGCGGATCGTCGCCGGTTTCCTGCGCGCCGACGCCGGCACGGTCACCGTCGGCGGCCGGGTGCTGAGCGGGCCCGGCACGCATCTGCCGCCGGAGCGGCGCAGGGTCGGCATCGTCCCGCAGGAGGGCGCGCTGTTCCCGCACCTCAGCGTCGCCCGGAACATCGCGTTCGGGCTGACGGGCCGTGACCGGGCCGCGCGGGGGCGGCGGGTGGACGAGATGCTGGAGCTGGTCGGGCTCGCCGGGTACGGCGACCGGATGCCGCACGAACTGTCCGGCGGCCAGCAGCAGCGCGTCGCCCTGGCCCGCGCGCTGGCGCCCGAACCCGCGCTCGTCCTGCTGGACGAGCCGTTCAACGCACTGGACAGCGCCCTGCGTACGGGGGTGCGCGCCGATGTCCGCGCCGCGCTGCGCGCCACGGGCGCGACGGCCGTGCTCGTCACCCACGACCAGCAGGAGGCGCTGTCCACGGCGGACCTCGTCGCCGTCGTACGGAACGGCCGCACCGCCCAGTGCGACACGCCGCAGGAGGTCTACCGCCGGCCGGCCGACCCGTGGGTGGCCTCGTTCGTCGGCGACGCGGTCCTCCTGCCGGGCACGGTCGAGGACTCCACCGCCACCACGGCACTCGGCCGGGTCCGGCTGACCGCGCCGGGCGGGGCACGGCACGGCACGGTGCTCCTGCGCCCGGAACAGCTGCGGCTGGCCGACGCCGCCGGGGACCCGGCGGCTGGCAGGGTCGTCGACGTCCGCTTCTACGGCCACGACGCCATGGTGACGGTCGAGGTCGACGGCCTCGACGCCCCGGTCGACATCCGCACGGCGGGCCCGGTCACCGTCCGGCCGGGCGACCCGGTCGGCGTGCGGGTGACCGGCGAGGCCACCCTGCACGCGTAGGGCACCGCCGGTACGCGCGGGACCCCGGCCGCGGGCGACCGGGGTCCACAGACACGGCGGCAGGCCGGCGGCAGCACCGCCCGCCGGCCGCCCGATCAGACGGCGATGGTCGTGCCGTCGAACCGGTTGATGGTGAACTGCGCCTCCTCCAGGGTGGACTCCTTCGCCTCCCGCAGCAGGCCGATGGCGATCTCCTCACCCAGCCGGACGGACGCGCTGTAGTCGGACCGCCAGTGCACACCGGCCATGTTCCGGCCGGCGGAGATGTTGGCGGCGACCTTGTTCAGCTCGCCGCCGACCGTCAGCCGGTCGGCGTCCGCGCCGGCGTACGGCTCCAGGGCGGTGCCGTCCGTCGTCGGGACGACCGGGTCCGGCAGGACGTGCGACTCGTCGAACCACGCCTTGAGGATGGTCACGCAGGCACCCGCGACGGTGGCGTGTCCCGAGCCGTACGACGGATGCGTCGGGCTGCCCTCGGGGAACGCCTGCGGCAGCAGGTAGCTGCCGTGCTTCTCGAAGACCCGCTTGACGGCGGCGGAGTCCAGGATCCCGGCGTCGATCGGGTAGTCGCGCTGGCCGCGGAGCTGCTGGTGGACCCGGCCGCCGAACTCCTCCGGGCGCAGCCTGCGGTGCACGTACCACTTCTGGAACCACACGGCCTTCAGGGCCCGGGTGGCGACCTCGGTGACCAGCGACAGGATGTGCGGGCCGCCGTACGTCCCGAAGCCGATCTGGTTGCGGGAGAAGTTGTACGGGTTGCCCGGATCCACCGGCGCTTCCATGCCGAGCAGGATCAGCGCGGCGTTGAGGTACGCCTCGTACAGCGCGTCGAAGTGGACGTAGTGCGCCAGGTCGCGCGGGGTCTGGATGTACCGGCGGGTCGTGAGGTCCCGCTCGTCGGCCTCGGGCTCGGAGCCGTTCTGGACCTCCAGCCAGTCGCCCCACGTCGTCAGGTGGTCGACCGGGCGGACCAGCGTGTCCTGCAGCTGCGGGATGAGCAGCGTGCCGTACGGGATGTCCTTCAGCAGGAACTGCGACAGGTACGGGCCCGCCATGTCGCCCCGGGTGTCCCCGCGGAACAGCGTCTGCGGGGTGACCAGGCCGCCCTGCCGGGGCGCCCGGAAGGCGTCCATGCCGCTGAGTTCGGCCGCCGCCTCGGAGACGAGCTCGCTCTCCCCGAACCGGGTGAACAGCACGTCACGGCAGAGCGCCATCCAGTACAGCTCGACGGCCTCGGCGGAGTTCTCCGGACTGTCGACGCGCGGCGCGGGCGGGATCGACAGGGCCTGCGCGTCGGGGCCCTGCGGGTCGAACGCGAGACCGGCCTGCGGGTTGACCAGCTTGCGGGTGTCGCCGAGCGGGATCCGCTCGAAGTCCTCGAAGCTCCCGGTCGCCAGCGCCCGGCGCAGCAGGTGGTACGCGGCCGGGTCGACCTCGCCGAACTTGTCGTGCGGCAGCCCCTTGGAGTAGGAGGCGACGAACGGGTGGTCCGTCTCCTCCCCGTTGGCGCTGTGGACCGGGACGTGCCGCTGGAACTCGGCCTCGGCCGCCCGGACGCGGGCGTCACGCGCGGCAAAACGACGATCACTCATACGTATCCCCCGTATTCCCCCATGAACGAGTGGCGCTCCCTCACGCCACTCATCAAGTAAGACACCAGCCCCGCGCGCGTCGTTCCGCCGAGCCGGCAATCACCGGTATCTCCACATGTGCGGGGCGTGACTCCGTATCAACTACTCGTGGTCACCGGCCTTTTCGGCGCAGCAGGAGCCACGCGAGGACCCCGAGGAGCGCCAGGTACTCCAGCCACGCGAACAGGACGGCGAGCCCCTCGGTCATCGGCGCTCCCCCGGCCGCGCGTGCGGATCCGCCGCGGCCCGGACGGTGACGCGGCCGTCGGCGAAGGACACGACGTCCGACCCGTCGACGCGTCGGCTGCGCCGGGTCAGCAGCCGGGCCAGCAGCGCCAGCGGGGACGGCCCGACGACCTCCTTGTCGGCGTAGCCGAGCCGGTACGCGAGCGCGGAGGGGCCGAGGACCAGGGCGTCGATCCGCCAGCCGACCGCCGCCCCGGAGCCGCCGCCCTCGTCCCCTGGAGCGACCGCCCTCGTCCCCGGAGCCGCCGCCGTCCTGGCCTTCGCCGGTGTCCCGGACCAGGCGGATGTCGTGGACCTTGCCCAGGTGCCGTCCCCGGGTGTCCACGGCCTCGGCGGCGAGCAGGTCAGCCGCTCTCATGGCCCGCTCCCGGCAGCCGGCCGATCACGGTGCGGCGCAGCCGCCGCTCCAGGAGCCCGGACCGGGGGAGCTCCTCGGCACGGAGAGTGAGCACGACGGACGTGCCGAGCTCGCCGATCCGCTCCACCGGCACCGCCAGGCCCTCGCGGTGGCCGGTGAGGCGTACCGCCGCCTCCGCCCACCAGCGGCCGACGCGGCCGCCGAGACGCCGGCCGAACGCCTGCGGCCCGATGAGCAGGGCCGCGAGACGGGGCGGCCCGCCGTCGTCGGGGACGTCGAACCGCACCGACCGCAGGCACCCACAGCAGGTGGTGGACGTCCGTCAGCAGCTCGATCGCGAGGGCGACACCGCACAGTTCGGCGATCAGGGCGATGGCGTTGACCAGGTACGAGACCAGGACGGTGAGCAGCCCGAGCCGGGCGCCCATCCGCTCCCGGATCAGGTCGAAGACCGTACGGCCCGTCACCACGGCCACCCGGCCTGCCATCTCCGAGTACAGGGCGACCCCGATCACGGCGACCACGGTCACCCACACCAGGGCCAGCCCGAAGCGCGCGCCGATCAGCGCGTCCGTGACGAGGTCGCCGATGCCGATGAACCCGCCGATCGCGGTGAACACGCCCAGCGCGAGGGTGAGTACCTTCCTCACGTCGGAGTGCGTCCCTCGATCCCGCGCAGCCGTGCCGCCAGTGCGGGCAGCGGCCGGGCGATCTCGCGCAGCGCGGTCGTCGCCCCTCTGCGGGCGGCGATGCGCAGGTCGGCGAGGACGGTGCGGCACTTTGAGCACACCTTGCCGCACGCCGGTCCGGGCGCCCGCGCAACGCGCCGAGGCGCGCCCGGGTCCGGACCCGGGTCAGGAGGGGACGAGCTCCCCGGCGATCTCCTCAGCCCAGGCGTCGACGACGGGCCACTCGCGGTAGTCGCCGTAGCGCAGGCCCATGGCCTTCATCTTCATCCGCCCCGGGCGGGACAGGTGCTGGGGCTCGATGACCCCGGAGAACAGCCGGTGGCCGCGCGGCCGGAGCTGCTCCAGCAGTTCACCGGCGACCTTCTGCTCCTCCTTCGGGCCGATCGACTTCATCGGGCCGCGCAGCGCGGCCACCATCCCGACGCTGAAGATCCACAGCGGGCGGCCGGTCAGCTCGTCGCGGTGCCCCCGGGTGAAGTCCAGGGCCTCCGGGAGCCAGGCCATGTCATGGACGGCGCTGCCGATCACGAACGCGTCGTAGCCGTCCGTGCTCTTCACCGCGTCCAGCGCCTGGACGTCGGCCGTCACGCCGCGTTCCTCCAGGTCCACCGCGACGCGACGCGCGATGCTGCGCGTGGAGCCGTGGGCGGTCGCGTACCCCACGAGCACGGTCGTCATGGCCGCACCTCCATCCTCGGATGTCTTGATCCCGTACGGGTTCCAGCACCCGCACACCTTCCAGCGAACCCGGCCGCCCGGCCGGGCTGCCAGGACCGTTGGGCCCGGGGGCGGGCGCCGGCCGGCCCGGCTTCCGTGCGGGGCGGGTGACGGTTCAGCGGGGTGGCGCGGCCCCACCGGCGGGCGCGGCGGGCGTGGCGAAGGCGGCGAGCGCGGTGGCGACGGCCCGGTGTAGTTCGGCCGCGTCGGCACCGGCGCGGGAGCGCAGGTTCACGCCGAACGCGAGCAGGGCGAGGACCTCGGCGGTGGCGCCCGGGTCCGTGCCGGGGGCCAGCTGGCCCAGCGCGGCCGCCGTGCCGAGCGCGGCGCGCAGGGCCTCCCGGAGGGCACCGAACTGCCGGTCGACCAGCGCCCGGACGTCCGGGTCGCCGCTCTCCGCGCCCGTGTGGGCGTTGGCGACCATGCAGCCCCAGCGGGCGTACTCGCCCTCGCAGCGCACCGCGACGAGCCCGGCGAAGAAGTCGGCGACGGCGGGCAGGCCCCGCCCGTCCTCGGCCATGACCTGGAACGCGGCGCCCGCCCGCTCGTCGGCGTAGCGGCGCAGCGCGGCGAGGTACAGCTCGCGTTTGCCGCCGAAGGTGGCGTACAGGCTGGAGCGGTTGAGGCCGGTGACGTCCACGACGTCCTGGATGCCGGTCGATGCCATGCCCTGGCGCCAGAAGAGCCGCATGGCGGCCTCCAGGGCCGTGTCCGGGTCGAAGTGCTTGATGTCGGGCATGGGTGCGGCTCCGCCTCGCGGGCTCGGGACGACGCTTCATCGTGAAACGACTGTTTCAAGATAGCGCCGGATGTCCTGGCGCTCCAGCGTGGCCGCCGCTATCTTGAAACGGCCGTTCCAAGTTGTTCGCCGTACGAGTCCGAGCACCACCCAACTCCCGGGAGTGACAGCAAAGATGAGCCTCAACGCCGAACTGCGCGCCTTCTTCGAGACCCGGTACCCGCAGATCCCGGCCGCCGCCAGGGAGGTCATGGAGCGCTCCGGCCGGCACCTCGCCGAGTCGGGCCAGGCCGACCGCGCCCTCGCCGTCGGCGCCTCCGCGCCCCGCTTCACCCTGCCTTCCGCGACCGGCGCCACCGTGGCGCTGGACACCCTGCTCGCCGACGGCCCGGTCGTCCTCACCTTCTACCGCGGGTCCTGGTGCCCGTACTGCAACATCGCGCTGCGCTCGCTCCAGGAGCACCACGCCGGCATCACCGCGCGCGGGGCCCGGCTGGTCGCCGTGTCGCCGCAGATCCCCGACGAGTCGCTGACCCTCGCGCAGAAGCACGAGCTGACCTTCGACGTGCTCAGCGACATCGGCTCCGACACCGCCAAGCAGTACGGGCTCGCCTTCGACCTCTCCGACGAACTCGCCGAGGTCTACGCGTCGTTCGGCATCGAGCTCCAGCGGGCCAACGGCGGGCACCCGAGGACGCTGCCGCTGCCCGCCACGTACGTCGTCGACACCGACGGCCGCGTCCGCTGGGCGTTCGTGGACACCGACTACACCACCCGCGCCGAACCGGCCGACATCCTCGCCGCGCTCGACGCCCTGCGCCGGTAGGCCCGCGCCGGACCCGCCGCCGGACGCGAACCCGCCGCCGGACCGGCCGGCGGCGGGAGAGGGGACGCGAGAGGGCCGCGAGGGGGCGGCGCGGGCGGCGGTCAGCCCTCCAGCGCGCCGATCTGCTGCATCACGCCCATGTCGTCCCAGTTCCACCAGCCCTCGGCCAGCTTGCCGCCCTCGCAGCGGAACGTGGCGTGGCCGGTGCCCACGACATCGCGGCCGGTGGCCTCGATGCCCTGGTAGGAGGCCACGTGGCGGCCCTTGAAGGACATCCGCGCGCACACGATGTCACCCTCGGCCACGAGGCTCTCGATGGTGATCTGCGGCTGGAACGCGTCCGTGATCTCCTTGTTCTCCACCTTCGCCTCGGCCAGCGACAGGTCTCCGGAGGAGAGGGACGGGTCGTGCTCACGGTAGTCGGCGGTGCACAGGGCGTCCGCCGCGTCCGGGTTGTTCTTGTTGACGACCTCATCGAAGAACGCGCGGACCGCGGTCTTGTTGAGGTGCTCGTCCCGGACGACGTCGAGGTCCGTGAAGGACGGCTCGCCCTCGCAGAGCGACACCAGCTCACGGTAGATCCGGTCGGTCTCCGGCAGATGGGAGTTCTTCATCGCCTCCTCGTACGAGGGAAACTCCACGATCTCCACCACATGGGCGGAGTCGGAGCGGTCCTGGCCGACGATCGAGTGCGTGGCCGTCCGCTTGCCCCGGGTCGCTTCGACCCAGTTGTCCATCAGCTTGTTCACTGCGTCGACCTGCCTGGTGCGACAGTCGATGACCTGGACGAACGTCATGGCGCCCGCCTCCTGCGCTCGGGTTTAGGGGGGCGATTTCAGCCTAAGCCCGGCCGTTCGCGCTGTCCTTTCGGACGGCCGGACCCCAGGTCGCGCGCTCGCCCGCGCGCTCCGGTACCGGCGGATCGGGTGGACCGGGTGGACCGGGTCACGCCACGTCGGCCGTCCCCGGCTCCTCGCCCGTCGTGTTGCCGTCAACCACCGAGAACGACGCGCCCTGCGGATCGCTCAGCGCCGCCAGCCGGCCGTACGGCGTGTCCACCGGCCCGAAGCGCAGCACCCCGCCGCGCTCGGTGGCCCGCGCCACCGCCGCGTCGCAGTCGTCGACCATGAAGTACACGTTGATGTACGCCGGCACCTCGGGCGGGAAGTCGGCCCCCATCCGCATCCGCCCCAGCACGGTCTCCTCGCCGAGGTCGTACAGCCGGAAGTCCATGTCCGGGGGCTGTTCCCCGCCCACCAGCTCCTTGCCGCGATAGGAGAACACGGACTGGAAGAAGGTGTCCGCCTTCTCCGGCTCCCGGGTGTAGACCTCAGCCCACGCGTACGCGCCGGGCACGCCCATCACGTCGAAGCCCTCGTGGGTCCCCGACTGCCAGAGGCCGAACACGGTGCCGCTGGGCTCGCGGACCAGCGCCATCGCCCCGAAGTCGCCTACCCGCATCGGCTCAAGCAGCAGCTGCCCGCCGTGCTCGCGGACCCTGCGCGCCGTCTCCTCGACGTCGTCCGACGCCAGATAGAGGCACCACGCGGACGGCTGCTCCTGGCCCGGCATCGGCGGCACGATCGCCGCGACCGCCTTCCCGTCGGCGTACGCCTGGGTGTAGCCGCCGAACTGCGTCGACGCCTCACCGAACGTCCAGCCCAGCACGGAACCGTAGAAATCCCTGGCACCCTCCAGGTCGGTGAACATCGCGTCCGCCCAGCACGGTGTGCCCTCGGGTCGTACCGGCATGACCCCGCCTTCTCTCCCGCTCGACAGTCTGTCCGGTATGCCACGCTAACGAGCGATACGCCGGACCGCGCGCCGAGCGGGCGGCCGGCGACGCGGGCGCCTCGGAGGCCGGCGCGGTGGGCTTCAAGCGGGCTCAGCTGAGCTCGGCGAAGCTCTCCACCGCCCGGGTCTTGCCGGTGACGATGATGACGTCGCCCTTCTCGATCACGGTCTCGGCCGTCGCGTACGTGAAGTCCTGGCCCGAACGTTTGATGCCGACGACCGTCACGCCGTACCTGCTGCGCACCGAGCTCTGGCCCAGCGGGACCCCCGTGGCGACATCCGGGGCGACCGTCTTGACCAGCGCGTAGTCGTCGTCGAACTCGATGAAGTCCAGCATCCGGCCGGTCACCAGATGGGCGACGCGCTCGCCCATCTCGTGCTCGGGCAGCACCACGTGATGGACCCCGAGCCGCTCCAGGATCTGCCCGTGCTGGCGGCTGATGGCCTTCGCCCAGATGTTGGGCACACCCTCCTCCAGCAGGTTGGACGCGATCAGGATGCTGGCCTCGATGTCGCTGCCGATACCGACGACGGCGCTGGTGAACTCGTGCACGCCGAGTTGCTGGAGCACCTCGGGGTCGGTGCAGTCGGCGACCGCTGTGTGGGTGAGCGCGTCGCTGTGCCGCTGGACGAGCGCCGGGTCGGTGTCGATGCCGAGCACGTCCCAGCCGCGCCGGGTGAGCTCGTGGGCGAGCGAGCTGCCGAAGCGGCCGAGACCGATCACGGCGACCCGCTGGTCGCTGAGCTCCGGGTACTGGGCGGCCAGCCGCCGACGGCGTCGGCGGCGCAGGGAGTGCAGGTAGTTACCCAATGACAGGTCGCTCCTCGGGTAGCTGGTAGCGGCGGGTGCGCTCGCGCAGGGCGAGCGCCGATACCAGGGTGACCGGTCCGAGCCGGCCGACGAACATGAGCAGGATGAGGATCAATTCACCGGACGCCGGCAGGTCACCGGTGATCCCGGTGGACAGGCCGACCGTGCCGAAGGCGGACACCACTTCGAAGAGCACCGCCTCGAACGGCGCCTTCACCAGGGACAGCAGGGCGAGCGTGGCCACTATCACCAGGCCCACGCCGAGCAGGGCGACGGTGAGCGCCTGGCGCAGCGCGTGCGGGGCGAGCCGGCGCCGCATGATCGTGGTGTTGGGTTCACCGCGCACCTCGGCGACGATGGCGGCGGCCAGCACCGCGAAGGTGGTGACCTTGATACCGCCGGCCGTGCCCGCGCTGCCGCCGCCGATGAACATTAGCGTGCACGTCATCAGCAGCGTGGACGCCTCCAGGGCGCCGATGTCGATGGCGTTGAATCCGGCGGTGCGGCTCATCGCGGAGTGGAAGAAGCCGTTGAGGAGCTTCTCGCCCCAGTGGAGCGGGCCGAGCGTGCCCGGGTTGCCCCACTCCAGCAGACACGTCAGCACGGCGCCGCTGAGCAGCAGGGCGCCCGTGGTGACCAGAGTGAGCTTGGTGTGCAGGGACCAGCCGCGCCGCCCGGTCCTGCGCCGCCGGGCGCGGTGGCGGAGCAGTTCGAGCAGCACGGGGAAGCCGATGCCGCCGAGGATCACGGCGACGGCCACCGGCAGGGTCACCCAGGGGTCGGTGGCGTACGGGGTGAGGCTGTCGGCGTGCAGGCCGAAGCCCGCGTTGTTGAACGCGGACACGGCGTGGAACAGCCCGAAGTTCGCGGCGTCGGGGATGGACATGCCGTAGCCGAACCGGAACCGCAGCGCGAGCCACGCCCCGACCGCCAGCTCCACGGCGAGCGTGGTGCCGGCGACGCCGATCAGCACCCGGCGCACCTCGCCGATGCCCAGGCTCTTGGTCTCCGCCTGCGCGGTGATCTGCATGCGCAGCCGCAGTTTGCCGGAGACGAGCAGCGCGAGGAGGGAGGCCATGGTCATGATGCCGAAGCCGCCGACCTGGATCAGCGCGAGGATGACGCCCTCGCCGAAGCCGCTCCAGTACGTTCCGGTGTCCACGACCACCAGGCCCGTGACGCACACCGCCGACGTGGCGGTGAACAGGGCGGTGACGAAGCCGGTCGCCCCACCGTGCTCGGAGGCGACGGGCAGCGTCAGCAGGGCGGCGCCGGTCAGGATGACGGCCGCGAAGGCCATGACGACGGTACGGGCCGGATGGGTGGTGAACAGCGACTGCCACACCCTGGTCGCGCGTCCTGCCACTGTGCCCCGGCCCTTCCCCGTACGTACGTCGTTCCCTCCGGTGGTCCCACTCCGCGCGGCCCGCTCATGCCGGACCGGTCGTCGGCATCGGCGTTTCGGGGCGCGTCAATGCCCGGCGGCAGGTCACCCTACCCGGAGCGGCCGGATATCGCCGGGCGGTGGGTCCCCGTACGGCGGGGCGCGGGGCGGTGGGTCCCCGTACGGCGGGGCGCGGGGCGGTGGGGCGCCGCGCGGCCGTGTCAGACGCCCGTCTCCGTCTCCGGGCCCTCCAGGCCGAGCGGGCCCTCCAGGCCGGGCGCGCCCCACACCGGGAACCAGCGGCCCAGATCGTCCTCCATCCGCAGCTCGTCCGCGAGGAGCGCCCGCACCTGGAGCTCCAGGGCGTTGTCGCGCTTCTCGGCCACGCCCGGCACCGGGGCGAACGGGTAGAAGGAGCCCCGCTTGTAGAGGTAGACGAGCGCCAGGGCCCGCCCTGTCCCGGGGTCCCGGAAGCCGATCAGGGAGCAGAGGAGCTGCGGCCCGAACCCGGCGTCCTGGAGCAGCGTGTTCACCGCGTGCAGGTCGTTGACCAGCGCGGCGATGTCGTCCGCCGGGTGGCGGGCCAGCACCCAGGTGTAGCCGTACCCGTCCCGGCTGAACTCGACGGGCGTGCCGCCCCGGCCCGTGTCGGCGTCCAGCAGGTCGCGCACCTCGTCCTGGAGGCGGCCGAACGCCCCGCCCTCGACCCCGGCGAAGCACACGGAGCCCGCCCCGGTCGGCGCGTACCCGGTGCCCGCCTGGAGGCTGATCGCGGCGGACGGCAGCCCGAAGAGCCGGTCCAGATCGGGCCGTACGGGCTTGCTGCGGCCGAGGATCGCGTCGAGGAGTCCCATGCGGCACCGGGCCTTTCGGGTGCGGGAGGTACGGTCACGGGCGGCCGAGCTGGCCCGAGATCCGGGCCAGCTGGTTCAGCCGCTGTTCGAGGGTGGGGTGCGACGAGAACAGCCGGCCCAGGCTCTCCTTGGACGAGAACGCGGGCGCGAACCAGAAGGCGTTGTACGGCTCCGCCTTCCGCAGGTCGCGGGTGGGGATGCGGGCCATGTCGCCGGTCACCTTCGTCAGCGCGGAGGCCAGCGCGGACGGGCGGCCGGTCAGCAGGGCGGCGGCCCGGTCGGCGGACAGCTCGCGGTAGCGGGAGAGCAGCCGCGTCAGCAGATAGCCGAGCACGTACACCACGCCGCTGATCACCGGGATGAGCAGCACGGCGATCGCGGCGCCGCCGTCACGGCCGTGTCCGGAGCGCCCGAAGCCGCCCCAGAGGGCGACGCGGGCCATCATGCCCGCGAGGACGCCGAGGAACGCCGCGATCGTCATCACCACGACGTCGCGGTGGGCCACGTGCGACATCTCGTGCGCGAGGACGCCCTCCAGTTCCTCCGGCTCCAGCCGGCGCAGCAGTCCGGTCGTCGCGCACACCAGCGCGGTGTTCTGGCTGCGGCCGGTCGCGAAGGCGTTCGGCACGTCGGTTTCGGCGATGGCCACGCGCGGCTTCGGCATGTCGGCGAGCGCGCAGATCCGGTCGATGGCGCCGTGCAGCTCGGGCGCCTGCTCCGGGGTCACCTCGCGGGCGCCCATGCTGTACGCGGCGATACGGTCGCTGAACCAGAACTGCGCGATGAACAGGCCGCCGGCGATCAGCAGGATGACCGGCCACGAGCCGCGCAGGAAAGCCATCAGGACGCCGACGAACACGACGTAGAGCAGTCCGATGAGGAACATGGTCGTGACCATGCGGGTGGTGAGTCCCCGGTCCGGGACGTAGCGGGAGCCGGAGCCGGAACGCGATGCGGACATGGCGGCCCTCCCAGGGGTTCTCCCTCGATTGTGCCCCTTTTGCGTACCGACGGGTTTCGGCCGGGTTCCCCCTGTACGCCGCCCCTACCCTGTGGATCTCACCGAGCCCGGGAAGCCCGTGGATCTGACGGATCCCGTGGAACCTGGGGAACTCGTAGATCTTTACGCCATTCCACCCTGACAAAGTGTCATACTGTATGCGTAGCCCTTCGCGCATCCCCCGTCGTGAAGGGCTACACCCATATCCGGCCGCATCGCGCGCGGCCCGCCCCGCACGTCGCCCACACATCTCCCGCACATCGCCGACGCGTCGCGCTCGGGCGTCCGGGCAGAGTTCTCACACGGGCAAGGGACTCCCCTCGTGGCCCCCTGCCCGTGTTTTTTCGAGTTAACAGTGACGTAGAGTGTTTACGCAAGCCCGTTCCGATCCCCGGGCGTCCCGGAGGGGTCGGTACAGTACGAGCCCGTTGACCGCGCAGGAGCGGCGGACGCGAATGTGGGGACCGGGATGGACAACGGCGGAAAGCACGCGCCTGAGCTGAAGACGTTGCAGCAGAAGGTCGCGTACATGGTGGAGAAGACCTTTCCCGGCCAGAAGGTCTCGGGCCGGTTCTTCGCCGACCTCGTCAAGGAGCGCGGCGGCTCGCTGTCCCACAGCTACTTCTCCAACATCCTCGCGGGGAAGGTCACCCAGCCGTCCGAGGACATCCTCAAGGCGCTCGGCCTGGGCTTCGGAGTCGACTGGCGGTTCTTCAAGGAGGAGTCGGAGGTCGTCGACGACGTCGTCGCCGGCCTGCAATTCCTGGCGAAACGGCGGACCGGTGAAATCAGCGGATTGGCCGGTCGTGGTCTTGACGACGACGGCCTCCCGCCCGAACTGCTCGAATTCGCGCTGTCACTCCTGGAGGACAGCAAGGAGAAGAGGAACGACGCCACCGGAGAAGCGGACGAGTAGCGAACAGTCGTACGCACGCGTTGGCTAAACTCGCCGATCGTCCGTCACATACGCGTGACCACGATCGATGAGGTCTCCATGTCCCTGCGCGAGCTGCGGAAAGAGTGCGAAGCCGGACTGGCCGACCTTCCCATCCCCGCGCCCTTCAGCATCGAGGGACTCGTCGCCAACATGGAGGCGGCGCGCGGCCGCACCATCGTGCTCCGGGAACTCCCCGACCGGCTGGCCCGTGTCAACGCCGCCTGCGGGCTCCGGCTGAAATCCGGTGACACGAGTTTCGTGCTCTACCGCCGGCGCCCCACCACCTACCAGACGCAGCACGTCATCCTGCACGAGCTGTGCCACGAGTGGTTCGACCACGGCACCGGGCTGGACGCCGAGCAACTGCGCCGGCTGCTGCCCGTCTTCGACACCTCGCTGATCGACCGGGTCGTCGCGTCCGGCACGACGATCCAGGCCCGCGCCCAGTACGACACGCACGACGAACGCGTCGCGGAGTTCGGTGCCTCGCTCATCCCGCGGATGGCCCGCGAGGTGTCGAGCGACGACATGGTCGGCCGCCTGGCGAACTCCCTCTCCCGCCCGGTGGCGCACCGGCGCCGGGCGTTCTTCCGCCGCCGGCCGTAAGCCCATGAGCCCGTGAGCCCGTGAGCCCGTGAGTCCGTGAGCTCATGAGCCCATGAGCCCGTGGGCCCATGAGCCCCGGCCCGCCACCCCCACCAGCCCCCGACCCGAGGATTCCTGTGACCGCGCTGGACCTGGCCGGCTACCTCATAGCCGGTGTGATGACCGCCGTCGCGCTGTGGCGCATGCCGGCCGCGCTGTGGGGCGACGAGGAGGACAAGCGCCGCCGGGCCCTGTGGGGCTGCTACGCGGGCTTCGCCGCCGCCCTGTGGACCAAGACCCACGTCGTACGCATCGGGCTCAACAACAGCCCGGTCGTGGACCTCGCCGTCCTCATCAAGCACTACACGGCGACCATCGCGATCCTCGCCATCCTCAGCTACATCGTCGCGATCTACGGCGCCTACCCGGCGGACGGGGACGTACCGCGGCACGTACGGTTCGCCCGGATCATCCAGCAGGTCGCGGCGAAGGCGTCCGTGGCCACGATGATCCTGCTGACCGTGCTGTTCTTCACGGTCGTCGACCGGTCCGTGCCGTCGGACCGGTTCGTCTCCGACCACGCGGGCCAGTGGGGCGCCGCGCTCTACATGAGCGTGTTCTACCTGTACTTGGGCGCCGCGTCGGCCGTCTGCGCCTACCAGTGGGCGCTGGCCACCGCCAACGCCACGGTGCGGCACCTGCGGGTCGGCCTCGGCATGATGACGTTCGCGATGTTCATCGGCGTCGGCTACACGGTCAGCCGGACCCTCTTCCTGTGGATCAGCGTGGTCGAGGAACCGACGCGGACGTTCGCCCGGAACTTCGACAAGGCCACGGAGATCGCGCAGATCGTGCTGTTCGCGTTCTTCGCGCTCGGCGCCTCCATCCCCGCGTTCGGCAAGGGCTGGCGCCGGGTGCGGCTGTGGCGGGCGCAGATGGCGCTGCACCCGCTGTGGCGGGAGCTGATGACCGCGTTCCCCGACCAGCCGTTCGCGCCGCCCGAGTCGCTGCGCCGTGAGCTGACCCGCTTCGACACCCCCGCGGACCTGCGGGTCGACCGGTGGGCGGCGGACATCGCCGACGCGGTGGAGAAGCTCCGCCACTACGTGCCCGACGGGCTCCTCCCGGCCGCGAAGCGCGCCGCCGGCGGGGCCGGGCCGCTCGCCGACGCCTACTGGATCAAGGCGGCGCTCGTCGCGAAGGCGGACGGCGCCCCGGCCGGAGGGGCCGCGGCGATCGAGCCGAAGCACGCCGCCGACCAGGACGACGAGGTGGCGTGGCTGGTCCGGGTGGCCGCCGCCTACCGCACGGTCGGGGAGACACGGGCCCGGGAGCTCCTGGCATCGCTGGAGGCCGCCGCATGAGGACCGCGCGACGCACGCCAAGGGAACCGGCCACCGGCCCGGAGACCGCCACCGCCCCTGTCCCCGGCCCGGAGACCGCCACCGCACCCGGCCCCGGCCCGGAGCCTGCACCCGGCCCGGAGCCCGCACCCGGCCCGGTGCGGGCGCCCGTGGCGCGCGTGGTGACGGATGTCCTCCAGCCCCGGAACGTCCTCCTCGCCGGGATGCTCGCCGTCGGCGCGGCGGCGGCCGGCGACTGGACCGGGCTCCTGTGGGGCTTCCTCGGCGCCCTGTGCGCGGGGCTGATCCCGGCGGGCTACATCGAATGGGAACGCGGCCGCGGCAAGTGGGGCGACCGGCATGTGGTCGACCGGACGAAACGGGCCCCGATCTTCTTCGTGATCCTCGGCTCCATCGGCACCGGCTCCGTCGTCATGCGCCTGAGCGGCGCCCCGACGGGCATCCTCGTCGCGATGCTCGCCCTGTGGGCGATGACGGTGCTGCTGCTCGCCGTCAACACGGTGTGGAAGATCTCCGTCGACTCGGCGGTCGCCGCCGCCGTGGTCACCCTGCTCGGCATGGTCCACTCCCCGTGGTGGCTCTCGCTGTACGCCATGGCGGCGGCGGTCTGCTGGTCCCGCGTGGCCCTGCGGTACCACACGGTCGCCCAGACGGTGGCGGGCGCGGCGGCGGGCATGGCCACGGCGACGGCCTTTCTGTTCGTCTGACACCGGTCACCCCGCCCCGGGCCACTCCGGAGGGTGCAATTCCGCCGTAGCCCTGGACAACCCGCCCGCCACTGTGCGTGGATGAGGCCCATGCACCGGTCCCTTCTGTGGACGAGGTGGTGCATGCCCCCGCCCGGCCGCTTCCCGTCAGGGAAGAGACAGCCGGGCGGGGCATCGATCCCCGTCGGCTTCGGCCGCCGCCCCCGTCGCCGCCCGCCGCCTTCTCGGCGAGCCCTGGCGGCCGTGTCAGGGCCGTCGCCCCGGCACCAGGGCCGGCCCGGCGGCTAGCCCACGGCTAACCCCACAGCGCGCGGGCCGCCGCCACGCCCGCGAAGGCCGCGCCGATCGAGGCCGTCGCCGTCAGGGCGGTATTGGCCACGGCGTACCGCAGCGAGCCCGACCGGGCGAGGCGCAGCGTCTCGTACGAGAACGTCGAGTACGTGGTGAGCGCGCCGCACAGGCCCGTGCCGAGCAGCGCGTACGCGGAGGACGACACGGCCGCGCCGGTCAGGGTGCCGAGGATCAGGGAGCCGACGACGTTGACGGTGAGGGTGCCCCACGGGAAGACCGTGTCGTGCCGGGCTTGGACCGCACGGTCGGTGAGGTAGCGCAGGGGGGCGCCGAGGGCGCCGCCCACGACGACGAGCAGCCAGTTCACTCGGCGTCGCCGCCGCTCTCACGGCCCGCGTAGCGGATGACCTCGCAGTGGTCCAGGATCACCAGGCCCTCGCCGACCAGCTCGTCCAGCTGGGGCAGGAACGCGCGGATCCGCGTCTCCTCGTCGACGATGACGATCGCGACGGGCAGGTCCTCGCTCAGGGACAGCAGCCGTGACGTGTGGATGAGCGACGACGCCCCGAACCCCTCGACGCCCCGGAACACGCTGGCGCCCGCGAGGCCCGCCGCGTGCGCGCGGTGCACGATCTCCGAGTAGAGCGGGCGGTGCCGCCACTGGTCGCTCTCCCCGATGAAGATCGTCACCCGTAGTGCCGTGCCGGTCAGCCTCGTCATCGTCCCGTCCTCCACTCCAGCGCGCGGCGCGTCGCCCCGGCCGCCAGGGCCACCGCCGCCAGGGCCACCGCCAGGGTGCCCAGCAGGTACGACAGGGCGGTCACCGGCTCGCCCCGCTCCACCAGCCGGTGGACGTCCACCGCGTATGTGGAGAAGGTCGTGAACCCGCCGAGCACTCCCGTGCCGAAGAAGGGGCGCACCAGCCGGTGCGGGCGCCATGCCTCGTCCAGCGCCACCAGGAACACGCCGATCACCGCGCAGCCGACCGCGTTCGTCCACAGTGTCGCCCAGGGGAACGCGCCCGGCGCGGCGGGCCACAGCAGCGACGCCCCGTAGCGGGCCGAGGCCCCCACCGCGCCGCCCAGCGCCACCGCGCCGATGACCGGCCATTCCCTCCAGGACATGGTCATAGCGGGCAGCGTAGCCAGCCCCGTCCGCCCCGCCGCGTTTGCCCTGCCCCGTGGGGTGTACCCGGCGGAGCGGGAAAACCCCCGAAACGCATCGAATCCCACGCAATCGAACAGAACGCGCGGAAACGACAGCAGGAGGCGAAACCACCATGTCGACCATGGTTGTCGGAGACATGCTGCGCACCTACCCCGCGGACCTGGGACAGGTCGACCGCGAGAAGCTCATCCGCTGCATCGAGGAGTGCGTCTCCTGTGCCCAGGCGTGCAGCGCCTGCGCGGACGCGTGTCTGTCCGAGGAGCACATCAACGAGCTCGCGAAGTGCGTCCGCACCAACCTGGACTGCGCCGACATCTGTCAGGCCACCGCCGCGGTGCTCTCCCGCCACACCGGGTACGACGCGAATCTGACGCGCGCTGTTCTCCAGGCCTGTGCCGTCGCCTGTACGACCTGCGCGGACGAGTGCGGGCAGCACGCCGACGCGCACGAGCACTGCCGGGTGTGCGCCGAAGCCTGCCGCCGCTGCGAGCAGGCCTGCGACGAGCTCCTCACCGCGCTCGGATAGCGGCCAGCTCGGGTAGGGACCCGCTCGGGTAGGGACCACGGGCCGTGGGCGCGCCCCTCCCGTGCGCTCCTGCGGTCTCCCGTGCGTCCCCGCAGCCCCCGTGGGCGTTCAGCCGTCGGCGAGGAGCCGGTCCACCAGGCCGTCCAGGTCCAGCCGCTCCTCGCCCTCGGGCACCGCCTCGTACGTACGGTCGAGGAACCGCTTCAGCGACCGCTCCGAGACCCGGAACACCACCTCGCGGCACAGTTCGATGTGCAGCCCGGCGTCCGACGGATCGGATTCCGGCCACATCCGGACGTCGCCCACACCCACCGGACGCAGCATGCCGTCGCGCAGCATGCCCCGGTCGAGCCGCCACTCGGCGTAGACGCGGCCGCCGCTGGTGAAGGCCACCGTCACCGCGTACGGATCCCTGACGTCGTAGGTCATGTGCGCCAGTACCGGCAGGTCCTGGAGGCGCATGAAGAGCTTGTCGTGCACGACCGCGTGATTCACGGTTTCCTCCCGGGGCTGGGGGCGGTTGGGGTACGCCTCCCCCAGTGCCCCGCAGGCGCGCCGCCTACCCTGCCCGCATGAATCTGGCCGAACCCGCCGCGGCCCCCGGGTCGCGTCCACCGGCGGCGGACGCGCGTGAGATGCATCGCATTGTGCCCTTTGGGCCTCTTCAGGCCACCCGTCCTCCGCCTACCGTAGGCGGGTGCCATCGCCCCTGACCGAGATCGCCGCGACCTACGCGCCGCGCTTCGCCGAGTTCGCCTTCGAGCCCGGCTTCGTCGCCGCGGTGGACCAGCATGTCGCGGAGCTCCGGGAACGCACCGGGGCCGGGGGGCCCGGGCTGCTGCTCGGACCACCCGACCACGAGGTGCTCTCCGACTACGCGCTCGGCTTCCTCGACGCGCTCGCCGAGACCGACTGGCGCGAGCCCGTGGGGCACGACTACGCGGTCTGCCGGCTGACCGCCATCTGCTGGCTGGTCCGCGAACACGACCTGCTCGCCGCGCCCCACGACCGGGACGCCGACCGCTCCTGACCACCCGGACCTGAACGCGTCCGGAGTCGTCACCGCCGGAACGGGCGCCCAGCCGTCACATCGGGTCCGTGCCCCGGGGCGGCGGCTCCATGCCGGGGCGCGTCTGCCCCTGCTGCCCCTGCTGTCCCTGCTGCCGCTCCCGCTCCTGGGCCGGCTGGTTGGCCAGCGCGTCCTGGCGGCCCGCCATGTAGGCGCTGGCGCCCGTGCGGGCCTTCGCGGACTCCTGCTCCGCCTGGGCCATCCAGCGCTCCATCCGCTGCCGCATCGGCTGGATCATCCCGCCGCCGACACCGACGATGAGGATGCCCGCCGCCGCGGCGAGCACCGCGTACAGCACCGGCTGGGTGACGGCGGTGGCGATCCCGGCCTGGCCGAGCGCCGCGATCACACCGAGGCCGACGATGACGGCCCAGACGACGGTGGCGACGGTGTTGCCGTACGAGGTGCCGGACAGGACTCCCTGGACGATGCCGCGCACGGCGTTGGCGATGGCCATCGCGACGACCACCAGCACCAGGGCCACCACGGCCCTCGGCAGCCAGGCGACGATGCCGTCGATCATGCCGCTGATCGGGTTCGGACCGAACACGCCGAAGGCGAGCTGCAGCGTGATCAGCAGAAGTCCGTAGTACACGACCTTGGCGATGATGCCGGTCGCGTCGTACTTCGAGTTCCGCAGGTAGCGGTCCGAGCCCGCCCGCTCACTGAGCCGTTCGAAGCCGACCTTCCGCAGCACCTTGTCCAGGACCTTGGCGATCAGCTTCGACAGGAACCAGCCGATGACCAGGATGACGAGGAAAGCCACGAACTTCGGTACGAACTGGGCGACCTTCGACCAGGCGTCGGTTATGCCCTGCTGGAAATCCACCGCGAGGGTGGAGCTGTACGTGACGTGCTGGGACATGAGTGGCCCTCCACTCGACAAGCCCCCCGCGGACGTGTTGCTCCTTCGAGGGATATCAGCAGCGGCCGGACCCCGCCCCCTGGTCAGAACCGTTCGGGGTACCTACGGGCCAGTACGAGCCAGCCCACCAGGGCGGCGGCCACGATCACACCGACGACGTGCTCGGTCATGGGAACTCCTCGGGAGGGGACGGAAGCGGCAGGGAAGGGACGACGACAGGAGCCGGCGGCCAGGAGCCACCTCCGCAAGCCGACCGGAGCCGACGGAACCCGACGGAAGCCGACCGGAGCCGACGGAGGCCGACGGAGGCCGACGGAGGCCGACGGGACGAGCAAAGCGCCCGGCCGGGCGGCCCACTCCCCGTGCCGTCACCTGTTGACACCTCCATAACGATGCGGGGGCACGCCTTGGCGCATCTCGTACCGAGCCGTACGAGAGCCGTTCGGATGCCGTACGAGAGCCGTTCGGGGCGCGGTTCGGCGGCCGTACGGAGCCGTTCGGGGAAGCGGCACGGGAGCCGTTCGGGCGTGCCCGCGTAGGCCGGTCGGCGCACACCGGACTGCGGGCGGCCCGGCGCGTTCCTACGGTGGCTGAATGATCGTCAGTTCTTCTGGGCCCCTCGTGCGCGGCCCCGGCGCGGCCGGCGCCCTCCTCGTGCTGCTCCTGCTCCTGCTGCCGCTGCTCCTGCTGTCGACCGCCGCGTCGGCCGTCGCCGCCGGGCGGTTCACCGGGGCCCGGCCGGGCGAGCCGATGCCGCCGCGCCCGACGCCCCGCGTGGACCCGGCGTTCCTGCACCGGCCCGGCACCCAGGTGCGGCTCCCGCCCGGCGTCGCGGGCCCGCCCAGGGTGTCGGCGCGGTCCTGGCTGGTCGCCGACGCCGGTACGGGGGACGTGCTCGCCGCCCACGACGCCCATCTGCGGCTGCCTCCGGCGTCCACGCTGAAGGCCCTGTTCGCGCTGACCGTGCTGCCCGAACTGGCGCAGGAGGCCCGGCACAGGGTCAGCGGACGGGAGCTCGACGGCATCGGCTCGGGCAGCAGCCTCGTCGGGGTGAAGGAGGACGTCACCTACCGGGTCGCCGACCTGTGGCGGGGCGTCTTCCTGCACTCCGGCAATGACGCCGTGCACGTCCTCGCCGCGATGAACGGCGGCTGGAAGGCCACGGCCCGGCAGATGGAGGCCACGGCCAGGAAGCTGGGCGCCGTCGACACACGGGTGGTGTCACCGGACGGGTACGACGCGCCCGGCCAGGTCTCCTCCGCGTACGACCTGGCCGTCTTCGGGCGGGCCGGGCTCCAGAACCCGGACTTCGCCCGGTACTGCGCGCTGCCGTACGCCACGTTCCCCGCGGGCGGCTGGTCGTACGGCATCCGCAACACCAACCGGCTGATCACCGGCGCCGACGGGGTGGCCCGCTACCCGGGGATCCTCGGCGTGAAGAACGGCTACACGAGCCGGGCCGGGCACACCCTGATCGCCGCCGCCCGGCGCGGCTCCCGCACGCTCGTGGTGTCCGTGATGAACCCCCGCCAGGGCGGCGGGCGCGCCGTGTACGAGGAGGCGCGGGCGCTGCTCGACTGGGGCTTCGGGCCGGGCGCGAAGGTGCGGCCGGTGGGCTCGCTGCTGCCACCGGAGCCGGCACCCGCGCCGCTGTCGATGGCGTCGGCGGCCGCGGCGGGGCCGACCGCGGTCCCGGCGGCGAAGGCCGGGGCGAGCGCGGCACCCGCCGCAGGACCGGCGGCGCGGCCGGGGCCCCTCATGGCCCCGGTCGCGGGCGGTCCGGTCGGCCGGGACGGCGACGGGGAAGGACCGAGCGGTGTCCTGCCGGTCCTGTTCGTCGGCTCCGCGTGCCTGGCGGCCGCGGCGCTGTGGCTGGCCAGGCGCCGCGCCGTGCACTGAGGCGGGCGCGGACGCCGACCGGAGCGCGCGCCCCCGCTACGACTCCGACGGGTCGGGGTCGCCGCTGCCGTACGGGCGGGTGATGATCTCCATGCCGTGGCCCGCCGGATCCTTGAAGTAGACCCCTCGGCCACCGTCGTTGTGGTTGATCTCGCCGGGCTGCCTGCCGTGCGGATCGGCCCAGTACGTGATCCCCGCCTCCTGGATCCGCCGGAACGCCGTGTCGAACTCGGCCTCCGAGACGAGGAACGCGTAATGCTGCGTGGTGATCGACTCCGCCGGGATCGACGCGAAGTCGAGGGTGACGCCGTTGCTCGTCGCCACCGGCACGAACGGCCCCCACTCGGGGCCGACTTCGAGTCCGAGGATATGCGCCAGGAACGCGGCGGACTCATGGTTGTTCTTGGCGTGAACGATGGTGTGGTTCAGCTCTACCGACACTGTGGAATGCCTCCGTAAGGCAGACTCACGGGCACCTCCATGCCTCACCCGGTCGGTGACCGGCACGCGATGCCGTACGCACAAGCCTAGGAACCACGACCGGCACTGTCTAGATCGTTTTCAGCGGGGAGAGCGCCCATGGCCGTTCCGGTGATCCTCGACTGCGACCCGGGTCACGACGACGCCTTCGCCATCATGCTCGCGGCCGCCCACCCGGCCGTCGACCTCCTCGCGATCACCACCGTCGCAGGGAACCAGACGGTGGAGAAGACCACCCTCAACGCCCGCCGGGTGTGCACCGCCGCCGGGATCGACACGGTGCCCATCGCCGCCGGGCGGGCCCGCCCCCTGCACGGGCCCGGCATCGTGGCCGCCGACATCCACGGCACGTCCGGGCTCGACGGCCCCGGCTTCGGCGAACCGACCGTGCCGCTCGACCCGCGCGACGCGCAGACGCTGCTCCGCGAGACCCTGCTCGCCCATCCCGTCCCGGTGACGCTCGTGCCGACGGGGCCGCTGAGCAACATCGCCGCGTTCCTGCTGGCCCACCCGGAGCTGGCCGCCGAACGGGTCGAACGGATCGTGCTGATGGGCGGCTCCACCGAGCGCGGCAACCGGACGCCCGCCGCCGAGTTCAACATCGCCGCCGACCCGGAGGCCGCCGACATCGTCTTCTCCAGCGGACTGCCGGTGACCATGATCGGGCTGAACGTCAGCCACCGGGTGCCCGCCACCCCCGACGTGGTCGCCAGGATCGAGGCGCTGGGCACACCGCTGGCCCGGCTGTGCACCGACCTGCTGACGTTCTTCGGGGCGGCGTACCGCGAGGTCTTCGGCTTCGCCGCGCCCCCGCTGCACGATCCGCTGACCGTGGCCCATCTGATCGACCCGGACCTGATCAGGCTCGTCCACGCACCGGTCGCGGTGGAGCTGACCGGCACCCACACCCGGGGCGCGACCGTCGTGGACCTCGACGGGGTCTGGGGCCGGCCGCCCAACGCGCACGTCGGTGTGGACGTGGACGCGGCCGCGTTCTGGGACCTGGTCGTCGGCGCGGTGGCCACCCTGGGCGGCGCCGCCCCGCCCCGGACGTGACCCGCGGGTGAGCCGGGTCAGCGCCGCAGCGCCCACCGCTGCACCGACTCCAGCGGCCCGGCCCTGAACCGGCGCAGCCACAGCGTGGCACCCGCCATCAGCACCAGGGACACCGCCGCCCACAGCCCCATCACCCACCAGGGCCGCCAGCTGTCGCCGAGCCGGGCGGCGAGGCCGAGCCCGAACCCGTACGAGACGAGCACGCACAGCGCGTTCTGCAGGACGTAGCCCGACAGGGCCGCGCGCCCCAGGGACGTCAGGCCCGTCATGACGGGTCCCGGCCGCCGCACCCGGTCCACGAGCACGCCCACCAGCCCGAGGTAGCCGACCGCCACCAGCGGCGCCGCACCGTACCGGCCGAGCATGAACCAGTCGCCGCCCGCCACCGCCACGGCCGCGTTCAGCGGAACGCCGAGGCCCAGACCCCAGGCCAGCATCCGGGCGCGCAGCCGCCGCCCGGTGGCGTCCGCCCGGAACGCGCCCGCCCGCAGCAGCCGCACACCCAGCAGGAACAGGAACACCAGCAGCCCGAACGTGAGGACCGGTTCCATGCGCAGGGCGATCGCGTTCTGGAGCCGGAAGGCAATCTGCTCGGCCCAGCTGCCGTGCGCGTACAGGTCCACCACGTCCGGCGAGACCACGCCGCCCCCGCTACCGGAGTCCCCGTCCCCGCCGTCGTCGAGGGCGACGAGGGCGGCCGTCAGCAGCCCCGTCACCGTCAGGTGCAGTCCGGCCGCCCACCACATCACCCGGCGCCGCGCCCGCCCCGACCGGGTCAGCAGCCAGGCCACGAACAGCGCGGTCACCGCGTACCCCATCAGCACGTCCCACGCGAAGACGAACACGAAGTGGACGGTGCCCTCGGCGAACAGGAACAGCGCCCGCCACCGGTAGCGGCCGGGCCACGGCAGGCCGCGCCGCTCGGCCGCCCCGTACTGGATGGCGAGGCCCGCGCCGAACAGGATGGTCAGCATCGACAGGAACTTGCCGTCCGCCACCAGCCGGAACAGGCTCTCGGCGGCCTCCGGGACGGAGTCCAGGGACATCCGCCCCGTCCCCGACTGGAGGACGCCCCACTCGGCGCCCGGCCCGGTGAAGATCCACACGTTGGTCATGAGCGTGCCGAGGATCGCGACCCCGCGCGCCACGTCCAGCAGGGCCAGCCGCCGCCCGGTGGCGACGGCCTCCTCTGCGGTAGCCAGTTGTGTCATGTCCACCATGCTCGGCGGGGGCCGCGCGGCATTCGTCGTCGCCGAAGACGAACGGGCGCTGCATCGAAGGATGTACGCGGCCGGGCGGAACCCGTCCGTCAGTACGGGGTCTTCCGTGCCGCGATGTAGGCCCGCAGCCGCCGGGTGTCGTCGTCGGTCCAGCCCGCCGGCGGCACCACGGCGGCCCAGCCGTCCACCGGCCCGGCCCCGTAGCGGTGGCCGTGCGGTGCCTGCACGCCGTAGCTGACGGCCATGTCGACGGTCGTCTGCCAGAACGCCACGAACGGGAACCAGTTGATCTCGGGCGTGATGTCGGGGCCGAGCGGCTCGTCCATCCACTCCGGGCGCTGGAACATCAGGTCCGTGGACCACCAGACGACGGGATCGGAGGCGTTCTGCAGGTAGACGACGCGCGGTGTCCCCCAGGGGCGCCCCCCGGGGCGGCGCAGGTCCACGGCGGGGAACTGCGCGAACCGCACGTTCAGCCCCTCCTGGTACTGCGGCCGCCACACCGGGCTGCCGGGGTCGCGGCGGTCGCGCAACTGGCGTGACAGGGGCGAGAAGTTCGGCGTGCCCAGCAGCAGGGCGCCGTCGGTGGAGTCCAGCAGGTCGTCCATGTCCGCGAACGACGCCTCCACGGCGTACGCGCCGAGGCTCTCGCCCGTCACGACGAGCCGGGGCCGCCGGTCCGGCGCCAGGGTGGCCAGCTTCGCCCGGACGGCGTCCACGAGCGCGCTGGTCGCCTTGCCCGCCTTCTCCTTGTCGACCAGGAAGGACACCCAGGACGGCAGGTACGAGTACTGGACCGCGACGATCGCGGTGTCGCCGCCGTGCAGGTACTCCAGGGACTGGGCCACGTTCGAGTCGATCCAGCCGCTGCCGGTGGTGCCGGCGACGGCCAGGACCGCCCGGCCGAACGCGCCCGTACGCTCCAGTTCCCGCACCGCCAGCTCCGCCTGCGCGCGGAACCCGGCGTCGTCGGCGCCCGCCCCGGCGAACGCCCTCGGCGACTGCGAGCTGATGTAGATCCGTACCGGATCCCTGGCGGGCCGCCCCGTGAACGCGCCGATCTCCGCACGCGTCGGCACGGTCCCCGTGAAGTTGCGGCCCTGGAACCCGAGCTCGTCCCACCGGAGCAGCGAACCCGGCCCGCCCGAGACGTACGGCGACGAGGGCCGGGTGATCCCGTCCTTCGTACCGCCGTTGGTGGCCTCGGCGATCCGGTCGGCGACGTCGACGATGCCGCGCTCGAAGACGACGTCCCGTACCCCGACGGTCACCGCCATCGTGGTGAGCACCAGACCGGTGCCGACGGCGACCGGCCGGGGCAGCCAGCCGCCCAGCGCCCGGATGAGCCGCCGCGCGCCGAGCCGCACGAGCCGCGCCACCACCAGCAGCAGCCCGCACAGCGTGACGGTGATCAGCGCGATCATCACGGTGTGCCAGGTCAGCGCGGGCGCCAGCCCCTGTAACCGGCGCAGCCTGCGCTGCATGTCGGCGCTGTCGGATATGAGCCAGCCGGACAGGCCGGGCCCGAGCAGCCAGTACGCCTGCCAGCACCGGGCGCGGGCCCCCTCGCCCGGCCGCCAGGCCACGAGCGCGCGGAACACCCCGCCCGCGGCGGCGCCGACGGCGTACCCGATGGCGGCGGTGATCCCGCCGATGACGCCCTGGAGGAGCCAGGGCCGGGGTACGAGCGACGGGGTGAGCGACAGCCAGAAGAAGAGCGTCGCGGCGACGAGGGCGGTGAGATCGGGCCATCTCCGGACGACCCTGCGCGGATCGACGGGGTCGCGGTACGGGTGGGCGGCCGCGGCGGCGAGCCGCCGTACCGCCGACTGCCCGGCCGACGCCCCCTCGTCGCTCATGGTCTGCACGGTAGCGCAGCACGACGAGACGTGACGTCTCGAACGCCCGAATCCGGGCGGGAGCCTTGACGTTTGAAGTCCGGACGCCGGGTACTCGGCCCGGCATGAATACCAACACGGCCGCCGACAGCGGCGCGACGACGAAGACACGGACGGCGGAGAGCACGCCGCTCTCCCTGACGGGCGAGATCCAGGGCCGCATCCGCACCTGCAGACCCGCACGCACGGACAGAGAACCCGAGGATCCGGCGCAGGACTGGAACATCGTGCGGGGTGAGGACTGACCCGCGCGCGGCTCACACGAGATGGCTCCAACTGCGCGGATGAGCGGCCAGATAGGCCCGCAGGCTCATCGCCGGATGTCCCGTCAGCCTCGGCACGGTGTCGGACACGGTGGCGAGTTCGCCCCGTGCCATCGCCTCGTACGACGTGACCCATCCGGCGACCTGCCACTCCGGCGCACCGAACCCGGCCCGCGACGCGTACGCCTCGTCGCGGGTCTCCGGCAGATAGCGGCAGGTACGCCCGGTGGCGCGTGACATCTCATCGGCGGCCTCCGCGAGCGTGAAGGCGTCCCCGCCGGTCACGTCGTACGTGGCGCCGTCGTGCTCCGCCCCTCCCCGCAGGACCACCGCGGCGACGTCGGCGATGTCCTCGTGGGCGACGGCGGCGACACGCCCGTTCCCGGCCGGGCCACGGATCACGCCGTCCTTCCCGGTCATGGCCGCGATCCCCGCCAGGTACCAGCCGTCCCGCAGGAACGTGAACGCCATGCCGCCGTGCGCCCGGATGTACTGCTCCGTGTGCCAGTGGTCCCGCGCGAACGTGAACGTCGCCCCGGGCGCCGCCCCCTGGAACGACAGGTAGACGATCCGGCCGACGCCCGCCGCCACCGCCGCGTCGACGGCCGTACGGTGCTCGGCCACCCGGCCGGGCGCCTCGTGCGCGGAGACCAGGAACAGCGTGTCGGCCCCGTCCAGGGCCCGGCGCATCGCCTCCCCGTCCCCGTACGCGGCGGGCGCCGCCCTCACCGCACCGGGCAGCTCCGGCAGCCGCGCCGCGTCCCGCCCCAGCAGCCGCGTGGCCACCCCCGCGTCGGCCAGCCGCCGCGCGACCCGCCCCCCGACCCGCCCGCTCGCCCCGGTGACGGCGACGACCTCGACTCCGCTCATGCCCGCAGTCTCCGCCACCCGGCACCGCGCGTCACCCCGGAACCACCCGCCCGAGGCCGGCGGTCACCGACCGGGCCAGTGGTGGAACGTCAGACCGCCCGGATCGGTCAGACTCCCCCGCAGCCCGGCCGCCGGATAGGGAATCAGGGCGTCGGGCAGCGCGTCATCGGCGAACCAGGCGAGATCCAGGCACGGCGCGGACGACGGCGGGAAGGGGACGCGCGGGGTCGCCCACGCGGGATCGGCCGGTGCGGGAGGGCTTCCGGGACGGGGACCCGGGCCCGGACGGCCGGAGGAGGTGCGTCCGGAGCGGCACCGACCACACCCACCGGCGGAGCCACCCGGGCCGGTCGGACGCGCGATGCGGTTGCTGGTCCCCGACCGCCAGGCGCACCACGCGCCCGCCCCTCACTGGCCCGGCCTCACTCGTCGCCCTCCAAGTCGCCTTCCGTCTCCAGGAACGCCTGCTTCAGCGCTTCCAGGACCGCCGGGTCCGGCTTGGCCCACATGCCGCGCGACTCGGCCTCCAGGAGGCGTTCCGCGATGCCGTGCAGCGCCCACGGGTTGGCTTCCTGGAGGAACGCGCGGTTCTCGGGGTCCAGGACGTACGTCTCGGTGAGCTTGTCGTACATCCAGTCGGCGACGACCCCGGTCGTGGCGTCGTACCCGAAGAGGTAGTCGACGGTCGCGGCCAGTTCGAACGCGCCCTTGTAGCCGTGGCGGCGCATCGCCTCGATCCAGCGCGGGTTGACGACCCGGGCGCGGAAGACGCGGGACGTCTCTTCGACGAGGGTGCGCGTGCGCACGGTCTCGGGGCGGGTCGAGTCGCCGATGTACGCCTCGGGGGCGGTGCCCCGCAGCGCGCGCACGGTGGCGACCATGCCGCCGTGGTACTGGAAGTAGTCGTCCGAGTCGGCGATGTCGTGTTCGCGGGTGTCCGTGTTCTTCGCGGCGACGGCGATCCGCTTGTACGCGGTCTCCATCTCCTCCCGTGCCGGACGCCCGTCCAGCTCGCGCCCGTACGCGTAGCCGCCCCACACCGTGTACACCTCGGCGAGGTCGGCGTCGGTGCGCCAGTCGCGGGAGTCGATGAGCTGGAGGATGCCCGCGCCGTACGTGCCGGGCCGGGATCCGAAGATCCGGGTGGTGGCGCGGCGTTCGTCGCCGTGGGCCGCCAGGTCGGCCTGGGTGTGGGCGCGGACGTGGTTGGACTCGGCCGGCTCGTCCAGCGAGGCGGCCAGCCGCACCGCGTCGTCCAGCAGTCCGATGGTGTGCGGGAACGCGTCGCGGAAGAAGCCGGAGATGCGCAGGGTGACGTCGATGCGGGGGCGGCCCAGTTCCTCCAGCGGGATGGGCTCGAGGCCGTTGACGCGCCGCGACGCGTCGTCCCACACCGGGCGGATGCCGAGCAGGGCCAGCGCCTCGGCGACGTCGTCGCCGCTGGTGCGCATCGCGCTGGTGCCCCACAGGGACAGGCCGACCGACGTGGGCCACTCGCCGTTGTCCGCCTTGTACCGCTCGAGGAGCGAGTCGGCCAGCGCCTGGCCGGTCTCCCACGCGAGGCGGGAGGGCACGGCCTTGGGGTCGACGGAGTAGAAGTTGCGGCCGGTCGGCAGGACGTTGACCAGGCCGCGCAGGGGCGAGCCGGACGGGCCGGCCGGGACGAACCCGCCGTTGAGCGCGTGCACGGCGTGGTGCAGCTCGTCGGTGGTCGCGGCGAGGCGCGGTACGACCTGGCGGGCGGCGAAGTCGAGGATGTCGGCGACGGCCGGGCCGTACCCCTCCGCGACGGAGGAGACGGCGGCCGGGTCCCATTCCGCGGCCTCCATCGCCTCGACCAGCGCCCGCGCCGCGGCCTCGGCCTCGTCGGCCGTGGTGCGGGTGGCGGCGGACTCGTCGAGGCCGAGGGCCTCGCGGAGTCCGGGCAGGGCCTGCGTGCCGCCCCAGATCTGCCGGGCGCGCAGGATGGAGAGGACCAGGTTGATCCGCTCGGGGCCGGTCGGCGCCCCGCCGAGTACATGCAGACCGTCCCTGATCTGGGCGTCCTTGACCTCGCACAGCCAGCCGTCGACGTGCAGCAGGAAGTCGTCGAAGCCGTCGTCGTCGGGGCGGTCCTCCAGACCGAGGTCGTGGTCGAGCTTGGCGGCCTGGATGAGGGTCCAGATCTGCGCGCGGATCGCGGGCAGCTTCGCCGGGTCCATGGAGGAGATCGCCGCGTACTCGTCGAGGAGCTGTTCCAGGCGGGCGATGTCGCCGTACGACTCGGCGCGCGCCATCGGCGGCACCAGGTGGTCGACGAGCGTGGCGTGCACGCGCCGCTTGGCCTGGGTGCCCTCGCCGGGGTCGTTGACGAGGAACGGGTAGACGAGCGGCAGGTCGCCGAGCGCGGCGTCCGGGCCGCACGCGGCGGACAGACCGGCGTTCTTGCCGGGCAGCCACTCCAGGTTGCCGTGCTTGCCGAGGTGGACCATGGCGTCGGCGCCGAACCCGCCGTCCTCCGCGCGGGCGGCGATCCAGCGGTAGGCGGCCAGGTAGTGGTGGGACGGCGGCAGGTCCGGGTCGTGGTAGATCGCGATCGGGTTCTCGCCGAAGCCGCGCGGCGGCTGGATGAGGATCAGCAGGTTCCCGCGGCGCAGCGCCGCGAGCACGATGTCGCCTTCCGGGTCGCCTTCGGCGGTGCGGGACCGGTCGAGGAACATCTCGCCGGGCGCGGGCCCCCAGTGCTCCTCGACGTGTGCGCGGAGCTCCGCCGGGAGCGTGGCGTACCAGCGCTTGTAGTCGGCGGCGGGGATGCGGACGGGGTTGCGGGCGAGCTGTTCCTCGGTGAGCCAGTCCTGGTCGTGGCCGCCGACCTCGATGAGGGCGCGGATCAGCTCGTCGCCGTCGCCCGACACGAGACCCGGGATGTCCTCCACGGGCCCGAAGTCGTAGCCCTCCTCGCGGAGCCGCCGCAGCAGCGCCACGGCGGACGCGGGCGTGTCGAGGCCGACCGCGTTGCCGATGCGGGAGTGCTTGGTCGGGTACGCGGAGAGGACCAGGGCGAGGCGCTTGTCCGCGTTGGGGATGTGGCGGAGCCGGGCGTGGCGTACGGCGATCCCGGCGACGCGCGCGGCGCGTTCGGCGTCGGCGACGTAGGCGGGCAGCCCGTCCTCGTCGATCTCCTTGAAGGAGAACGGGACGGTGATGAGGCGGCCGTCGAACTCGGGGACGGCGACCTGGCTGGCCGCGTCGAGCGGGGACAGGCCCTCGTCGTTCTCCTCCCAGGCGCTGCGCGGCCCGGTCAGGCACAGGGCCTGCAGGACGGGCACGTCGAGCCGGGCGAGCGCGCCGGCGTCCCAGGCGTCCTCGTCGCCGCCGGCCTGGGCTGCGGCGGGCTTGGTGCCGCCGGCCGCGAGGACGGTGGTGACGATCGCGTCGGCGCCGCGCAGCCGGTCGAGGAGTTCGGGTTCGGGGGCGCGCAGGGATGCCACGTACAGGGGGAGGGCCCGGCCGCCCGCGTCCTCGACGGCGTCGCAGAGGGCGCCGACGAACGCGGTGTTGCCGCTCATGTGGTGGGCGCGGTAGTAGAGCACGGCGACGGTGGGGCCGTCGGTGTTCCTCGGCTCGCGCTCCAGCGGACCCCAGGTGGGGGCGGCGGCGGGCGGCTCGAAGCCGTGGCCGGTCAACAGGACCGTGTCGGACAGGAATCGGGCGAGCTGGGCCAGATTGTCCGGTCCGCCGTGCGCGAGGTAGGCGTGCGCCTCGGTGGCGACGCCGATGGGGACGGTGGAGGCCGCCATCAGCTGGGCGTCGGGGGCCTGTTCGCCGGTGAGCACGACGACGGGCCGGTCCTGCGCCAGCAGCAGGTCGAGGCCCTCCTCCCAGGCCCGCAGTCCGCCGAGGAGGCGTACGACGACGAGGTCGACGCCGTCGAGGAGGGTGGGCAGCTCGTCCGGGGAGAGCCGGGAGGGGTTGGCGAACCGGTAGGCGACGGGGCCGTCGGCCGCGCGGGCGCTCAGCAGGTCGGTGTCGGAGTGCGACAGGAGCAGGATCATGCGCGTGCCTGGCCTTCCTCGGGGTGTCCGCGCCCCGGGTGGTCGTGAGGACGGCGGGAGTTCCTGGCTCACCGGGCCGTGGGGTCCGGTTCACAGTGGCGGGACCGCGCCGGATTCTCACCGGGCTTCCTCCCTAGGGTCCTGGGACCCTGTGCCGTCTGCATAGTAGAGGCTGCGCGTATGCTCGCCGCCATGCCGCCCACACCGACAACACCCCCGGACGGGGGCGAATCCCGCATACCGGACGCCGTACGGACCCCAGCACAGGCTCCAGCACAGGCCCCCGCACAGGCCCCTGTGCGGACCTCCACGCGGGCACCGGAGCGGGCCGCCGGGCAGGACCACGTCCGGGGCCAAGTCCGGGACCAAGTCCGGGGCCAAGTCCGGGGCCTCGTCCGGGACCGAGTCCGGGGCCAAGTCCGGGAACGGGGTGACGCCTGCCCCGGCGCACTGCGGCTGCACAGCGCGGACGACGGCGGACTGGCCCGGCTCCGCCTGCCCACCGGCGTACTGACGGGACGTCAACTCTCCGTGCTGGCCGACGCGGCCGACCGGCTCGGCGACGGCGGCCTCGGCATCACCTCGCGCGGCAACATCGACCTGCGCGGGCTGCCCGACGACTGCGGCACCGCCCTCGCCGAACTCCTCGACGAGGCCGGTCTCCTGCCGTCGGCGGCACACGAGCGGATCCGGAACATGGTCGTCTCGCCGCTCGCCGGAATCGACGGACGGGCGTACGGGGACGCGCACGTGTGGGCGCGCGAGCTGGACGCGCTGCTGTGCGCCGAGGCGTGGACGACGGCGCTGTCAGGGCGCTTCCTGTTCGCCGTGGACGACGGGCGCGGTGACGTGGCCGGCCTGGGCGGCGATGTGACGTTGCTCGCAGAGCCGGACGGCCGCGCTCTGGTACGGATCGGGGGCGCGGACCGGGCCCGGTCGTGGCGGGTGTCCGGGGCCGACGCCCCGAGGGCCGCGCTCGCCGCCGCCGAGGCGTTCCTCGCGGCCGCCCGGGAGGCCGGAAACGGCGCCTGGCGGATGGCGGAGCTGCCGGCGGGGCAGTCCATCGAGGTGAACGTGACGGAGTACCTGGAGCGCGCGGGCGTGGCGGCCGAGGCCACCGCGCCGGGCACGCTTCCCGTGGGCGCCCCGCCCGAGCCCGGCGTCATCGCCGACCGGGCCGTGTCGGTCGTCGCGCCCCTGGGGCGGGTCACCACCGCCCAGGCGCGGGCGCTGCTGCCCGCGCCGGACGACGAGGTGCGGGTGACGCCCTGGCGCGGCTTCGTCCTGCCCGGGTTCGCGGACCGGGCGGCGGCCGGGGCACGGCTGGCCGAACTGGACGAGGCGGGTTTCCTCACCCGTACCGGCTCGCCGTGGCTCGGGGTCAGCGCCTGTACGGGGCGGCCGGGCTGCGGCAAGGCCCTGGCCGACGTACGGGAGGACGCGCGCCCGCTGGAGCACGGGCTGCCCGTCCACTGGTCGGGCTGCGCCCGCCGCTGCGGCCATCCGCAGGGCGACTGGGTGGACGTCCTGGCCACCGCCGACGGCACGTACGACATCACGGTACGCACCACCGGCAGCACTGGAAGCACCGGAAGCACCGCCACCGCATGACACACCCCCACTCCCACACAGGCACAGCCCACGCCACAGCCACAGCCACATGGGCAGGCACAGGCACAGAGATGAGCGGAAGCAGAGTGTTCGACTACGAGAAGGACGGCGCGGAGATCTACCGCCGCTCCTTTGCCACGATCCGCGCCGAGGCGGATCTCGCGGGACTGCCCGCCGACGTCAGCCAGGTCGCCGTGCGGATGATCCACGCGTGCGGCATGGTCGACCTGGTCCGCGACCTCGCCTACACCCCGCGGGTGGTGTCCCGTGCCCGCGCGGCGCTGCGGGCCGGTGCCCCGATCCTGTGCGACGCGCAGATGGTGGCGAGCGGTGTCACGCGCAAGCGGCTGCCCGCCGACAACGACGTGATCTGCACCCTGTCGGACCCGTCGGTCCCGGGTCTCGCGGCCGAGCTGGGCACGACCCGCAGCGCCGCCGCCCTGGAGCTGTGGCGGGACCGGCTGGAGGGCTCGGTCGTCGCCATCGGCAACGCGCCCACCGCGCTCTTCCATCTGCTGGAGATGATCGCCAAGGGCGCGCCCCGCCCGGCCGCCGTCCTCGGCATCCCAGTGGGCTTCATCGGCGCGGCCGAGTCGAAGGACGCCCTGGCGGACTCGGAGCTCAAGCTGGACCACATCGTCGTACGGGGCAGGCGCGGCGGCAGCGCGATGGCCGCCGCGGCGATCAACGCGATAGCGAGCGAGGCGGAATGAGCACGCGGGTTTCACGTGAAACAGCGGCCGGCAAGCTGTACGGCGTGGGGCTCGGCCCCGGCGACCCGTCGCTGATGACGGTCCGCGCGGTGGAGGTCATCGCGCAGGCGGACGTCGTGGCGTACCACTGCGCCCGGCACGGCCGTTCCATCGCGCGCTCCATCGCGGCGAAGCACATCCGTGACGACCACGTCGAAGAGCGCCTGATGTACCCGCTGACCGTGGAGACCACGGACCACCCGGGCGGGTACCGGGGCGCGCTGAACGACTTCTACGAGGAGGCGTCGGCGCGGCTGGCCGCGCACCTGGACGCGGGCCGGACGGTCGCGGTGCTCGCCGAGGGCGACCCGCTGTTCTACGGCTCGTACCAGCACATGCACAAGCGACTGGCCCACCGTTACGACACGGAGGTCGTCCCGGGCGTCACCTCGGTCAGCGCGGCGGCGGCGACGATCGGCAAGCCCCTGGTGGAGGCCGAGGAGATCCTGACGATCATCCCCGGCACGCTGCCCGAGGAGGAGCTGACGGCCCGTCTCGCGGCCACCGACTCGGCGGTGGTGATGAAGCTGGGCCGTACGTTCCCGACGGTGCGCCGCGCCCTGGACCGTACGGGCCGGCTGGCGGACGCGCACTACGTCGAGCGGGCCACCATGGAAGGCCAGCGCACGGCGCCGCTGTCGGGCGTGGACCCGGAATCGGTGCCGTACTTCTCGGTCGCGGTGCTCCCGTCCCGCATCGACACGCCGGTCGAGCCGTCCGGGCGGGGCGAGGTCCTGGTGGTCGGCACGGGTCCGGCGGGCGCGCGCTGGCTCACACCCGAGACACGGGGCGCGCTGGCGTCGGCGACGGACCTGGTCGGCTACACCACCTACCTCGACCGGGTGCCGGTGCGCCCGGGGCAGGAGCGGCACGGCTCCGACAACAAGGTGGAGTCGGAGCGGGCGGAGTTCGCGCTGGACCTGGCGCGGCGCGGGCGGCGCGTGGCGGTGGTGTCGGGCGGCGACCCGGGTGTCTTCGCCATGGCGACGGCGGTGCTGGAGGTCGCGTCGCAGGAGGAGTACGCGGACGTCCCGGTCCGCGTCCTCCCCGGGGTCACCGCGGCGAACGCGGCGGCGGCGAAGGCGGGTGCGCCGCTGGGCCACGACTACGCCACCATCTCCCTGTCGGACCGGCTCAAGCCGTGGGAGGTCATCGCGGAACGCCTCCGCGCGGCGGCGGCCGCCGATCTGGTGCTGGCGCTCTACAACCCCGGTTCACGCAGCCGTACGTGGCAGGTCGCCAAGGCGCGGGAACTGCTCCTGGAGCACCGGGCGCCCGGGACGCCGGTGGTCGTGGCGAGGGACGTGGGCGGCGCGGAGGAGTCGGTCCGGGTGATCACCCTGGCGGAGCTGGACCCGGCGGAGATCGACATGCGGACCCTGCTGCTGATCGGCTCGTCCCAGACACGGGCGGTGCGGCGGGGCGACGGCGGCACGGTGGCCTGGACGCCCCGCCGCTACCCGGAGGGCTGAGCGATGGTCCGGGGGCGGCACCGCACGGGCGGTGCCGCCACGGGGAGTGCCGCCACGGTGGGTGCCGCCCCCTTCCCCTCCCGGAACCTAGGCTCCGGAACGCAGGAAGGCCCTTCCCTGGCCGGACGCGGATCCGCACGACCGCTTCTCGGCGGCCGTCATCGCGCGGGTCTTCACGACCACGGCGTTGCTCTTCCCGTCCGTACCGTTCTTCGCGGGACCGGTGACGGTGTCGCCGAAGAACCAGTAGTAGTGCCCCCACTTGGGGCTGTCGTAGTGGGTCTGCCAGGTTCCGGTGACCCGCTGCATCACCTGGGCGCGGGAGATCCAGCCCACCTCCCCCGGCCGCACCGTCATGGTCAGCGAGCTGCTCTCCGAGTGGCTGCTCGACCAGCTGCGGCTGTAGTTCGCCGTCACGCTGAGGTCGATCAGACCCGCTATCTTGCCGCCCGCCGTGACGGACACCCCGAGGGAGTCCGTGGCGCCGACGGTGTCGTCCCAGCTCATCGTCTGCGTCACGGCCGACGAGCTGCAGTTGAACAGCGAGTCGGACACCTGCCGGAACTCGCCGAGATACGCCTCGCCGAGCTTCGGCGAGTTGAAGGTGCACTTGCCGAGGCCCGAGGCGCAGTCCGCCGTGAGCTCCTGGCGCGTCGGCTGCTCCGCCGCGGCCGCGGGCGACGCGGCCACCCCGAGGAGTCCACAGGCGGCCGCCGCCACCAGGGCCGCGGCACGCCGGGAGCGGCGCGGGCTCGTCTTCGTCGTCATTCGGTACCTCTCACACTGCGCTGGGGGGGTCGGTGTCCTGGAGCGTCCTGGGCGAACACCGTGCACACCGTGAACACCATGAACACCGTGAACACGTGAACACCGCGAGCACCTGAACACCGCCTGATGCGCGGGTGATTGTGCCGTGCACTCGCGGGGCCACCCCCGAGAACGGGCCACGGAGGCCGAATCAATTCGGTCGTCCCATCCCTCGCGGGCTCTCTAAGGTGCCGCGCATGACTCCTCCCTCCGCACCTGCCGTGTCGCGCCTCCGCCTGGAGAAGGTCACTCCCGACAACGTGCTGGCGGCCTGCCGCCTCACCGTCCGCCCCGAGCAGGAACGGTTCGTGGCCCCGGTGGCCAGGTCGCTGGCGGAGGCTTACGCGCAACCCGACGTCGCCTGGCCGAGGCTGGTCTTCGACGGTGAGCGGCTGGTCGGCTTCGTGATGGCCTTCTTCGACGTACGGTTCCACCCCGACGACCCGGACGACCGGCCCCGCTCGGGGCTGTGGCGGCTGGCCGTGGCGGCCGGCGAGCAGGGCCGGGGGTACGGCCGCTTCGCGGTGGGGGCGGTGTGCGAGGAGGTCCGGCGGCGCGGCGGCTCACGCGTGACGGTGAGCTGGGTGCCGGGCGAACACGGCCCCGAGCCGTTCTACCGCGCCCTCGGCTTCCGCCCCACGGGAGAGATGGACGAGGACGAGGTCGTAGCGGAGCTGGAGCTGAACCCGCAGCCGGGGCTGGATCTGGAGCCGGAGCCGCCGCGCCCCTGACACACTGGCGGCGTGACGCACGTGACGGAACTGAACGGCCGTCCGGCCACCCCGGAGGAGCTGAGGGCCCTCGCCCTCACGAACTACGGCCACTTCACCACCCTGCGCGTGGAGGACGGCCGGGTACGCGGCCTGGACCTGCACCTCCGGCGCCTGGCCCAGGACTGCGCGACGGTGTTCGGCGTACCCCTGGACACGGACCTGACCCGTACCCGCATCCGCCGGGCCGTGGGGGGACGCCCAGGACCGGTCATGGCCCGCGTGACGGTCTTCGACCCGGCACTGGACATCGGCCGCCCGGCCGCACCCGGCACACCGCACGTCCTCGTCACCACCCGCCCGGCCGGCGCGCTGCCGGCACCCCCACTGCGCCTGCGGTCCACCGCGTACGTCCGCGACCTCCCGGCCGTGAAACACACGGGCCTGTTCGGCGCCCTGCACGCCCGCCGCGCGGCCCAGCTCGCCGGCTACGACGACGCCCTGTTCCACGGCCCGGACGACCACGTGTCGGAGGGCCCGACCTGGAACATCGGCTTCGTCGACCACACGGGCACCGTCGTCTGGCCCGCCGCCCCGGTGCTGCCCGGCGTCACCATGACCCTGCTCCAGCGGCACCACGCCCACACCACCGCACCGATCCCCCTCCCCGCCGCCCACCGCATGCGCGCCGCGTTCGCCACCGGCACGGGCATCGGCGTCCGCGCCATCGCCGCCCTGGACGACAACCCGCTCGCCCCCGACGACCCCGCCCTCACCACTCTCCGCACCACCCACCACGCCATCCCCCAGGACCCCCTCTGACGACCGGCTCCGGGCCGCAGGGGCTCACCCGATCTTCGTCCAGGGCTTGCAGTCCGACGCCTCGAACGCTGCGTCAGCAGGGGCGATCTTGACGACGATCTGCCCCTTCGCATTGCCGTTGGCGATGATGTCGTCGGCCTCTCCGGTGGTGTCACTGAGCCGGGCCCAGTAGCACAAGGCGGTGTCGGCCCCGTCGCTGCGATAGGTGCCCGGCTGGATGTCCTCGCCGACAAGGAAGACGCCGTCGCCGGGGATGTCGCCTGCGGGGGGCGTCCTGTCCTTCGCGGTGGGGTCGGCGGAGCCTGTGGCCAGAGTGTGCCGAGTGGCCGTCACGGTCCGGGTGGGGCCGGGTTCCGCCGTGTTCTCGGCGTTGTCACCGGGAAGCCCGATCAGGACTCCGAAGATCATGCCTCCGAAAGCGGCCGCCGAGTGGGTCAGAACGGACCTGCGTCCGGACCTGGGCGGGGCCGGCGCACGCGGTGCCTGGCCCCAGGGGGCCCCGCGCAGTGGGCCGGACGGAGGTCCGCTTCCGCTCATGGAACCAGGGTGCGCCCGCCCGGCGCGCCCCGCACGGCCGGAGGCGAGGGGGACACCCGCCCGGCGCCTTCAGGCGGGGAGGCCGAGCGTCCAGGTGGTCGCCTCTTCGACGGTCCTGGCTACCGGGACGCCCGGGGGCGGCGGGGGGCGGCGGACGATGACGACCGGCAGGCCGGCCTCGCGGGCGGCGGTGAGTTTCGGGGCGGTCGCCGCGCCGCCGCTGTCCTTGGTGACGAGGACGTCGATCCCGTACGTACGGAGCACCTCGCGCTCGCCGGGCAGGGTGAACGGGCCCCGGTCGAGCAGGACGTCCAGGTGCGGGGGGTGCGGGGGCTCCGGCGGGTCCACCGAACGGACCAGGAACCAGGCGTCGGTGACCCCGGCGAAGGCGGCCAGGCCCATCCGCCCGGTCGTCAGGAAGATCCGGCGGCCCAGTGCGCGGGCCGTCTGCGCCGCCTCCTCCAGCGAGGCGACCGGATGCCAGGCGTCGCCGTCGACGGGGGTCCACCCGGGCCGCCGCAGCGCCAGCAGGGGAACATGGGACGCGGCGGCGGCCCGCGCCGCGTTGAAACTGATCGTCCCCGCGAAAGGGTGAGTGGCGTCGATGACCGCGTCCACCTGGTGCTCGCACAGCCACCGGGCCAGGCCCTCGGCCCCGCCGAACCCGCCGATCCGCACATCGCCCGGCGGCAGCCTCGGGGCGGCGACCCGGCCGGCGAGCGAACTCGTGACCCGTACCGTCCCGTGGTGGGCGCCGGTGAGGGTCTCCGCCAGGCGGCGGGCCTCGGTGGTGCCGCCGAGGATCAACACGTGCATCGGGAACCGTCCATGAGTACGAGCGGGGGGCGCAGCGCCCAACTCAAGCACACCGGCCTCCGGTCGGGCTGGACGACCGGCGCCTGTGCGACGGCGGCCGCGACCGCCGCGTACACGGCCCTGCTGACCGGGGACTTTCCCGACCCGGTCACCATCACCCTGCCCAAGGGACAGACGCCCGCGTTCGCACTGGCCGCCGAGGAGCTGACGTACGGCGCGGAGGCCGCGGAAGGCCCAGAGGACGCGGGGAAGCCGACGGGCACGGGAAAGCCGACGAGCACGGCGGACGCGGAAGGCCCAGAGGACGCGGGGATGCCGACGGGCACGGGGAAGCCGATGGGCGCCCGCGCCATGGCCGGGATCGTCAAGGATGCCGGTGACGATCCGGACGTGACCCATGGCGCGCTCGTCCGGGCCACGGTCCGGCTCCTGCCGCCCGGCTCCGGGGTGGTGTTCCGTGCCGGTCCCGGCGTCGGTACGGTCACCCGCCCCGGTCTGCCCCTCGCGGTCGGCGAGCCCGCCATCAACCCGGTGCCCCGGCAGCTGATCCGGGACCATGTGGCGAAGGTCGCCGCCGCGCACGGCGGCACCGGCGACGTCGAGGTGACCGTCTCCGTCGACCACGGCGAGGAGATCGCCCGCTCGACCTGGAACCCGCGCCTCGGCATCCTGGGCGGTCTCTCCATCCTCGGCACGACGGGGATCGTCGTCCCGTACTCCTGCTCCGCCTGGATCGACTCCATCCGCCGGGGCGTGGACGTGGCCCGCGCGGCGGGCCGTACGCATGTCGCCGGGTGCACCGGCTCGACGTCCGAGCGGACGGTGACGTCCCTGTACGACCTGCCGGAGGACGCCCTGCTGGACATGGGCGACTTCGCGGGCGCGGTGCTCAAGTACATCCGGCGGCACCCGGTCGACCGGCTCACCATCTGCGGCGGCTTCGCCAAGCTGTCCAAGCTGGCGGCCGGTCATCTGGACCTGCACTCGGCGCGCTCCCAGGTGGACAAGGCGTTCCTGGCGGAGCTGGCCCGCGCGGCCGGCGCCGACGAGGCCCTCGTCGCCGAGGTCGCCGCCGCGAACACGGGCCTGGCCGCCCTCCAGTCGTGCGCCGCGCGCGGGGTCCCGCTGGGCGACCGGGTCGCCGAGACCGCCCGCGACGAGGCCCTCGCGGTACTGCGGGGCGCCCCGGTCGTGGTCGACGTGGTGTGCATCGACCGCGCGGGCACGATCGTGGGCCGCAGCACCCCGGCCTGACGGCCCTGCCCGGCCGACTCCACATGGCGGCCCCGCCCCGCCCGCCCCGCCCGGCAAGGGGCGGCCCAGCGGCCAGCGGGCCCGGCAGCCCGTCGGTCACCCGGGTTCCCCGCGCCCCCGCGCGCCGAGGTGTTCCGTGATGCGCGCGCGCATCGGGCGCCGCGAAAGGGCCTGCAGCGTCTCGTCGACCAGCCGGTCCAGCGAGTAGGGGAGTTCGGCGTCCAGGGCCTCGGCCGCCCGCGCCGTCGCGGCCCATTCCGCGTCCAGGACCGGGAGCAGCGCCTCGGCCTTCGGGGTGAGGCGGGCGACGCGCCGGCGGGCGTCGGCCGGGTCGGGCGCGAGGCTGACCAGATCCTCCTTGACCAGTTGGGCGACGGTCTGGCTGGCGGCCGAGTGGGTGACGCCGACGAGGGCGGCGATGTCCCGGATGGCGCGCGGCCCCTCGGCGGCCAGGGCGCGGACGACGGGCGTGTAGCGGGGGCGGAAGCCGGCCAGGCCGAGGTCGGCGTAGACGGCCGCGACCTCGCCGTCGAGGAGTTCGATGAGATGGCGGAGCCGGGTGCCGAGCAGTTCCATGGACGGTAATGTAACAGCGCTGTTGTATTTCGTGGGAGCCGGAGTTGAGGGGTGGCACGGATGGTCCTGTATCCGGAGATCGAGCCGCACGAGCAGGGGATGCTCGACGTGGGCGACGGGAACCGCGTCCACTGGGAGGTCTGCGGCAACCCGGCGGGCAAGCCCGCGCTCGTCGTGCACGGCGGCCCCGGTTCTGGCCGGAACCCGAACGCGCGGCGCCTCTTCGACCCCGCCAGGTACCGGATCGTCCTCTTCGACCAGCGCGGCTGCGGCCGCAGCACCCCGCACGCCAGCGACCCCGCCGCCGACATGGGCGTCAACACCACGGTCCACCTCGTCGCCGACATGGAACGGCTGCGCGTCCACCTCGGTATCGACAGATGGCTGCTGTACGGCGGCTCCTGGGGCTCGACGCTGATCCTCGCGTACGCCGAGCGGCACCCCGAACGCGTCTCACAGATCGTCATCTCCGCCGTCACCACGACCCGCCGCTCGGAGATCGCCTGGCTGTACGAGGGCGTCGGCCGGTTCTTCCCCGAAGCCTGGCAGCGCTTCCGCGAGGGCTCGGGCACCGGCGCCCGCACCGCCGCCGAGCTCGTCGCCGCCTACGCCCGGCTCACCTGCCACCCGGACCCGGCCGTACGGGAGCGGGCCACGGCCGACTGGTGCGCCTGGGAGGACGCGGTCGTCTCCCTGGAGGGCGCCGGTGCCCCGTACGGCGACCGGCCGGACGCGGCACGACTCGCGCTCGTCCGCATCTGCGCCCACTACTTCGCGCACGGCGCCTGGCTCGCGGAAGGCGCTCTGCTGCATGACGCGCACCGCCTCGCGGGCATCCCGGGCGTCCTCGTCCACGGCCGCCTCGACCTGGGCGGACCACTCGCGACCGCGTGGGAACTCGCCCGCGCCTGGCCGGACGCGGAGCTGATCGTGGTGGACGACTCGGGCCACCTCGGTACGGAGTCGACACGGGCTCAGGTCGTCGCCGCCCTTGACCGGTTCGCCGCCGCACGCGCCGCGTAGGCCGTACGACCCAGGCCCGAACGGCCCGGATCACCCTGATGCCCCGTACGTGAGCGCCAGGTGACCCGACGGGCGGACGCCGCCGTGCACCCGGGCGTCTGGGGCACGATCATCGGTCCATGAGCACCCCCGCGATCCACCTCGCCCAACAGCCCGAGGCCGACGCCCTCCTGAGCCGCAGTCCGCTGGCCGCGCTCACCGGCATGCTCCTGGACCAGCAGATCCCCATGGAGTGGGCGTTCTCCGGGCCGTGGACCCTGGCGCAGCGCATGGGCGCCGACGACCTGGACGCGCACGAGATCGCCGCGTACGACCCCGAGGCGTTCGCGGCGCTCCTGTCGGCCAAACCGGCCGTGCACCGCTACCCGGGCTCGATGGCCCAGCGGATCCAGCAGCTGTGCCGGTACCTCGTCGACGAGTACGGCGGGGACGCGAGCGCCGTGTGGTCGGACGCCGCCACCGGCGACGAGCTGCTCGACAGGCTCCAGGCGCTGCCCGGGTTCGGCAGGCAGAAGGCACAGATCTTCCTGGCGCTGCTCGGCAAGCAGTACGGCGTACGGCCGACGGGCTGGCGTGAGGCGGCGGGCCCGTACGGCGAGGAGGGCGCCCACCGTTCCGCCGCGGACATCACGGGGCCGGAGTCCCTCGCCAAGGTGCGGGCGTACAAGCAGGAGACCAAGCGCGCGGCCAAGGAGGCCACCCCGGCCAAGGTGACCAAGGCCGACAAACCGTCCAAGTCCGCCAAACCGTCCAGGACCGCCACGACCACCACGACGGCCGAAGCGACCAAGGGAACCAAGGGAACCAAGGCCGCCAAGTCAGCCAACGCGGCCAAGTCGACCAACACGGCCAACACGGCCAACACGGCCAAAAGCACCAGGCCCACCGGAACTTCTTCGGCCGACTGACCTCGGATGATACGAAAACCATGAAACATGGCGTGAGTTGTGGCACACCTGTTCACAGAAGCCCGACGGGTCGCTAGCTTCCCTTCATCTCTCATCCCTCTGGGAAGGACCTCTGTGAACGCATCCTCTCGCAGAGCCGTGGCCACCCTGGCCGCAGCCGCACTCGCGACCCCGCTTCTGCTGGCCTCCGCCTCTCCCGCCTCCGCCGACCGGCACCCCGGGACAGCAGCGGCCGAGTCCGCCACGAAGCTGGCGGGGAAGCTGGTCGACTCGGCGTCCGCCGACAGCGCGTACAAGCACCTGGTGAAGTTGCAGAAGATAGCCGACTCGGCCGGCGGCAACCGCGCCGCGGGCACGCTCGGTTACGACGCCTCCGCCGCGTACGTCTACCAGCAGCTCAAGAAGGCCGGGTACGACGTCTCGTACCAGAACTTCGACTTCATCTACACCGAGACGCTGGCGCAGCGGCTCGCCGTCGTGTCGCCGGCGCCCCGCGACATCACCATCTCCGCGATGACGTACACCAAGTCGTCGCCGGTCGGCGGCACGAAGGCCGCCCTGGTCGCCGCACCCCTCGACGAGGACGGCTCGCACGGCTGCGAGCCGACGGACTTCGCGACCGACACCTTCAGCGGCAAGATCGCGCTCATCAAGCGCGGCGGCTGCACGTTCGCGGCGAAGCAGGCCAACGCCGCCGCCGCGGGCGCCATCGGTGCCATCGTCTACAACAACGTGGAAGGCAGCCTCGCCGGCACCCTCGGCTCGCCCGAGGCCGGCAAGATCCCCACGGGCGGCATCGGCAAGGCGGAGGGCGAGCGGCTCGCCGCCGACCTGGCCGCCGGCCCGGTGGAGGTCGACCTGGAGATCCGCCAGCTCCAGGAGAAGCGGACCACCCGGAACGTCATCGCCGAGACGCGGCGCGGCAACGCCGCCAACACCGTGATGCTCGGCTCGCACCTGGACTCGGTCGTCGCCGGCCCGGGCATCAACGACAACGGCTCCGGCTCGGCCGGGCTGCTCGATGTCGCGCTCAAGTTCGCCAAGTACAAGGACCAGACCACCAACAAGGTGCGGTTCGCCTGGTGGGGCGCGGAGGAGAACGGCCTCCTGGGGTCCGAGCACTACGTCGACAACCTCGACGACCTCGGCCGCAAGGAGATCAAGCTCTACCTCAACTTCGACATGATCGCCTCCCCGAACTACGGCCTGTTCGTGTACGACGGTGACAACTCCGACGGTGTCGGCGCCCCGGCGGGACCGACGGGCTCGGCGCAGCTGGAGCGCGACATCAACGAGTTCCTCGACAGCAAGGGCACGCCGCACGAGGGCACGGACTTCACCGGGCGCTCCGACTACGGCCCCTTCATCGCGGTGGGCATCCCGTCCGGTGGCACGTTCACCGGCGCGGAGGGCGTCAAGACCGTCAAGCAGGCGGAGAAGTTCGGCGGCACGGCCGGTGTCGCGTACGACCCCTGCTACCACGCGGCGTGCGACGACATCGACAACATCAACATGACGGCGTTCGACGTGAACATCGACGTCATCGCCAACGCGGTCGGCACCTACGCCCACGACCTGAGCTCGCTGCGCAAGCCGGTCGAGTTCGTCCCGACCGACGGTGACGCGGGCAGCGGTGGCGGCCTGCACGAGGACCACGACCACGAGGTCACCGAGTAACACCGTCCCTCTCACGTACGGACGCGCAGACGGACGGACGTACGTTCGGGGCGGCGCGCCGCCGCCGGTCTCACCGCCGGCGGCGGCGCGCCGTTCCACGCACCCACCGGACGGCTCCGCCGACCCCTCAACGACCCCCCAACGACCCCTCATCGACCCTTCATCGACGCTTCCCGCACGTCCTCAGCGAAGCCTTGGGGCTTCCTCGTGGCCGCCTCGCTTTCACTCAGAGCGGGCAGCCCTCCTCGATTGATGCGCTTTCGCCCCCTTTCGGTGGGTTTTCGGCAGCAGCGCGCTGCCGCCGCGTGGCTGCGCCGGGAGCCGCTCGCCCGGTAGGCTTTCCGTGTGATCTTCAAGCGCATCGGCAACGGGCGGCCGTATCCCGACCACGGCCGGGAAAGCACCCGACAGTGGGCGGATGTCGCGCCGCGTCCGGTCCGCCTCGATCAGCTCGTGACCACCAAGGGACAGCTGGACCTGGAAACCCTGCTCGCCGAGGACTCCACGTTCTACGGCGACCTCTTCGCGCACGTCGTGAAGTGGCAGGGCGACCTCTACCTGGAGGACGGGCTGCACCGCGCGGTACGCGCGGCACTCCAGCAGCGGCAGGTGCTGCACGCCCGGGTGCTCGAGCTCGACTGAGCCTTTCCGGGACGTTTCCCACCCATCCGGCCCCCTGCATTGATCGTTTAGTAGGCATAGTCGCGGGGCGGCATTACGCTGCGCCCATGAGCATGCTCACTCCCCCCGGTATGGGTGGAAAGTACCGCATCACGGGTAACGCCTACCCGCGGATGCGCCGCCCCCGTCGCCGACGCCGGATCGTGCTCGCGGCCCTCGCCGCGGCCGTCTCCCTCGGCCTGGCCGGCTGGGGAACACTCCAGCTCATCGATGTCTTCGGCGGCGGCAGCGGCGACAAGAAGCGCACGACGGCCGCCGGCTCCCGCTGCTCCCCCGCCAAGCCCGCCGCGCCCGCCGCGCCCCGGCAGGTGCTGCCCAAGCCCGGCGACATCACGGTGAACGTCTACAACGCGACCCCGCGCGGCGGGCTCGCCAAGACGACCGCCGACGAGCTGAAGAAGCGCGGCTTCGCCATCGGCAAGGTCGGCAACGCCACCGCCGCGTACGACAAGAAGGTCCCGGGCACCGGCATACTGCTCGGCGCCCCCGGCGCGACCAAGGGTGCCTTCCCCGTCCTCGGGACGCAGCTGAAGGGCGCCACGGTCAAGACGGACACCCGCGCGACGGCGGATGTGGACCTGATCATCGGCAGCGGGTTCAAGACCCTCGCGACGCCGGAGGACGCGACCGCGGCGATGACCGCGCTCACGCGCCCCGCGCCCGCACCCACCCCCAGCGGCTGCTGACCCCGGCAGCCGTCCGGGACCGTCCCCCGTCGACGCCGTCACCGTCCGCCAGCCGTCCGCGACCGCGACCGCGACCGCGACCGCACCCAGTCGACACCGTCACCGCCCGGCAGCCGACCGCGACCGTACCCGGGTGGCACCGTCCGTGCCGACCCGGGCGCCCGGTCGCGGGGCCGGCGATCACCTGGGCCGAACGGTCGCGGGGCCGGCGATCACCTGGGCCGAACGGTGTGTGCCGGCCCGCGTGCGGCGGCCCGCGTGCGGCGGCTCGCTACTCGGCGGCGCCGTACATGCGGTCGCCCGCGTCGCCCAGGCCCGGGACGATGTAGCCGTGCTCGTTGAGGCGCTCATCGATCGACGCCGTGACCACGGTGACCGGCGCTCCGGCCAGCTCCCGCTCCATCACCTCGACGCCCTCGGGCGCGGCCAGCAGCACCACGGCGGTCACGTCGTCGGCGCCGCGCTCGATCAGCTCCCGGATCGCCGCGACCAGCGTGCCGCCCGTGGCCAGCATCGGGTCCAGGACGTACACCTGGCGGCCCGAGAGGTCCTCCGGCATCCGCGTCGCGTAGGTCGACGCCTCCAGCGTCTCCTCGTTGCGGATCATGCCCAGGAAGCCCACCTCGGCGGTCGGCAGGAGCCGGACCATGCCGTCGAGCATGCCCAGGCCCGCCCGCAGGATCGGCACGACCAGCGGCCGCGGATGCGACAGCTTCACACCGGTCGTCGCGGTCACGGGGGTCTCGATGTCGACCCGCTCGGTGCGCACGTCCCGGGTCGCCTCGTACGCGAGCAGGGTGACCAGCTCGTCGGCGAGGCGCCGGAAGGTCGGGGAGTCGGTGCGCTTGTCGCGCAGAGTGGTGAGTTTGTGCGCCACCAACGGGTGGTCGACGACGTGGATCCGCATGCCCACAACAGTAGCTCTCACTGGCATCAACCCAGGCAACGGAGGGAAAGTGGAGTCGAAGGACCCAGCCTGGGGGTGGTGTGGCGATGCCGGACCCGAGAGAGCCTGAGCGGGGACAGGAGCGGGGACAGGAGCGGCGGAAGCGGCGTGAGCCGCGCGAACGGCCGCCGGAGCAGTCGCGGGAGCAGCAGGAGAGCGACGCGGACCGCCGCAGGCGCCGCGCCCAGTTCCTGCGTGAGCTGAACGAGGCGAAGGCCCTTCGCGAACGCGTCCAGCCGCGCCGGGCCAGGGCCGCGCGGATGCGCCAGGCGATGCGTATGCGCAGCTTCCGCTGGTGACAGCGGGTAACCGCGGGATGACACCGGAACCACTCCGGCAACCACCCGGGTGACACCGGCCGGGCCGCGGGCTCAGACTGGTGCACGACGCAAGAGCGGAACGGCTCTCCTCAGGCCCTCGCATCTGCCACGATGCCGAGTGGGCGGGGCATTCAGGAGCGTGCCGCCCGATCGTCACACCTCTGATCAGTGGGAGAGTCACGGTGTACTTCGCCGCACTGCTCGCGCGCACCGAAGACGGGTGGGAAGCGAGCGACACAGAGCTCGACGGTGTGGAGACCTTGTCGGATCTGACCGACTTGGCACGGGAAGCCTCGGTGGACGACGACACGGTCCTCGTCTACATCGAGCAGGAAGACGTGTGGTTCGGCATCGTCCGCGTCGAGGGCGAGGACGATCCCCGTATCTACGTCTCGGACGGCGCGGCCGCCGCCCGCTCCTCGTACGGGGAGATGCTCACCAAGGAACTGCTGGGCGACGACCAGGACGACGACGGCACCGACCTGGACGCGCTGGACCTCGACGGCACCGAGGACGGGGAGCCGGACGACGACGAGGAGGAGACGGACACGCCGGCCGGGGCCGTTCCCCCGGCCGAGCCGGTCGGCGACCGGCAGATCCTGGACGACCTGGGCCTGTCGGAGAAGGACCTGCTGGCGCTGGACACGGAGGCACTGGCCGAGATCGCGGACGCGCTGGGCGCGTCGGAGGTACTGGAGACCGTCCGCTAGTGCACGACCCCGCACCCGTTCCCGTACCCGACCCTCAACCCGACCCCCGACCCGACCCCCGACCCGACCCCCGACCCGACGCCCGACCGGACCCCCGACCGGCCCCTCGGTCAGGACCCCCGCCCGGCGCTCGGCCAGGGCCGCTGTCCGCTGCCCGGCCCGACCCGGTGCCGGACCCCGTACGCGACCCCTGGCGGGCGCCGATGCGCCTGGCGCTGGACGAGGCGGAACGGGCCGCGCGGGCCGGCGACGTGCCGGTCGGCGCGGTCGTGCTGTCGCCGGACGGCACGGTCGTCGGCGCCGGTCACAACGAGCGCGAGGTGACCGGCGATCCGACCGCGCACGCCGAGGTGCTGGCGTTGCGCAGGGCGGCCGACCGGCTCGGGGAGTGGCGGCTGTCCGGCTGCACCCTGGTCGTCACCCTGGAGCCGTGCGTCATGTGCGCGGGCGCGCTCGTCCAGTCCCGGGTGGACCGGCTGGTGTTCGGCGCGCTGGACGAGAAGGCGGGCGCGGTGGGCTCGTTGTGGGACCTCGTACGCGACCGGCGCCTCAACCACCGCCCGGAGGTGATCCACGGGGTAATGGCCCCGGAGTGCTCGGAACTCCTCACCCGGTTCTTCCGGAACCGGTGACACTCCCCGGGCGCAACCCCGCACAAGCCTCCGGACTCGCGCCCGGACGTGCCGCGACAATCGATTTCAGCGATGGGGCACCTTTGGGCTAAGCTCTCTCTCGGTAGCGTGTCCGAGCGGCCGAAGGAGCTCGCCTCGAAAGCGAGTGTGGCGCAAGTCACCGAGGGTTCAAATCCCTCCGCTACCGCTCTCTTCGAAGGGCCCCGGCGATCCGCCGGGGCCCTTCGCGTATGACCTGCCGGGTGTACGGGGGACTGCGACCTGCCGGGTGTACGGAGAACGAAAGAAGCCCCGATCGTGAGGGCGACCGGGGCTTCCTGTTCGGTCGGGGGAGCGGCATCGGGGGGACAAGCCGCTCCCCCGTTGAGAACCGGTCCACCAGCCCGCGCCGCAGTCAGGGGGAAAGCGTCGCGACTCGGGCCCCGCAGTGAGGGCCGGTTCCTGAGCTTGTGGATTCCTGCCAGATCCAGTGGGCTCGGGAACCATCCTGCGCGCCGCGCTCGTCTCCAGGCTGCGGCAAAGGGCCCCGATGGGCAGGGCCTTGGTCCCTAAAGGCTCGGTTAGACTCACCCGACCGCCCAGGGGATCGCAGGGGAGAGACGGGGAGCAGTACCGATGGTGCAGGCGAAGAAGATCACGCTGTACGTCCTGGCCGTCTTCGTGCTGTACACGATCATCACCTCCCCAGAGCGGGCCGCGGACCTGGTCCAGGTAGGGTTCGAGGGCATTTCGAGTGCCGCGCAGGGCGTCGGCCAGTTCATGACCGAGCTCATCAACTAGGAGTCCGCGTGATCCGCCACCTGGTCCTCTTCAAGCTCAACGACGGTGTGAAGCGCGACGAGCCGCGCGTCCAGGACGGTGTCCGGGCGTTCGAGGAGCTCGGCGGGGTCATCCCGGAGCTGGAGTTCTGGGAGTGCGCCTGGAACATCACCGACCGGCCCATCGCGTACGACTTCGCCATCAACTCGGCCGTCGCCGACAAGGACGCGCTGAAGCGGTACATCGAGCATCCGGCCCACCAGGCGGCCGCCGGACAGTGGCGTGAGTTCGCCACGTGGGTGATCGCCGACTACGAGTTCTGAGCCCGCCGGACTCCGGCGAGTCCGGCCCCGCCGCCTCCTGGCCCCGCACCGTTGTGGTGCGGGGCTTTTCGGTTTGTACGCCAACACGGCGTTATCGGGTGCTTGCACACAGTGGACATGTCTTGTGATGCTATGACCGCTTTTGACGGATGAGTTGACCGAAGTTGACGAAGTTGACCGCGAAGGGGTGGCGTGAACGTGCCGGCCAGTACCACGCCTCAGCAGGTACCACCCCAGAACGAGTCCAGCGAGTCGGGCACCCTCGCCCACCAGTCGTCGCCACAGTCGCCTTCGCAGTCGCCGTCGCAGTCGCAGTCATCCCCACAGCCCTCCCCGCACTCGCCTTCGCAGCCGTCTCGGCAGTCGTCCCCGCACTCGCCTTCGCAGTCGCCTTCGCAGTCGTCCCCTCAGTCGCCTCCACAGCAGCCCAGGAGCGCGCCGCAGACCGCGCCTCGGACCACCCCGGCGCCCGCCTCCCGGACCGGACCTCAGCCCGCGCCTGAGCCCACGCCCCAGCCCTCCCCCTCGCCCGCTTCCACGTCCACGTCCACGCCCGAGCACAAGCCCGCGTCCACGCCCGAGCCCGAGCACAAGCGCGAGCCCGCGCCCGAGGCCGCGCCCCAAGGTGACGCGCAGGCCCCGGGGCCGCCCATCGTCGCGGGTTCCGCCCCCTCCTCCGGCGGCGGCAGTCGCGCGGCGGACACCCGGGCGCTCACCCAGGTGCTGTTCGGCCGACTGAAGAACCTGGAGCCCGGCACCCCGGAGCACGACCGCGTCCGTGCGGCGCTCATCGAGGCGAACCTGCCGCTGGTGCGGTACGCGGCGGCCCGCTTCCGGTCCCGCAACGAGCCCATGGAGGACGTCGTCCAGGTCGGCACCATCGGCCTCATCAACGCGATCGACCGGTTCGACCCGGACCGGGGCGTGCAGTTCCCGACGTTCGCGATGCCGACCGTCGTCGGCGAGATCAAGCGGTACTTCCGGGACAACGTCAGGACCGTGCACGTCCCCCGGCGGCTGCACGAGCTGTGGGTCCAGGTCAACGGCGCCACCGAGGACCTGACGACCGCTCATGGCCGCTCCCCGACGACCGCCGAGATCGCCGAGCGGCTGAGGATCTCCGAGGAGGAGGTCATGGCCTGCATCGAGGCGGGCCGCTCGTACCACGCGACCTCACTGGAGGCGGCGCAGGAGGGCGACGGGATGCCGGGGCTCCTCGACCGGCTCGGCTACGAGGACCCGGCGCTGGCCGGCGTCGAACACCGGGACCTCGTACGGCACCTGCTCGTCCAGCTGCCCGAGCGGGAGCAGCGGATCCTGATGCTCCGCTACTACAGCAATCTGACGCAGTCGCAGATCAGCCAGGAGCTCGGCGTCTCGCAGATGCATGTGTCAAGGCTGTTGGCCCGGAGTTTCGCCCGATTGAGATCCGCAAACAGGATCGAGGCGTAGCCGGATCGGGTAGACCCGTTTGGTCCACAATCAGCCGTTCCAAAAGCCGCACACCCCCTGTTTCCAGCATGGATTCACCCCTATCTTGTCGACAAGTCACTACAGCGTGTTGCCGACATGTGACATTCTGCTGGAACCGCGTTTGCCGCAGTCTCGGCTCCGGTATTCAGGTGGAGGCTGCGTTCCTCCGATGGTCGCGGCTCACGCGACCGTCCGCGACCTCAAGGGGGTGGCATGTCCGTAGAACAGGGCAGCTCCAAGGTGCTCACGCTCACCAAGAGCGAACCGGCCGCCGCGCTTCCCGAGCCCTCGGGAGCCATCGACACGCGCACGCTCTCCCGCTCCCTGTTCCTGCGGCTCCGCGCCCTGGACACCGAGGGCGCGGCGGCGGACAGCCCGGAGCGCACCTACGTACGCGACACGCTCATCGAGCTCAACCTCCCCCTCGTGCGGTACGCGGCGGCGCGCTTCCGGTCGCGCAACGAACCGATGGAGGACATCGTCCAGGTCGGCACGATCGGCCTCATCAAGGCGATCGACCGGTTCGACTGCGAACGGGGCGTGGAGTTCCCGACGTTCGCGATGCCGACCGTCGTCGGCGAGATCAAACGCTTCTTCCGCGACACCTCGTGGTCCGTGCGCGTGCCGCGCCGCCTCCAGGAGCTGCGCCTGGCGCTCACCAAGGCCAGCGACGAGCTGGCGCAGAAGCTCGACCGGTCGCCTACCGTTCCCGAACTCGCCGCCGTGCTGGGGGTGTCGGAGGAGGACGTGGTGGACGGGCTCGCGGTGGGCAACGCCTACACCGCGTCGTCGCTCGACTCGCCGTCTCCCGAGGACGACGGCGGCGAGGGCTCGCTCGCGGACCGGCTCGGGTACGAGGACAGCGCGCTCGAAGGCGTCGAGTACCGCGAGTCGTTGAAGCCGCTGCTCGCCAAACTCCCGTCGCGTGAGCGGCAGATCATCATGCTGCGGTTCTTCGCGAACATGACCCAGTCGCAGATCGGCGAGGAGGTCGGCATCTCGCAGATGCACGTCTCGCGGCTGCTGACCCGGACGCTGGCACAGCTGCGCGAGGGACTCATCTCCGACTGACGCCGAGGGCTTCAGTTCTGACGGCGCGTCAGCCACACTGGCGCGATGCGACGACGGACCGTCCGGCGGATCGGGGCAGCGGCGGCGGGAGCGCTCTGCGTGGGCGCCGCGCTCGCCGCCTGCGCCGGTGACGGCGCGGGAGACGGGCACGCGGCGGTCGGAGCGGTCGCGGCGGGCCCGCAGGCCGCGCCCACCGGCCCGGTGCCACCGACGGGTGAGGTGGTGCTCGTGCCGCTGGCCCCGGAGGCCCCGCCCGCCCGCCGACCAGGAAGCCCCGGACCCCGTACGGGTACGGGTACGGGTACGGGCGGGCATACGGCTGCGGGGGCGCGTACGGACACGCGGGCGGGCGCGGGTTCCGTACCGCGCACCTCACCGGGCGCGCGCCCGGCACCCTCGGTGCCACCCGGCCGACCGGCGCCGGCACCGACGCCCCCACCGAGCCCGGCACCCACACCGCCACCACCGCCGACGCCCACGCCGCCACCACCCGAGCCCGGCCCGGCGCCCGGCCCGGCCGTGCTGACGGTCGGCACGCCGGAGCGCGCCGCCACCGACCGGCGCTGGTGCGAGGACGTGACCGTACCGTTCCGCAACACCGGTGGCTCACCGGTGCTTTCAGGCACCGTCACCTTCGGGACGCACATCATCGGGGCGCTCGGCGTCGACTGGGCGACCGTCGAGTCGACCCGGTCGCTGCCGACCCCGATCGCCGCCGGAGCGGCGCGGACCGAGACGTACCGGGTGTGCGTGGAGTCCTGGCGGGTGCCGCTGGGCATGCGGATCGAGACCCAGGACGTCACCGCCGCCTGGAAGTAGGCGCGGGGTCAGCCGAGGGCGAGCCAGGCGACCGCGGCGACGACCGCGATGACGGCGACGACGCCGACGATCAGGCCGACACGGGGGCCGGACGACTGGACAGCCGCCGCCGGCTGCTGCCGCTGCGGCGTGCCCTCGTCGACGAAGGCGCGGAACATCTGGGTGCTGCCCGCCGGGTCGTAGTTGCTGTTGCCCTCGGGGCCCTGCGGGGCGTGCGGGTTGTGTGCCATGGTCCAGGACCCTAGCGAATCCGAGGCCACCCGCTCACCCCGCCCCAGGATCACCCCCCGATCCACCCCGCATCACCCCCGTATCCACCCGGATCCACCCCGCATCCGCCCGGATCCGCCCCGCGACACCTCCGGATCCGCCCCGGATGCGGCCCCAGTCCGCCCGGATCACTCCGACCCTGACCCCCGCCGGATCGCCCCTGAGCCCCTGCCCCTGCCCCTCCCCCACCCGGATTCCCCCCGGTCCCGCCAGGGCGTCGCCGGAGTGCGGCGGGCGGGGGCGGCGTCGCACCCGGTACGGCCTCGCCCCCGGCACGGTCTCGCCCCCGGTACGGCGGGGAGATCACCTTCCTTTGCCAGGTCTTTAGTCGCGTTCGCCCGGTTTTCATTTGCCTGTAGCAACCATCGACTCTTATCGTTGCCCTAAGCAACAAACTAGGAGGGGGCGCGGCCATGGCGGCGCGGAGTCAGTACGAGGAACTCGCCCGGCAGCTCAGCGCGATCGGCGCCGTGAAGCGGGGCATCGCGCGGCTGCTGCCCGCCGAGTGCCCGCCCGGCTCCGCCGCCGTCCTGTCCCTGCTGGACCGGTACGGGGAGATGCGGATGAGCAGGCTCTCCGAGCTCATGGGCATCGACGCCTCCGTGACCAGCAGGCATGTGGCCCATGTGGTCGAGCGGGGCTGGGTCGAGCGGCTGCCCGACCCGGGCGACGGCCGCTCCCGCATCCTGCGTCCCACCCCTGCGGGCGAGGCCCTCGTCGACGACCTCGGCCGCCGGGCGGCCGACGCCTTCGCCCACCACCTGGCGGACTGGTCCGACACCGACGTCGGACAGCTGATCGCGCTGCTCACCCGGCTCCGCGCGTCCTTCGGCGACTGCCGCGCCCAGAGCGCGGGCCCGTACACCCGAACGCCACGCACCCACACGTAAAGGAACCCCATGGCTACGACCACACCCACCGGTGTGCGGGCCGGCCACGCCGATCCGGCCGACGGCGCGCCCATGACGCACCGCCAGATCATGGAGGCGCTCTCCGGGCTGCTGCTCGGGATGTTCGTCGCCATCCTGTCCTCGACCATCGTCTCCAACGCCCTTCCCGAGATCATCTCCGACCTCGGCGGCGGCCAGAGCGCCTACACCTGGGTGGTGACGGCCTCACTGCTGGCGATGACCGCGACCACCCCTCTGTGGGGCAAGCTCTCCGACCTCTTCTCCAAGAAGCTCCTGGTCCAGATAGCGCTGATCATCTACGTGCTGGGTTCGGCGGCCGCCGGTCTGTCGCAGAGCGCGGGCGCGCTGATCGCCTGCCGGGTCGTCCAGGGCATCGGCGTCGGCGGGCTGTCGGCGCTCGCGCAGATCGTGATGGCCGCGATGATCGCGCCGCGCGAGCGCGGCCGCTACAGCGGCTACCTGGGTGCCACGTTCGCCGTCGCCACGGTGGGCGGGCCGCTGCTCGGCGGCGTCATCACCGACACCGACTGGCTCGGCTGGCGCTGGTGCTTCTACGTCGGCGTGCCCTTCGCCGTCCTCGCCCTGATCGTGCTGCAGAAGACCCTGCGGCTGCCCGTGGTGAAGCGGCGGGTCAAGGTCGACTGGTCCGGCGCCTTCTTCATCAGCGCGGCGGTCTCGCTGCTGCTGATCTGGGTGACGTTCGCGGGCGACAAGTACGACTGGGTGTCCTGGCAGACGTATGGGATGGTCGGCGGCTCCGTGCTGCTGTGCGCCGTCTTCCTGTGGGTCGAGTCCCGGGCGGGCGACCCGATCATCCCGCTGCGGCTGTTCCGGAACCGGACGATCACGCTGGCGTCGCTGGCCTCGCTGTTCGTCGGTGTCGCGATGTTCGCGGGCACCGTGTTCTTCAGCCAGTACTTCCAGCTCGCGCGGGGCGAGTCGCCCACGATGTCCGGGGTCATGACCATTCCGATGATCGCCGGCCTGTTCGTCTCGTCCACCGTGTCCGGCCTCGTCATCACCCGGACGGGACGCTGGAAGGGCTGGCTGGTCACCGGCGGTGTGCTGGTCACGGCGGGGCTCGGACTGCTCGGCACGATCCGGTACGACACGGAGTACTGGCACGTCGCGGTCTTCATGGCCGTGCTCGGCCTCGGACTCGGCATGATGATGCAGAACCTGGTGCTGTGCACCCAGAACCAGGTCCCGCCCGAGGACCTCGGCGCCGCGTCGTCGGTCGTCACCTTCTTCCGGTCCCTGGGCGGCGCCGTCGGCGTCTCGGCCCTGGGCGCGGTCATGGGCAACCGGGTCACCCACTACGTCCAGGACGGGCTCGCCGCACTCGGCCCGCAGGGCGCCGCACTGGGCCACGGCGGCACGGGCGGCGGCGGCATCCCGGACCTGGCGGCCCTCCCCGCGCCGATCCGCACGGTGATGGAGAACGCGTACGGGCACGGCGTCGGCGACATCTTCCTCTACTCGGCGCCCTTCGCCCTGCTCGCCTTCCTGGTGACCCTGTTCATCAAGGAGGTCGCGTTGAAGACGACAGGCCCGGAAGCCCCGGCGGGCGAAGAGGCGCGCGCGTAACGCCGGGTGTCGCGGGCGATCGGACCCCCGGGCGCGCAGCTCCGAGCGGAGGCGGCGCCCCCGGTGCGGAGACGGGCCCCGGTGACGGGGTGCGGCAGGGCAGGGGACGCCCACCGCGCCCCGTCCCGGGCCCGGACGCGACGGACACACCTGACCCGGCCGGCCCGGCTGGCTGCCCCGGCTGACACGGCTGGCCCGGCTGGCGTTCCTGGCCCGGCTGGCCCGGTTGACACGGCTGGCGTTCCTGGCCCGGCTGACACGGCTGGCCGAGCTGGCGTTCCTGGCCCGGCTGCCCGGCTGCCCGGCTGGCCCGGCTGACACTGCTGACACTGCTGGCGTGGTGCCGGCCCGGCTGACACGTACGCGACACGCCTTCTCAGGCCAAGGGCTGACAGACCGTCACCGGCCATGCGATCATCGCGATCGGCGCTCCCCCCACATTCCCGGTGCCTTCCGACCGAACCGAGAGCGACCTTCACAGATGGCCAAGCGCCTTCGCGCCTCGCGCCTGCGGGCCCTTCGTCCGCGCGCCGTACGCACGGCCGCCGCCGTGATCGGCACGGCGACACTCACGAGCCTGGTCCTTCCCGTCACCTCCGCCAACGCCGCTGTCACCTGCGCGCCGAACGTGTGGCGGGTGCAGTTCTTCGCCAACACCACACTGTCCGGTACGCCCAGGCTGACCGGCTGCGACGCGGCGATCAACGAGAACTACGGCCTGGGCGACCCCGCGGGCGTCACCCTGCCCAAGGACAACTTCTCCGGCCGCTGGACGGTCTCCCGGGACTTCGGCTCCGGCGGCCCGTTCACGCTCAACGCCGCCGTGCAGGACGGCATCCGCGTCTACGTCGACGGCGTCCGCAAGATCGACATGTGGCGGAACGTCTCCACCACCCAGCGGAAGTCGGTGAACCTCACGATCCCGCGTGGCCGGCACACGATCCGCGTCGACTTCGTGGCGTACACCGGCGCCGCCAGCGTCGGGTTCACCTATGTCCCGAGGACCTCGGCCACCGTCGACAAGGTCGCGCCGCTCGCGCCCACCGGCGTGACCGCCGCGTACGACCGTACGGCGCTGAGGACGACCCTGCGCTGGCGGAAGAACGCCGAGATGGACCTCGGCGGTTACCGCGTCTACCGGCGTACGGGCTCCGCCGCCTACGCCCAGGTCGGTACGGCCACGGCCGCCGCGACCACGTTCCTGAACACGCCGCCCGCCACGGGAGCGGCGTACCAGTACGTCGTGCGCGCCGTCGACAAGGCCGGCAACCTGGGCCCCGCCTCCAGCGCGGTCTCCGTCACCAGCGAGGACCGCACCCCGCCGCCCGCCCCCGCGAACCCGACCGCCACGGTGGACACGGGCAGCGTGCGGGTGGCGTGGCAGGCGGCCGCCGGAGCCACCGGCTACCGCGTCCACCGGTCGGACGCGGCCACCGGCCCGTTCACCGCCGTCAGCCCGCTCGGCGCCACCCTCTCGGACACCGCCTACCGCGACCTCACCGCCGACATCAAGCAGCGCTGGTACTACCGGGTCACGGCGTTCGACGCCGCCGGCAACGAGTCGGCACCGTCCGTCACGACGGACACCGGCGAACCGGACACCACCCCGCCCGCTCAGGTCAGCGGGCTGACCGCGACCAGCAGCACAGCCGGCAACACCCTCAAGTGGACCCGCAACACCGACGACACCGTCCACTACGAGGTGTGGGCCGCGCCGCTCGGCGACGAGGACCCCGACGGTCCCTCCGTGACGACCGGCGACTCCTTCACGGACGCCGCCGCCTCCTCCGGCATCCAGTACGCGTACCGGGTCTTCGCCGTGGACGCGTACGGGAACACGTCGCCCATGACGGGCGTCCTCGCCATCCGCCCGGCCCCGGCGAACGTGCTGCCGCCCACGAACGTCACCGCCGCGGTCCACACCGATTCGACCGCCGTGTCCTGGACCAACCCGGCGGACCAGGGTGTGCGCGGCTACCGCGCGTACCGCCGTACCACCACCGACGGCGCCTGGACGGCCTACGCCTACACCATCGGCGGCTACGGCGCGGCCGACGTCGACGCGCCCGCCGGGTACGCGGAGTACTACGTGGTCTCCCTGGACCAGAACGGCCGGGAGTCCGCGCCCTCCGGCATCGCGAAGGCGGTACGGCAGGCCGCGGCCGTGCCCTACACGCCCAGGGCCCCGCAGGTGACGCTGCTGCCGCCGCACACCGTGTGCGTCCTCAGCTCCGACTGCGAGGCGCACAAGGGCCCGCTGACCTTCACGATGGCGCCCCACGCGGCCGAGCCGGACCGCCCCCTGACCGGCTACCGGTGGCGTATCGCCGGTTTCAACTTCTCCACCAGCTGGGTCACGACGACGGACACCACCGTCACCTGGGAGCCGCCGATGGGCTTCCTCAACGGCACGTACAGCCTGCTCGTCGAGGCCGTCGACGCGAACGGCTCCGGCGCCACCACCAACGTCTACGTCAAGTGGGGCTGACAGCACCGGACTGACCGGGCCGGGCCCGACCCGCCCGGTCCCGCGCACCACCGAGCCACCGAGCCACCGAGCCACCGAGCCGCCGGTCTGTTCCCGGGCCGGCGGCTCCATGTGTCACGACGCGGCTCCATCCACCAGTCCGCGCCCGAGCTCGTGTCCGGGAGCGTGACCTCGCCGATCGCCGTGTCGCTCGCCAGTAGTCAAGACCGGCGGCCCGCTCGGCCCGCTCGGCCCGCTCCCCGGCCCGCTCGGCGGGGCACCGTCACTCCGCCGGCTTGATGAGGTACCCGGCCCCGCGTCGGGTGTGGATCATCGGGGAGCGCCCGGCGTCGATCTTCCGTCGCAGGTACGAGATGTAGAGCTCGACCACGTTGGCCTGCCCGCCGAAGTCGTACGACCAGACCCGGTCGAGGATCTGCGCCTTGCTGAGCACCCGGCGCGGATTGCGCATCAGGAACCGCAGCAGCTCGAACTCCGTGGCCGTCAGATGGACGCCGACGCCGCCGCGGGTCACCTCATGGCTGTCCTCGTCCAGCGTGAGGTCCCCGACGACCAGCAAGGACCCGCCGCGCGCCGTCGCCGCGCCGGAGCGCCGGAGGAGGCCGCGCAGCCGCGCCACGACCTCCTCCAGGCTGAACGGCTTGGTGACGTAGTCGTCGCCGCCCGCGGTGAGCCCCGCGATCCGGTCCTCGACGGAGTCCTTGACGGAGTCCTTGGCGGAGTCCTCGACGGAGTCCTTGGCGGTGAGGAACAGGACGGGCACGTCCGGCAGCACCCGCCGCACCCGCCCCAGCAGGCTCAGCCCGTCCAGGTCGGGCAGCATCACGTCGAGCACGACGGCGTCCGGCCGGAACTCGCGGGCCGCGCGCACCGCGCCGGTGCCGTCCCCGGCGCTGCGCACCTGCCAGCCCTCGTAGCGCAGGGCCATGGCCAGCAGCTCGGCGAGCGACGCCTCGTCGTCCACGACGAGCACCCGCACGGGGCTGCCGTCGGGCCTGAGCAGTTCGGTACGCCCCTGGGGCGAGGTCGTGGTCATGCTGCCACGCTCACGTCCGGGACTGAGAGATCCCTTGCGGCTTCCTGTGAATCTCCTGAGAAAGCGCGGGCGCCGGGGGAAGCACGGGCGACCGGGGGAGCGCGGGCGCCCCGAACAGCCGGGCGCCGTTCCCGTAACAGACGCCGCGCAGCCAGTCGTCGCCGAGCCCGAGCCGCTCCAGCGACCGCAGCTGGTGGAGGTACCCGTACGGGATGTTCGGGAAGTCGCTCCCGAGCAGGATCCGGTCCCCGAGGTCCCGCAGCCGGGTCCGCTCGCTCCCGGGGAAGGGTGCGAGCCGTTCGCTGAATTCGGTGAAGGCCATCGTCGTGTCGAGCCGGACCTCGTCGTACCGCTCCGCCAGGTCGAGGAAGTCGGTGTACTCGGGCATGCCCATGTGTGCGACGACCAGCCGCAGGCGCGGGTGCCTGGCGAGCAGCCGCCCGACCGGTCCCGGCCCGGTGTACGTGCCGGGCGCGGGCCCGGAGCCGCAGTGGACGACGACGGGGACCGCGGCGTCCTCCAGTACGCCCCAGGCCCCGGCGAGCAGGGGATCGCACGGGTCGAAGTCGCCGACCTGCAGGTGCGCCTTGAAGATCCGCGCCCCGCCGTCCACGGCCTCCCTGACGTACTCCTCGACCCCCGGCTCCGGATACAGGGTGCCCGTCCGCAGGCAGGCGTCGACCCGCGCGGCGAACCCGGCGGCCCACTCGTTGAGCCAGGCCGCCATGCCCGGCTTGTGCGGATAGATCATCGAGGTGAAGCCGAGGACCCCGAACTCCCGCAGCAGTTCGACCCGCCGGTCCTCCTCCTCGCGGTACATGATGGGCCACTCGACTCCGGTCAGCGGCCCGACGGCGTCGAAGTAGGCCCAGACCTTGCGCAGCACGGACTCGGGCATGAAGTGGGTGTGCACGTCGAAGAGTCCGGGCAGGCCGAGCCGGTCCGCGAAGCCCCTGATCAGCGCCGCCTCGTCCGTGTTCTCGCGCTGGGACCGGGGCTCAGCCCCGGTCAAACCCGTAGCTCCGCTCGACCTTGGCGACATGGACGCTGTACCGCTCGTACCACCGCTCCCGGCCGTTCCGCATGGCCTCCTGGTGCTCCAGGTCGGCCCGCCAGACGGCGATGGCCTCCTCGTCGCGGAAGTAGCCGACGCTGATCCCGATCCCGCCGGGTGTGCGGGCCGTCTCGTAGCCGAGGAAGCCGGGGACGTCCCGGACCAGCTCCAGCATGCGGACGGCGGCGTCCGCGTACCCCTTGCCGTCGCCGTCGTCGGCGTCCTGCCCGTCGTCCCGGCGGACGCTGGTGAACACCACGGTGTAATAGGGCGGTTCGAGGCCGCCGACCAGTTCATGAGTCATGCACCCACCCTCGGCCGAGGGGCACGGGGGTGTCCAGATCGATCAGCGAACGGGATCCAAGTCTTTACCCGGGATCCGTCGCCCCGACCGCGAAGGCCCCACCACCACGAACCGCCCACCACCACGAACCGCCCACCACCTCGAACCGCCCCCACCACGCGAGACCCGTCGCCACGAACAACCCACCGCCGCGCACAACTCATCGCCGGGAACAGCCCACAGCCGGGACGAGCCGGCGGTCAGAACAGCCCGTCCTGCACGCCGGGGGCCGCCGCGACCACCGGGACGGTCACCGCGTCACCACTCCCGGCACGGTCCAGCGGCCAGCCCGCGACCAGCCGGGTGTCCAGCACCAGGCGGCGCCCGTCGGGCGCGACCAGATGCAGGTCGGGCCCGGCGGCGGCGGTCAGGGTGCCACGGACGCACCCGCCCACGACCAGCTCGCGCACCACCCCGTCGACCCGGTCGAGCGCCCCGAGCCGGAACACCCCGGTGTGGTCCCGCACCTGGAACGGCAGCGGCTCCAGCGTGTCCGCCCACCCGGGCACGGCGACGGCGGCCCGGTGCAGCCGCTCCACCTCGCCGGCCCGCGCGGGCCCGTCCGGCAGGCCGACCCGGGCGACCCGCTTCGCGGCGTACGGGATCCGGTCGGGTACGCCCAGGGCCGCGCCGAGCACCTCCTCGGTGCGCCGCGCCGCCATGAGCGGCCCGCGGCCGAGCCAGCCGAACGCCACGGCCCCCTGTTCGAGGAGTCGGGTGTCGCCGCGCTCCTCGGCGGTGATGCCGACCTTCACCATGCCGGGCCCGAACCAGGCCAGGTACACGCGGTAGACCCGCGGATCGTCGGCGACGGTGTCGGAGGCGACGGAGTGCATCCGGTCGAGCCGCGCGCACTCCGGGCACAGCCCCCCGGTGCTCCGCGCCGCGACGACGGCAGCGACCGGACAGGGATTGCCCCGCGCACCGGGACAGCGCCGTTCTCCGGCCGCCCGGAACGCGACCTCCTGCCCGTACGTGAGCCCGCTCACCCGGCCCCGCTCCCACAGCAGCTCGGGCGCGCCCCCCGCCCACCGCGCCCCTCGGCACGTCCACGCGCTCACCGCCCCGTCACCCCCGTCCGTCACGCCAGCGCCACCGCCACCCGCCACCAACCCCCTTGCGGGCGGCAGACGCGGGCCTCCTGCCTCGGTCGCCCAGGTTAGCCACCGTCCGTGTGTGGCGCCGTCGCCGTCAGAGTCGGTGCACCGGACCGGTTGCCGACCGGAGGCGAGCCGTCCAGGACCGACCAACCGACCGCCCGCCCGCACACGCGCAAGATCGCGAACGGGACACCCCGCTGGGGCGGTGGCGCCAACCGTGTTCGTACGACCGGCCGGAAACCTGTCTTCGCCACGCACGTTCCGTGCCGGATCCATCCGGTGTCAGTCAGATGCGGTCGGAATGTCGAACCCGTCGGGACAACCGCCTTCGCAGCCCCACCGTCCACCCCCGGACCCGCACGGACAGTGACTGTCCGCATTGGATCTAGTGCGCCGAGTAATCAGGCCCCTACGGTCGAAGTGCCACCGACACCGCATCCCTGGAGGATTCATGGCACGTTCGCGCACCGGATTGGCCATCCTCGGCTCAGCCGTCGCCCTCACCGCGGGCGCCCTCGCACCCGCACAGCTCACCGGGGCACAACCGGCCGCAGCGGCGGCGGCCTACAAATGGGTCGCCCTGGGCGACTCCTACACCGCCGGGGTCATCCCCGCCGCCGGCGACACGTTCGAAGTGCCCCGCGACGGCTGCGAACGCACCGACCGGTCCTACCCCCAGGTCATCGACCGCGACCTCGGCTCGCTCTTCGACCTGACCAACATCAGCTGCGGCGGCGCCACCGTCGAGAACGTCACCTTCAAGTCCCAGGAACCGATCGGCCGCCAACTGCCACCGTTCTCCCAGGACCCGGACTACCCCTTCCCGCCGGTGCCCGCCCAGTCCGAGGCGGTGGGCCCCGACACCGACGTGATCACGGTCGGCGCGGGCGGCAACACCCTCGGCTTCGCCGACATCCTCTTCCAGTGCCTGCGATGGGGCGGAGGCGGCGACGGCGCGGGCACCCCGTGCAAGGACGCTCTGGCGGACGACATCCCGAGCCGCCTGACCAAGGTGAGCGGGGACTACGACGAGATGCTCAAGGTGCTCCACGAGCGCGCCCCACGCGCGAAGATCCTGGCCGTCGGCTACCCCACGGTCATCCCCCAGGACACATCCACGTGCCGGTACAACAACCTGGAACAGTTCGGCTCGATCACCCGTGGCGATCTGGACTGGCTGCGCACCGACGTCCTGGAACCCCTCAACAAGGCCATCGAGAAGTCGGCGGGCTCCCAGGACGCCGCCAGCTTCGTCGACCTCTACGGCCCGTCCGCGAACCACAGCGTCTGCGACACCGACAAGTGGGTGGAAGGCGTCTTCACCCGCGTCCCCGATCAGCCGGCCTTCGTCCACCCCAACGCCCAGGGCCACCGCAACACCGCCGATCGCGTCACCACGGCGATGCTGGCGGCCATCAGCGCGCCCTGACCCCACCAGCCACCCCACCTCGAACACCCCACCCCGGCCACCCCACCTCGCACACCGCACCTCGAACACCCCACCGCGAGGCCGTTGCCGTCAGCACCACCGTCACGGCATACGACAGAGGCCCTCGGGATTTCTCCTGAGGGCCTCTGAACCGTTGTGCACTCGCCTACCGCTACCGCTGCTGGCCGGCATCGACAAGGAACGTCACGCTCGTCGGCCCGCGGCAAGACCGCATGCGCACGAGGCGGTTGCCACCGATGATCCCCTCAAGCTGATGCGGCCTTTCGGGATCAACGCGCAGACCACCATGCGCCATGTCGGCGCCGCCTGCCCGGAGCGCACCGCGAAACCGCCCGGACAGCGGGGCCGCTCCGAGCCCGATGCAGCAGCTGCAAGCCCGTGGCGGTGTAGCAGTGGGTCCGGCATCCTCCCCATGTGATGGTGATGCAACCCGTTCTGGAGATCTACGCTGCCGACGACTTCGCGCTCTGGCCGGTTGGCGAGCACGAGTCCTATGGCTACCTCGTGCTGAACGGGGAGCTGACTCCGGCGGAGGTCGGCACGGCGGTTATGCGGATCGCCGACTGCAACGACTTCGAGCCGGAGGAGGAGCACGGGCCGTGCCCGACCGACCCGCTCGGCACGTTCCTGCACGGGCTGCTCACCATGCCTGATCTGTTCGCCGCCGGAGGGTTCCGGGTGACCGACAGCACCACCGGCACCGTCTTCATCGAGCCGGGCTGCTGCAACGGCCTGGAGACCTGGCGAGACTGGCTGGAGGTGCTCGGCGGCACCGGCTGCTCCTCCTTCGGCCACGATCCGTCCTCGGTGGCCGAACGCGTGGGCGACATCGTCCGGCTGACGCTCGACGTCCATGGGACGGACGGCAGCCCGGTGATCGAGCTGTCGGTAGACCAGGTACGCAGGCTCGTCGCGGGCGCCCAGCAGGATCTGCAGGACTTCCTCAGCCTTGCCGGAAGCTGGGCTGAACAACACCTGCCGGAACACGCTGCCGCCGTCACTGCCGCCCTGGGACGGGCACTGGACCTGGCACCCACACTATGACCAGTTTCCTGACCCACCGAGCGCACGTGCACGACGCTCGCCTTTCCCCTCCGCCGCCGGCACGGCGCACCGCGGACCCGCATCACCCTCTTCGCGCCGTACGGTTCCGGGCGACGCACTACCACCTCACGCTGAGCGCCGCGACCCCCCGGCAGTCGTAGGCGGACCCGGACACCCTGGTGTGGGCGGTGGAGGAACTGCAAGAACGTCGCTCCTCCCTGGTGAAGGTCCCCACGCCGCGTCGCCGCCGGATCAAGCCCCGGCCCTTCGCTGAGGCCGGGCGGTTCCTCGCCGACGCCGCCGCCCGTGATGACCACCTCGTCGCGGCATGGGTGCTCGTGCTGTGCCTCGGGCTCCGCCGGGGTGAGGTCCTGGGCCTGACGTGGAACGAGCGACACGACGTACGCAATGCGCTCGGCAAGCTGCCCGACGCGATGGGCGGGACTGGCTGACAGCGATCAGCGCGGTTGCTGCACTTCGCTGCTGTACGGCCCGGCAACGCAAGAGGCCCCGGATCTCTCCGGGGCCTCTCATCTGTGTGCACTCGGCAGGATTCGAACCTGCAACCTTCTGATCCGTAGTCAGATGCTCTATCCGTTAAGCTACGAGTGCCTGCCAGTGATCTTACTCCCTGGCTTTCCTTCCGGGCTTTTCGGCCCGGTCGGCGTTGCGGGAACAACATTACATGACCTGCGCCGTCACGCGAAATCCATTACCCAAACCCTGCCTGACCTGGACAAACGCCCACCTGCACCGATCGCGGGACGGGCCGGGAACGGCCGAAGCCCCGGCCGTGGGGCCGGGGCTTCGGGTGGTGCGGAGGCGGAGGGATTTGAACCCTCGATGGGCTTTAAGACCCAAACCGCATTAGCAGTGCGGCGCCATAGACCGGACTAGGCGACGCCTCCAGCCCACCCGCGCGAGCGCGAGTGGTGCGTGCAGATGATGACACAGCCCAGGGGGCTGTCACCAATCGCTGTCCACGGTACAAGGCGGGCGGGGCGCAGGGCAAAGGGCTTCCGGTTGCGCAACGCCACGGCCGGTGCAGCGTTAGAGGGGTGAGGGGCGCCCGGCCGATCCGGCGTCCCCGCGGATTCGTACCCACTGGAGTTCGTATGCTGCGCCGTCTCGCCCTCACCACCGTCGCTTCCGCCCTCGCCCTCGGGGCCTCGTCGTCGGCCGCCGTGGCCGTCGGGCCACTCCCCCTGCCGCTGCTGTCGCCGTCCGACGCGCTGACCGTGACCGTCGCCGACTCCGGGAACCCGAGGGCCGACGGAACGTTTGAGCTGAGGTGCGACGGCGCGCGGGCCGGCGGCACCCACCCCGCCGCGAAGAAGGCGTGCGCCCGATTGGCCGAGCTGTCGAAGAACGGCCAGGACCCGTTCGCACCCGTGCCGCAGGACCGGATGTGCACCCAGCAGCACGGCGGCCCCGCGACCGCCCACGTCAAGGGCACCTGGCGCGGCCGCAGCGTGGACGCCCACTTCGCCAGGACCAACGGATGCGAGATCTCCCGCTGGGAGAACCTCCAGCCGGTCCTGCCGATGGCCCGGTCGTAGCGGAACCGGCCGCTGTCCATGCTGGTCAGGACAGACGCGTCGTAGCGGAACCTGGGACGAAGCGGAAATAGTGTGCCGGGGGCGTACGCCGCGCGCACACAACCTTGCTCGGAGCTCCCCCTCATCCGCCGTCCCACGCGCCTCCTCAGCCCTTAGACTCCCTTCAGTGGCGGTCGGCCGCCGGCAAGTGGCAGTAGGTCAGTGGGAGGAAGCGTCGTCGTGAGCAGCAGGCCATCCCGAGGCGCTGCTCGCCTCGCAGCCATACTCGACGCCCTGCCCGACGGGCTGGTGCTCGTCAATACGAACGGCACGGTCGTCAACGCCAACACGATCGCCCTGGAGATGTTCGAGACCCCGGGCACGGCGCTGGTCGGGCGGGGCCTGCTCGATCTGCTGCCGGTCTTCGACTCGCGCCTCATCCCCGGCTCGATGCGCCGCCCCGAGGCCGCCGACGCCCGGGGCCGCACCAAGCCGACCCGGATGATCGCCCGCCGTACGGACGGCAGCGAGTTCCCGGTCGAGGTCACCAGCGCCGGACTGGAGGACGGCCGCGAGGCGTACGACTCGTACGGCGGTGCGGGTTCCGGCATCGGGTCGGGCGCCGGCGGCTACAGCGGCGACGAGCTGCTGATGCTCGTCGTCCGCGACCTGTCGGGGACCGTCGACACCGAGGCCGAGCTGGCGCGCTCGCAGCGGCAGACCGAGATGATCCTGCGCGCGGCGGCCGAAGGCGTCGTGGGTACGGACACCGAGGGCCGTGTCGTCCTCGTCAACCCGGCGGCCGCCCAGATACTGGGCTGGCGCGCCAGCGACCTGGGCGGCAAGGAACTGCACACGCTGATGCTGCACTCCCGCCCGGACGGGGAGCCCTTCCCGTACGACGAGTCGCCGCTCGCCGACACGCTGCGGTCCGGGCGCAAGCACCGGGTGCGCGGACAGGTCGTGTGGGCCAAGGACGGTTCCCCGGTGCCCGTCGACCTGACGACGGCGCCCGTACGGGACGGCGACCAGCTCGTCGGCGCGGTCATGACGTTCACCGACCGGCGCCCGTACGAGACGCTGGTGGAACAGCACGCGAAGGAACTCGCCGAACTCACCGAGCGGCACGCCGCCGAGCTGGCCGACCGTGCCGAACGGCACGCCGTCGAGATCGAGCAGCGCGACGAGCGGTGCACCGCGTCCGAGGAGCGGTACGCCGCGCTGGCGGCCCGGCACGCGCAGCTGACCGCCGTGCTCGGCGGGGCTCTGCGCGGGCCGCTGGAGGAACTCCGCGGCGAGCTGGGCACACTGGCGGCGGACCCGGCCGGGCAGTTGTGGCCCGAGGCGAACCAGATCCTGCACCATCTGTCCGCCGGGTACGCCCGGATGACGACCCTCGTCGACAACGTGCTCGGCTACCAGCGGCTGGACTCCGGGCAGGAGGAGCTCGACAAGGACGTCGTCCTGCTGGACGCGGTCGTCGCGGCCGGCGTCGACGGCGCGGTGGAGCTGATCGGACCGGGCCGGGTGCAGTTCGCGGTGCACGCGCCGCCGATTGAGGCCGAGGTGGACGGTGTTCGGCTGGCGACGGCGCTCGCGCATCTCGTCGCGGATGTCGCCGGGGTCGACGCGACCGGCAAGGCCCGGGTCGTGCCGGGCGGCGGCGGGTTCGCCGACTCGACGATCGTGGTGGCCGCCGCCCAGCGCGGTGATGTCGTACGGATCGAGGTGCGCGGCCCGTACGCGGGCGGGGACCCGGTCCACGCGCCCATCGTCCGGGGCATCGTCCGGGCGCACGACGGTGTGCTCCAGACGCACGAGGTGCCGGGCATGAACGGCAGCGCGTACGTGCTGGAACTGCCTCTCGGCGCCGGTGCGGGCGCGGTCGCCGTCGCCCCCGCCACCCCCGCCGCCGATTCGGCGGCCGTCGCACTGCCCGCGCAGCAGTCGGGGTCGCGGACCGGCACGGGGGTCGGTGCGGGGGTCGGTTCGGGGGTCGGTGCGGGGGTCGGTGCTGGGGTCGGCGAGACCACGGGCGGCGGGCGGCGGCGGGCGCGGCGCGCCTCGACCGACGCGTTCCTGGAGAGCCCCGTACGGGCCGAGGACCCGGTGGCCGCCGCGCCGACCGGTCGACGCAGGGCCCGTTCGGCCGACCCGGACGGGACGACCGCCGGCGCGGGCGGTGCTCCCGACACAAGCGGTACGGGCGTTGCGGGTGTTACGGGCGTTGCGGGTGTTACGGGCGGTGCAGGCAGTACGGGTGAGGCGGGCACGTCGGCGGGCGCAGGGGCGGGCGCGGGCGCGAACGAGGCCGGGCAGCTGATTCCCGCGCAGGACTCCGGGGCCGTGGAGCCCACCGGCCGACGGCGCGGACGGCCCAGTCCGGCCGAGGGAACGGACGGCGCGGTGAGCGCCATGGGTTCGGTGGTGACCGCCGCCGAGGGGGCGCAGGGGCGTCCGGCGCTCGGTGACACCGTGCCGCCGCAGGGTGCCGCGCCGGCTCCGGGTTCCGGGCGGCGAGCCCGGCGGGGTCCGGGGGCGCGGGACGCGATGCCGGCGCTGCCGGCCGCACCGGCCACTCCCGCCGCCGATCAGGCGCAGGCACAGGCACAGGCACAGCAGCCGACCGGGCGGCGAGCCCGGCGGGCGCTCGCGGCCGCCCAGGAACGCAACACCCCGGCCGAGGGCGGCGCCCGCACCGCGTTCGCGCTGCCGCCCGCCGAGGCGGACCGCCGCCAGGAGCCGCCGCAGAGCACGGCGCACCCGGTCGCGGAACCGGCCGCGCGGGACGAGGGCCGCCACGACGCCGTACGCAGCGACCCCGGCGCCGACCACACTCCGCCGCAGCCGCACCCCATCCCGCCGCAGGGCACGCCGCCGTACCCGGCGCAGCGCCCGACGGGCCGCCGCCGCGCGGTCGCCGCGCCGGACGATATGGGCGCGGGCGCGGCCACGAGCACGGGCACCGGCTCCGTACCGCTGCAGGGGGCCACGCCCGGAGCTCCGGCGGACGACGCGCCGGACTCGACGCAGGGGCGGGCGTTCAGCGTGCGCACGCTGGGGCAGGGCGTGCCGTTCGCCCAGCAGATCGCCCAGCAGCAGAACCAGGCCGCCCCGGGCACCCCGGCGCACGGCACCCCCGGCCCGAGCCGGAGCGTCCCCGCGCCCGGCGCCCAGCAGCCCGCCGCCCCGGCCCCGGCCGCCCCGGTGCCGGGAGCGCAGGGAGCGCAGGGAGCGCCGGGGGCGCATTCGCAGGGCACCCCGCCCCTCGGAACTCCGCCCCACGGAACTCCGCCCGACGGCACCCCGCCTCAGGGCCCGCAGGCCGGTGGCCCGCAGGGCCAGGGAACGCCGGCACACGGCAACCCGGCACACCCCGGCACCCCCGCACACGGCACCGCCGCGCCCGTCGCACCGGCGCCCGGCACCCCCGCCCATGGCACCGCCGCGCCCGTCGCCCCGGGGGCTGTCCCGGTCGGCGGCGCAGGGGCCGTCGGCGGCGCAGGGGCCGTCGGTGGCACGGGGTCCGTGCCCCTGCCCGGCGGGCCGCTGCCCGGTTCGGGGTCCGGGCGGCGCCGCAAGCTGGCGACGCCCCCGGACGGTGACCGCCAGCCGCCCGCCGATGCCGCAGGCACGACGGCCCGGCCGCATCCGCAGCCGGCCCCGGCGCCCCAGCCGCTGCTGGCCGCGCCGGCCGCCGAGGGCCGCGCCTACGAGATAGGAGCACCGGACGAGGACGCCGCCGAGGGCCCTGAGCCGCTCGACGGTCCGGGTGGCGCCGTCGAGGTGGTCAACGCGCCGCACCCGCAGCCGGTGGACGACGAGCTGCCGCCCGAGCCGCTGGACAACCCGCGTCGGCTGCTGGTCTGGCCCGCTCCTGACGTCTCGACGCAGCAGGCGCTGAGCGACCGCGGCTACCGGCCCGTGATCGTGCACTCCCGCGAGGAGGTCGACGCGCAGATCGCGGCGTTCCCCGCGGCGCTGTTCGTGGACCCGCTGACCGGCCCCATCACCCGTACGGCACTCCAGTCGCTGCGCCAGGCGGCGGTCGCGGCCGAGGTGCCCGTCCTGCTGGCGGCAGGGCTCGGGCAGGCGACGCGCGAGGCCGCGTACGGCGCCGATCCCGCCGTACTCCTCAAGGCGCTGGCCCCTCGGGACAGCGAGCAGCACCCGTCGCGGGTCCTGCTGATCGAGGAACACGAGGAGATCGCCGGGGCGTTGACGGAGACGTTGGAGCGGCGCGGGATGCAGGTCGCGCGGGCGGCGACGGACACCGAGGCGGTGACGCTGGCGGCGCAGATCCGGCCGAACCTGGTGGTGATGGATCTGATGCAGGTCCGGCGCCGGCGCGCGGGGATCATCGACTGGCTGCGGGCGAACGGGCTGCTGAACCGTACGCCGCTGGTCGTCTACACGTCCGCGAGCCTCAACGAGGCGGAGCTCCCGCAGTTGGCGTCGGGCGAGACGGTGCTCTTCCTGGCCGAACGGTCGACGAGCGCCGAGGTCCAGTCACGGATCGTCGACCTGCTGGCGAAGATCGGTACGAACTGAGGCGTCGGCGGCAACCGGGGGGCCGGTGACAACCCGTAAGGGGAGGGGGAGGAACCGGGTCGGTTCCTCCCCCTCCCCTTACTGGACCTACGGGGCCTACGGGGCCTACGGGACCCAGGGGACCTACGGGACCCCGGGGGACCTACGGGCCGTACGGGCTACAGCTGGGTGACGTCCAGCTCGCCGTCCGCGTACTGCCGGCGGATGACCTTCTTGTCGAACTTGCCGACGCTCGTCTTCGGGACAGCGGGGACGATCGCCCAGCGCTCGGGGAGCTGCCACTTGGCGACGCCCGACTCGGCGAGGAACCCGCGCAGGTCGTCGTAACCGGCGGTGGCGCCGTCCTTGAGGACGACGGTCGCGAGCGGCCGCTCTCCCCACCTGTCGTCCGGTACGGCGACGACCGCCGCCTCCGCGACCTCCGGGTGGGCCATGAGCGCGTTCTCCAGCTCCACGGAGGAGATCCACTCGCCACCGGACTTGATGACGTCCTTCGCCCGGTCGGTGAGGGTGAGGAAGCCGTCGGGGCTGATCACGCCGACGTCACCGGTCTTCAGCCAGCCGTCCTCGCTGAACTTGTCCTCGGGGCGGAGGGGTTCGCCGGACGAGCCGCCGTAGTAGGCGCCCGCGATCCACGGGCCGCGTACCTCCAGCTCGCCCGCCGACTCGCCGTCCCAGGCCAGGACGTCGCCGCCGGGCCCGATGAGCCGGGCCTCGACACCGGCGGGGAAGCGGCCCTGCGTGATGCGGTACGGCCACTCCTCCTCGGCGGACAGTCCGGCCGGCGGGTTGGACATGGTGCCGAGCGGCGACGTCTCCGTCATGCCCCAGGCGTGGCAGAGGCGGACGCCGAGCTTGTCGTACGCCTCCATCAGCGACGGCGGGCAGGCGGCGCCGCCGATGGTGACGGTGGCCATGGAGGTGAGGTCGCGGGGGTTGGCGGTGACCTCGGCGAGCAGTCCCTGCCAGATGGTCGGGACGGCGGCGGCGTGCGAGGGCCGCTCGCGCTCGATCATGTCGGCGAGGGGCGCGGGCTGCAGGAAGCGGTCCGGCATCAGCATGTTGACGCCGGTCATGAACGTGGCGTGCGGCAGCCCCCACGCGTTGACGTGGAACTGCGGTACGACGACGAGGGTGGTGTCCTTGTCGGTCAGGCCCATCGACTCGGTCATGTTGACCTGCATGGAGTGCAGGTAGATGGAGCGGTGGGAGTAGACGACGCCCTTCGGGTCGCCCGTGGTGCCGGAGGTGTAGCACATGGCGGCGGCCGAGCGTTCGTCCAGCTCGGGCCAGTCGAACGCGGTCGGGCGGCCCGCGATCAGCTCCTCGTACTCGTGCACGCGCGGCGCCGCGCCGTCGAGGAGCGTACGGTCGCCGGCGCCCGCGACGACGACGTGCTCGATGGTCGGCAGGTGCGGGAGGAGCGGGGCGAGCAGCGGAAGCAGGGAGCCGTTGACGATGACGACGCGGTCGGCGGCGTGGTTGACGATCCAGATGAGCTGCTCGGCGGGCAGACGCAGGTTGAGCGTGTGCAGGACGGCGCCCATGGAGGGGATCGCCAGATACGCCTCGACGTGTTCCGCGTTGTTCCACATCAGCGTCGCGACGCGGTCGTCGCCGACCACGCCGAGCTCGTCGCGCAGGGCGTTGGCCAGCTGGGTCGCGCGAGCGCCCGTCTCGGCGAAGGTACGGCGGTGCGGCTGCTCCGGGTCCCCGGTCCAGGTGGTGATCCGCGACTGTCCGTGGATGGTCATCCCGTGATGGAGGATGCGGGTGACGGTCAGTGGTACGTCCTGCATGGTGCTCAGCACGGCGTCCTCCCGATGGGCGCTCGCTACGTGGCAGTAAGGGTGTGCAGATTCTGCGCACATACCGCTCGGTATGTCACTACCCGGGAGTACGAAAGCTTCAGGGATCTGGGTACGCGGCTTCTTCCGTACGGGTTTCTCCGTACGGGCGGGAGCGGGTCCCTACGGGTTTCACCGTACGGGGTCTCTCCGCTGCGGCACGGGCGTCACCGTACGGGGGAGAGCTCCGGGTCCTCTCGGAGTTTGCCGAGCGCCCGGGAGACGGCGCTCTTGACCGTGCCGACGGAGACGCCGAGCACCGCCGCCGTCTGCGCCTCGCTCAGGTCCTCGTAGTACCGCAGGACGACCATGGCGCGCTGGCGGTCCGGGAGCCGCATCACCGCACGCCACATCGCGTCGTGCAGCACCTGCTGCTCGGCCGGGTCGGGTGCGGGCACACCGACCGGCTCGGGCAGCTCCTCACAGGCGTACTCGTCGACCTTGCGCTTGCGCCACTGCGACGTGCGCGTGTTCACCAGCGCGCGGCGCACGTAGCCGTCGAGCGCCCGGTGGTCCTCGATGCGCTCCCAGGCGACGTAGGTCTTGGCGAGGGCGGTCTGCAGCAGGTCCTCGGCATCGCTCGGGTTCGCGGTCAGCGACCGGGCGGTGCGCAGCAGTACGGGCCCCCGTGCCCGCACGTACGCCGAGAACGACGGGTATCCGGTGGCAAGTCCGGCAGCCGTGGAGGCTCCGGTGCAGACGGGCCCAGTAGTCGCGGTCATAGGTCCACGCTATGAGCGGGGGCGCCGCCGGGGATCGGCCCCAGGTCCAGAACCGGGGTCCGCCTCAGGTTGTAGGGGTGGTGCTGGCTCCACCTCCTGAAGGTGGAGGCGACCCCGAGGCCGAAGGGGCCGACCGGAGGGGCCGGCCGGAGGAGCCGGCCGAAAGAACCGGCCCTCGCCGCGCCGTCGGTCTGCGGCTCGCGGGCAGTCCTGGCGCGGTGGCGGGCCGGCCGCGCGGCGGCGGAGGAGAAGAGGGAGGGGAAGGGGGAGGGGAAGGGGGGCCGCTGGAGGCTTGGGCGGTTACGCCGTGCCCAGAATCAGCCCCGACGTGGGGACCCCGGTTCCGGCCGTCACCAGGACCCTCGCCGCTCCCCGGACCTGGTTCACGGAGGTGCCGCGCAGTTGCCGGACGGCCTCCGCGATGCCGTTCATGCCGTGCAGGTACGCCTCGCCGAGCTGCCCGCCGTGCGTGTTCAGCGGCAGCGCGGCCGAGGCGACGAAGTCCGCCCCCTCGCCGGGCCCGCAGAACCCGAACTCCTCCAGCTGCGTCAGCACGAACGGGGTGAAGTGGTCGTACAGGATGCCGACGTCGATGTCGGCGGGCGCCAGACCCGACGTCCGCCAGAGCTGCCGGGCGACCACGCCCGCCTCCGGCAGTCCGGTCAGCTCGTCGCCGGGGCGGAGGAACCCGGTCATCGCCTCCTGTCCCCGCGCGGCGCCCTGCGCGGCGGCGACGACCACGGCGGGCGGGTGCCGCAGGTCGCGGGCGCGCTCGACGGACGTGACGACGACGGCCTGGCCGCCGTCGGTCTCCTGGCAGCAGTCCAGCAGCCGCAGCGGCTCCACGATCCAGCGGGACGCGGCGTGGTCGGCCAGGGTGATGGGCCGGCCGTGGAAGTGCGCGGCCGGGTTGCGGGCGGCGTGGCGGCGGGCGGTGACGGCGACATGGCCGAAGACGTCGGGCGACAGGCCGTACGTGTGGAGGTAGCGACGGGCGGCCATGGCCACCCAGGAGGCGGGCGTGAGCAGCCCGTACGGCATGTGCCAGCCGAGCGCGACGCCTTCGGCGGACGGCTCGCGGTGCTGGACGCCGGCGCCGAAGCGGCGCCCGGAGCGCTCGTTGAACGCCCGGTAGCAGACGACGACCTCCGCGACCCCGGCGGCGACGGCGAGGGCGGCCTGCTGCACGGTCGCGCACGCGGCGCCGCCGCCGTAGTGGACGCGGGAGAAGAAGGACAGCTCGCCGATGCCGACCGCGCGGGCGACGGCGATCTCGGGGCTGGTGTCCATGGTGAAGGTGACGAGCCCGTCCACGTCGGACGCGCGGAGCCCGGCGTCGGCGAGGGCGGCGCGTACGGCTTCGGCGGCGAGCGCGAGTTCGCTGCGCCCGGAGTCCTTGGAGAACGCGGTCGCGCCGATGCCGGCGACGGCCGCCCTGCCGCCGAGACCGTCGGCCCTGTGGAGGCTCATGCCTCCTCCCCCATGTGGACCGTCACGGTACCGGTGACATGACGTCCCAGGCCGTTGGTGCCGACGACCCGTACCTCCGCCGTGTCCCCGTCGGCGGCGGTGACGGTGCCGGTCAGGGTCATCGTGTCGCCCGGGTGGTTGGGCGCGCCCAGGCGGATGGCGACCTTGCGGAGACGGGCCGTGGGGCCGAAGTGGTCGGTGACGTACCGGCCGACGATGCCGTTCGTCGTGAGGATGTTCATGAAGATGTCGGGAGAGCCCTTCTCCCGGGCGGCCTCGGGGTCGTGGTGCACATCCTGGAAGTCCCGGGAGGCGACGGCCCCGGCGACGATGAGCGTGCGCGTGACGGGAACGCGCAGCGGGGGCAGTCGACGCTCGGGCGGGGCGCCGCGGCCTCCTTCGGCGTCCTCGTCGACCGCCCGGAAGACCGGCAGCACCAGGTCCTCGTCCACCCGCTGGAACTCCAGCCGTACCGGCATGCCGACGCGCACCCGGTCGTACGGCACGCCGACGATTCCGCTGGTCATCCGGACCCCCTCGGCGAGCTCGACCAGGACGACCGGGTACGGCGGGTCGAACGCGGGGAAGGGCGGATGGTGCATCACGACGTACGAGAAGACGGTGCCGTCCCCGCACGCCTCGACGGTGTCCCACTCCGCCGAGCCGCACGCCTCGCACCCCGGCAGCCAGGGGAAACGGATCCGCCGGCAGGCGGCGCACCGCTGGAGCAGCAGCCGGTGCGCGCGGACGCCGTCCCAGAAGCCGGCGTTGTCGCGGTTGACGACGGGCCGGGGCCGCCGCCGCTCGGTACGCGGCGGTGCGGACGCCGCCGCCCGCGCGGGCTCGGGCACGTATGTCGCGGGTGCGTACGTCGCGGGTGCGTACGTCGCGGGTGCGTACCTCGCTGGTGCGTACTTGAGGATGCTGAACCGGTGCGTCCCGGCGAGTAGCCCGTTCGCGCGGACGTCCATGCGGGTCGTGATGAAGTGACCGGCTCCCAGCCGCGTGGTCTTGCGCTCCGACACGGCCTCGATCACCGAATCGAAGGTGACGGCATCGCCGGGGCGCAGGTCCCGCAGGTACTCCTGCGTGCAGTCGGTGGCGACGACCGCCGTGAACCCGGCGCCGTCGAGACGGGAGAGCAGCGACTCGTACGCGTCGGAGCGCGCCCCCGTCCGCCCCCCGGCGGCCCCGCTCCAGGCTCCGCCCCGGACCCGGTCCTGGGTCTCTCCCCGCGCCTTGTCCCATGCCCCGTCCCGCGTCCGGCCCCGCGCCCCGCCGGGCCCGGCGCTCAGGCCGGCCATGGTCCACACCTGGAGCATCGTGGGCGGGGCGATCGCCTCGGGCCCCGTGTACGCGGGGTGGGTGTCCCCGATCGCCTCGCACCAATGCCTGATCATGGCGTCGTTGACGGGGTGCCTGCCGACGCCACCGGTGACGGCAGCTCGGCCGACGTACGAGACGAGCTCGGAGAAGAGATCCTCACCGACCGCCGCCATCCGCAGCCCCCTTCGCCCTCGCCATATGTGGACGCGCATCGCAGATCTGACTGTCCGTCAGATTACGAACCGCTGTCAAGACGCGGCGACACGACCAGGGGAGGACGGGGGACGGCCCGCACGCCGGTACCGGAGTACCACCGTGCGGGCCGCCGCTCACCCCGCCGCCATGACCCCCGTCGGGGCCGGCCTCACCACAGGTGCGTGAAGTTGACGGCGACGTCGTCCTGGTCGATGGCCGTGAACGCGGAGCCGTTCACGCTCGCGGTGTTGTTCTGGTTGGAGGCGCCGCTACCGGTGGCCACCTGCTGCGTGGTCGTGGAATTGCCGGAGTTGGTGCCGCCGATGCCGCTGCCGAGGATCGTGGCCACGGACGCGTTCGATCCGTCGTTCGCGAAACCACCGTTGTCGGCCTGTGCCACGCCCGTGAAGAGGGCGGCGGCCAGCGGCAGAGCGGCGACAGCGGCGATGACGCGAGCGGTACGGATGCTTGCCATGTCAATTCCTCCAGGAACTGAAGTGCAGAAGAGCGGAAGTACAGAGTGCGAGTTCGGAAGTACTGAAGTGCGGAAGTACTGAGGTTCGGAAGTACAGGCGTGCAGGAGTTCACCAGCGCGGCAGTGCAGAAGTACGGAAGTGCACGAGTGGAGCCCTGCTGAACTACGGCTTGTTCCAAGGCGGTTGGCCTGCCGCCCGGGACGAGTTCTCGACGTCGTGGTTCAAGAGTTGCCCACCGAATCCCCGGCGAACCAGCCCGGAGCACCCGATTACCCCTGAAGCGTGACGACAAGTAGATAAACCCCTTTCATGTTCCCAAAGCCGCAGCTCAGGGCGGAGGCGCCGGCGAAACCCGGGCCCGACAGGAGGGGAATCGTTCCGGCACCTTTTCGGCCAATCCCTCCCCCTTCCCATTTTCGAACGCGCGTACGACCATGGGGGCATGGCCACCCATGACCGGCGGACCGCCACCCTGGCCCTGGCCCATGCGCTCTCCGCCGCCGAGCGCGGGCTCCCCGTGATCCCGCTGTCCCCGAACAAGCTCCCGGCCCTGCCCTCACCGCACCGCGACGACCCGAACGGGCGGACGACCCCATGCCGCGGCGCGTGCGGCCGCCCCGGGCACGGCGTCCATGACGCGACCACCGACCCCGACGCCGTACGCGCGCTCTTCGCGGCGGCGCCCTGGGCGACCGGGTACGGCATCGCCTGCGGACGGCCACCGCACCATCTGATCGGCATCGACCTCGACACGAGACACCCAGCCCCCGGCACCTCGGACGCCCCCGCCCCCGCCCCCAGCCCCGCCCCCGCCTCCCCGGAAACCCCCGCCGCCGCCCCAGCCGCTCCCCCGGCCGCCGACCTCGCGGACCTCGCCGGCCTCGCGGACCTCGCCGGCCTCGCCGCCCACCCCCGGGCCGCCGGCCCGGCACCCCGTACCCCGGAGTCGCTCGCCACCCTGCACCTGCTCGCGCGACGGCACGGGTTCGCCGTCCCCGCGACCGTCACGGTTCTCACGCCCAGCGGCGGGCGCCACCTCTGGCTGACCGGCCCGCCCGATGTCGTCGTGCCGAACTCCGCGGGCCGTCTCGCCCCGGGCATCGACGTCCGGGGCGCCGGCGGCTACCTGGTCGGCCCCGGATCGGTCACCGCGCGCGGCGCCTACCGCCTCGCCCCCGATACGGCCGACCTCACGCCCGCCCCGTGCCCCGGCGCACTGCTCCGGCTGCTCCTGCCGCCCGCCGTTCCGGCCGCCCCGCATCCTCGTACGGGCGGGACGGGCGGGACGGCGGCGCACGGGGACGGCCTGATCCACTTCGTCCGGGCGGCACACGAGGGACAGCGCAACGCCCGGCTGTTCTGGGCGGCCTGCCGGGCGTACGAGAACGGCATCGGCGACCGGCTCGCGGAGCCGCTCACGGAGGCCGCCGTACGCACCGGGCTCACGGAGCACGAGGCGCGCGCGACGATCGCGTCGGCCGCGCGCTACACCGCCGCGACCCCTTAGGCCGCGCCAGGCGAGGCCACGCCAGGCGAGCCGGCACCAGGCGAGGCCGCGCCAGACACGGTCTCCCGTCGACGCGTCCGCTCGGCCAGCACGAACGTGACGCTGATCAGCAGCGCCCACGCGCCGAACTTGGCCACCGACACGGGCTGCCAGCCGTCGAGCTGGTGCGGATAGCTCCAGGCACCGACGTACGTCGCGGCGTTCTCGGCGACCCACAGGAAGAACCCGATCAGTACGAAGGCCAGGGCGAGCGGCATCCGGTACTGCCGCTCGCCCACCGTGTAGCCGACCCAGGTCCCCGCCGTGGCTGCCAGCATGGCGACCGCGAGCAGCCACCGCCCGTCCGGCAGCCAGTGGTGCGTGAAGAAGTTGATGTACACGCCCGCCGCGAGCACGGACATGACGGTCGCGCGGTATCCGGAGAGCCTCAGTCGCATCAGCCGCCAGGAGCGGCAGACGTAGCTGCCCACGGCCGCGTAGAGGAACCCGCCGTACAGTGGAACGCCGGCGACCTTGAGCACGGCGTCCTCCGGGTAGCTCCACGACCCGAGCTGGACCTTGACCAGTTCGAAGAGCAGTCCGACGAGATGGCACGAGGCGATCACGGCGGTGTCGCGGGCGCTGTCCCACCCCACCCACCGCGCGACGACGGCCAGCACCACGCCGTAGACGAACACCAGGTCGTACCGTGCCACCGGCAGTTCGGGCAGCAGCCCGGACACGGCGATACCCGCCACGAGTGCCACGGCGAACGCACAGCACCGCGCCTGCAACATCCCGAACCGCCAGAGCTGGCGTATCCCCCCACTGATCGCATCCATGGCCTCAAGGACGCACGTACGGCCCCAGCGGTTTTCGTGCCCGACACCCTCCGTTCCCGCGCGTCAACACGGCGCGCCGTAGGCGGCGGTCACCCGGTGGGGTGAACATCGAGGGCGAGATGCGACGTTCTGCCTGCGCTTGTCCGCCGCTCCCGGCCGGCGCCGCCGCCGACGCGTCACGCTTCGCACAGTGCACCCCTACGCTCGGGCCGTGCCCGGCACGACGACACAGAAGAGTCAGACGAGCCACGCGAGCCACAAGAGCCACCACACCGCCATACGAGCCGTACAAGCCGTACAAGCCACACGAGCCAGCCGCACGAGCCAGCCACACGAGTCACACGAGAACTGCCAGACAGACGCGACCTGCCAGACAGACGAGACACCCGAGTCACGCTTCGGAGGCTTCCATGACCGTTCCCGTGGCCCGCGCGGCCAAGCGGATGCCGAGTTCCGCCACCGCACTCCTGGCGGCGGATTCGCCCAGCGAGCAGGCGTTCTCCTTCTTCGCCGCCGGTTCCTGCGCGGTGCTGTCCGCCGTGGTGCACCTGGGCGCGCTGACGTACACGCTGGCGCACTACCGCCACTGGGACCCGGTCGCCGCGTTCTTCGTGTCCGCCGTCTTCGCGGCGGTGGCGTTGCTGTCGACCGTCCCGCATCTGGTGGCCGAGGCGGTGGTCACCACCAGTGCCCTGCCCCGCGTCATGATGTGGGGCACGAGCCTGACGCTGGCCGCTCTCCAGATCACCGCGGCGGTCCTCGGCGACGCCCACTTCACACTGTCGGCCCTCATCGGCACGATCACGATCCTGGCGGTCGCGTGCTTCGGTGAAATGGCCGGCCACGCCCTCGCCGAAGCCTGAACACCCGCCGACGACCGCGACGCACGCGACGCACGCGACGACCGCGACGCACTCGACGCACTCGATGCGCGCCACGGTGAGAAACCGGCCACCGGCCGGAACCCCGAGGGTCACCGCCCGCGTCATGGCCGGTGCACGGCCGCTTCGTGGGGGAACGCGGCCTGGGCCCAGGGGGGATCACATGCACCTCAGTACCGCTCGCCGCACTCTCGCGACCCGCACGGCCGCCTCGCACCGGATCAGGAGCCGAGCGGCGGTCGTCGTTCTGGCCGGAATCCTGACGGCGACGGGCGCGGCCTGTACCGCGCCTGCCACGAAGGCCGACCCGGCCGCCACACCCGCCACACCCACTCCGTCGGCGACACCCGCCACACCCACCAAGCCCGCCACACCCGCCAAGCCCGCCGCTCAGGGCAAGGAGAGCGACGCCGAGAAGGGGGCCGCCACGGCCGAAGCGCCTGAGAGCACACCCGACGGCGCAAGCTCGGACCTCGTCTCCCTGGCAGGCGACTACGGGCCGGACACGTGCCGGGAGGGCTATGTGTGGCGCGAGGCCCGGCGCGGCGACCATGTCTGCGTCGAGCCACGCGTCCGGGACCAGGCGCGCACCGACAACGCCCGTGCGGCGGCACGGCGTTCGCCCGGGACCAACGGCAACGGCCCCGACGCCTGCGCCGTCGGCTACGTGTGGCGCGAGGCGTACCCGGGGGACGTCGTGTGCGTCGTACCCGCCGTCCGGACCCAGGCACGCGCCGACAACGCCCAGGCCGACGACCGGCGCGTGTCCACCCGGCTGTGGAAGTCCCGGTGGTACCCGGCGCGGCAGTGCGAAGGCGACACCTGCGTGAGCAGGAGCGACGACGACATCCCGCGCATCCGGCTCAACGGCGACCACTACAACTTCGGCCAGGTCCGCCTCGTCATCCGCCGCACCAGCGACAACCGGCTGCTCTGGTCCGGCACGGTCACCGCCGCCAGGCACACCGGCTTCGCCGGCGGCAGCTTCGGCAAGAAGACCAGCCTCATCGACTGCTCCCCGTACGGCACTCCGGCCAACGGCTACGCCCAGGCGTACGACGTGATCTCGAACCGCTGGTCCGCCCGGCTCCCGGTCTCCGTAGGCTGCTCCACGCTCTGACGCACCGCGCGAAGGCCCGCCACGGATCAAGCCGGGAGGGCGGAACCGGGTGAAACCGGGCGGAACCGGCCGGATTCGAACCGGCGTCCTCGCGGTTTTGGAGACCGCGCGCGACGACCTCTGCGCTACGGCTCCGCCCGACCGCATCCTAGGATCCGTCGGCCCGAGGTCACAGCTCCACGGCTGTGACCTCGTCGGCGTGACCGTGGACCGACGGGCCACGGACAGGGCGGGCCATGGGCCGGGCGCGCTACGGACCGGGCGACGCGGGCGGGCCCCGAGGCCCCGAGCCGCTGAGACCCGGAGGCCCGGAGGCCCGGAGGCCCGGAGGCCCCGACAGCATCCGCCCATCAATGTGACACAGGTCACGGGAAGGCGGCGAGTGGTGCCGGACAGCTCAGGGATGTGAGCACTCTGATGCGTACTCGGGTACGGTCCGGCGATGCGAGCGCCTTCGCGGAGCTCTTCGACAGCTATGCCCGCGCGGTCTACAACCATGCCTTCCGGTTGACCGCCGACTGGTCGACGGCCGAGGACGTGATGGCCGCGACGTTCATGGAGGCGTGGCGGCTGCGCGACAAGGTCGATCCCGAGGGCGGTTCCCTGCGGCCGTGGTTGCTGGGCATCGCCACCAACACCGCGCGCAACCAGTACCGGAGCAACCGGCGGTACCGGGCGGCGGCGGCCGCTGCCGCGGCGGCCGAGCTGTCGGTTCCCGACCATGCCGAAGAGGTGGCCGCCCGCCTCGACGACCGGAGGCGGCTCGCGAAGGCGCTGAACGCCCTGGCGTCGCTGCGCAGAACCGAGCGCGAGGTGGTGGCGCTCTGCCTGGGCGAGGGCCTGGACTACGAGGCCGCGGCGGAGGCCCTCGGGATTGCGGTGGGCACCGTCGGCTCCCGTCTGTCGCGGGCCCGCAAGAAGCTGCGGGCGCTCGCCGATGACGAACCGGGTGCCCCGGCGGCCGGGACGACGGCGAGAAACGCGTACGGAGAACAGGAAGGCGGCCGTTCGGCCCGACAGACAAGAGGCGATCACGCGAATGTGGTCCGGCCCGCGCAGGGAGGAAACCGATGAACGCGAACACGTCCGAGCAGAGTCCGGCCGAGTGGGAAGAGGGCGTACAGCTGCTGTCCGGGACGGCGCGCGACCTGCCGGCGGGCCGTCACCAGTTTCACAAGGAGCTTCTGATGGCCCGAATTCGGCAGGAACAGCGCACGGAGACGGCAGCGCAGGCGAGTACGAAGGCGAGTACGTATACGAAGGCGAGGACGACGGCGAGTACGGCGGCGGGTACGAAGCCGCAGGCTGCTCCGGCGAAGGCACGGCGCTTCCGGCTGCCGCGCCCGGCGATCGCCCTGCCGGCCATGGCCGCCGCGCTGGCCGGGGTGGTCGTCGCCGCGGCGCTGCTGCCGGGCGGAGACGGAGACACCGGCAGCCTCGCCACAGGGCAGGCACTCACCACGACGGTCGGCGTCGCGACCACGAAGGGCGTGCCGCAACTGCTCGACCGGATCTCTCTGGCGACGACCGAGGCGTCGCACCCGAGCGTCAAGCCCGGCCAGTACATCTACATCGAGTCCAGGGTGGCCGGCAGCCACCTGAAGCACGTCGGCGACAGGACCACCCTGGTCGGCAACGAGCTGTACCGCCGCCAGATCTGGTCCTCTCCGGACGGCACCAAGGGCTGGCTGATCGACCCCGCCGTCAACGACAGCCCCGAGGGCGAGACGCTGAGCCTCCCCGACGAGCTGGGCAACACCCCGGTGGCGAGCCTGAACAGCCCCTCGTACGACTACCTGGCCAAGCTGACCACCGACCCCGACGACCTGCTGGCCAAGATCTACAAGGAGACGGAGGGCATGGGCAACTCCCGGGACCAGCAGGCGTTCACCACCATCGGCGACCTGCTCGGTGAGAGCTTTCCGCCCGTCGAGCTGCACGCGGCGCTCTTCAAGGCCGCCGCGAAGATCCCCGGTGTCGTCGTCGTGCCGGACGCCGTGGACGCGGTGGGCCGGCACGGAGTGGCGGTGGCCCGGCTCGACGAGCCGAGCGGTCAGCGGGAGGAGTGGATCTTCGACAAGAAGACCCATGTCTTCCTCGGCAAGCGAACGGTTCAGGTGAACAGGGCGCCGGAACACGCCGACCTGCTGAAGCCCGGCACCGTGCTGTCCACCAACGCCATCATGAAGCGGGCGATCGTCGACGGCATGAAGCAGACGCCCCCGAGCGGGAGCTGACACCTGCGCGGGGCGCCACACCCGCCACCCACGACGGCCGGACCTGGCCCCGGTTCCGGCCGTCGCTCCCCGCCTCCGTCCCGCGCCCGCATCCCTCCCACGCCCCCTCCGCGCCGTCGACCGTGATCGCCGACGACGGGCTGGTCGCCACCGACGACGGTTGCCCGTATTTGGCTCTGCTCCCGTCCCCGGCTAGGAGGCATCGCCCCTGGTGCCCACTGCGGTGCGCGCCGCCGCCACGAACGCCGCGATCGCCGGGTGCGTGCCGCCACCCGCGCGGAAGGCGACCTTCGAGCGCCGGAAGAGGGGCAGCCGGGTGAGGACCACGCCGTCGGGGGCGTGTGCGGTGGCCATCTCCGGTACGAATCCGGCGCCTTGTCCGGTCGCGGCCAGTGCCAGGACCGTACGGAAGTCGTTGACCTGATGGCGGATGCGCGGCTGGAAGCCGGCCGCCTGACAGGCCCGTACGGCCATCGCGTGGCCGGTCGTACCCTCCCGGGCGGTGATCCACGGGGACGTGGCCCACGGTCCGAGAAGCTCCCCCAGCGTGGCGCCGTGAGCGGCGGGAGCGGGAGCGGGAGCGGGAGCGGGAGCGGAAGCGGGACCGGGTACGGGTGCGGGTGCGGGGGCGGGAGCGCTGTCGGCGATGCCACCCGAGGCCAGGTACATCGGCTCCTCCAACAGGGGCACCTGGTCGACCGTGGTGTCCGGTGACGCGGGAACGAAGTCGTAGTCGTGGACGAGGGCCACGTCGAGTTCGCCGGCGCGCAGGCCGTCGGAGACCCGCGCCGAGTCGATCTCCCGCACCATCGGCTCCAGCGCGGGGTGCCGCAGGGCCAGTTCGGCCAGCGTGGCGGGCACGATCGCGGGGCCGCCGGAGGGAAACGTCCCGATCCGCAGCGGCCCGCCGATGCCCTCGCGGGCCCCGGCCAGCTCGGAGACCGCCAGTTCGAGACGTTCGAGTACGGCGTCGGCGTGGGTGACCAGGGTGCGGCCGGCGGGCGTGAGCACGACCCGTCTGCCAGTCCGTTCCAGCAGGGGCACCCCCGCCTCGCGCTCGAGGACAGCCAGCTGCTGCGAGACGGCCGATGCGGTGAACGTCAGCGCCTCGGCGACGGCCGCGATGGTGCCGCGTCGGTCCAGTTCGCGCAGCAGGTGGAGACGTCGGACATCGAGCATAAGGTGAGCTTACGTACAAGCGTAGAAACATGAACTGGATCTACCGGGTTCGGGTCGGCCAGGCTGAACGCATGAAGACCCAAGCGAACCTCACCGGCCTGTTCGTACCCTTGGTGACTCCGTTCACCGACGACCTGCGCCTCGCCCCTGACGCGCTGGCCCGCCTCGCCGACGAGGCGCTGTCGACCGGCGGCGCCCGTGGACTCGTCGCCCTGGGCACCACCGCGGAGGCGGCCACGCTGACCACCGAGGAGAAGCGGGCCGTGGTCCGCGTCTGCGCGGCCGCCTGCCGGGCCCACGGGGCTCCGCTGATCGTCGGCGTCGGCACCAACGACACCGCCGCCGCCATCACGACACTGCGAGAGCTCGCCCAGAGCGGTGACGTCGCCGCGGCGCTGGTTCCCGCGCCGCCCTACACCCGGCCCGGTGAGGCGGGAACGCTGGCGCACTTCACGGCACTCGCCGAACACGGGGGCCTGCCGCTGGTCGTCTACGACATCCCGTACCGCACCGGTCAGCCCCTCAGCACCAGCACGCTGCACGCGCTCGGACACCTGCCGGAGGTCGTCGGGGTCAAGTACGCGACCGGCGCGATCGACGCGGCAACGATGGAACTGCTCGGCTCGTCGGGACCTGGCTTCGCGGTGCTCGGCGGCGATGACGCCGTCATCTCGCCGCTGCTCGCGGCGGGCGCGCGCGGAGCCATCCTGGCGTCGGCCAACGTCCGCACCGCTGACTACGCCGAGCTGATCGCGCTGTGGCAGCGCGACGCCACTGGACCGGCCCGCAGGCTGGGGGCCGAACTGGCCCAGCTGTCGGCCGCGCTCTTCGCCGAACCGAACCCGACCGTGATCAAGGGCGTGTTGCACGCCCAGGGCCGCATCCCGAGCCCGGCCGTCCGGCTGCCGCTGCTGGCCGCCTCCGCCGATTCGGTCCGCCGGGCGACCACCCTGACCACCGCCCAGCCCCCGGTATCCCCCGTACCCCACGGGCACCATGAAGCCCACCAAGTCCACCAAGTCCACCAAGGCGACCCAGCGGCCGCAGCCTGAAAGGGACCCGTGACGAGCGGTGGCGAGCCCTCACATCCTGGGCCCGCCCCTGTGACCTGCTACTTCTCTGAAACTGGCGGTGGGTGTGGGATTTGAACCCACGGAGACATCGCTGCCTCGACGGTTTTCAAGACCGTTCCCTTAGGCCGCTCGGGCAACCCACCCATGCCCCGCCTCACCTGCTGCGGAAGCTGTTACAGGGTACCCGGACGAGGCGCTCGCCGGGGCTCTTGGTCCGTCCCTGGTCCGTGGAGTCCGGAACGGGCCCTCGGTGCCGGGCGCTCCGGCCGGGCGATCCGACCCTAGGCCGACGAGTCGCCCTCGCCCGACCGCGGCCAACGGTGCCTACTACGCCGAGTTCGTCGCCGGTCAGGCGCGGAAGCGGCGCCTCATCGAGACCGGAACGCGCCTGATCGCCGAAAGTCATCAGGGGCTCGCCGGCAGCGAGGAGATCGCGGCCCAGGCGTCCGCCGCGCTCGCCGGCATCCGTACGGCCGACCGCCGGCCGGACCCGGTGCCGCTCGGGTCCCATGCCGCACTGCCGCTGTTTCCCGTGTCGGCACTGACACCATGGATCGCCGAACACGTGGCGGCGGTGGCGGAGTTCACGCAGACGCCGCCCGATCTCGCCGCCACCATGGCGCTCGCCGCCCTCTCCACGGCCGCCGGCGGACGTGTGCACGTGGAGGTCCGACCCGGCTGGCGTGAGCAGGCGAACCTCTACCTGGTCTGCGCGATGCCGCCCGCTTCCCGCAAGTCCGACGTGTTCGCCGCGATGACCGAACCCGTCTACGACGTGGAGCGTGAGCTCCAGGCCGAGGCCCGCCCCCGCGTCATCGAGGCGGAGACGGCCAAAGAGGCCGCGCTCGCGGAAGCCGAGGGCCTGATGGCCAAGGCCCGGAAACCGGGCGACGGAGTCGACCGCGCCGCACTGGTCGCCGAGGCGTCCGCCGCCAAGCTGCTCGCCGAGGAGATCCACGTACCGCCGAGGCCGCGCCTCACCGTCTCGGGTGACATCACGCCCGAGCCGCTCGCACAGCAGCTGGCCATCCACCGTTGCCTGGCGGCGCTGTCGCCGGAGGGCGACCTGTTCGACATCATCGCGGGCCGGTACAGCGCCAAGCCGAACCTCGGCGTGTTCCTCCAGGCCCACAAGGGCGAGCGTCTCCAGACGGACCGGATCACCCGAGAGCAGCCGAGCGTCGACAAGCCCGCGCTCACCATCGGGATCACCCCGCAGCCGGCCGTCCTCCAGGACCTGGCGGGCGCCCACGGCGCCCGGGACCGGGGACTGCTCGCCCGGTTCCTGTACGCGCTTCCCGCGTCGAACCTGGGCTACCGCAGGACCCGGACCGCCCCGGTCCCCGAACCCGTGGCCCAGCGCTACCACGGCTCCCTGACCCGCCTCCTGCGCACGCTCTACGCGCTGCCTGAGCCGGTCACCGTCCCGCTCACACCGCAGGCGGACCGGGCGGTCGAAGCCCTGCAGGACCAGCTCGAACTGTCGCTCCGCCCCGAGCAACCCCTGTCCCACCTGCTCGACTGGGCGGGCAAACTGGTCGGCCACACCGCCCGCGTCGCGCTCCTCCTGCACCTCGCGGACCGCATCCACGGGGACACCTGGGGGCAGCCCGTCGAGCGGCAGGCCATCGACCGGGCCGCAGAGATCACCGCGTACTACACACAGCACGCCCTGGCGGTCTTCGACCTCATCGGCTCCGACCCGGCGACGGAGGCCGCTCAGACGATCCTCGACTGGCTGCGCCGCCCGAAGACCGACGGCACCTGGCGTACGACGATCAAGCGCCGTGACGCCGTCGCCGCCTCGCGCCGGTTCCGCACGGTCGCGCAGGTCGAACCGGCGCTCGCCCTCCTCGAAACGCACGGCTACCTCCACGCCGAGACCCCCACCCGCACGGGCCGCGCCGGCCAACCCGCCACCGCCACGTACCACGTCCACCCCTCGCTGCGAGAGGACGGCACGGATGCCCGCTGACCGTCAGCAGCGTCAGCGGAATCCGCTGACCAGCGAGAAAACCGGTGAGGGCCTCGTCCGCACCCGTCAGCACAGTCAGCAGACCCCCGACCAGCGGCTGGCGTCGCCGACATCGCCGACGTCGCCGACATCGCCGACGTCGCCGACGTCGCTGACGTCGCTGACGTCGCTGACATCGCTGACATCGCTGACGGCCGCTGACACCGGCCATCACAACGAAACCGCAGGTCACCGCATTCTGCTGACAGCGCTGACGACCTCCGCCGCCCCCCGCACCGCACGACGCCATCACCGCCACCGAGGAGGACTGATCCCCTTGCGCCGCGAACCCCACCTCAAGCTCGCCGACGTGCTCGCCGAACTCGGTCTGTCCCGCGCCGCCTTCTACCGCATGCGGGCTCGCGGCCAGGCTCCGAAGTGGATCCGCCTCCCCAACGGCCAGCTCAGGTTCCGCCGCTCGGACGTCGACCAGTGGCTGGTCGATCACGAAGAGGTGGTGGCGTGCTGACCTTCGATGTCGAGGTGTGGAACATCCGCACCCGCAAGAACCGTCCCAAGCCTCACATGCTCCGCTGGCGCGTGGGCTCGACAGAGCACTCGAAGAGTTACGCCACGAAGGGACAGGCAGAGGGCCGTCAGACGGAGCTGCGTGCCGCGCTCCGCAAGCGCGAACAGTTCGACACCGAGACCGGGCTGCCGGAGTCAGAGCTGCGTGCCCTCAACGCCCCGACGTGGTACGAGCACGCACGGCAGTACGTCCTCATGAAGTGGCCCCGCGTCGCCGCCAAGCACAGGGCGAGCATCGCGGAGTCGCTCGCCATCGTGACGGCCACGCTGGTCAGCGACTCCAGAGACACCGTCCCAGATGCGAGGCTCATCCGTCGCGCGCTCCAGGCATGGGTGTTCAGGCTCGTCAGGACCGGCGACGACGGCTCGATGGCGGCCCGGCTCGATACGGAAACGCCCCCGCCCGAAGTCGACGCCGTGCTGACGTGGGTGGCACAGCGGTCACTCAAGATGCAGGAGGCTGCCCGACCGATCCACATCCGCCGGGCGCTCGACGCCCTGTCGCGAAAGCTGAATGGCGAGCGGGCGGCCGAGAACACGATCAAACGGAAACGGGCCGTACTGAGCAACTGCCTCGCCTACGCGGTCGAACTGGAGCTGATTCCCACCCACCCGCTGCCCAAGGTGGACTGGGAACCCCCGCAGACCGACGACGAGATCGACTTCCGGTACGTCCCCGGGCCCAAGCTCTCCCAAGCCCTCATCGAGGCGGTCCGGGCACACGGACGACGGGGTGAACACCTGGAGGCGTTCTTCGGCTGCCTCTACTACGCGGGCATGCGCCCGGGTGAGATCTCTGCCCTCAAGAGAACGGACTGCTCGCTGCCCACGAACGACGCGGACTGGGGCGAACTCGTCCTGGAGGAGAGCCGCCCAGAAGTCGGCTCCGACTGGACGGACGACGGCAGTTCCTTCGAGACACGCGGACTCAAACGCCGCGCCCGCAGAGCGACCCGCTCCGTTCCCATCCCTCCCGTGCTCGTCCGGATGCTGCGTAACCACCTGCAGCACGAGGGCACCGCCCCCGACGGCCGCCTGTTCCGCGCCGCGCGCGGAGGTCAAGTCCGGTCCACCGAGTACTGCGACCTGTGGAAGGCGGCGCGAGAGAAGGTGCTGACCCCTGAGGAGGCGGCGACACCGCTCGCCGGCGTCCCGTACTCGCTGCGCCACGCCGGTATCTCGCTCTGGCTCAAGGCAGGCGTGGACCCGGTGGAAGTCGCCCGCCGGGCCGGGCACAGCCTGGCCGTGCTGTACCGCTTCTACGCCAAGGTTCTACGAGGCGTCCAACCGAGCTCCAACCGGCTCATCGACGCGGCGCTGGCGAGCGAGCACGACGAGGACCCGAACGGCACGTAGGCAACAGCCCTGTCGGGGCCCGTCGCGAACCGGCGCCGGGCCCCTACCGCTCGGCAGCGTCAGCGCCTGAGAGAAGTCCACGTCGGGGCCATGGCACCTGGGGCACCGACGAAACGCGCTGGCCAGGACCTATGCAGGTTCCCGGAGAGATCGTTTCCCACGCTGTCGTAGAACGCTTCCCACGCCGCTGGTCGGCTGCCCTGGCCCTGCTCAAACCGGCGGACAAAGGTTACTTGAAGGGCACGAGGCCAGGACGTTGTCATCCACCTTGCCGGGCACCGGAAAGCAGTCGCGCTGGCGTTCTAAGGTCCGTGAGGAGCAGGAGAGGGAGGTGCGGATGCTCGGGGCCGTGACCGATGCGTTCGACAGGACCGTGGACGTGCTTGTCGTGGTCTTGGGGTTGGGCTGTGCACGGCTGGGATGGCGGGCCGTGCTGCGGCCGCGTCGGCCGCCGGAGCCGATCCAGGGGCCTGTGTGGGTGGTCCCGTGCCTGGGGGGTCGGCTTCGTCCTACTCGGGGTCTCCCTCGCCGTCGAGACGGTGACCATGATGGCCGGCGGAGGGCCGGAGTGGCCGGCGAACGTGATGCGCTGGGTCGCCGGGCCGCTCGTGGTCGGCTCGATCGTGGCGGCCTACGCCGTCCGGTGGCGGCACCGCCGTCGGACCCGGGCCGTGAATGAGCGGCGGCGGTAGTGGACCGGGCCATTGTGTAGGAGGAGGTTCCGGCCTCGCCGCCTCGCTCCGGTTACCTGCCACCGTTTCGGCAAGCCGCTGTTTCACACCATGCTGATCATCTGTGCGGTCCTCGGGCTCGTGCACCCGGCTCGGCTTGCCGTGGTGGGGCGTCGTCACCGTCGACGTGCCAGCCGTGACGTACACGGCGCCTTCAGGTCCGCTGTCAGGTCGATCCGCCGCAGGGCTGCAGCCCGGAGCGGGACGTCTTGAGGAGCATGCCGTCACCGGCGGTGGCGGCGTTGCCCGCCTTTCCGTAGGGGAAGGTCCACGACAGCTCCCCCGCAGGGGTCAGACCGGTGACCCGGCCCGCTACGTCGTAGGAGTACTCGGTCTTCAGTGCCGGGCGGATCGCCAGCGCCGTTGGGGCGGCACGACGACGCCGAACGCTCCGACCGACTCGGCATCACGGCCACGCGAGAAGCCCTACCTGAAGTCCAGGTGTCCGGCCGTCAGGTCGCCCATGGGCCCTGAAGCGAGGCTCCTGGCACCCCAGCCGTGACGGTCCGCCGAAGAACTCGACGGACCGTCACGAAGACCGCATTGCCCTATGCCGCAAGGTCGGATCCCGAAGACCGAAGTCGCACAGAATCTTTCCCTGTAGGGATGAGCTACTCAGTCATTTCTCGACAGGCGATTTCTTCTGAATTCGCGCCGGTACATCTGGTAGGAGACGAGAATCCATACGACGGCTGCCCCAATTATGGGCCCGCTTTGACGGAGGCCCCAGAGGTAGAACGCAGTAATGCCAGTCAGGAGCATGAGTGCGCTCACAGAACTCACCACTACGAATGCGGTCTTGTGTCTCAGCACGGAGCCCTCCAAGGGTACACCCATCCATAGTAGTAATAGAAGTGGGTGAATCCGAACGTCTTACGGTAGACCATGGTCGACTGCGTGTTGAACTGGAGGCACTGGCCTCTGCGCCGGGCGTGGATTGCGATCACATGGATGGCGACGAAGGCGGCAGCGACCACTGCCGCGACGGTGAGCACAACTGGATGTGAGAGTTTCGACGCCACGATGCCGATGATCGAATACGGGACGAATCCATAGTCCGCAACCCATCCGGTCCAGTACCTGTTAAGCGTGTAGGTCACCTTGTAGGTGCGCTTCAGGTTGGCCTTGTCGGTCCACTTCTCGAGTGTTACCCGCCCCCAGGAGCGATAGATGGTTTGCTTTGAGTACCGATAAACCCTCCGGCCATCCAAGTCAAAGTTGTTGACGGGGTTGCCAGCAGCGTATTCGTACGCGTTCCTGCTTCCGCCCGGGACCGGGTCGACGGAGAGGAATCGCCCGGTCGACGGGTTGTACAGACGCACACCCATGAGAATGGCTCCGCCGGGTGTCTCGGCGGAACGCTGATGAGCTCCCAGCCACTGGTAGCGAGCCGAGCCAGTCGCCGAGCGCCGATTCCCGTACTCGTCGGCGCTCATTGCCACGGGCGCGGAACTGCCGTCCAGAGGTAGTGCGATATTGATATCGCCATGGAGGTTGGACAGCTGGAGGATGACGTTGCCTGAGGCGGTGGTTGTCGCGGCCAGGGATCCCGCCATGCTGGTGACCATGCGGGTCAGGGAACCCGAGCTGCCCTCTGTCACCCATCGCGGGCTGTCCGAGTCGTTGCCGTAGTGATTCGTCTTGGCAGCGATCTGAGTCCAGGTGCCGGTCGAGTTGGACTCGGTCGTCCACCCACGGACCCGGTTGGCAGCGTCCAGCGTCCACGTCTGACGGAGCCCCCCCCCCCACGACCTGCTGTCGCGCCAGGTCCGTGTTGAAGTAGCCGACGGTGGTGCCGTCCGACATCTTGCTGGTGCGACCGAAGGCGTCGTAGGTGTACCCGTTCTCGACGAGTCGATCTGCGGAGTCGTAGGCCGAGGTCTTGGCCGTGCCTCCCGTGGTTGGGCAGTCAGCGCCGGGGGCGGAGGCCGCTGTGGTGAGAGAGGTGCGGTTGGTGCGCTTGTCGAAGGTGTAGGTGCGGCGGGTGCAGACGTTCTCCACCGTGTCGGCCACCGCGACCAGGCGTCCGACGGCGTCGTAGGTGTATTCCTGATACTCGCCTTCCCCGGCACCGCCGGCGTGCGTGCTCCACTGTCCGTGGATCGTCATGGTCGCGGAGTCGGCCAGGAGGGTCGTGCCGTCGGAATTGCGGACGTACTTGCGTTCCAGCGGTGCCCCTGTCCTGCCCACCGACTGTGTCATGGTGTATCCGCCCGGAAGCGTCTCCTGGGCCAGGTTTCCGTCGACGTCGTACGCGGCGGTGAACGTGCCCGCGACGGAGTCGGTCATTCCTGTTGCCAGGCCTCTTGGATCCTTGGTGTGGTCGTAGGTGTATGTCACGACGGAAGGAGCGGAGTCAGAGACCTTGACTGGACGGTTGAAGCGGTCGTACTCCGTAGACGTGGTCCCACCGTCAGCGTCTCTGTAGGAGGTCTGCCGCCCCAGGGCGTCGTACTCCTTGGTGATCGTGCCGCCACCCGAGGAACTGATAGTGGTTATCGCTCCGGTAGTCGAGTGGTACTGGAAGGTGGTCGCCGGTACCACGGTTCCGACACCGCCGGTGACCGCCACACCTGTGGGGCGGCCGGCGCCGTCGTAGCTGGTCACTGTCATGCGTGTCACGCCGTTGGCTGTTTCGGTGAGCTTGGTCGTCTGACCGTAGAAGCCATATTCGTAAGTCTTGGTCACCAACTCGGCTGGGTTGGCCCCACCACCGCTGATGGCTCCGGCGGGAGTGTTGCGGCAGACCTGATCGACCCACTCGGGACGGCCACCGCAGATCCCGGTTCCGTCGGCGGTGTAGTACTCACTGATTGTCGCTGCCGCGTCCGTTCCGGTGGACCCCGGCTCCTGGGTCTTGACGACCCGGTTCTGGGCGTCGTAGGTGGTGGTCCGCTTGATCGCGATGCTGTCGGGGTCCTCGATGGTCGCCGTCGGGACACCCTTCACCCAGTCGAACTGGGTGGCCGTGACGCGCCGGTCGGCTTGCACTTCGGGATGGTCTCGTAGCTGGGCCCCAGCGGCAACCCTGGTGACCTGGTTCTTGACAGTCGCGGAGTTGTCCGTGGGCCTCCCCTCATCATAGTTCTTGATCGTCCAAGGACGGGCTGCGACCGTCTCGCCCTGCTTGACAACCACGGATCCGTTCGAGACGAGTGAGTTGGCCAGGGAGACCCGCTGCAAGGGTCCGAACGACTCGATCTCCCGGGCACCGTCCGCGCTGTAGACAGTCCGGTCCGACAGCAGTTCCGCCCGTTCACCGGTGGGAAGGCCGACGATTCCCAGGTTAGCCTGGCGTTCCTTATCCGCCGCGCTCGTCCCGAGCGCCAAGGCTCGGTGGCCGGCTGACAGCTGACTTAGCGTGTTTCCGAAAGCATCGTACTGAGTTGTCTCGATACCACCTGCCTCGTCGGCCGAGTTGACCTCCCGGCCTGAGGGATTCAGGTAGAGGATGATCGCCCGCTTGTAGTCTCCAGCCGACATATCCACGCCTCGATGGCTGCCTGGTGTCGCATCGGCGGGGAAAATGGCGGTGGCGTCGCTGGGGGCTTCAAGCTGACCCCATGTGCGCACATTTGTGGCGCTCATTGCGTACGGCGCCCGGGCCCCGGTGAGCGGCACACCGTAGACCAGAGAGGTGGTCGCTTCACCGTTGACCGTGGACGTGGATCCTTGTTGCAGTGTGGGGCGAGTGGCCTTGAGGAGCATTCCGTCGCCGGCTGCCGAGCCGCCGACGTTGCCGTAGGTGAATGTCCAGGGCAACTGGCCAGGCGGGGTCACTGTCGTAACCCGGCCGATGCTGTCGTAGCCGTACTCGGTCTTCAAGGACGGACTGATCTGTGGGTTCCAAGTCTGGCTAAGACGGCCAGCTTCGTCGTACTGGTAAGCCTGCACCGCCTTGGAGCTTGCCACCGACGCACCGGGCTCCGTTGACCAGAGGCGGATTTCCTTCAGCTGACCCGCGAAGTCACCGACGGCGCTGGCCGTCGCCGTGGTGGTGCTTGCATAAACGAACTGGATGGCACGGCATCCCTTGGTTGAAGGAGTGCTAGCGCAGGTGGCGTTGTCAACGGCGCCTCTGGGTGAGATGAGCAGCCTAGGCCTGGCCAACGTCTTGCCGTTCATGACGACGGCTTCAGAGACGACGTTGGTTGTGGAATTCGATACGCCGGTGAGCCCGGATGACGTGATCTGCCATGTTTCAGCGGCTGCCGCTACCTTGGAGAACTGAGCCTCTGTCCCATCAGCGTCCTTCAGTGTGAAGCTGCCAGAGAAGCTCCCTGTCAGTATCAGGTTCTCGGCGCCAGGTTCAGGCTGCCAGCTACTCCCGGACTTCGCCGTGAAATAGACGACGCTACCATCAGACATGACCAGGTCAAGTGAGCTACTGGACGTCTTGCGGATATGGGTGTAGCCCGCTTGGGTGATCTCGGCGACGGTGCCCGACACCCACTCCTTGCCGAAGATCGGAGCCTGGCCCTCCTGAACACCCCCGGCAGTCGGCTGTCGCGAGGACGCGGTGCGGCTCGCGGACACACCGAAGTAGGTTTCCTCGGTGCCGGCGAGCCGGAAGTCACCGGTGAGCAGATTCACGTGCCCAGGACCAACCTCAGTGGAGGCGGCACCGTTCGCGTTGCGGTCGATCACGGCTCTGATCGGTTCTGTGCTGCCGGATGCGGCATTGGGGCCAGTGAAGTCAGCCTTCAACTGGATGGCACCGTCCGGGTTGACCGTCGCTACGGCATCCCACGCGAGGGATGCGTTCTTTCCATTGACGAGAGGGACCGGCCAGGCATCGAGAGGGCTGCCGCCAGAGGAGACGTCTTTGGTGGGGATCTGAACCCACGGGTCGGTCTCAGAGCGGCGCCACGAGAACGAGACGGCGTTGTACTTTGCCCCATCGGCCTCGGCGACAAGAGGAAGTCGCCGGGCTGTCTGCTCTCCGTCAGCGGGCTGGACGAAGCCGCCGGGGCCGGCGTGGAAGGTGTAGTCGATGGCCTCGGACTTGTTGTCGGACTTGTCTACCGCGCGGACCTGGAGTGTGTGGGTGCCGTTCTTCGGCGGGGTGACGGAGATGGCCTTGGCTCCCGAGGCGCCTCCAGTAGGCACCTTGGTCCAGGTCACCTCGTCGAGCGACCACTCGAGCCAGTTATGATCGGCCGCAGGCGGAGTGACGTTGAAAGTTCCGGTCTGACCGGCGCCCTTGACCCACGCGTTCGACGGGTAGTCCGTCGACGATATCCCGGTGGGGGCGGAGGGGGCAGCGGTGTCGACCGTGAAGGTCTTCCACTCCGACCAGCCCAGGTTGTAGTGCGTGCCGTCGTACGGGCTGCTGCGGAACTTGTATGTCTTGCCGTTGACCAGCACCCCGGCCGGAACGGTCACCGGAGCCGACTGTCCGGACGGGACGAACGCCGACCGCAGCACAGCACCGACCTGCACATTGGTGGCGGAGTCGAAGATCTGGTATGCGCCCTGGATCTTGTCTCCGTCGGGGTCGACGAAGGTGTCACGTAGCGTGGGCGTCACAGTGTTGACGACATAGGCGCCGGAGTACGAGAAGTACGGCGGCCCGGCCTCCTGCTTCGTGCCGGTCCGCGGCCGGTAGTTGTAGGTGACGACCAGCTTGGGCGGGTTGGAGGCGGCGTTGGCGGAGTTGACGCGCTTCCACTGCCCCGTGATGCTCTCGTCAGTGGCGCGCAGGCCCATGTGGGACTTGGCGGCCTTGGCCGAGGCCCATTCCTGCACCATCGTGGTGACGTTGGCGTTGATCCAGCCGTCCGGCTGGGTGGAGCAGGAGGGGTTGCCTCTCGTCTCCGATGAGGTGGCCTTCTTGGCGATCCACGACGGCTGGGCCGTCCACCGCGACGACGTCGTCGCAGCGCCGGTGGACCACACCTCCCACGGCTGCGTGGGGCATGACGACCCGGTGTAGTTGGCGGAGTGGAAGTTCCACAGGCTGAGCTTCGCGTCCATCACCAGGGCGTCGGCGATCGGCGCGGTGTTCCACGAGATGAACGAGCGCGCGGTGCGGTAGGTGCCGTCGGCGTTCTTCGTGCCCGGGTTGCCCAGGTCCAGCTCGGTGTCCGTGGACCAGTCGACCGTCGTGCCCCGCTGGACGTAGGTGTCGAAGACGTTCGACAGGGACGAGGTGGACGGGTCGACCGTGACCGGGTACTTCGTCGCCGGGTCGGCGAGGAACTTCGCGTCCGGGGTGAGGACGAGGTCCACGCCGCCCTTGGTCTTGACGACCTTCATGCCGACGTTGACCTGGCGCGTGTGCTTGCCGGAGACCGGGTCGACATTCGCGTCCCACATCACCGGAGCGGGCATCACCGCGGTTTTCTTGTTCTTCCTGTCGGTGAACAGCACGCTGCCGTCGGCCTGCTGCTCTGCCTTCAGGCCCTTGGCCTTCAGCGGCAGCGTGTAGGTGTAGTCGTCGGTGGCAGGCTTCTGCTTGACCTCGACGAACTGTTCGAAACCGGTACGGGTCGCCTCGATCACCACGTCCGCGCCGGGCACGGCGTTGACGTACTCGGCACGCGTGCCCTCCAGCTTCGGGGCAGGCAGGCCGCCCTTCCACTGCAAAGTGATCTGCTCGTCGCCCTCGCCGAGGGTTACCAGATCGGTGGCCTTGGCCGCCTGCGCCGCCTTCAACGACCCGGCCGGGGCTCCGGTCTTGCCTGCCAATTTCAGGCCGCGGGGATGGGCCTTCGGCTCAACTCCGCCGTCGGCCACGCCGACGAGGTCCAGATCGACATCACGCCAGTCACCGGTGGCCTCGTCCTGGAACCGGACCGGACCGGCGGTCAGCTCGGTGGTCAGCGAACCGTCCTTGTTCGCCCACGTCGTCGATGTCTCGGTCCGCTCGGACAGGGCCTCCACCCGCTTGCCCGACAAGCGGGCGGCCACGCGCGCGGACGGAATGTCCGCAGCCTGCGTGACGGCCGCAGTCTCCGGTGCGGCAGGCGCCTGGCGTGGTGTGGCCATTGCGACGGTGCCGTCGAGCAACGTGACGGACAGGGCCAGGGCAAGACTCCCCGCTATGTAGCGCAGACTCCCCCCGGACCAAGGCCGCCCACGCTCTCTCAGCGCAGGTATATGAATCGTCATCATTCCTCGGTCTCGTATGTTCACATGTGCACCACCTCTGTGATGCCGATGTGAACGTATCGAGGAAGAAAAGATCCATAACTGCGATAAGTGGGACAAGATCGGCTCCGGAGTTCCCGGGGGTGAAGTGATCCGCGTCTCTCATGTGGCGGACGCGGTGAACGTTTACCTGTCGGCTGCATCCCGCGCCGGTGCAAGGGGCGCTTCAGCCTGCCACGGCCCTGCGTGAGGAGGACGTACGGCCGCGCTGCGGTCGAGCGGTGACGGTCGCAGCGCGTCGCTGAAGCAGGACGACGCGTCCGCGCCCCAGCCGGCCCGGGGCAGCTCTCGTGCGGCTTGCTCCTGGGGCTCGATGGCGCCCTTCTCGTCCACCAGCCGTGCGAGCAAGGGAGACAGGAACACGTTCATGCCACCAGGGCACGGCATAGTCCGAGGTCTGCTCGTGGGAGCCTGCACGATCGAAGACGCGACGCCCCTCCTCGGCAAGGGACACGGCGGTGGTGCGGTCGCCCCGGATAACTGCAACCAGGCTGGCGACTGCCGCCGCTGGCAGGACCCTGCCTACACAGCCGCATCGGTGGGGGTCCCATCCCGCTCCGGGAGCAGCTCGGGCATCGCCTCCACCAGCACCACGACGCCGACTACCTCACCGGCCTCGGAACGGCCGACCCACACCGGATAGGTACCGTCCCCGGTCGTCGCGAAGGACATGAGCTCACCGCCGGAAGCCTCATCCCAGGTGCGCTGCATGAACATGGAACCGTCGTCGATGTCCTCGTACCCGTCCAGGTCCGACTCCCCCCGGATCAGCCCCCGTTCGAAGAGCGCGATGAGCGGCTCCCAGGCACCGGCGTCGGCGAAGCAGCCGGTGGCGCCGTCGGTGTCGAAGCCGGCTATCTGCTGCTCGATGAACAGCCGGGGATCGTCGTCCGGACCGAGTGCCATCTCCCAAGTCGATGCGGGGGTCTCGCTGACGAGCAGGCGGACGGCTGTGGGTTCCGTGGTCGTGACCTCGGCGTCCCGCCACTCGCAGTGGTAGCTGAAGCGGACCAGCGCCTCGTCTAGTACGTACTCCCCGGGCGGAACGGGGACCGTGATGCGCGGCCCGTCGCCGTGGTCGATGTCTGGGCCGGACACGGCCAGCAGCCCGCCGGGAACGTGCAGGGTGCCGACCCGGCGCGGCTCCACGACGGTCATCTCGGGGTGGTACCCGTCGGTCACGCGTACCCCGGGCCGGAACAACTCGTTGATCGGCCCGGGCTGCGCGGGGCGCGGCGGACGCCAGCAGGTGGCGGGGGCGTCTCCGTCACCTGGCTCGGCTGCCTCGGCCACCTCAGCCGCCTCGAAGACCGGCGGCTCCATGAGCCCGTGTACCTGGGCCGAGAGCAGCGGCCACTCCCCGAAGGCAGGGCGGTCCATCCAGTACTCGTCGTCCCGGAGTCCGGGCGAGGTGGCGTAGGAGCCCCCGCCCTGCCCCTGCCGCTCCTCCGTCCGTCGGCCCCTCCCGTCCGGGAGGAGGTCCATGGTGATGCGTGGGCACGCCTTGTCGAACTCCGCCATCTCTGGGCCTGTGTAGTACCAGCCGACGGAGTACCGACGCAGCAGCCGCGACGGGTCGTCCAGCAGCCGCATGTCCAGGTCGTAGGTGCGGCGGCCTTGGGCGTCGTAGACCCACAGCCCGACGTAGTGGTCTCGCCAGGAGACAAGCCGGACTTCCAGCGGAGCCTCCCGGCCCGGCTCCCGGTACACCACCACGTACGGAAGCCCGGCGGTATCCCGCTCCCGGGCCTCCTCGGCGGATATCGGCCGCCAGGGCGCACAAGCCTCCAGGTCCCACGCCTGCGCGTACCCCACCTCGACGACCATTGCCGCTCCTCTTCCTGCACCCCTTGGTTCTGTGCTGAGCTGCAAGGAAGGTAGCCGCTGCCCGTGACAGCGGCCCTACTGGGCGAGGCGGCGGGGCGGCGGGCCAGCTCCGGCGCCCAGACGGTCGTGCCGGTGATCCGGTGCATGACCCGCTCAGCGAGTGGCTTGCCGGCGTGATCCGTTGAGCCGCCAGCGCCACTCTGCCATGGACAGCTAAGACGCAGGCACGCAGTGACTCCCGAACTCATCGACATTGATCGAGCGACAGGGTGACGCGGTGACTCCCGAAGCCGTCGACAAACGACTCCCGTTCTCGGGTTCTGGCGCAGGTTTTGTGGTAGGTGACGCTATGTCACTGCTCGACATTGAACAGCGCGATTGACGGTGGTGGCGGAGCAAGGACTGCACGAAGGCGGTTGAGGTTGGCTCGCCATTGCTTCCAGTCTTCTGGGTCGACCCAGTTCGAGGCTGGCCCGGCCTCGTCGCTGATGAGGCGAGCGAGGGCCTCGTCCGCGAGCGTCCGTAGATCGTCAGGGAAGGCGGGCATGGGTTCTTCAGGGCCGTAAGATGTCGACCAGGACGGTGCCGTAGTGGCGGCCTTTCCGGGTGGCGTACTCGTCGACGCCGACCACACGCGGGGCGGCCACCTCAGACTCGGGAAGAGCGTCCACCAGCCGGAGCACCGTGCTGCGGTTGACGGACCCCCCGAGAACGCGGGCGATGCGGGCCCCGGCCCGGCCCGCGAGGGCCAGACCGACCGCGGCCAGAGTCGATCGCAGCCGTTCGGTCCGCTGGCCGTGCCGCCGTGTCAGACCGGGTATCTGCTCAACGAAGGTACGGCGTGCGCAACCCGGGTTCCAGCAGACGAACCGACGGACCCGCAACTGGAGAACAACGCTTCGGCCACCGCTCGGCACATCAGTGGGAAACCGCAGGTAGGAACCGTGAACCCGGCCGGACCAGGCCCCGCAGATCGGGCACGCAGCCCCGTCCGCGATGCATTGCGCATCAACACGCACCATCTCGATGTCCACGTCCACCGACAGCACCGCGACGTCCGCGATCGACGGGAACAACAACTCCTTCAGCCGGAGCCCGACCTCTTCCACGGCACCGAACTGTCGACCCAGCTCCCGTACCCACGAACCGTTTTCGGGCGACTTCGCGTACAGCTCGAAGGGGCTCGGCTGTCACTCAGAGTGGCCGCGTCACAAAACCTGAGCCAGAACCGGAAGTTCGTGAACAAAGCCAGGCGGCTTCGGTGATGGCCGGCGTTGGCGCCTTCCGGGTGAGGGTCATCCTATGCGTGGTGAGCGCGGCTGCTGCGGTCCGACCACTGCAGGGTGGGCGAGGCGTGAAGCGGTGCGTATCGAGGCCGCGAAGCGGAACCCAACGCGGACCGGCGCCGGGGCCGGCTGTTACCAGATCCCACTGCGAACGTACGGGTTGACGGCCCGGAGAGTGCTGTCGTAGCTGGCCCTGAATACGTAGTTAGGGTCGGCCTGGGTGAGCCACCCGGACGTGTGCGCGTAGCCGGTGCCGTCCGACAGGTAGGTACCGTCGGCGAAGGACCAGGTTCTGCCACCGTCCCGGCTGATGTCCAGCCAGATCCAGCCACGCGGGTCCCATCCCGAGCCGACGAGCCGTCCCCAGCCGTACTGGTAGCCGTTGTAGTAGCCGGAGCGGAGTTCGATGCCGATGGTTCCGCGCTGGTTCGGGGCGTGGGTCACGCGATTGGTGGTGGCCATCACCTGGTCGGTGTTGATCGTTCCGGGTGCCGCGTGCGCGGGTGTGGCGAACGCCGTGACACCCAGCGCGCCCAGCGATCCCGCCACCGCCGCGGACCCGGCCGACCTCAGCAGCGTCCTTCGGTCCATGGAGCGACTCATGGGGTTCCCCCTCGTATCGAAAGTAAAGGCGTTGAGATACCGAGAGCGTCGTGGACAGACCATAGCCAGGGAGCCGGGTGCCGAGTCCCTGACAAATGTCAGGGCAGGAGAGCCCGCCGCAGGCCACCGGATTGCGAGGCCACCGGCCCCGGCGCTCGGGTGCGCGGGTAGCGCTTGACGGTGTCGAGGGACAGGTTCACGCGGTGGGCACATTCGAGCAGGCCGACGTGGACTTGTTCGCGGACCTGCTCACATCGGTCAACGGCGCACCCGATAGCGCAGGTGAAGTACCCGGTTGCCCTGAATCACCACGTCAGGATCCTCCAACAGGTGCTGCGCGTGGACCGAACCGAAGTAGCGCTTGCCAGACCCGAACACCACGGGTACGACGTCCATGCGCACCTCGTCGACCAGACCTGCGGCAAGTACCTGGCCACCGACGTCGCCAGCGGCGACCTCAACCATGCGGTCACCCGCAAGCCCTTGCGCCTTGGCCACGGCTGCCTCGACGCCGTCGACGAAGTGAAACGGCGCCTCGAGGTCCCAGCCCTCGGGCTCCGGCCGGTGCGTCACGACGACCACGTGGTCGATCCCGCTCGGAGGCTTCCCGTCCCAGCCGTCCGTCATGTCGAAGACGTGGCGGCCGACGACTGTCACCCCGATCTGGTCCCAGTACGGCCGGGTGTAGTCGTAGGACGTCTGCGATACCTTCACCTGGCCGCTCTCGTCCAACGGGACGTCACCGCTGGACAACCAGTCGAACAGCGGTCCGGGCTGGTCATTCTCGTCCGCGATGAAGCCGTCCACCGACACCGAGCTGTACATGACCACCTTGCCCACAGGGCTCTCCTCTGCTTCGGGGTGCCCCAAATTAGCGTGTCGTGAGCTGTCGCTCTTGTAGGAAATCAATCGGCCGGCAGCGGCCAGCCGTCCATCACGTGGCCGGGGTGTTCGCGCAGGAACCGCCGCCGGACTTCGACGTACCGGGTAGGCGTGAGCCCGGTGAACGCCCGGAATTCGTGGCCGAAGTGGGCCTGGTCGAAGTAGCCTGCGCCACCGGCGAGGTCGCCCCAGTCGATCGGTCCGGCGGGGTTGATCGCGAACACGGTGGCGGCGAAGCGGTAGGTGCGGGCAAGCCGCTTCGGCGTGACGCCGATGAGTTCCTTGAACCGCTGTGCCAGATGAGTGCTGCTGACACCGGCTGCCACGCTCAGGTCGCCGATCGCCACCGCCCCGCTGGTCGCCGCGATGACGCTGCTCGTATGACGGACCAGCCCCAGACCGGCGATCTCGCACAGCCGTCGCATTAGCTCTTCCTCGAGCAGCGTCAGCATCTCGTGCGGCTCAGCCGCCGTGGCCAGCCGGTCTCGCAGCTCAGCAATGGCGGGCCGGCCCCAAACCTGCTCCACTGTCACCGGCCGGTCACACAGCTCGGCCGCGGGCATTGGCAGGAACGGCGCCAGCCCCCACGGCTTGAAGTGCACGCCGACGGACCGGGTCCCCGGCGGATAGCCGAACTCGAAGGCGCGGGTGGGCATGGTGACCACGCAGCCGTCGGCGTACTCGGCCGTCTCGATGTCGGTGCCGGCGCGGATGCGGAAGGGCGCCCCGAGGTTGACGACGAGCAACGCCGCCGGCATCGGCGGCAGCGTCAGCCGGGCGTACGGCGGCGCACCCTCCAGGTAGTAAAGGTCGTCGATCAGCCCGTCCAGCGGCGGTCGCGGCACTCTGGACACGTACTCCACGCCCCACAGCATCGCAGACGCCATCAGCGTCACCGAAGACACTTTGCATGGTGAAGAGCCGTATTGACCCTGCCCTGGAACTCTGGAGTCGTCGAGGGACACGTCAACCGGATCAAGATGCTCAAGCGCCAGGTGTTCGGACGCGCCGGCTTCGCACTGCTCCGCAAGCGGGTCCTCCTCGCCCCGTGACCGATGTCAGTGGCTCCTGGAACCATGCCTTGGTCCGAGACAGCCGTATCAGGAGCCATGCATGGGAACGTGGGGAACCGGCCCGTTCGACAGCGACCTCGCCGCAGACTTCGTCGATGAGCTCGAAGGACTCACCCACCGGCAGGTCATCGACGTGCTGGAGCGGGCATTCCAGCGAGTCACCGACTCGGGAGAGCGCGTCGACGGCGGAGACGGGGCCGAAGCCGTTGCCGCCGCCGCTCTTGTCGCCAGCACCCTCCCCGACAGCCCCATCGTAATTGACCCCGATGACGGCCCCAGCCGACCGCTGCCCGAACTACCGGCCTCGCTTCGCGCGTCAGCGAGACTCGCACTGGACCGGGTTCTCCATGACGGATCAGAGATGGCAACCGGCTGGGTGGACAGCGCCGACGCCGATCAGTGGCGCCAGGAAGTGCGGCAGATCCTCCAAGCACTCAAAACACCCGCTGATCACTGATCGTGACCGCTTCACGGAACTCGTGCCAGAACCCGTTCTCGTGTACAGAGCCAGGCACTCCGACCACAGGCGCCACTCTCACCCCTTATCGGGGAGAGGGTGGCACCTTCTTGCTGTCCTGGGTATGGCCCACGCTTCGGACCGCGCCAGGGCCCGGCTGGACGTGTGTCGGGGCGGGGCGCCGGGCGGCGCGTGTGCGAGGGTGGCGCAGATGTGACCGTCGGTGGGAGGCCCGGTCGCCCGCATGCGAAGGAGTTCCGGCATGGCACACGTGCAGGCCGGTCCGGTGCTGCTGCACTACGAGGAAGTCGGCGAGGGTGAGCCCCTCGTGCTGGTGCACGGCTCGTGGGACGATCACCGCGTCTGGCAGTCAGCCGTTGAGGCCGACCTGAAAGGCAGCTTCCGCGTCATCGTGTACGACCGGCGGGGCCACGGCGGCAGCGAGCGGGTGTCCGGACAGGGCACCCGGCGGCAGGACGAGGACGACCTCGCGGCGCTGATCGAGGCACTGGACCTGGCGCCCGCACACGTCGCAGGCAACTCCTTCGGCGCTTCCATCACCGTGGGCCTGGTCGCCCGCCGCCCCGAACTCTTCCGCACCGTCGCCCTCCACGAACCGCCCTTGGCCGGGCTGGTCCTCGACGACCCCGCCGCCATGGCGGAGCTGGAACCGGTGATGCGGGGGATCGAGGAGGCCGTGGAGCTGCTGCGCAGGGGCGAGGACGCGGCCGGTGCGCAGTTGTTCGTCGATAAGATCGCGCTCGGCCCCGGCGCCTGGGAAGCGATGCCGGCGCCCGTGCGGGACACGTTGGTCACCTATGCGCAGACCTGGCTGGACGAGATACAGGACCCCGACTGGGCGGTCTTGGACGCCGCCGCGCTCCGCGCCTGCACGGCACCGGTGCTGCTGAGCCGAGGCACCGAAGGCCCGGCATGGTTCGGCACCGTCCTCGACCGCTTGGCCACCGTCCTGCCCCGAGCCCAGCACCACACCTTCCACGGCGCCGGCCACATCCCCCATGAGACCCACCCCCAGGATTACGCCGCCGCGGTGACCCGGTTCGTCCAGGGGTGGTGACCTGGCCCGTACCACCCGGCTGGGAGGGCGGCTGTGTCCTCAAGGCCCCAGTCACACGGACGTCATCAACGACAGCCTCGCGTGGCGGCGACTGGGGTTGCGCCGTCACTCATAGGGTGGACATGGCTGCCTGAATCGCTGCCCGCCGCAGTGGGGAGATCGACAATCCTCGGCATGACATCTACCCCCAGTCGCCGCCGCCTGTTCGGTCAGGCGGTGGCCGCCGTCGGCGGCGCGATCCTCATGGGCCGTGCCGGCCGTGCCTACGCCGTCCCGCGGTCTGCCACCCAGGCCCAGCACCTGCCCACGGTCGGGCAGACGTTCAGCCTGAGTGTGAAGGCCTTCGGCGCCAAGCTGGTCGCGGATCTGCCGCCGCCTCCGCCCATGCTGGACTTCAACGGCTCGCTGGTCCAGAAGGTCGTGGCCGGCGGCGATGACTTCGTACGTCTGCAGACCCTCCGTTTCACGATGGAGGCGTTCCACCCCATGTTCGGGAAGATCACTCTCGCCCAGCCGGACGACGACGTTCCTCCCGCCAGCACCCTCGCTCTCGGTTCGACCGGGTTTACCGAGACATGGGTCCAGCCCTTCAACACCACCTTCGAACGGAACGGTGAGATCGCCGGCCCGTTCGTTTTCCAGACCCTCGAACCCGCGAGGTGGGTCGCGAACCTCGCCCAGTACCCGCCGCCGTCAGACGCTCTGTTCGAGTCGCAGGCACCCATCCGCTTGGGAGCGGTGTCGTCCGACGGCGAGCAGTCCGTCTACGGCGAGCTCCAGGGAATGAACGTCAACCAAGGGTAGCTGTCGGCCCAGCCACAGTCGCGAGGCGGCGACGGGACCGGATTCCGTGGCCGAACTCCGCGCCTTCGCTTTGCTGTTGGGCGTACGGGCTGTCCTCGGCGCCGCATGCGACAGGGCCGCACAGCCCCGGCCGCTCGCTCCTTCATGGCAGGTTGTGGGCGGCCGGGTGCGCGGCGTGGGGGTGAGTCCGGCGTGCGGATGAGTCACCCGTCAGGGCTTGGCGGGCAGCTCCAGTTCGGTGGTCCAGGGGTCCCCGAACGTGGCTTCTTCGACCTCGGCGTTCACGGTGAGGATGCCGTCGATCGGAATCTTTTCGCCGGGCGCCGACGACTGGAGGACATCGCAGAGGTCGCCGACCGATGCCACGGGGGCGTCCTTCACATGGGTGATCACGTCGCCCAGCCCCAGACCGGCCTCGTATGCCGGAGAATTCGTCGCCGTTTCCCTGATGAAGAGCCCTGTCACTTTTTCCTTGATCAAGCGTTCCTGCGCCCCGCTGATGATCTTCTGATCCTCCGGGTCCGAGAAGTACTCACTCAGGAAAGGGTCCTCCACCGCACTGATCGCCCATCCCGGGTCGTTCTTCTTGTCGCCCTCGGCAAGCCCGTCCAGCAGTGGACGCGCGTGGTTGGCGCTGATCGCGTAATACTGCCCTTGCGCTTCCGGGTTGACGAGCGAGTTTATTCCGACGACCTTTCCCTCGCTGTCGAGCAGAGGCCCTCCGGAGTTTCCGGGATTCACCGTGGCGGAATGCTGGATGGTGGAGGGGTAGCGGGGGAGGGACGGGTCCGGCTCGGCTGCCACGTCCGGTGACTGCACTGAGCCGGAGGTGAAGACGGGCTTCTGGGCGGCGGGGTTCTCGAAGGAGGCCGGGTAGCCGATGGCTGTGACGGTGTCGGCTGCCTCGACCTTGTCGCTGTCGCCGAATTCGAGCTCCTTCAGGTTCTCCTGCGGTGAGGTGAACTCGACGACGGCCAGATCCTCACAGGGGTCACTGCCGAGCACTCGGACCGGTACCGGCTCTTTCTCCCCTATGCGCACCTTGAGAGCGGCTTGCCCTTCGATGACATGCGCGTTCGTGAGGACACGTCCCTCTTCGGAGTCGTAGACGAAGCCGCTTCCGAGGGCGACATCGCCCTCTCCTATCACGCTCACGGTGCCGGGAGCTGCGTTCTCGAATACCTCTGACGGGTCGTCCGCCGGCATTGCGCCCGCGGCGGCCGTACCGCTCAGGAAAAGCAGTGTGGCTGTGGCACTCGCGACGACGGATCTCTGTCTCGCGCCCATGAATCGCCGCCTCCCGGCGCGGGCGGCCCGCCCCCACCTCCGGACTCGGCCCGGAATGGATCACTGACAGTTCCAGCATAGGACCGTGCTGGTGGTCTGTCCTGATCAGGCAACCACAGCCCTGGTTCCCGGGCCGTCGCGACTTCGGGAGACCTGATGCCGGGCGCGGACGCTACGTCGGTGGCGGAGGCGGACGCCGTGGCAACGGTGGCGGAGGCGGAGGCGCGTGTCGGCGGCTGTGCCGGTGCCTCTACGGGGTCTCTATGAGGCGGCCCTTCTCGTCGAGGAGCTTGTCGCCCCAGTACACGTCCCACTTGTCGCCCACGTACTCGGGAACCTTGCCCTCCGGGTAGCGGACCCAGCCCTCCGGGGGTTCCTGGCCGTTGGCGACGCAGTCGCCGCCGGTGTCCCGCACCGCCTTGACGGGGTAGCTGTCGGACCCGCACATGCGGTCCTGGATCGAGCAGCCGGTGAGGAGCAGCGCCGTGGCCGCGCCCGCGAGGGCGAGGCACGGGAGGGAACGTCGGATGCGCGGCATGGGGCAGCCCTTTCTCGTTGGTGCTGCCAGTCTGTGCCGAGGGGGCCCGGGCGGGATGAGTAGGCGTACTCAACTCCGGTGCGGAGTGGCGCCCTTGTACGTACGGCTGTACGTACGGCTGTACGTACGGCTGTACGTACGGCGTACCGGCCCCACGTGGCGTGGTCCGTACGGGACCGTGGGGCCGCGTACTTCGACGGCTTCGCCGACAGGGACCGCGAGTCGGCCCGCCGGGTCGACCTCAGCTGTCGCCCGTGCGCGCATCCAGCACCACTTCCGCCGTGGCCTCCTTGCCGCCGCGCTCGTAGACGATGGTCACCTTGTCGCCCGGCTTGTGCGTCCAGATCTCGCTGATCAGGGTCGGGCCGCTGTCGATCGCCCGGTCGCCGAACCGGGTGATCACGTCACCGGGCTTCAGGCCCGCCTTCGCCGCCGGGCCGTTGGGGCTGACGGCGGGGGTGCCGCCGGCGCCCTGGTCGGCGATGGTGGCGCCCTCGCCCTTCTCGGTCATGTTCACCGTCGCGCCGATCACCGGGTAGACCGGCTCACCAGTCTTGATCAGCTGCTCGGCGACGTTCTTCGCCTGGTTGACCGGGATAGCGAAGCCGAGGCCCACGGAACCGGCCTGCGACTGGCCGAACCCGCCGGCGCCCGGAGACTGGATCGCCGAGTTGATGCCGATGACCGCGCCCCGCGCGTCCAGCAGCGGGCCGCCGGAGTTGCCCGGGTTGATCGACGCGTCGGTCTGCAGGGCGCTCATGTACGAGTTCTTGCCGCCGGAGCCGTCACCGGACGCGACCGGGCGGTTCTTGGCGCTGATGATGCCGGTGGTCACCGTGTTGGACAGGCCGAACGGCGCGCCGATCGCGATCGTCGCGTCGCCGACGGCCACCTGGTCCGAGTCGCCGAGCGCGAGCGGGCTCAGGCCCGCCGGGGCGTTCTTCAGCTTGAGGACCGCCACGTCGTAGCCCTGCGCCCGGCCGACGACCTCCGCGTCGTACGTCTTGCCGTCGGAGAAGGTGGCGGAGAGCGTGCCGCCGTCCGCCGCCGACGCGACCACGTGGTTGTTGGTGAGGATGTGGCCCTCACGGTCGTACACGAAGCCCGTGCCGGTGCCGCCCTCGCCCTGAGAGCCACCGGACTTGGCCTCGATGGTGACGACGCTCGGCAGGGCCTTGGCCGCGATGCCCGCGACCGTTCCGGGGTCGCGCTTGACCTCCGTGGGGCCTTCCCCGGCGGAGACGGTCGTCGACACGGTGGGGTCCGACTGGCGCTCGGCCGCCCAGTAGCCGACGCCGCCGCCGACGCCGCCCGCCACGAGCGCGGCCACCAGGACGGCGGCGATCAGGCCGCCGGAACGTTTGCGCGGCGTGGCGGGGAGGGGCGCCACCGGGGCTCCCGCACCCCACACCGGCCCGGCCGGAGGGGCGGCCGGAGGGACGGCCGCGGTGGCGTGGGGATCTCCGGGGGCGGGGTGGGCGGGAGCGGGGTGCCCCTGAGTCGGGTGACCGGGGGCCGCGTGACCGCCGTCCGTGTGGCCGGGGGCCGCGTGACGGGCGGTGGGTTCGGTGGGAGGCGTGGGGGCGGTGGGGTACGCCGCCGGGGCGCCCTCGAACGCCGACGGCGCGGGCTCGTACGCCGGCAGGGGCGTCGGCGGGTTCTGCGGCGGCGGGGGCGTCGCCGGGAGGGAGGCGGTGGGGGCCTCCGCCGGATGGGCCGGAGCACCACCCGGGGCGGCAGCCTGGGGCGCGGGGGCACCCGGGGACGCGGGAGCGGTCGGAGGCGGGGACGCGGAGGCTTCCGCCTCGGAGGCCTCGGAGGCCTCTGGCCGCTGGGGCGCCTCGGGCCGCTGAGGCGCCTCGGCTGCCCCGCGCGGCTCCGGCGTCTCGGAACGGGCACCCTCCTGGGCGGCCTGCGCGGGCGCGGCGGTGTCCTCGGGAGCGGTGGCCGGCACAGGGTGTGCGGACGGGGCGGACGGAACCGCGGTGCCCTCGTTCTCGGTGCTCACAGCTCGTTCTCCTCGGTTTCCACGTCTGGCGGAGTGACTCTCGGCCTGTGCGATCGGCCTGCGCAGTATCTGCGGTCAGCTTTTCCCACAGCCCGTCAGGCCACTGTAAGCCGGAGCTGTGCGTGCGCCACCCCTCCTTTATCTCCGGCATATCGGACGCCATCCGAAGGCGTGCCCCCGAGCGCGGGAACGGTGGCACCATGACGCGGTGACTCATGTACGACAGCACCCGATTCAAGTCGTCGCGCACCGAGGCGCCTCGGAGGACGCACCCGAGCACACCCTCGCCGCATACATGAAGGCGATCGACGACGGGGCGGACGCCCTCGAATGCGATGTGCGGCTCACCGCGGACGGCCATCTGGTCTGCGTGCACGACCGGCGGATCAACCGGACCTCCAACGGCCGGGGTGCCGTCTCCGCGCTGGAGCTCGCCGATCTCGCCGCCCTGGACTTCGGCTCCTGGAAGGACCCCGACGAGTCCCCGGACTGGGGCGACCGCGAGTTCACCTCCGTGCTGACCCTCGAACGCCTCCTGGGCCTGGTGGCCGACGCGGGCCGCCATATCGAGCTCGCGATCGAGACCAAGCACCCCACCCGCTGGCGGGGCCAGGTCGAGGAGCGGCTCGTGCAGCAGCTCAAGCGCTACGGGCTGGCCGACCCGGAGCCCGGCGCGTCTCCCGTACGGATCATGAGCTTCTCCGCCCGGTCGCTGCACCGGGTCGCCGCCGCCGTGCCGAACGTCCCGACCGTCTACCTCACCCAGTTCGTCTCGCCCCGGCTGCGCGACGGGCGGCTGCCCGCCGGCTCCCGGATCGCCGGCCCGTCCATCCGGATCGTCCGCAACAACCCCGCCCATGTCGCCCGGCTGCACCGCGCGGGGCACCGCGTCCATGTCTGGACGGTGAACGAGCCGGAGGACGTGGATCTCTGCGTACGGCTCGGGGTCGACGCGATCATCACAAACCGCCCCAAACAGGTTCTGTCACAACTGGGCCGTGCGTCACAGTAGTTACACGGTGTACTCCGGCGCATTCGCTCCGTAGAGACCTGTGTCTACTGCGTCACTGTATGCGGACTGGCCGGTTTCCGGTCCAGGCCATTGGGGCATCCACACGGTGGCGTGGGGCGAAGGAGGTCTCGGGGGTGGCGTTGGTGATGGCACAGGAAGTGCCGACGTCGTCGAGCATGGCCGTACCCCATGGCCCTGCGGGCGTGGGCGAGGCGCGACACCGGATGCGGCAGCAACTGCGCCGTAGCGGGGTCTCGGATTCCATGGTCGACGATGCCGTACTGGTCCTCTCCGAACTGCTCAGCAACTCCTGCCGGCACGGCAGACCGCTGGGCCGGTCGGAGGTCGGTGACGGCGACGTCCGCGCCGCCTGGCGCGTGGACACGGAGGGCACGCTGACCGTCGAGGTGACGGACGGGGGTGGTCCCACTCGCCCTGTTCCGTCGACGCCCTCGGTCACCGCGCGCGGCGGCCGTGGGCTGAACATCATCAGCGCACTCGCCCAGGAGTGGGGCGTACGGGACAGCGCGGCGGGCGAGGTCACCGTCTGGGTCGTCATGACGAAGGGGCCCCAGCGCGACGATTTCGCTACGCGCGTCACGGGCGGTGGCCCCGGTGCGTCGCGTACACGGGCCGTGAACGGATCCGTGGGCGGGGCGGCGGGCGCGTCCGCGAGCAGGGCGGCCAACGGCGCGGCACGCGCGGCGGTCGGCGGCACGGTCGGCGGCACGGTTCCCGGCGGGCTCGCCGACCCCGTGAGCGCCGCCGGTTCGGCGGCCGGCGCCGCTCCGGTCACAGGCCCAGGACCCGCCACCGAGTCTGTCACGGGCGCCGTCGCAGGTTCTGCCACAGGTTCCGTCGCCGGGTCTGCCACAGGTTCCGTCACGGGGTCTGTCACGGGTTCCGTCACGGGATCTGCCGCAGGGGCCGCCGCGGATCCCGTCGCGGGGGCCTTCGACTTCCTCGACGCGTACGACGATCTCGACTGACCCGACGCGGGGCCGGTGCTGACGTCGGCTCGGCCTCCGCCTCGGGCATCGGGCATCGGGCATCGGCGTCGGCGGCTCGGTGCGCGGCGCGAACGCCCCGGTGCGGCTAGGCTCGCGGCCGACACAGCACCGCCGTTGTTACGGGAGAAGCCACAGCATGGCCAAAAAGCGCCCCCACACCAAGGCCGCCGCACCTCGGGTGACGAACGGAGAGGTGCCGGTCGTCGGGGCCCGCGAGCCCTGCCCCTGCGGTTCGGGCCGCCGCTACAAGGCGTGCCACGGCCGCGCCGCCGCGCAGGCCGTGACCGAGCTGGTCCAGCGCCCGTTCGAGGGCCTGGCCGGCGAGTGCGACTGGGTCGCCCTGCGCGAGCTGGTCCCGGCCGCCACCGCGCCCCTGTCCCTGAAGGGTGGACTGCCCGATGGCGTACCGTCCGTGACGCTGGCGACCGTCCTGCCGATGGCCTGGCCCGCGCTGCGCCGCGACGACGGCTCCGTCCTGCTCGCCCTGCAGAACGACACGTCCTCCGGTGACCTGAGCCGCGACCTGGCGGACACGCTGCAGCGCGCGCTGGCCGCCCGGCCCGGCACGCCGGTCGCCGCGCAGCGGGTGTCCGCCGACGGCCCGCGTCTGCAGGACCTGCTGGACCCGGAGGCCCCGTTCGAGCCGGTCGTCCACACGGGCTTCGAGTTCTGGGTGCCGGACTCGACGGAGAACGCGACGCCCGAGGTGACCGCGTCCCTGGAGCGCGCCAACGCCGCGGCGATCCCGACGGTCAAGCTGTCGGGCGTGGACGCGGCGTACTGGTGTGAGACGCCGGAGAAGAACCACCTGCGCTGGGTGATGCCGCATCCGGAGGAGCGGCTGCTCGACGCGCTGGCCCGGCTGCACGCCGCCGGTACGTCCTCGCTGGGCGAAGGGACCCGCCTCGTGGGCTCGTTCCGGGCGCACGGTCTGGTGGTTCCGGTGTGGGACCTGCCGACCGGCATGGGCGCCGAGGAGTGCGAGAAGCCGGCCGCCGAGTTCGCCGAGCGGCTCGCCCAGGCCCTGCGGGTCGACGCTCAGCTGAGCGCGGAGGAGCGCCGTGCGCGGGGCGGGCTCACCAACCGCCAGGTGACGCTCAGCTGAACGCCGTGTGACATCCGGGGAGCCTCCGGGGAACGCCCCGGGGGCTGTCCGGGGAACGGCGGAGCTCCCGCGAAGGGGCGGCGAAGGCACGAGCGAAGCCGCCGCGAAGCTACCGAGGGGGTGCCTGGAGGGCGCCCGCGAAGGCGTCCCGCGCCGTCGGTGACGTCCGCCACAACTGCCCGTACCGACGGGTAAATCCCTGTCCGAATTACAGAGATCGAATTTGCGAACAGCCGATCTCTTGTTACGGTTCTGGAAGCCCGGTCGCTGGTGCATCCCCCGTCGCCAGCGACCGGGTCCTTCCATTTTCGCGGAATGCAACACTCCGCTCTTGGTGTGACGCCCCGGACCTCAGGTTCCGCTCAACGTGGCGTCGTCTCCGGCGAGTTGCTTCCCACTCGCAACAGCAGCGGAGCGTCCGGGTCGCCCGCCGCCGCGAACTCCGCCATCGCCGTGTAATCGCCGGACTTCCCGCGTGTCCGCTCTCTCGGAGTTTCACAGGCGCCCGGCTCGTCGCCGGCCGCCACGCGGCAATGCGTCCGTACGGTCCGGCTCTCGGGGCCCATCAGGGTGAGGACGGCGCTCAGCTCGGCGCCCGTGGCATTGCGGTAGTACGTCCGCGCCCATGTGTCGGACCCCTCCGTGAGGACACAGGTCTGTGCCTCGATGCCGTCGGGGGAGACAAGTTCGGGTCCGCACCGCGCCAGGTGCGCGTCGTGCTCGGCGGGCGCATCGCTTTCGGCCAGAAGTGCCGGCGCGTGCGCGATGCCGTCCCCGGGCTCCGGCGCGGATTCCGTGCCCGCCTCGGGTTTCGGCCCCGGTTCCTCCGGGGAAAGCGCGGCGAGTCCCGGCTTGGCGTCGGCGGTACCCGGTACGGGGCTGCCGGCCGGTCCGGCCGACGCCGCCAGCGGCAGCAGTGCCGTGAACACGGCGAGGGCGCCGAGCCCGATCATGCGGAGATTCACGCTCGTCCCACCTGCCCACTGCCCGGGGGTCGCCCGGGGTTTCCCGACGGTGGGCCGAAGATATCGGCGCACGGCGGCCCCGAAGACCGCCGCGCGCCCGATTCCCCTACACGTCGGCACCGCTCACACCCGTACGAGTGATACGCGCGTGACGAACGACGACGACGGCGACACCTGATCACGACGGCGGCACGTGATCACGATCGCGACGCGTGATGCCGACCGCGACACGTGATGCCGGGTGCTGCCGGCTGAGGACGCTGATGACGCTGATGACGCTGAATGACGGGTGATACGGCTCCGGCGGTCAGTACCGGAGCCGGCTGCCGCCCCCCGGGGTGCTCGTGCTCGCCTCGACCAGCGCGTCCACGACGGCTTCCACGTCCGGCAGCCACGGCTTCGCGGAGCCGGTGAGCGGCGCGCGCTCCCAGCGCACCCGCCCGGTGCCGGTCTCCGAGGGCGGCAGCACCAGATAGCCGCCGTCCCCGTGGAACCGCAGCGAGCTGGGCACGCTGTCCTTGACGTACAGGAGCTCGCCGAGTTGTTCGAGGGTGTACGGGGCGACCAGCAGCGACCAGCGGGTCGGGGTGGCCACGACGGGGCCGAGCCGCATGTCCCGCCGGTCCAGCGCGGCCAGCGCCCGCGCGCCCGCGACGGCGGGCAGGCTCACCGCGCACGGCGCACGGCCCCCGGTGGCGAGCACGATCGGGGCGTCCGGGCGGTTGGTCCACCACCAGCGCACCATCCGCTCGTCGGTGCTGGCCGCGAGGAGCCCGGGGTCGAAGGGGTGTGCGCCGGGTACGACGCACTCGGGGTCGGGACAGGCACAGCGGCGCTCGCGGTCGCTGCGGCGCCCCGCCGCTTCGAGCCCCGCGCCGGGGAGTACGGGCCAGTCCCACTCGGTGGCGCACAGGAGCGCCGCGTCGAGTTGCGCAGGCCCCCTCTTGCGCCGGAACCGGAGCCTGCGTCGCCTTCCGAGGATCTCGCGCATGAGCGCTCGTTCCTTTCCGTTGAACGCCGAGGTCCACATCACCGCACGTGATCACGCATACGCGGTCACGGACACACGATCACGAGACGTGTACAACAGGTGTGCCTTGCTTCACTGCGCGTACTTCACAGGGGGCCGAGCGTCGGCCGCACGGGACGGGCCGGACAGCCCGGGTCCATTAAACGCATGGCGAGGGGTGGCGCGCCCATGGCGCTTGGTGGCCCGCTACGTCCCGCCGGACTTCCCGCTCTCGTTCCGCCGAACCTGTCGCTTCGTTCCGCCGGACTTCTCCCCGCCGCTCGCCCCCGCCTCGCGGGGACGAGGCACGCCTTCGGCATCAAGGACGCCAGGGCTTCCCGCCGGGTTCCGGGCCTGCCCCAACTGCCCCTGGCCACTGCCTTCATACGTACCCCCGCTCGTCAGGGATGACGCTCGGACGGTGCTAGCACGACGCTCGGATGACGCTCGGATGATGCTCACCGAGGAGCCTCCCAGGCGTCCGTGAGGACGTCGTCCCGGGCGGTGCCCCGCTGTCGAACCCGCTCAGTCGACCGCAAAACCTCCCCATAGGGGCCATTTTTTGGCCAAGTTCAGCAGGAGTTCAGCATCGCACAGACACCACACGTCCCGCTGGGACAATGCTGGACATCCCCTTACGACTGCGTGTACATGTGGATGCAGTGATAGCGGCGCAGAATACATGCGGAATGACATGGGGGTTTGCGATGCTATTGAGCGAAACGAAGCAGCCGGAAAGCCGGCTGCCATGAGCGCCCCTCACCTGCCGAAAGTGGCCGGAATCGATCCAACGGTCCCTGCGCCCGCGCACACTGCCGATCCTTCTCCTCTTCCGGGCGTGCCCGCCCCGCCCCCGGCCCCCGGCGTGCTGATCCAGGACCGGCTGGCCGGCTGGGTCTCCGACCTCACCACCCTCCACGAACTCACCGAACGCCTCGCCAGGACCGGCACCCTCGACGACGCGCTGCACGAGCTGCTGCGGGCCGGTGCCGCGCTGGTCGGCGCCCGCCGCGGCATGGCCGTCCTCGAACCCGCCGACGGCCTCGGCCCCAGCTCCACCATCGGCCTCGGGCTCGCCCACGCCGACCTCGGCACCATCGAGACCGTGCCGCGCAGCGCCACCTCCTACGGCCGCATCCTCGACGGCCTGCCCGACACCGGCGCGGGCGCCCCGCGCCGGCGGAGCGCGGGGCGGCTGCCCGAGCCGGTCGCCAGCCCCGACCTGTTCGGCGACGAGCACCTCGACCCCCGCCACCGCGAGGTCGCCGCCCGGCTCGGCTTCGCCGCCAGCTACGCCGTACCGCTGGCCACCGAGACCGCCGGGAAACTGGGCGCCGCCGTCTGGCTGTACGACGAGCCCGCCGAACCGGACGAGCGCCGCCGCCATCTGGTCGGCCTCTACGGGGCGTACGCCTCCGAGCACCTGGCGCGGCTGCTGGAGCTGGAGCGCGGCCGGGCGACCCTCGCCACGATCGCCGATGAGCTGCTTCCGAGCCGGCTCCCCCGCGTGCCGGGCGTCCAGCTCGCCGCCCGCCTCCGCCCCGGCGCGCGCGGCGGAGGCGACTGGTACGACGCGCTGCCGCTGCCCGAGGGGGCCCTCGGGCTGGCCGTCGGCTCGGTCTCCGGCACGGGCCCGAGCGCCCTGGCCGCGATGGGCAGGCTGCGGGCGTCCCTGCGGGCGTACGCGGTGATGGAAGGGGAGGACCCGGTCGCCGTACTGTCCGATCTGGAGCTGCTGCTCCGCCTCACCGAACCCGCCCGGTCGGCCACCGCGCTCTTCGCGTACGCGGAACCCGCCCAGCGGAAGATCGTCCTGGCCGGGGCGGGGCACACGCCGCCGCTGATCGTCGGCGAGCGGCGCACGGAGTTCGTCGAGACGTCCCTCTCCGCGCCGCTCGGCATGCTCGCCTGCTGGGAGGCGCCGAGCGTGGAGATCGCTCCGGAGCCCGGGGAGACGGTCCTGCTGTACACCGACGGGCTGCTGCGGCGCACCGGGGACCCGATGGACCGGGCGTTCGCGCGGCTGCACGCGGCGGCGGCCGCCGTGCCGAAGGCGGACCGCGCGGACCCGGGCGCGATCGCGGACCACGTACTGCGGACGGTGCTCCCGGACGGCCTGGACGGCGCCCCGGTCCGCCCGGACGGCGCCGGAGCCGGCGGGGACGCCGGGGGTGCCGGGGGTGCGGGGGGTGCCGGGGGTGCCGGGGACGGCGAAGACATCGTGCTGCTGGCGGCCCGCTTCGAGTAGGCCGGGTGCCCGGCGGGCCCTGGGCCGCTTCCCGTACGACCGTACGATGGGAAGCGGCCCAGTGTCGTACCAGACGTACCCAGAGGAGGCGGACCCGTGGCTGAAGAGCTCACGCCGGAGAACCCGGAGACCCCGGAGACACCGGAGAACCCGGGCACCCCGGCAGCACCGGATTCTGCTGCTACCGCAGCGGGCCCGGAGACCGAAGAGCCCGTCAAGCAGCGCAAGAACGGTCTGTACCCGGACGTGTCCGACGAGCTCGCCGAGAACATGAAGTCCGGCTGGGCCGACACCGAGCTGCGGGACCTGGAGCCGATCGCCCAGGCCGAGCGGACCGCCGCCCGCCGCGCGGCCCTGTCGGCCCGCTTCCCCGGTGAGCGCCTGGTGATCCCCGCGGGCAACCTGAAGACCCGCTCCAACGACACCGAGTACGGCTTCCGGGCGTCCACGGAGTACGCGTACCTCACCGGCGACCAGACCGAGGACGGGGTACTCGTCCTGGAGCCGAAGTCCGAGGGCCACGAGTCGACGCTGTACCTGCTGCCCCGCTCCGACCGGGAGAACGGCGAGTTCTGGCTGTCCGGCCAGGGCGAGCTGTGGGTGGGCCGCCGCCACTCGCTGACCGAGGCGTCCGTCCTGTACGGCGTCCCGACCGGTGACGTGCGCCGGCTGGCCGGCCTGCTCGCCGAGGCCACGGGCCCGGTGCGGGTCGTGCGCGGCCACGACGCCGGGATCGAGAAGGCGCTCACCGACAAGGTGACCGGTGAGCGCGACGAGGAACTGCGGGTGTACCTGTCCGAGGCGCGCCTCGTGAAGGACGACTTCGAGATCGCCGAGCTGGAGAAGGCCTGCGCCTCCACGGCCCGCGGCTTCGAGGACGTCGTCAAGGTCCTCGACAAGGCCGAGGCCACCTCCGAGCGCTACATCGAGGGCACCTTCTTCCTCCGCGCCCGGGTCGAGGGCAACGACGTCGGCTACGGCTCGATCTGCGCCGCCGGGCCGCACGCCTGCACCCTGCACTGGGTCCGCAACGACGGCCCGGTCCGCTCCGGCGACCTGCTGCTCCTGGACGCCGGTGTGGAGACGACCGAGCTCTACACCGCCGACGTGACGCGGACGCTGCCGATCTCCGGCCGCTACACGGACATCCAGCGCAAGATCTACGACGCCGTGTACGAGGCGCAGGAGGCGGGTATCGCGGCGGTCAAGCCGGGCGCCAAGTACCGCGACTTCCATGACGCCGCGCAGCGCGTACTCGCCGAGAAGCTCGTCGAGTGGGGCCTCCTGGAGGGCCCCGTCGAGCGGGTGCTGGAGCTCGGTCTGCAGCGTCGCTGGACCCTGCACGGCACCGGTCACATGCTCGGCATGGACGTTCACGACTGCGCGGTCGCCCGGACCGAGACGTACGTCGGGGGCACCCTGGAGCCGGGTATGTGCCTGACGGTCGAGCCGGGCCTGTACTTCCAGTCCGACGACCTGACCGTGCCGGAGGAGTACCGGGGCATCGGTGTCCGGATCGAGGACGACATCCTCGTCACCGAGGACGGCAACCGGAACCTCTCGGACGCGCTGCCGCGCCGCTCCGACGAGGTCGAGGCGTGGATGGCCGCTCTGAAGGGCTGACCCGGGCCCGTCACGCGAACGTCCCCCACCGGTACGCCCGGTGGGGGACGTTTCACGTGAAACACCCAACGTCAGGTCACGGCCAACGGTGCGTCGGTCCGCCATTTCACGATCTTGTCGAAGCTCACCACCGCACCACCCCGGCCCGCTCTGTTGCCGAAGTGCACATGATCGGCAAGCTCTTCGATCAGACGCAGGCCACGCCCGCTCTCCGCGTCGAGATCCGCCCGGTGCACCACGCGTGCGGGCTCGGCCGGGAAACCCGGCCCTGAGTCCGCCACTTCGATACGGCACTTATCGCCGTCCAGGTACGCGGTCACCCGGAACTCGGTGGACGCCTCCCCCTGGCCGCCCGGCCCCCGGCCTCCACCGCCGTGCTCGACGGCGTTGGCACACGCTTCACCGAGCGCCAGGGACAGGTCGTAGGAGACATCCGGATCGACCCCCGCGGTCTCCATCGTGCCGAGGAGAAGGCGACGGGCGAGCGGAACGCTCGCAGCCTCGCGCCGCAAATGGAGTGACCACCAGATGCTCATGCTCCAGCCTCCTGGCTGCGGCTCGACATATCGGTACGTATTTCCGCACTTCGGGCTTGTAAGCACGAAGTTGACGCCGGGACCCTCATTCGGCGGATGCGCGTACCTCGTACGCCGGTGTATACGGCCACGCATGTGGGGCCTCTGATACCAAAGGGTGACCTTATGGACCTGCCGTGTGGCGGGCCCGAGGGCAGTGGGATGATGGCCCGGCCATGACTGCCCCCGCCGCTCCCCGGCTGCTGAGGGCCGCGGTGTTCACCGCGGTCTGCCTCGTGCTGTCCGCGCTCGGGCACGTCCTGGCCGCATGCGAGTCCGTCCCCTGGTGGACGCTCGCCGCCGGATTCCTCGGCGTCTTCGTCGTGGCCCTGCCGTTCACCGGGCGGGAGCGCTCGCTGCCGGTGATCGCGGCGGCTCTCGCAGGCGGACAGCTCGCCCTGCACACGCTGTTCGGGCTCGGACAGCAGCACGGGGCGGCGCAGGCCGCGCACGGCGGCCCCGCTGACGACGCGCTGATCCGGGCCGCCGCCCGGCTGGTGTGCGGCGCGGGCATGGCGGCGCTCAGCCCCGGCGACGCCCACCGGATCGTCACGGCCGCCGGTCTCGACCCGGCGGCGGCAGCGGCCGCCGCGACCCCCGCCGCCCCGCACGCCGCCGCCGACGCACAGGCGTTGCCCAGCCTCTCCATGGCGCTCGGCCATCTGCTGGCCGCCCTCGTGACGGGGTGGCTGCTCCGCCGGGGCGACCTCGCGCTCCTGCAACTGGCCCGGCTGGCCCAGGTGTCGGCGCGCGGCGCCGTCGAGGTCGCCGAGGAGACGCTCGTACGGTCCCTGCGCGGCGCGCTGGTTCTCGTACACGCGCTGATGGCCGGGCTGACGGTACCGACCGCGACCGGGCCGCGACCGCCGCGCCCGGACGACGACACCCCGGCGCCGAACCCGTCGGACGCGCTCCAGCACTCGGTGATCAGGCGCGGCCCCCCGGCCGTCCTCGCTCTCGCAGCCTGACGCGACCCGCTCGACAGGAGCGGTGTCGCGACGCCCGCGCGCGCCCACCGCCCGAACCGTCGTCACGGTCGCCCGCCGTCACGGACGCCCGTCTCGTCCGGCGTCACGATCGCCCGTCGTCACGGTAGGGCCGGTCTTTCCGCGCGTCGGCGCACCCACCCGTACCCGCACCTGTGGAGTGTGTTCTGCCATGAACGTCTCTCGTCGCCTCGCCGTCGTCGGCGGTGTCACCGTCTCCTCCGTCGCCCTGTTCTCCTCGGCCGCCTTCGCGCACGTCAGCGTGCAGCCGCAGGGCGAGGCCGCCAAGGGCGGCTACGCCACGGTCAACTTCAAGGTCCCCAACGAGCGGGACAGCGCCTCGACCGTGAAGGTCGAGGTCACCATGCCGGCCGGCCACCCGCTCTCCTCCGTCATGCCGCAGCCCGTGCCCGGCTGGAAGGCCGAGGTCACCAAGGCCAAGCTGGACCAGCCGCTGGAGGTGCACGGCAAGAAGATCACCGAGGCGGTCACCAAGGTCACCTGGACGGCGGACGGTTCGAAGATCGGCCCCGGCGAGTTCCAGCAGTTCCCCGTCTCGCTCGGCCGGCTGCCCGAGGACACCGACAGGCTCGTGTTCAAGGCTCTCCAGACGTACGACAACAAGGAGGTCGTCCGCTGGATCGAGGAGCCCCGGGAGGGCGCCGCCGAGCCGGCGACCCCCGCGCCCGTACTGACGCTGTCGGCCCCGGCCGACGGCCACCACGGTGGAACCGGCACCGGCACCGGCACCGGCACCGGCACCGACGCCAAGAGCGGCCACAAGGACGCGGCGGCGAAGACGTCCGGGACGGCCTCGGCCTCCGCCGACGTGAGCGACACCACGGCCCGTGTGCTCGGGGTCGTCGGCATCCTGGTGGGGGCCGCCGGTCTCGCGTTCGGTGTCCTCGCCGGGCGCCGCAGGTCCGCCTGACCCGCCCGCCGCACACCGCACCACACCGCTTCCGAGAGAGAAACCGACGACATGCGCAACCTCATCCGCGCCGTGCGGCCCCGCCGCGCGGCCCGGCGCACCCCACTGATCGCGGCGGCGTTCGTCGCCGCGTCGGCGCTGGCCCTGTCCGCCTGCGGCACCGAGACGAAGGCGGGCGGCAGCCCGGTCGCCGACGTGTCGCTGGCACCCGGCAGCTCCAAGCCCGGCACGGTCCTCGACCGGCCCTACACGAAGCCCGACCTCGTCCTCACGGACACCACCGGCAAGCCGTACGACCTCCGCGCCCGTACCAAGGGCAAGCCGACGCTGATCTACTTCGGCTACACGCACTGCCCCGACGTGTGCCCGCTCACGCTGAACAACATCGCCATGGCGATGCGGGAGCTCCCGAAGGAGGACCGCGACCTGCTCCAGGTCGTCTTCGTCACCACCGACCCCGAGCGGGACACCGCCGCCGAACTCGCCAAGTGGCTGCCCTCGGCCGGTGACCCCTCCTTCGTCGGCCTCACCGGCGACTTCGCGACCATCCAGGCCGCCGCTCGCCAGATCGGCATCGGCATCGACCCGCCGACGAAGGAGAAGGACGGCACGGTCGTCTCCATGCACGGCGCCCAGGTGATCGCCTTCTCGCCCAAGACCGACCAGGGGTACGTCCTGTACGGCGAGGACACCACCGACAAGGAGTACGCCAAGGACCTGCCGAAGCTCATCAAGGGGGAGAACCCGTGAACCGCCGCCTCCACCCTCGCTCCCTCCCCTCCGCGTCCGCCCTTCCCTCCGCGTCCGCTCTTCCCTCAGCGTCCGCCCTTCCCTCCGCGTCCCGCCTCACCGCCGCCATAGCCCTCGCCACCGGACTCGGGCTGACGGCGCTGACGGGCTGCTCCTCCCCCGCCGAGCCCGAGCTGAAGGTCGGTGGCGCGTTCATGCCGCAGCCCGTCGGCGACATGGCGGGCGGCTTCCTCACCGTCACCAACGGCGGCGACGCGGCCGACAAGCTCACCAAGGTCACCAGCCCGCTCTCGGACGACATCCAGATCCACGAGACGAAGGACCAGAAGATGCGGCGGGTGGAGTCGTTCGACATCCCCGCCAACGGTGAGCTGAAGCTCGAACGGGGCGGCAGCCACATCATGTTCATGAACATCAAGCAGAAGCCGAAGCAGGGCGACAAGATCAGCGTCGAGCTGCACTTCGAGAAGTCCGGCCCGATCACCGTGGAGCTGCCCGTGGAAGCGGCCAACCACAACCCGTCGGCCGGCGACCACGACGGAATGAAGCACTAGGACCGCACGAGGACCCTGGGGGATCCACCATGACGGCCACCGTCCCACGCTTCGGAGCCGCGGCGCTGCTGCGGCTGCTGCTGCTCACCACGGCCCTGCTCGCCACCGTGCTGTCCGGCACGGCGTCCGCGCACGCCGCGCTGACCGGCAGCGACCCGAAGGACGGGGCGGTGGTCGCCGAGGCGCCGCAGCGCGTGACGCTCACCTTCTCCGAGCAGATCGCCATGGGCGACGACTCCATCCGGGTCCTCGAACCCAGCGGCAAACGCGCGGACACCGGGGAGTTGCGCGATCTGTGCAGCGGCTCCGTCGTCCGGTACGGCGTCGATCTGCACGCCGGGCTGCCGGACGGCACCTACACCGTCGCCTGGCAGGCCGTGTCCGCCGACAGCCATCCCATCTCGGGCGCGTTCACCTTCTCCATCGGCGCCCCGTCCGAGACGTCGGTCGCCCTGCCGGAGCAGGAGGCGGGCGGCGGCCTCGTCGGCGCGCTCTACGACATCGTGCGGTACGTCTCGTACGGCGGCTTCGCGCTGCTCGTGGGCGGAGCCGCGTTCGTGCTCGCCTGCTGGCCGCGCGGCGCGGCGGTCCGGCCCGTGCAGCGGCTCGTCGTACGCGGCTGGCTGGCGATGACCGCGGCGACGCTCGCGCTGCTGCTGCTGCGCGCCCCGTACACCGGGTCCGGCGAGCTGAGCGACGCGTTCGACCTGGCGGGGCTGCGGGCCGTGCTGGAGACCAGGACCGGTACGGCGCTCATCTCGCGGCTGCTGCTCCTCGGCGCGGCCGCGCTGTTCGTGGCGGTGCTCTTCGGGGCGTACGCCCGGCGCGACGACGGCCCGGAGAAGAAGGACCTCACCTTCGGTCTGACGGTAGGCGGCAGCGTCGTCGCGGCCGGGATCGCCGGTACGTGGGCGCTGTCGGAGCACGCGTCGGCCGGACTCCAGCCCGGCATCGCCATGCCCGTGGACATCCTGCACCTGCTGGCCGTGGCCGCCTGGCTGGGCGGTCTCGCCGCGCTGCTGGTCGCGCTGTACCGGGCGCCGTCCATCGAACGGGACGCGGTCCTGCGGTTCTCGCGGATGGCGTTCGGGGCGGTGGTCGTCCTGGCGGCGACGGGGCTCTACCAGTCCTGGCGGCAGGTCGGCTCCTGGACGGCGCTGACCGGCACGGCGTACGGGCGGCTGCTGCTGCTCAAGGTGGGCCTGGTCGTCGTACTGCTGGCCGTCGCCCGGCTCTCGCGCCGCTGGACCGGTCTGCTGGCCGGTACGCCGCCGGCGCCCGGGGCCGGGAACGACGAGGCCGTACGGGACGAGGACACGACCGACCCGGCCGACGTGACCGGCCCGACCGGCCCGACCGACGCGGACGACGCGGACGACGCGGACGACGGTGTGGGGGACGTGCGGGACGTGCGGGACGACCAGGACGTGCGGGAGGAGCCTGCGGATGCCGGGGGTCCCGGCGACGATCCCGCGCGGGTCGCCCAACTCGCCCGGCAGCGGGCCGCCGTGGCCACCGCCCGCGCGCGGCGGGCCCGGGACGCGGACCCCGCGCGGGCCGGGCTGCGGCGCTCCGTCCTCGCCGAGGCGGCCGTCGCCGCGGTGCTGCTGGCCGTGACCACCGCGCTGACGACGACCGAGCCGGGCCGTACGCAGGAGGAGGCCGACCGTACGCAGGCGGCGTCCGCCACCGCCGTACCCGACCGCCCCATCGACCTGAGCCTGCCGTTCGACACCGGCGGCGCGAACGGCAAGGGCACCGTACGGCTCAGCCTGGACCCCGGCCGCTCCGGCGCGAACGCCCTGCACGTCTACGTGGACGGGGCGAACGGCCGGCCCCTGGACGCGCCCGAGCTGAAGGTGTCGTTCACGCTCGACGCGCAGCGGATCGGGCCGCTCCCGGTCGTGCCGGACCGGGTCGCTCCGGGCCACTGGAGCGCCGAGGGCGTCCAGATCCCGATGCCGGGCGAGTGGCGGATCCAGGTGACCGTCCGCACCTCCGACATCGACCAGACCACCATCGACAAGAACGTGAAGATCGGCTGACCGACATGCCAGACAACAACAACGACGACGGCGACGCCGTGGAGATCTCCAGACGGCGACTGCTCGGCACCGTCGGCGCGGCGGGCGCGACCGGACTGGTGCTGGGCGCGGCCGGCGGTGCCGCCGGGTACGCGGCCGCCGCGGGCCCGGACGGGGCGGAGGGTCCCGCGCTGGCGACGGTCGGCTCGACCGGGGTGCCGTTCCGGGGCGCCCACCAGGCCGGCATCGTGCAGCCGCTGCAGGCGCGCGGCCATGTCGTGGCGTTCGACCTGGCGCCCGGCGCGGGCCGCAAGGAGGCGGCCGCGCTGATGCGCCGCTGGTCGGCGGCGGCCGAACTGCTGATGGCGGGAGAACCGGTGGGCTCCGGCGACTCGGCCGACTCCGGGGTCGCGCGGGACGCGGGGCCGTGCTCGCTGACCGTCACCTTCGGGTTCGGGTCGTCATTCTTCGACCGTACGGGTCTGGTGGGGCGGCGGCCTGAGCAGCTGGAGCCGCTGCCGGCGTTCTCGTCGGACCAGCTGGACGCCAAGCGGTCGGACGGCGACCTGTGGGTGCAGATCGGCGCGGACGACGCGCTGGTCGCGTTCCACGCACTGCGCGTGATCCAGAAGGAGGCGGGCGCGGCGGCGCGGGTGCGGTGGCAGATGAACGGCTTCAACCGTTCGCCGGGGGCGACCGCGCGGCCGATGACGGCCCGGAACCTGATGGGCCAGGTCGACGGCACGAACAACCCGAAGCCGTCCGACCCGGACTTCGACGAGCGGATCTTCGTCGCGGCGGGCGGGGAGCAGCCGTGGATGACGGGCGGGTCGTACGCGGTGGTCCGCCGGATCCGGATGCTGCTGGACGACTGGGAGCGGCTCTCCCTGGCGAAGCAGGAGCAGGTCATCGGTCGGCGCAAGGCCGACGGCGCGCCGCTCACGGGCGGTACCGAGACCACCGCCCTGGATCTGGACAGGGCGGGTGCGGACGGCAGGCCGGTGATCCCGGCCAACGCGCACGCGCGGATCTCGGCGCCCGAGCAGAACGGAGGCGCGGCGATGCTGCGGCGCCCGTTCTCGTACCACGACGGCATCGGCCCCGACGGGACGCCGGACGCGGGGCTGCTGTTCATCTGCTGGCAGGCCGACCCCCGGAAGGGCTTCGTGCCGGTGCAGCGGAAGCTGGACCGGGGAGACGCGCTGTCGGTGTTCATCCGGCACGAGACGAGCGGGCTGTTCGCGGTGCCGGGCGGTCCGGCGGATGGCGAGTACGTGGGGCAGCGGCTGCTGGAGGGGTGAGGCGCCGGCACCGGCCGTCGCACCCGCCCCGGCACCACGCGGTCGCTTCGCGGACTAGGGTGACCGGTATGTCGGCCACGCGATTCACGTATCTCGGTCCCGAGGGCACCTTCACGGAGGCCGCCCTGCGTACGCTGCCGGAGGCCGCGACGCGGGAGCTCGTACCGATGGTGTCGGTGCCCGCCGCGCTGGACGCCGTACGGAACGGGGAGGCCGCCGCCGCGCTCGTACCGATCGAGAACTCGGTGGAGGGCGGGGTCACCGCGACGCTGGACGAACTGGCGTCGGGCGAGCCGCTGACGATCTACCGCGAGGTGCTGCTGCCGATCACGTTCGCGCTGCTGGTGCGGCCCGGGACGCAGCTGTCGGACGTGAAGACGGTGACCGGTCACCCGGTGGCGCAGCCGCAGGTGCGGAACTGGCTGCGGGCGCACCTGCCCGAGGCCGTGTGGGAGTCGGCCGCGTCGAACGCGGACGGGGCGCGGCTGGTGCAGGAGGGTCGGTACGACGCGGCGTTCGCGGGCGAGTTCGCGGCGGCGACGTACGGTCTGGAGCCGCTGGTCGGCGACATCCACGACGCGGAGAACGCGGAGACCCGCTTCGTGCTGGTGGGGCGGCCCGCCAGGCCGTCCGCGCCGACGGGCGCCGACAAGACGTCGATGGTGATCTGGCTGCGGGACGACCACCCGGGCGCGCTGCTCGAACTGCTCCAGGAGTTCGCGGTGCGGGGCGTCAACCTGATGCTGATCCAGTCGCGGCCCACGGGTGCCGGTATCGGCAACTACTGCTTCGCCGTGGACGCCGAGGGCCACATCTCGGACCGGCGTGTGGGTGAGGCGCTGATGGGGTTGAAGCGGATCTGCCCGAAGGTGCGGTTCCTGGGCTCGTATCCGAGGGCGGGCGTGACGGCGGAGGACCTGCGGCCGCTGCGGGCCGGCACGTCGGACGAGGACTTCACGGCCGCGTCGGACTGGCTGGCGCGCTGCCAGGACGGCCGGGCCTGAGCCCTCCGACGGCCGTTCGGGCAGGTCCTCGGTGACGGGGACGGGGACGGCGACGGGGACGGTGGCGATCGTGGTGGCGATCGTGGTGGCGGCGACGGTGGCGGTGGCGGACCGCGGCTTCCGGCGGCGTCGGTCGCCAGGGTCGTCCACAGGTGCGGGCATCCCGTCCTACCTGCGTACTTTTCCCGCGCACAGAAGTTATCCACAGGATCGCTTCTCGACCTGGGGACAAGTCGACATCGAAGGGGGTCGGCGTCCCGGTGAACGGCTTCACACACCCCGACATGGTCGACAAATCGGTTCAGTCACCCCACGCGCGTCCACAGGGCGCCACCTCGCCCATGTCGACCCCATTCCGTTGATCATGTCTCCGAAGTGAGGAATTCCCACCCGAATGAGTGTGGAGGGCAGGTTTGATCGGGGAATCCTGTGCCGCCTACAGCCATCTTCCGCAAGGATCGGAATGATCGACTCCGAAGTCCACAGATCTTTCGCACAGCCTGTGGATAACTATTCGGAGACCCTGCATATCTGTGGACAACCGGGCCACGCAGGGGCCGGACGCCCGCCCGGACACGGCCTCGCCGCCCGGGTCGGCGTCAAGCGACATACCCGCCACCTCCCCTTTCCAGGGAATGAACCGGCGTTTATTGACAGATACCAGAGCCCGGCGAAGCCTTTCACTCCGACCGCCCCCGCTTTATTAATTCCGGCAATTCGGGCAAAGCGACACGCAGGGCACGGAGGGCATATCGGGTGGGGCGGCACGAGTGCACACCGGTAGCCTGGTGGGGTGATTGACCTTCGCCTGCTCCGTGAGGACCCCGACCGTGTTCGCGCCTCCCAGCGCGCCCGTGGAGAGGACGTCGAGCTCGTCGACGCCCTGCTCTCCGCCGATGAGCGGCGCAGGTCGTCCGGCGTCCGCTTCGACGAGCTCCGCTCCGAGCAGAAGGCGCTCGGCAAGCTGATCCCCAAGGCCACCGGCGACGAGAAGGCCGAACTGCTGAAGACGGCCGGCCAGCTCGCGGCCGGCGTCAAGGCCGCCGACGCCGAGCAGAACGAGGCCGACGAGGAGACCCGGCGGCTGCTGCTCCAGCTCGGCAACATCGTCCACCCCGAGGTCCCGGTCGGCGGCGAGGAGGACTTCGTCGTCCTCGAAACGCACGGCACCATCCGCGACTTCGGCGCCGAGGGCTTCGAGCCCAAGGACCACCTGGAGCTCGGCGAGGCGCTGGGCGCCATCGACGTCGAGCGCGGCGCCAAGGTGTCCGGCTCCCGGTTCTACTACCTGACCGGCGTCGGCGCCCTGCTGGAACTCGCGCTCGTCAACGCCGCGATCGCCCAGGCGACGGAGGCCGGGTTCATCCCGATGCTCACGCCGACCCTGGTCCGGCCGCGCGCCATGGAGGGCACCGGCTTCCTCGGCCAGGCCGCCGAGAACGTGTACCACCTGGAGAAGGACGACTACTACCTGGTCGGCACCTCCGAGGTGCCGCTCGCCGCGTACCACATGGACGAGATCCTCGACGCGGACAAGCTGCCCCTGCGGTACGCGGGCTTCTCCCCCTGCTACCGCCGTGAGGCCGGTACGTACGGCAAGGACACCCGCGGCATCTTCCGCGTCCACCAGTTCGACAAGGTCGAGATGTTCTCGTACGTCGCGCCGGAGGAGGCCGAGGCCGAGCACAAGCGGCTGCTGGAGTGGGAGAAGCAGTGGCTGACCTCCCTGGAGCTGCCGTTCCAGGTGATCGACGTCGCCACCGGTGACCTCGGCGCCTCCGCCTCGCGCAAGTACGACTGCGAGGCGTGGATCCCGACGCAGGGCAAGTACCGCGAGCTGACGTCCGCGTCGAACTGCGACAGCTTCCAGGCGCGCCGGCTCTCCGTCCGCATGCGGGACGGCAAGAAGGTGCAGCCGCTGTCCACGCTGAACGGCACGCTGTGCGCCGTACCGCGCACGATCGTCGCCATCCTGGAGAACCACCAGCTCGCCGACGGTTCCGTGCGGGTGCCGGAGGTCCTCCGCCCGTACCTCGGAGGCAGGGAGATCCTGGAGCCGGTCTCCCGGTGAACCCCTTCCCCTTCAAGCTGGTCGCGACCGACCTCGACGGGACGCTGCTGCGCTCCGACGAGTCGGTCTCGCGGCGCACGCGCGACGCGCTCGCCGCCGTCACGGCGGCGGGCGCCGCGCACATCGTCGTCACGGGACGCTCCGTCCCGTGGACCCGGCACATCCTCGACGACCTCGGCTACGAGGGCCTCGCGGTGTGCGGACAGGGCGCGCAGGTCTACCACGCGGGCGAACACCGGCTGCTGACGTCCGTGACCCTGGACCGGCAGCTCGCCGGCCTCGCCCTGGCGAAGATCGAGGCCGAGGTGGGCCCGCTGGCGCTCGCCGCGAGCCGCGACGGCCTGGACGGCGAGGTCCTCGTCAGCCCCGGCTACCGGGTGCAGGACGGCCCCCTGCCGTACGTGCCGTTCACGGACCTGGCCGACGTGTGGTCCGCGCCGCTGAACAAGATGTACATCCAGCACCCGCACCTGGACGACGACGCCCTGGCGACGGCCGCGCGCACGGCCGTCGGCAACCTGGTGGACGTGGTGATGGCGGGCGCCGGGGTGGTGGAGATCCTGCCGCTCGGCCTGAGCAAGGCGACGGGTCTGTCCCTGGCGGCGCGGCGGCTGGGCGCCAGGTCGACGGACACGATCGCGTTCGGCGACATGCCGAACGACATACCGATGTTCGCGTGGGCGGCCCACGGTGTGGCGATGGCCAACGCGCACGACGACCTCAAGGCGGTCGCGCACGAGATCACCGCGTCCAACGAGGCGGACGGCATCGCGGTGGTGCTGGAGGAACTCCTGGCCCGCTGAGCCGGTACGGCTCGACGCGCCTCCAGGGACGCCATCCGGGGACGACGCCACCCGGGGCGGCTCGCCCGCGGGGCTTCACCAGGGGCTCACCGGCGGTGGTCCACCGGGGGAGGGGCGGCCCGCGCGGAACGCGCGCTCGAAGCGGCCGCCCCCGGGCAGCTGTGCGCGGCCGCGCCGCGGAGTGTCGGTGGCTACTCCGCCGGCTGCCGCGCGCTGCCCTGTGGGGAGCTCGACGGACCCGTACTCTCCACGGCGTCGGGCTCCTCCCCGGTCTCGGTGGTGGTCGGTCGGTACGTCCACCACTGTGCCGGGGAGCCGCCCACTCCTGCCAGCGAATTACCGGGCGGCCGACGCGGTACGGGCGGCCGACGCGGTACGGGCGGCCGACGCGGTACGGGCGGCCGACGCGGTACGGGCGGCCGGTGGGCCACCAGCTGGTGACCCCCGGCCGTCGAACCCTCAGCCGCCGACCCGCCGGCGCTCAGAAGTTGATCATGTGGCCCGCGAGGCCGTGCACGGCCTCCTTGACGGCCTCGCCCAGCGTCGGGTGGGCGTGGACGTTCCGCGCGACCTCGTGGACGGTGAGGTCCCACTGCTGAGCCAGCGTCAGCTCGGGCAGCAGCTCGGTGACGTCGGGGCCGATGAGGTGGGCGCCGATGATCTCACCGTACGTCGCGTCGCTGATGAGCTTCACGAAACCGGTGGCGTCCCCGAGGCCGTGCGCCTTGCCGTTCGCGGTGAAGGGGAACTTGGCGACCTTGACGTCGAAGCCCTTCTCCCGCGCCTGCTCCTCGGTCCAGCCGAAGCTGGCGATCTGCGGCTGGCAGTACGTGGCGCGCGGGATCATCGGGTAGTCGAGCTCCATCGTCTCGGCGCCCGCGATCGTCTCGGCGGCGACGACACCCATGGACTCGGCCGTGTGCGCGAGCATCAGCTTCGCGGTCACGTCACCGATGGCGTAGATGTGCGGCACCGAGGTGCGGCAGCGGCCGTCGACGTCGATCGCCCCGCGCTCGGTCAGCCGTACACCCGTCGCCTCCAGGCCGTACCCCGTGACGTTCGGCGCGAAGCCGATCGCCTGGAGGACCTTGTCGGCCTCCAGCACCCGCTGCGCGCCGTCCTTGCCGGTGACGGTGACCCGGACCTGGGGGCCCGACTCGTCGATCGACTCCACGCGGGTGGACGTCAGGACGTCGATCCCGAGCTTGCGGTACTGCTTGGCCAGTTCGGCGGAGACGTCCTTGTCCTCCAGCGGGGTGACCCGGTCGAGGAACTCGACGATGGTGACCTTCACGCCGTAGTTGTGCAGGACGTACGCGAACTCGATGCCGATCGCGCCGGCACCGGCGATCACGATCGAGCGCGGCAGGTCATCGGCGAGGATCTGCTCCTCGTACGTCCACACGCGGTCGCTGCGGCGCGTGCCGGGCAGCAGCCGGGGCGTGGCGCCGGTGGCGATGACACAGTTGTCGAACGTGATCGTGGAGGTGGTGCCGTCGGACTGGGCCACCTGGAGGGTGTGGGCGTCGAGGAACGTGCCCCGGCCGGTGAACTCCGTGATCCCGTTCTTCTTCATCAGGTAGTGCACGCCCTTGACGCGGCCGTCCGCGACCCGGCGGCTGCGGCGGAACGCCTCGCCGTAGTCGAAGGAGACCTCGCCTTCGGCCTTGATGCCGAAGGTCTTCGCCTCGTGCGTGAAGATATGGGCCAGTTCGGCGTTGCGCAGCAGGGCCTTGGTGGGGATACAGCCGACGTTCAGGCAGACACCGCCCCAGTACTTCTCCTCCACCACCGCGACCCGCTTGCCGAGCTGGGCGGCGCGGATCGCGGCGACGTAGCCGCCGGGGCCGGCTCCGAGTACGACGACGTCGAAGCGGTCTGACATGGCTTGCTCCCCAGGGTGTGAGTACGGGTCGTACGGGCCGTGCGGTCGCGCCCGGGCCCACAGTAATCCGGGTCCGGGCCGACCGCTGCGACGTCCGTCTCCCTGTGGATAACCCCTACTCCTCACCCGCCAGCGTCAGGGTGCGCAGCTTCTGCCCCGCGTACCAGGTCGCGGCGACCGTCACGCCCGCCAGCAGCGTCACGGCCAGCGGGAGACCGACGTCCGAGGCGATGAGCCCGTCCGCCGCGACCGCCCGTTCGGCGACGGCGAGCGCCCACTGCTGGACGCTCAGGGTGCGGGCGCCCTCGATCAGACTGCCGAACAGGGTCTCCCAGACCAGGGCGTAGACGAGGCCGATGACGACGGCGTGCCTGCTGACCGTGCCGAGGAGCAGGAACAGCGCGCTGTACGCGATGGAGGCGACGAGGGCCGCGACGGTGTACGCCACCGCCACCTGCTGCCCGTTGCCGTTGAGGATGAACCCGGCGATGAACGTGGGGACGGCGGAGAACACCATGGTGACGGCGATGGCGACGATCAGTTTGGTGAAGATGATCGACGGGCGCTTCACCGGCTTGGACAGCAGGTAGACGATCGAGCCGTCGTCGATCTCCGGGCCGATGGCACCCGTGCCGGCGATGACACCGATCAGCGGCACCATCGTGGCGAGCGCGAACCCGCCGAGCACGTCGGCGGCGACCTGGTCGTCGGCGCCGTTGAAGGCGCGGACGGCGGCCGCGATGAGCAGCAGCAGTCCGGGCAGCACGAAGAGGATCGCGGCTCGGCGGCGGCCGAGGAGGGCCCGGTAGGTGAGCCGGGCGACGGTGGGGTTGTACATGGGTCGGGGGCTCCCTTCAGGCCGCGACGAGGTACGAGAAGACCGACTCCAGGGACTCGTCCGAAGGCGAGACCGTGAGCAGCCGGATGGAGTGCGCGCGGGCGACCTTCGGGAGCAGTTCGGTGAACCGCCCGAAGTCGACGGCCTGGACCCGCAGGGCTCCTTCGGTGACGTCGACCTCGATACCGGACGTCGACGGGTCGGCGATGAGGGCGGCGGCCAGGGCGCGGTCGTCGCTGGAGCGGACCAGGTAGCGGTGCGGACGGTCCGTCATCAGACGGCGGATCTTGCGGAAGTCGCCGCTGGCCGCGTGGCGTCCGGCGACGATCACCTCGATGTGCGAGGCGAGCTGCTCGACCTCCTCCAGGATGTGCGAGGAGAACAGGACCGTACGGCCGTCCGCGCCCATACGCCGCAGCAGGTCCATCAGCTGCATGCGCTGACGCGGGTCCATGCCGTTGAACGGCTCGTCGAGGAGGAGCACGGACGGCTCGTGGACGAGGGCCGAGGCCATCTTCACGCGCTGCCGCATGCCCTTGCTGTACGTCGCGATCCTGCGGTCCTGGGCGTACTCCATCTCGACGGTGGCCAGGGCCCGTTGCGCCTCGGCGGCGCCGAGTCCGTGCAGTTCCGCGTTGGCGACGACGAACTCGCGGCCGGTGAGGAAGTCGTACATCGCCTCCCGTTCGGGCACGACACCGATCTGCCGGTAGACGGACTCGTTGCGCCAGATCGGCTGCCCGTCGAGGGTGACCGCGCCGGTGGAGGGGGCGAGGAAACCGCCCATCATGTTGATGAGGGTGGACTTTCCTGCGCCGTTGGGGCCGAGGAGCCCGGTAACGCCCGGTCCGACGGTCATGGTGATGTCGTTGACGGCCACGACATTGCCGAACCACCGCGACACATGGTCGATGTTGAGGGTTGTCACAGCCCGACCTTCCGGTAGCGGCGCATCAGGATGCCGTAGGAGCCGGCGATGAGCGCGAGGACGACGATGACGTACACCGCTCCGGTGGCGGCGTCCGGCCCCTGGGTGCCGGGGAACGAGGACGATGCCCCGAGGAACGCGGTCTGTACGCCGTCGATGAGCGTCACCGGCGAGAACAGGCCCAGCCACGGCACGGCGTCGGGCGAGTCGGTCTCGAACGCGATCGCCTGGAGAGTGGACACGGCGCCGTAGGAGATGGTGAGCGCCGCGATGACCGCGGCCACGCCGAAGCCCCGCCGGGGGGTCAGGGCGGCCATCACCAGGCCGATGCCGCCGAACAGGACCGACAGCAGCGCCACGGAGACCAACCCCTGTGCGAAACCCTTGGTCTGGTCGGCGAAGTCCATCTTCGCCAGCAGCGACCCGATGTACAGGACGAGCAGCGGCGACGCGGTCAGCAGGAACAGCGCCGACGCCATCGCGCCGTACTTGGCGAGGACGTAGTCGCCCCGCTCGATGGGGCGGGAGAAGTACAGCGGTACGGTCCGGAAACGCAGGTCGCGCGAGACGGACTGGGGCGCCTGGGACGCCAGGTACAGGGCGATGACGACCTGCATGAAGATGGCGTACCGCGTGTAGTCCACCGGTAGGTCCGTCATCTTCGTGGTGACGGCCACCGCCACCATGATCAGCGCCGGGACGCACATGATCCCGAAGAGGATCATCGGCAGCACCTTCGACTTGGCGCTCCGGCCCAGTCCGTACGCGCCGCGCAGCGACTGCGAGAACAGCGAGCGGCGCGCGTAGGCGCGGCCGAGGCGCGGGCCGTCGTAGCCCCGGTAGCCGATGTTGTGGATCTGGGTCTGGGTCTGGGTCTGCGGTGCCGCGCCGTCGGCGGGCTGCCGCGTGGTGTCCGTGTTCACCGGGCCGGTACCTCCTCGGCGGCGGGGCGGAAGACCTCGGCGATGTGGTGGCGGCGCTGCTCCATCCGCACGAGGCCGAGGCCGAGGTCCGTGACGGTGTCGCGCACGAGGTCGTACGTCTCGTCGCCGGTCGCTTCGAGCAGCAGAATGTGGCCCGCGCCGGGCAGGCCGTCCTCCACGCCCGCGTGCAGCGTGACTCCGGCGGCGGTCAGCGCGGCGCGGAGCGCCGCCGTGCCGTCGGGATGCGCGTCGGAGTCCGTCACCTCGACGGCGAGGGTGGCGGTGGTGCGCGTGAAGTCGCTGGTGGAGCTGGAGCGCAGGAGACGGCCGCCGTCGATGACGACGACATGGTCGCAGGTGCGTTCCAGTTCACCGAGAAGGTGCGAGGTGACCAGCACCGAGATGCCGAACTCCGTCCAGACCCGGCGGATCAGACCCAGCATCTCGTCCCGGCCGACCGGGTCGAGGCCGTTCGTCGGCTCGTCGAGGAGAACCAGCTGCGGGTCGTGGACCAGGGCCTGGGCCAGTTTGACGCGCTGCTTCATACCGGTCGAGTAGCCGCCGATGGGCCGGTAGCGCTCCTCGTACAGGCCGACGTGGCGCAGGGTGTCGGCGGTGCGCTCCCGGGCCGCGGTGGGCGGCAGGCCGGACATCCGCGCCATGTGGACGACGAGCTCGGTGGCCGAGACGTCGGGCGGCAGGCAGTCGTGTTCCGGCATGTACCCGACCCGCTCCCGGATGGCGGGGCCGTCGCTGGCGACGTCGAGTCCGAGGACCCGGGCCTTGCCCTCCGTGGCGGGAGCCAGACCCAGGAGAATCTTGATCATCGTGGACTTGCCGGCTCCGTTGGCACCCACCAGTCCGGTCACACCGGGCCCGATGTCCAGGGAGAGCCGGTCGAGAGCGGTCACCCGGGGGAACCGCTTGCTGAGGCTTTCGGTGGCGATCACAGTCACGTTTCGACGGTAGTGGCGCAGCCCACAGCGCACGTCAGCCCTGACGGCTGGTTCCGTCTCCGACTCCAGGAGTAGGGACCCGTACGGGAGGCGTCCCCGAGGGGTACGCGAACCGGCGGCGACGGCCGTGTCCACGGCCGCCGCCGCCCCCCTGCGGCCGCCTGCCTTCACGGACGCCGCCGCCGACACCTCCGCCTCCGCCGACACCTCCGCCTCCGCCGACGCCTCCGCCTCCGCCGACGCCCGTGAACGCCGCTCGTCCGGGAACGCAGCTGCCGTGGACGCCGCCGCCGGGGTTTTCCACAGGTCGTGCACGGCTCTTGACGTAGTCGCCAGGCATTGTCACATTCATTGATGTCAAGTTACGGACGCGTAGCGCATCGGGTCGCTTACGGACGGGCGGGTGGCATGACAGCAGCATCAGCGGGCACAGCAGCGGCGGGCACGGCGGCACGGGCGGGCACGGCGGCAGCGGCGGCGCACACCGAACTGGCCGGCTTCAGAGAGGTGCAGCGCCTGGCGTACGAGTGCGCCGAGGCGGTGGCCGCGCAGCTCAAGCCGGGGGTGACCGAGCGCGAGGCCGCGCGCATGCAGCGCGAATGGCTGCGCGAGCGCGGCGTACGGGACTGGTTCCATCTGCCGTTCGCCTGGTTCGGCGACCGAACGGCGTTCGTGAACTTCCGCGTCCCCCTCCAGTTCTTCCCGACGAACCGGAAGCTGGAACCGGGGATGCCGTTCATCCTCGACATGGCACCCGTGTACAAGGGGTACACCGCCGACATCGGCTACTCCGGCTGCCTCGGCCTGAACCCGGTCCACGACAAACTCCTCGCCGACCTGCGGGAACACCGGGAGCTGATCCTGCGGGAGGTCCGCGAGCGGCGCTCCCTGCGGGACATCTACGAGGACGTCGACCGGCTCATGGTCCGCCAGGGGTACGCGAACCGGCATCGCGCCTACCCGTTCGGCGTGATCGCCCACAAGGTCGACCGGGTGCGCGAGCGACGCTGGTCACCGACCCTCTTCGGGTTCGGCACCCAGTCGCTGAAGGGGCTCGCGAGCGACGCCCTGCACGGCCACCGCGACGGCTGGTCACCGCTGTGGTCCCCGTACACGTTCTCCGACCACCCCCCACGACCGGGGCTGTGGGCGGTCGAGCCGCACCTCGGCTTCCGGGGTACGGGCGCGAAGTTCGAGGAACTCCTGGTGGTCACGGACTCCAAGGACCCCGAACAGAGCGCGTTCTGGCTGGATGACGATCTGCCGCACGTGCGGCGCTGGGCGGAGGGCGTGTGATGGCGTCGGAACTGCTGAAGGGCGCGCGGGAGCGGTGGGTCCGCACCGGCGGTGTCGAACTCTGCGTCGCCGAACTCGGCGAGGAGGGCCGGCCGACAGTCGTGCTCGTGCACGGCTACCCGGACTCCAAGGAGGTGTGGTCGGAGGTCGCCCGGCGGCTCGCCGAACACTTCCACGTGGTGCTGTACGACGTGCGGGGCCACGGCCGGTCGACGGCGCCCGTGCCGCTGCGCGGCGGGTTCACGCTGGAGAAGCTCACGGACGACTTCCTGGCCGTCGCCGACGCGGTCAGCCCGGACCGGCCGGTCCACCTGGTCGGGCACGACTGGGGATCGGTGCAGTCCTGGGAGTTCGTCACGGTCGAGCGCACCCAGGGCCGCATCGCCTCCTTCACCTCCATGTCCGGGCCTTCCCTGGACCACTTCGGGCACTGGATCAAGCAGCGGACGACCCGCCCGACACCGCGCAGGGTGGGCCAGCTGCTCGGCCAGGGCGCCAAGTCCTGGTACGTGTACCTGCTGCACACGCCCGTGCTGCCGGAGCTCGCCTGGCGCGGCCCGCTCGGCAAGCGGTGGCCGGGGATCCTCCGCCGCGTCGAGAACGTCCCGGGCGAGGACTATCCGACGGCGTCGCTGCCGACGGACGCGGCACACGGCGCATGGCTCTACCGGGACAACGTCCGGGCGCGGCTGCTGCGCCCACGGCCGGACGCGTACGCACACGCGCCGGTTCAGCTGATCACCCCGACCGGTGACGCCTTCCTCTCGGAGCGGCTCTACGACGAACTCGACACCTGGGCGCCCGGACTGGTACGGCGTGCGCTGCCCGCCAAGCACTGGGTGCCGCGCACCCGACCGGACCAGGTCGCCTCCTGGATCGCCGAGTTCGTGACGGCGCACGAGGACGAGGGCGCCGAGCTGCCGGCCCCGGTCACCGCGGGCAGACAGCACGCCGACCGGTTCGGGGGGCGGCTGGTCCTGGTCACGGGAGCGGGCAGCGGCATCGGGCGGGCCACCGCGTTCGCGTTCGCCGAGGCGGGCGCGCGGGTGGTGGCCGTAGACCGGGACGCGGAGGCCGTGGCGCGTACGGCGGAGCTGGCACGGCTCATCGGGGCGCCGCGCACCTGGGCGGAGGTCGTCGACGTCAGCGACGAGCAGGCGATGGAGAAGCTCGCCGACCGGGTCCGCGCCGAGTGCGGTGTGGTGGACGTGCTGGTGAACAACGCCGGGATCGGAATGTCCGGGTCGTTCTTCGACACCACGAGCGACGACTGGAAGAAGGTCCTTGACGTCAATCTGTGGGGCGTCATCCACGGCTGCCGGGTCTTCGGCAGGCAGATGGCCGAGCGAGGCCAGGGCGGCCATATCGTCAACACCGCGTCGGCCGCCGCGTTCCAGCCGTCGAAGGCACTGCCCGCGTACAGCACGTCCAAGGCGGCCGTACTGATGCTCAGCGAGTGCCTGCGGGCCGAACTGGCCGGGCAGGGAATCGGGGTCACCGCGATATGCCCCGGCATCGTCAACACCAACATCACCGCGACGGCGCACTTCGCGGGGGTGTCGGCGGACGAGGAGAAGCGCCGGCAGAAGCGCACGGCACGGCTGTACGGGCTGCGGAACTACCCGCCGGAGAAGGTCGCCGACGCGATCCTGCGGGCCGTCGTGGAGAACCGGGCGGTGGTTCCGGTGACCCCGGAGGCACGCGGCGCCCATCTGCTGGCCCGGCTGGCCCCCGGGGCCCTGCGGGGCATAGCGCGGCTGGAGCCACCGCTGTGACCGGCGGCGCGGACGGGCCCCGGCGCCCGTGCCGGTGCGGGCTCCGGTCCGCGCGCCGGTCCGGGCTCCACTACCGGAACCGGCACGGGGCCTCGCGATCGCCGTACCATCCCTCGCACGAGGGTTCGGGGAAGTGGTTCGGGGTGTAGGGAGCGAGCGTGTCCGAGCAGCCGGCGGCCGAGAACCGGGCGTCCTCGTCCGGTCAACGGGGCTCCACGTCCGAGTACCGGATCGAAGACCTGGCGCACCACAGCGGCGCCACGGTGCGGACCATCCGGGCATACCAGGACCGGGGACTGCTCCCCCGGCCGGAGCGCCGCGGCCGGTCCAATGTGTACGGGGACGCGCACCTCGCCCGGCTGCGGCAGATCGCGGACCTCCTGGACCGGGGCTACACCCTGGCCTCCATCAAGGAGCTGCTGGAGGCGTGGGACGCGGGCCGGGGCCTCGGCGGCGTGCTCGGACTGGTCGCCGAGGTGAACGGTCCGTGGACGGACGAGAAGGCCGACCGGATCAGCCGCACCGAGCTGGACGCCACCTTCGGCGGCACCCCGGACGAGCGGGCCGTCGAGGAGGCGGTCGAGCTGGGAGTGCTGGAGCGGATCCCGGGCCGGGACGACGAGTTCCTCGTACCGAGCCCGCAGGAACTGGCCGTCGCGGCAGAGCTGTACGCGGCGGGGGTACCGCTCCTCGCCATCGCCGGGCACCTGCGGGAGCTGCGCGGGCAGGTCGAGCACATCGCCTCCCGGTTCCTGGAGTTCACCACGGAGCACGTGTTCGCCCGGTACCTCGGCCACCGGCCGCCGACGGACGCGGACGCGGCGGAGGCGGCGACGCTGGTGCGCCGACTGCGGCCGCTCGCACAGCAGACCGTCGACGCCGAACTGGCGCGGGCGATGCGCACGTTCGCGACCCGGCACCTCCAGCAGCATCTGTCGCCCGACGGTCCGCCGCCGACCAGCGGCGAACCGAGGACGGTGGTCCTGCCGGCCGCCACCCTCCAGGCCGTGCACGACCTGGTGGGCCCCGAGAACACGGCGGCGTTCGTCACCGCCGCCACCGAACGCGAGGTACAGGCGAGGACGTTGGACGCGTTGGCGGCGGGGCACCGACCGGCTGAGCCCCACATCGATGGGCCGTGAGGTGAGTCGCGGCGAGAGCTGCGGCGAGAGCTGCGAGGTGAGTCGCGAGGTGGGATCGAGGTGGGAGTGAGGTGAGCCGCGAGGAGGACCGTGCGGACAACCGCGCGCCGCTGCACACGCGTTGTCCACAGAATCAAGCAATTCCCCTGTGGATAAGCAAGGTTGTTGTGGATCAAACCTGAGAGCCGAGGCTTTCTTCGGCCAACGTCGGTGATCCCTGCCACGCCGAGCCACGGAGCGCCCTGCCCCGGGCGTGGTGGCGTGCGGCCCTGACGCGGTTGCCGCAGACGGCCCGCGAGCACCAGCGGCGGGTGCCGTTGCGGGACGTGTCATGAAAGTACAGCCCACAGCCGTTGGCGCAGGCCCGGACGCGGTGCGGGTTGTCGGCGATCAGGCCCAGGTAGTCGCTCACGGCCGTCCAGCCCAGCAACTGGGCGGGATCGTCCACCTCGACCTGGTCACGGGGGCCAAGGGGCGTCAGCTCGCGACGTATCCGGCCCCGCGCCAGGATCCCGTTGAGCGCCTCCGGGGCACGCGGGTCGGCCGGGTCGGCGACCGCCGCGGCGAGCGCGGCGCGGGCGAGGCGCACCGCCACCCAGGTGCGCGGATCCGGCCGGACGAGCCCGCCCCGCAGCGGCTCCACCGCCGGGGACACCGACAACCAGTGCGCGAGACCCGCGACCGTGTCGAGCAGATCGTGGCAGCCGTGCCGGTCGGTCCAGACCGTGTTGACGAGATCCAGGGGCAGGGGCTCCCCCAGGAGGGGCCGAGGGTCCCCCAGGAGCTCTCGGGCGGGATGCGGCATGTCCTCTCCTCGCACGGGCGGGTCGGGTGGGTGGGCTGGCGGGGGGGGGTGGGGCGGGGGGGGGCGGGCGGGGGGGGGCGGGGCGCCCCCCCCCGGGGGGCCGGGGGGGGCCCGTTCCGCCGCGCCACGTGACGGCGCCGCCGTCCCAGGCCCCGTTCAGCGGGCGGCCGGGCAGCGGGCAGCCGGGCCAGCGGGCCGCCGGGCAGCGGGCCGCCGAGGCCGCGGGCAACCCGGGCAGCGGGCCGCCGGGCGGGCCGCCGGGGCTGCCGGCAACCCGGGCAGCGGGCCGCCGGGCGGGCCGCCGGGGCTGCCGGCAACCCGGGCAGCGGGCCGCCGGGGCTGTGGGCCGGGGGCGTCGGGGGTCAGCGGCGGGCGGGTATCGGTTCCCGGCGGGCCGCCTCGGCCTCGAACCGCTGCCTGAGCTGGGCCCGGCGCAGCTTGCCGATACCGGTCTTGGGGACGTCCTCCTTGTCGGCGGGCAGGACGTGCCGCACCTCGACACCGAGGCGTGTGGCGACCTGCGCCCGGATCTCGGCCAGGTCCTCGTCGGTGGCATCGCCCCGGCGCGGGTGGAAGAAGACGGCGAGTTCCTCGGTGCCGTCCTCCGTCCCCGACACCAGGGTGGCCACCGTGTACGAGGGTTCCACCAGGTCGAGTTCCTCGACCGCCGCCTCGATCTCATGGCCGTGGTAGACGATGTCGCCGATCTCGATGACGTCGTCGACGCGGCCCGTCACCGTGAGGATGCCGTCCTCCACATAGGCCAGGTCACCGGTCTTGAACCAGCCGTCGGCGGTGAACGACTGCCGGTTCTGTTCGGCGTTGTCGTAGTACCCGGCCGTCACCGTCACCCCGGTGACCTGGAGCCGGCCGACCGTGCCGGGCGGGACGAGCTCGCCGTGCTCGTCCACCACCCGCACCTTGGTCCCGGGCTGCGGCCGCCCCACCGGCACGTACCGCTCGTCGCCGCCCGCCGCCTCGGTGAACCGGCAGTCGGCGACGCCCGCGGTGGTCTCGGACATGCCCCAGCCGGGATACATCGCGTTCCCGGGCAGACCGAAGGCGCCCAGCAGGTCGAGGAACCGGCGGACGACGCTGCTCCGGACGGCCTCACCGCCGTTCATGATGTACCGCAGGCAGGTCAGGTCCCAGGAGAACTCGGGCAGCCGCTCCGCCTGGTCGTTGATGAGTCCGAACGCGAAGTTCGGCGCCCATGTGGTGTCGGCGCGGTGCCGGTCGATCGCGGCCGGCCAGCGCAGCGGATCCTCCAGCACCCACTGGATGGGCGCGTGCACCTGGTGGCAGCCGAGGTAGACGTCCCGGGCGTGGAACATGACCAGACCGCCGACGTGGTCGAGCGGCATCCAGTTGAACGTCCGGTTCGCCCGTCCCAGCCGGTTGACCTGCGCGGTCGCGGCGCTGCGGCCGAGGATGTTGCGATGGCTGAGCATCACGGCCTTGGGTACGCCGGTGCTGCCGGAGGTGAGCAGGAGGACGGCGAGGTCGTCCGGGTCCGCCCGGTGCCAGTCGCGGTCGGGGGTGTGGGACAGCAGGCTCGCGGTGTCGCCGATCAGGGCGGCCGGCCAGTCGGGGTGGGTGGCGACCCCCGGCGCGAGCGGCTGGCCGGCTCCGGTGACGACGCGGGGCCTGCCGTATCCGGCCCAGACGCGTTCGAGGAGGCCGGGGCCGGTGTCGGCGGCGGCGCTCACCGGCATGGGGACGTATCCGCCGAGTACGCATGCCCAGAACGCGGCGATCAGCTGCGGGTCGTCGGCGATCTGCAGGATGATCTTCTCGCCCGGCCGGGCGCCGGACGCGCGCAGACCGGCCAGGATGCGGGCCGCCTCGTCGACGAGGTCGGGGTAGCCGCGGGTGACCTCGGAGCCGTCGGCGCGGATGTAGCAGATCCGCTCGGGCCCTGCCGTGTTCGCGGCGCGGAGCAGGGCGTCGCCGAGGGTCGCGACGTCGGTGAGCGGGGCGGGCCCGCCGTCGAGGTACGAGATGTCGGCGCCGGTCATGCCACGTTCCCCTTCGTGTGCGTGTCGCCCCGCGTGCCGTCGGCACCGGCGGCCGTGTCCGTGTCCGTGGCCGTGGCCACGAGGACCAGCGGGCCCCGGCCGTGGAACGGGGCGGGTTCCTTCCGGAAGCCGCCGTACTCGGCCGTGACGGTCAGCCCGGCCGCGGTGAGGAGGTCCCGGACCTCGGGCCCGGTCAGTACGGTCTGGTCGAAGAAGTTGTCGTACATGGCGACGCTGCCGTCGCTCTCCCGTACGTACAGCACCTCCTCGTTGCGCCAGATGGCCGCGTGCGGGTTGATGACCTGCCGGGCGAGCCGGCTGATGAGCACGCCGTCGCCCCGGTGGTGGGCGATGGTGTGCGGCTGGTAGGTGTCGACGAAGTTCAGCAGGTGGCCGAATTCGAGGACCACGTGGCCGCCGGGGCGCAGCAGGCTCCGTATCGTCCGCAGCACGGCGGGCAGTTCGGGCCGGGGCAGGTAGTTCAGGGTCATGAACAGGCTGTGGATCAGGTCGAACCGCTGGTCGGTCGTGAAGTTCTCGACCCGCTCGTGCGCATAGGTCAGTCCCTCGCCGCCCGCCTGGCGCGCGTACTCGATGAACTGGGCGCTCTGGTCCACGCCGGTGCCCCGGAAGCCGAGGGAGGCGAGTTCGCGCAGGTTGGTGCCGGTGCCGCAGCCGAGGTCGAGCACGTGGCCGCCCTCGGGCAGCAGGGAGGCGAGGAAACTCGTCTCGGCGGCGAGATCGCGGAAGCCCCTCCGCATGATCTCGTAGTACCTTCCGGGGAATTCGAAGCTGGACAACGCGTCACTCTCCTACGGGAACGGGCGGGTCTGGCGGTCGGGCATGGCGGGGGGGGTGCGGGCCCGGACAGGACGACAGGTCCGGACAGGGCGTACGGGACCGGTCAGGCGTACGGGATCGGACAGGCGTACGGGTCCGGTCAGGGCGAGCGGGCCGGGTGCCGCCGGCCCTTGCGGTAGTCACGGGGTGTGACCCCGAACCGGCCCCGGAACAGGCGGCTGAAGTGCGACGCCCCGTACAGCCCGGACCGTTCGCCGATCACCGCGACCGGGACGTGGTCGAGCCGGGGGTTGCCCAGTTCCGCGCGGCAGCGGGTCAGCCTCTCGTCACGGATCCAGCGCGCGGGGCTGGTCCCGTGCTCCTGGAAGATCTTCTGCAGGTAGCGCAGTGAGACGTTGTGGTGGTCGGCCACCGAAGCGGGGGTCAGGTCCGGGTCGGCGAGGTGTTCGCGTACGTATGTCTGGACGCGCAGCATCAGTGCCCGGCGCGCCGCCTCGGCCTCCTCGCCCTCGCCCTCGCCCGTCCGGTCGCGGTGCTCGTCGCGTTCGTCCCGGTGGCGTTCGGCGAGGAGCGCGGCGGTCAGGTCCGCAACGCCGCCGCCGAGCAGGACGAGCGCCGGGTCGCTCAGCGGCCGGTGGTCGGTGAGCCCGGCCAGCAGCGGGGACAGCAGCGCCCCGACGCCCTGCCGCCCGGACCAGCCGACGGCCGTCAGTCCACGTGTCCCGCCGGGCGGCAGCCCCGCCCGGCGGTGCGGTACGAGGAGTTCCACCATGCGGAACGGTCCGGGCAGGACGATCCGGTACGGACGGGTGCTGTCGACGCACACGAGCTGCGTGCCCGTGGCGGAGCCGTGGCGTCCGTCCTGGAGGACGCGGATCTCGCCCTCCAGCATGCGGTGGAGGCGGAGGCAGCCTGAACCGCCCGGCTGTGTGCGGGCGTTGCGGCTGATCGAGCGGGCGGTGCGGAGCACCTCGTGGTGCTCTCCCTCCACCACCGCGACCAGGACGTCGCCGATCGGGGTGAGCCGGGTGGTTCCCCGCAGGGCCTCGTCGTGACGGCGCACGACCTGGACGCCGGTCGCCACCTCGCTCACGGACGGGGCGATCACGGAGGACGGGGTACCCGGCGCGTCGAAGCGCAGTGACTCCATCGTTCTCCACACATTCCGTCGACAGCCGCCCACCGGTAGCCGTGTGCGACTGACCCCAGAAAAACATACCTGCATGAAGGTATCTACTTCGATCGAAGCCTTCGATACGACGTATCGCGTGCGCCTTTGCGCAACTTCGCGCCCACCGCCGCACCTACGGTGCTCGCGGTCCCGGAACACCCGAACGCCCGGAACACCCGAACGCCCGGATCACCCGAACGCCCGGAACGCCCGAAGGGGCCGAAGGGGCCGAAGGGGCCGAAGAACCGAAGCAGCGAACCGAAAGAACGAAGACCCAAAAGAGGGGTACCCCAGTGACGATCAAGGTCGGTATCAACGGATTCGGCCGGATCGGCCGCAGCTTCTTCCGCGCCGCCCTGGAACGCGGCGCCGAGCTGGAAGTGGTCGGCATCAACGACCTGACCGACGCCGCGACGCTCGCGCACCTGCTGCGCTACGACAGCACGCTCGGCCGGCTGAACCGCGAGGTCAAGGCCGCCGACGGCGAACTGTCCATCGACGGCCGCACCATCCGCGTCACCGCCGAGCGCGACCCGGCGAAGCTGCCGTGGGGCGAGCTCGGCGTGGACGTCGTCGTCGAGTCGACGGGCGTCTTCACGGACGCCGACAAGGCCAGGGCCCATCTCACCGCGGGCGCCAGGAAGGTCATCATCAGCGCGCCCGCCAAGAACGAGGACCTCACCCTCGCCTACGGCATCAACGACGGGCTGTACGACCCCGCCCGCCACGACATCGTCTCCAACGCGTCCTGCACCACCAACTGCCTGGCACCGCTCGCCAAGGTGCTGGATGACGCGTTCGGCATCGAACACGGCCTGATGACCACCGTGCACGCCTACACGCAGGACCAGAACCTGCAGGACGGACCGCACAAGGACCTGCGGCGGGCCCGTTCGGCCACCACCAACACCGTGCCCACGACGACGGGCGCCGCCAAGGCCATCGGGCTGGTCCTGCCGCGCCTCAACGGCAAGCTCGACGGGTACGCCCTGCGTGTCCCGATCCCGACCGGCTCGGCCACCGACCTGACGGTCCGGGTGGGCCGTACGACCACCGCCGAAGAGGTCAACGCGGTGTTCGCGGAGGCCGCCAGGGGGCCGCTCGCCGGCATCCTCAGCTACACCGAGGATCCCATCGTCTCCAGCGACATCGTCACCGACCCGGCGTCCTGCATCTTCGACGCCGGACTCACCAAGGTCATCGGCGACGGCCGCCAGGTGAAGGTCGTCGGCTGGTACGACAACGAGTGGGGCTTCTCCAACCGGGTCGTGGACACGGCCACGTTCCTCGGATCCCGGCTGTGATCAAGACACCTCACCACGAGGGTGAGCAGGCCGTACAGCGGCGCGCGAACGAGGGGCACGCGGGCTGGGGCTCCCCCATGTTCGGCGACGAGATCCTGCCGGGCTTCGACCAGTTCATGCTGCAGCAGCGCATGCTGATCATCGGCGGGGCCGACGGCGACGGCGCCGTCTGGGCCTCCGTCCTGCACGGCGAGCACGGCTTCATCCGCACCCTGGACCGCCACACCATCGGCATCGGCGCCGAACTGCCGCCGGGAGACCCCCTGTCCGGCGCGTTCGAGGCGACGCGCGACATCGGCATGCTGGTGATCGAACCGCAGACCGCCCGCCGGATCAGGATCAACGGCGTGGCGCGGCGTGACGGGTCCACGCTGCGGGTACGGACGGAACAGGTGCTCGGCAACTGCCCGAAGTACCTCCAGCTGCGGATGCCCGCCGAGGACGGCCCCGCGGCCGCGGCGCCCGTGCCCCGGACGTCGGACACGCTGGACGCCGGGCAGCGGAAGTGGATCGAGACCGCCGACACGTTCTTCATCGGCAGCCGCGCGCCCGAGCACGGCGCCGACGCCTCGCACCGGGGCGGCGAGCCGGGGTTCGTCGCCGTGACGGGGCCCCGGCAGCTGACGTGGCCGGACTACCTCGGCAACTCCTTCTACATGACCCTGGGCAACCTCCAGCTCGACCCGGCGTGCGGGCTGCTCTTCATCGACTGGGAGCGGGGCGACACGCTCCAGCTGACCGGCACCGCCCGGATCGACTGGGACGAGCGCGGCAAGGCCGCGTTCCCCGGCGCCCTGCGGACCGTCGTCTTCGACGTCGAACGGGTCGTGCACACGGCGGGGGTCCTGCCGCTGCGCTGGGAGTACGCGGCGCCGTCGCCGTACAACCCGCCCGCGCCGCCCGCACGGCCGGCCGGGACGGAGGGCCGGTGATGACGCGCTCCGCCGGGCCGCGGCTGCGCGCGGACGTCACCGGGCTGCCCCGTTACGTCCCGGGCCGGCCCGCGCCCCACGCCCTCGTGGACAAGCTGTCGTCCAACGAGAACCCCTACCCGCCGCTGCCGTCGGTCCTGGCCGCCGCCCGTGAGGACATCGGCGCCGTCAACCGCTACCCCGACCCCGCCTGCACCGAGCTCGTCGCGGCCCTCGCGGAGCGCCTCGGTGTGCCCGGCGAGCATGTGGTGCCGGGCACCGGGTCGGTCGGTGTCACCCACCACCTGGTCCGCGCGGCCGCCGGTGACGGCGACGAAGTCCTCTACGCCTGGCGGTCGTTCGAGGCGTATCCGCTGATCACCTGGGCCGCCGGGGCGACGCCCGTGCAGGTGCCGCTGCGGGACGAGCGGCACTGTCTCGACGCCATGGCGGACGCGGTCACCGACCGGACCCGGCTGGTCTTCCTCTGCAACCCCAACAACCCCACCGGCACCGTCGTCCGCCGGGACGAGCTGGAACGCTTCCTCGACCGGGTGCCCACCGACGTCCTGGTGGTCCTGGACGAGGCGTACCGGGAGTTCGTCCGCGACCCGGACGTCCCCGACGGGCTCGACCTGCACCGCGAGCGGCCCAACGTCGCCGTGCTGCGCACCTTCTCGAAGGCGTACGGACTCGCCCGGCTCCGCGTCGGCTACGCGGTCGCCCACCCGCCGGTCGCGGCCGCGCTGCGCGCCTGCGCCGTGCCGTTCGGGGTGAGCGGCCCCGCGCAGGCCGCCGCCGTCGCGTCGCTGCGGCCCGAGGCCGAGGCGGAACTGCGGGACCGGGTCGACGCGCTGGTGGCGGAACGCGGCCGGGTCACCGCCGGGCTGCGGGCCCTGGGCCTGACGGTGCCGGACAGCGAGGCCAACTTCGTGTGGCTGCGCCTGGGTGCGCGTACGGCGGGGTTCGCCGAGGCGTGCGAGGCGGAGGGCGTGATGGTACGGCCGTACGGCGACGAGGGCGTACGGATCACCATCGGCACGCCCGAGGAGAACGACCGGATGCTGAAGGCCGTCGGGGCGCGACCGTAGGGCCGGCCGCTGCCGCCGCACGACACACGAGAGGAGGGGCGGGCCCCGCACAGGGCCCGCCCCTCCTCTCACGTCCGCGCCCACGTTCGCGTCGCGCGTCAGGGTGCGCGTCGGCGTCGGCGTCGGCGTTCGCGTCGGGCGTCAGCGTCCGCGTCCGCGTTCGCGTCGCGCGTCAGGGTGCGCGTCGGCGTCAGCGTCAGCGTCAGGGTCCGCGTTCATGTCCGCGTCCGCGTCGGGCGTCGGCGTCAGCCGCGTCGCCCTTCGTCCGTCCCGGGGAACAGCCGCGCCAGCTCCGTGTGGAAGCCGGGGAACGTCTTGCTCACGCACGCCGGGTCGTCGAAGGTCAGGCCGGGCGCCCGCAGTCCGAGCACGGAGAACGACATCGCGATGCGGTGGTCGCGGCGGCAGGCGATCCGGGCGGGCGTGACCGGCCCGGGACGCACCGTGATCCGGTCGGGGCCCTCGTCGACCCGGACGCCCAGCGCCCGCAGGTTCCCCGCCACGGCGGCGATCCGGTCCGACTCCTTCAGCCGGGCGTGGGCGATACCGGTGATGGTGATCGGCCCGTCGGCCAGCGGCGCGATCGCCGCCAGCGTCATGAAGGTGTCGGAGACGTCGCCCATGTCGACGCTGAAGCCGCCGCGCAGGACGTCGGGCCCGGTGACCTCCCGGCCCTCGGGGGTGTCCCGCACCCGGGCGCCGGTCAGCCGCAGCACGTCGGTGAAGCCCAGGTCGCCCTGGAGGCTGTCGGGGCCGAGCCCCGGCACCAGGACGGTGCTCCCGGTGACGGCCGCCGCCGCGTAGAAGTACGAGGCGGTCGACGCGTCCGGCTCGACGGCCAGGTCGGTCGCGCGGTAGCCGCCGGGCCGTACCCGCAGGGCGGACGGCCCGGCCGTCTCCACACCGGCGCCGAAGCGCCGCATCAGGGACCGGGTCATCGCGATGTACGGGGTGCTGACCAGGCCCCGGACGGTCACCGTCAGCGGGGTGCGCATCAGCGGGGCCGCCATCAGGAGCCCGGTGAGGTACTGGCTGCTGGTGGAGGAGTCCAGGACGAGCTCCCCGCCGGCCAGGCCGCCGTCGGTCGCCCGCACGGTCAAGGGCAGGTCGCCCCCGGTGAGACCTGGGGCGGGGGCAGGACCGGTGTCGGTGGTACGGATGTCGGCGCCGAGCCTGGTCAGCGCGTCCACCAGCGGCCGCAGCGGGCGCGCCCGCAACTGCTCCGATCCGTCGAAGACGACCGTGCCGTCTCCGCAGGCGGCGAACGGCGGCAGGAACCGGGCTGCCGTCCCGGCGTCCGCGCACCAGACCGGGCCGGTCGCGCGCGGCGCCCCGCCGAGCCCGGTGACCAGCCAGTCGTCCCCGTCGTCGGTCACGTCGACGCCCAGGGCGGCCAGCGCGGCCCGGAAGGCGACGGTGTCGTCGCTGACCAGGGGCGCGCCGACGCGGCTGCGGCCCTGAGCGGCGGCGGCGAGCAGCAGCACCCGGTTGGTGATGCTCTTGGAACCCGGGACGCGCGCCCGCAGCACCGTGCGCGTGGTCATGCCGCCGCTCCCGTCCCGGACGCGCCCGCCCCGGTGCCCGCCGCGGGGCGGACGGTGTTCTTCGCGACGCGGTGGCGGCTCGCGCGGGCGGCGGCCGCGACGCGCTGCGCGGTCAGGCCGAACTGCTCGTACAGGGCCTGGTACGGGGCGGATGCGCCGAAGCCGTCGAGGCTGACCGCCTGCCCGGCCGGGCCCAGCAGCGCGTACCAGCCGAGCGCGGTGCCGGCCTCGACGGAGACCCTGGCCCCGCCGTCGGGCGGCAGCACCCGGTCCCGGTACTCCTGGTCCTGCTCCTGGAACCACTCCAGGCACGGCATCGACACGACCCGGGTCGGGATGCCCTCGCCCTGGAGGATCGCGCGGGCGTCGAGCGCGATGGGGACCTCGCTGCCGGTGGCGATGAGGATCACCTCGGGCCGGTCGGCGCCGTCCGCGTCCGCCAGCACGTAACCGCCCCGGGACACCTCGTCCGTGGTGGCGATGCCGCTGCCGGGCGAGCGGTCGAGAACGGGCAGGTTCTGCCGGGTCAGGCACAGTCCGGCGGGCCGGTCGCCGCGTTCGAGGATGGCCCGCCAGGCGGCGACCGTCTCGTTGGCGTCGGCCGGGCGGACCACGTCGAGGCCGGGTATGCCGCGCAGCGACCACAGGTGTTCCACCGGCTGGTGGGTGGGCCCGTCCTCGCCGAGGCCGATCGAGTCGTGCGTCCAGACGTAGGTGACGGGCAGCCGCATCATCGCGGCGAGCCGTACGGCCGGGCGCATGTAGTCCGAGAAGACCAGGAACGTGCCGCCGTAGGGGCGGGTGCCGCCGTGCAGGGCGATGCCGTTGAGGATCGCGCCCATGCCGTGTTCGCGGATGCCGAAGTGGAGGGTGCGGCCGTAGCGGTGCCCGGGGAACGCGTCGGTGGCGAACTCCTCGGGTACGAAGGACGGTTCGCCCTTCATCGTCGTGTTGTTGCTCTCGGCGAGGTCGGCGGAGCCGCCCCACAGTTCGGGCAGGACGGAGGCCAGGGCGGACAGCACCTCGCCCGACGCCTTGCGGGTCGCCATGGAGCCGCCCGGAGCGAACGAGGGCAGCGCCCGTTCCCAGCCCGCCGGCAGCCGGCGCGCGGCGATCCGGTCGAACTCGGCGGCGCGATCCGGGTGGGCGGCCCGCCAGTCCAGGTAGCGCTTGTCCCAGGCGCGGTGGGCGGCGCGGCCCCGGTCGGCGACCTCGCGGGCGTGGGCGAGGACGGCGTCCGGTACGTGGAAGCTGAGCGCGGGGTCGAGGCCCATCGCCGCCTTGGTCGCCGCGGCCTCCTCCGCGCCGAGTGCGGCGCCGTGGATCGCGCCGGTGTCGCGCTTGCCCGGCGACGGCCAGCCGATGACGGTGCGCAGCGCCACCAGCGACGGCCGGTCGGTGGTGTCACGGGCGGCGGTGAGCGCGGCGTACAGCGCGTCGACGTCCTCCTCGTACCGGCCGGAGACCGTCCAGTCGACCTGCCGTACGTCCCAGCCGTAGGCGCGGTAGCGGGCGATGACGTCCTCGGAGTGGGCGATGCGCCGGTCGTCCTCGATGGAGATCCGGTTGTCGTCCCAGAGCATGACGAGGTTGCCCAGCCGCTGGTGGCCGGCGAGCGAACTCGCCTCGTGGCACACGCCCTCCTCCAGGTCGCCGTCGGAGGCGATCACCCAGATGGTGTGGTCGAACGGCGACGTCCCGGGCGCGGCGTCCGGGTCGAAGAGCCCTCGCTCGCGTCGGGCGGCCATCGCCATGCCGACCGCGTTGGCCACGCCCTGGCCCAGCGGCCCGGTGGTGGTCTCCACGCCGGGGGTGTGGCCGTACTCGGGGTGGGCGGGGGTGAGGCTGCCGGCGGTGCGGAGGGCCTTGAGGTCGTCGAGTTCGAGTCCGTACCCGGACAGGTACAGCTGTGTGTAGAGGGTGAGGCTGGCGTGGCCGCAGGAGAGGACGAACCGGTCGCGGCCGGCCCACTCCGGGTCTGCGGGGTCGTGCCGCAGCAGCCGCTGGAACAGCAGGTACGCGGCCGGGGCCAGGCTCATCGCGGTTCCGGGGTGCCCGTGTCCCGCGGCCTCCACGGCGTCCACGGCGAGCGCCCGCGCCACTTCGACGGCCTGCCGGTCGGCGTCGGTCCACCGCAGGGCACCCGTGGTCGGTGTCGGTGTCGGTGTGGGGGTGGGGGTGGAGGTGGAGGTGGAGGTGGGGGTCTGCGGCCGGGCCGTCGTCTGCCGGGCGTGCTCGTGTTCGTGCTGCTGCTGCGCGGTCATGGCTCCTTCTCTCGGACTCTCGGGCTCTCAGGCTCTCGGGCTCTCGGATGCGTCATGCGGCGGTGTGCCGCTGCCGGGCGTGGTGCGGGAACAGCAGGGCGGCCGCGCGGGCGAGCGACGCCAGCGTGGTGTGGCGGTGCCAGGCGGCGAACGAGCGCCCCGCGTAGGCGTGGAGGCCGAAGTCCGGTACGGGATCGGCGGTTCGCGCGGGGGCGCTGTGCCGTGCGGCGATGCGCCCCAGCGCCTTGGTGGCCGGGCCCGCCATGCCGGTCAGCCAGTAGGCGGGCCCGCCTCCGGCGCGCGGGTCGCGTACGACGAGCAGGACGTGGGGCCGCCCGGTGGGGTCGGCGGCCGTGCGGCACGGCACGCGCAGCACCTTCGGGCCCGGCTCCGCCGCCGCGCCGGCCAGCTGGCGGGCGGTGCTGAGCCGTCGGGGCGGGCCCTGCCGCGCGCGGGGCGGCGCGACCGCCGGACCGGCGAGGAGTTCCGAGCCGCTGACCCGTACCAGGTAGGGGACGCCCAGGGACGTCAGCTCCCGCAGGACGGACCGCAGATCGGTGCGCCGGCAGTCCAGGATGAGCGGGGCGGTGCGCACACCGGCTCCGTCGGCCATCTCCCGTACGCAGTCGAGGGCGCTGCGGACCGGTCCGGCGGGGACGACGTCGTCGGGGATCGCGGCGCGGGCGCGCAGCACGGGGTCGGCGAGCCAGCGGGCCGTGAGCGTCAGCCGCCAGGTGACCGGGAACTCTCCCCGGTCGGTCACCAGCCACAACCCCACGGCCCGCTGGCCCCGTACGGTCCTGCCGGTGGCGTAGTCGGCGAAGTTGTCCACGCCGACGCACTGGAAGGTGCTGCGGCCGACCGTGCTGGAGCGCACGGCCCACGCCACGGGGCCGGTACCGGCGTCGACCCGGGCGGCCAGGGCGCGGCGGACGGGCCGCCAGTCCCAGGGCGAGTCGTTGACGAAGTGGTGCAGCCGCTGGGCGAGCGCGGGTTCGTACCCGGCTCCGGGGCCGTACCCGGCCGCCGGTCCTTCGCCGGTCACGGGCCCCGCGCCGGTCACGAGTCCCGCGCCGGGGACGGGGCTCTGGCCGGGCACGGGTCCGTGCCGTCCGGTCGCCGTCAGCAGGCTCCGCACGTACAGCTCGCCCGTACGGCGCTGATCGCTGCGCGGCAGGGACGCCAGCACCTCCCGGCACAGCGCCCCCACCGGGTCGGCTCCACCCGCCTGACCACCCGCCTGACCGCCCACCGGCCCGTCCGCCCGGCCGTCCGCCCGGCCGCCCACCGGGCCGATCGCGGGAACGCGTGCCGGAACGCCGCTGAAGGGGAACATGCTGCCTTCCGGGGTCGAGGGCGCGGGTCAGCGCGCGGCGAGCGGTTCGTGGGAGGCGCCCGGCAGTGGCGGCGGCGCGATGCGCTGGACCTTCCAGCCGGTGTCGGTGAGCCGGCGCGCCATGTCCTCCGCCGCGCCCGCCTCGACCATCAGCTCCACCAGGCCGCTGGGCTCGCCCGGCGAGTGGTCGATCGTCATGTCCTCGACGTTGACGCCGAGTTCCGCCGCGGCCGCCAGCAGGCGGGCCAGCTCGCCCGGCTGGTCGCCCAGCAGGACGCGCACCGGTACGCAGACCGGGCCCGGCGTGCCGTGCTTGCCGGGGATGCGCCGCAGCCCGGCCACCCCGCGGCCGAGGAGGTCGGCCAGGACCGCCGTGCCCCGGTCCCGTTCGTCGGCCTTCTCCGTGGCCAGACCGCGCAGCGCCGCCACGGCCGTCGCGAGGTCGTCGGACAGGTCGGCCAGGACGTCGGCGACCTCCGTCGCGTTGGCCTCCAGGATGTCGCCCCACAGCCGGGGGTCGCCCCCGGCGATCCGGGTGACGTCCCGCAGGCCCTGCCCGACGAGCCGGGCGGCCTCCTCCGGGATGTGCTGGAGCCGCGCCGCCACCAGGGACGCCACGACGTGCGGGGCGTGCGACACCAGCGCCACCGCCCGGTCGTGGGCGCGGCTCTCCATCACCACCGGCACCGCCCCGCACAGCGCCACCGTCTCCAAGGCGTGGTTGAACGTGTCGGTGGTGGTCCGGTCGGACGGCGTGAGCACCCAGGAACGCCCCTCGAAGAGCGTGGCGCAGGCGGCGAGCGGACCGGACCGTTCCCGGCCCGCCATCGGGTGGCCGCCGATGAAGCTCGCCGGGTCGCCGCCGCCGTCCCGGACACTGCGGTGCGGCTCCACCTTGACGCTGGCGACGTCCGTGTAGCTGCGGGCGAGCCCGCGCGCCTGGTACTCGGCGAGGACGCCGCCCACATGGGCCGGGGGCACGGCGAGTACCGCCATGTCGACCTGGCCCGACGGCGGCCCTGCCAGGCCGGCGCCGAGCGAGGCCGCCGTACGGACCGCCGACTCGTCCGCGTCCATCAGATGGACCCGGACGCCCCGGCGGCTGAGGGCCAGGGCCACCGAGGTGCCGATCAGCCCCGTCCCGACGACGGCGGCGGAGCCGATCATTCGCGTGCCCCGGCCCCGGCCGCCGCCGGCGCCAGATCGGTGCGCAGCGCCGCCGCGCCGCCCTGGTAGACGTGGCGGATCTCCCGTTTGGACAGTTCGGTCTCCGCCAGGGCCAGGATCCGTACGACCCGGGGCAGGGAACCGGCGATGTCCAGCTCCTGCGCGCACATCAGCGGCACGTCCCCCATGCCGAGTTCACGGGCCGCGACGGCCGGGAACTCGCTGCGCAGGTCGGGTGTCGCGGTGAAGATGAGCCCGACCAGATCGTCCTGGTCCAGGGCGTTCGCGTCGAGCATCTCCTTGACGAGCGTCTTGACGTTGTCCAGCAGATGGCCCCGGTCGTCGAAGTCGAGCTGCGTCGCTCCGCGCACGGCTCGTATCGTCATCACTTACCTCCACTAGGAACGTGCCGCCGGGAACGTGCGGGGCGGGGACGGTGCGGGTGGGTGGTGTACGGGTGGGTGGTGTACGGCTTCGTCGTACGGTTCGGTCGTACGGCTTCGTCGTACGGTTCGGTCGTACGGTCAGGCGGCGGTGGCGACGGCCGTCGGGCGCAGGGCCGGGGAGTCGTCCCGGTCCCGGTCCCGGTACAGCTCGGCGACCCGGAACGCCAGGTCGAGCGCCTGCGAACGGTTGAGCCGGGGGTCGCAGGCCGATTCGTAGCGGTGCTGGAGGTCGTTGAGGGTGACCTCGTACCCTCCGCCGACGCACTCGGTGACGTCGTCGCCGGTCAGTTCGACATGGATGCCGCCCGGGTGGGTGCCCAGCGCCGCGTGCACGTCGAAGAAGCCCTTCAGCTCGTCCAGCACGTCGTCGAAACGGCGGGTCTTGTGCCCGCTGGGCGCCTCGAACGTGTTGCCGTGCATCGGGTCGCAGATCCACGCGACCTGGGCACCCGCCGCCGACACCTTCTCCACCAGGTACGGAAGGACGTCCCGGACCTTGTCGGCGCCCATGCGGGTGATGAACGACAGCCGGCCGGGCTCGCGGTCCGGGTCCAGCCGGTCGATCAGCGCCAGCGCCTCGTCGGGCGTCGTCGTGGGCCCCAGCTTCACCCCGATGGGGTTGCGGACGCGGGCGGCGAACTCGACGTGCGCGCCGTCGAGCTGCCGGGTCCGCTCACCGATCCAGATCATGTGCCCCGACACGTCGTACGGCTGTCCCGTACGGGCGTCGGTACGGGTCAGCGCCGCCTCGTAGTCCAGGAGCAGCGCCTCGTGGCTCGCGTACACCTCCGCGGAGTGGATCTCGCGCGGGTCGGCGCCGCACGCCTGGAGGAACGCCAGCGCGTCGTCGATGTCCTGGGCGAGGCGCTCGTAGCGCTCCCCGGCCGGGGACGCGGCGACGAAGTCCTGGTTCCATTCGTGGATCCGGCGCAGGTCGGCGTAGCCGCCGGTGACGAACGCGCGGATCAGGTTCAGCGTCGCGGCGGACGAGTGGTACATCCGCTTCAGCCGCTCCGGGTCCGGGGTCCGGGCCTCCGGCGTGAACGCCAGCCCGTTGACGGCGTCGCCCCGGTACACCGGGAGTTCGACGCCGTCGCGTACCTCGGTCGGCTTGGAGCGCGGCTTGGAGTACTGGCCGGCGATCCTGCCCACCTTCACCACCGGCACCGACGTCGCGTACGTGAGCACGGCGGCCATCTGGAGCAGCGTACGGACCTTGGAGCGGACCTGTTCGGCGGTGATGGCGTCGAACGTCTCGGCGCAGTCGCCGCCCTGGAGGAGGAACGCCTCCCCCTGGGCGACGGCGGCGAGCCGGTCGCGGAGCTGGTCGCACTCGCCGGCGAAGACCAGCGGCGGATAGGCGGACAGTTCACCGACGACACTCTGCAGGGCTTCCGGGTCCGGCCAGTCGGGCTGCTGGGCCGCAGGTCGCCGTCTCCAGGAGTCCACTGCGGCGAGGGACGTGTCATGGATCATGGTTGCGGTTACCTCGATCGGTTGGTGTGGGAGCGCTCGGCGGATGGCCGCCGGGCGCTCGGCGGGAGGCCGGCGGGCCTCAGCGGGAAGCCGGCTGGGCCGCGTCGGCGGAAGACGGGGCCGGGGCCGGGGTGGAGCCGTGCTGGCCGGACTCGCCGGAGCGGGCCCGGGTGAACAGGGCGAACGAGCCGAGCGCGGCCACGCCGAGCACGGCGATCACGACGCCCATGGGCACGGCGGTGCCCTCGCCCGCGAGGCCCACCAGCGGGACCACGGCGGCGCCGATCAGATGCTGGGACAGGCCCAGGAGCGCCGCCGCGGAACCCGCGACGTCGCCGTGGTCCTGGAGCGCCAGGGCCGTCGCGTTCGGCATGACCAGACCCACGCTGGCGACCACCACGAACAGGGCGGCCAGCAGCGGCACCAGGCCGGCGTCCGTGAGGACCACGGCCAGCAGGGCGAGGCCGCCGAGCGCGGACCCGGACACGCCGGTGGCGAGCAGCCTGCGCGGCCCAACCCGGTGCACGACCCGTCCACTGACCTGCGCGGCGACGACCAGGCCGAGCGCGTTGACGGCGAAGACGACGCTGAACTGCTGCGGCGACAGGCCGTGGATGGCCTGCAGCACGAACGTCGAGCCCGAGATGTACGCGAACATCGCGGCGAACGCGAAACCGCAGGCCAGGTTGTAGCCGACGAACACCCGGTCGGCGAGCAGCCGGCGGAACACCGGGCCCGTCGCCGCCAGGCCGCCGGACTGGCGGCGCTCGGCCGGGTGCGTCTCGGGCAGCGCCGTGACGACGGCGGCGAGCATCAGCGCGCCGGCCACGGCGAGCGCGACGAAGATGCCCTTCCAGGAGGAGACCAGCAGCAGCTGGCCGCCCAGCACGGGGGCGAGGATCGGGGCGATGCCGGTGATCAGCATCAGCATCGAGAAGAACCGGGCGGCCGCCGCGCCGGAGTCGCGGTCGCGGACGATCGCCGAGGCGATGACGATGCCGGTGGCGCCGCCGAGGCCCTGAAGGGCGCGCAGGGCGACGAGGACCCAGACGTTCGGCGCGAACGCGCACAGCAGGCCCGTGACGGCGAACAGGGCCAGACCGGCCATGAGCGGCCGGCGGCGGCCGAGGGCGTCGCTGACCGGGCCCGCGATCATCTGGCCGATGCCGAGGCCCAGCAGACAGGCGGTCAGGCTGAGCTGCGCCGCCGACGCGCTGGCCTCCAGGTCGCGGGAGATCTGGGGCAGACCGGGCAGGTAGGCGTCGTTGGCGAGCGGCCCGAGCGCGGTGAGCGCGCCGAGGATGACGACGAAGCGAGCCCGCCCGCCGGAGCGTGCGGTCGGTGTCGGGGTGTCCGACGAGGACATGAGAGGTCCCTCCGATGTGGCCGGGGCCCGCCCCCACCGGCGAACCGGCGGGCACGGGGCATTGAGGTGGGGGGTGGCGGGGTGCGGTGGGGTGGGATGGGTGCGGTGGGGTGGGATGGGTGGTGCGGATCTGGGTGGGGTGGGTGGTGCGGTGGGTCTGTGCGGTGGGGTGGGTGGTGCGGGTTTCGGTGCGGGCGGTGGGTGGTGCGGTGGGGGGGTGGTGCGGGTTTCTTCGCGGTGGTTGCGGTCTGCCGTCCGGGGCGGGGACGCTCCGGGCTCGCCTCCTCGGCGTCGGAGGGTTCGGGTGCCGGTCTTCGTGCCGTTTCCGGTCCTCCGACGCCTGCGGGGGCGACCCTGCGCGGCCCCTCCGGCCGGGGTCAGTACGCGACGGTGATGCGCTGCTTGACGGCCTCGCCGCGCTCCAGCTCGTCCACGAACGCGACGGCGTAGTCCGGGATGGTGATCCGGCTCTTGCCGTCGGCGTCCACGAGGAGCTGGTCGCCGCCCCTGCGGTACGTGCCGGTGCGCTCGCCCGGCTCGATCAGCGCGGCCGGTGAGATGAACGTCCAGTCGAGGTCGTCGACCTCGCGGTAGAGGCCGAGCGCCTCGCTCTGCGCGAGCGCGTTGGCCTTCCACATCGCCGGGAAGTTCGGGTTGTCGATGACGCGGACGCCCGGCGACACCTCCAGGCTGCCCGCGCCGCCGAGGACGACCAGGCGGGTGACGTCGCCGCGGCGCAGGCCCTCGATCAGCGCCTGGGTGGCGCCCACGAGGATCTTGCGGTCGTCGTCCACGCCGAGCCGGGGGCCGACGGCGGAGGCCACCGCGTCGTGGCCGGGGGCGAGCTCGGCGACGGTCGCGGCGTCCGTGACGTCGCCGGCGGCGACGGTGAGGCCCTCGCGGTCGCCGCCGCGCAGCTCCCCGGTGCGGGTGACACCGGTGACGGTGTGGCCGCGGGACAGCAGCTCGTCGGCGATGGCGCTGCCGATGTTGCCGCTCGCGCCGAACAGCAGAACCTTCATGTGGGTACTCCTCGATGGGTGGGTGGGTGCGGAGGGGGCGGGGGCGCCTACTCCTCCAGCAGGTCGGGCTGTTCGTGGGTGATCTCGTCCCAGAGCAGCTGGAAGCTGAACCAGCCGAGCTGCTCGTTGCCGAAGCCGTCACCGGCGGCGACCGCCTGCTCGTGGGTGAAGCTCTTCGGGGTGCCGGCGGCGTGGGCGAGCAGCTGGACCTGGGCGCAGCTGTCGTAGGTGAAGAACCAGTGGACGGCCTCGTCCAGGGAGCCGCCGACGGTGATGAGGCCGTGGTGGCGCAGCAGGATGGCCCGGTTGCCGCCGAGCTTCTCGGCGATGTCGCGGCCCTGTTCCAGCGACACGGACGGCCCCTCGTACTCCTCGTACAGGACCTGCCGGCCGTAGAAGGCGGCGGATTCCTGGTCGATGGGTTCGAGCAGTCGGCCGAGTGCGCCGAGGGCGCGGGAGTGGGCGGTGTGGCCGTGGGCGGCGGCGGTGGCGCCGGGCTGGAGTTCGTGGATCTGGGAGTGGATGACGAAGGCGCTGGGGTTGACGCGGTGCCTGCCTTCGACGACCCGTCCGGCGGAGTCGACGCAGATCAGGTCGGCGACCCTGACCCGGTTGAAGGAGACGCCGAACGGGTTGACCCAGAAGCGGTCCGGGTACTCCGGGTCGCGGACCGATATGTGGCCCGATATGCCTTCGCCGAAGCCGTACTTGCCGAACAGGCGCAGGGCGGCGGCCAGGCGCTGCTTGCGGTGGCGCCGGGTCTCCTCGTGGGTGGCGAACTCGGGCTCGCCCGGGATGGGCAGTCCGGTGTGGGTGTCCGCCAGGTAGTCGGGGCGAGGCTCGGTTGCCGTGGTGGTCATGGCTTTCCTTTCTTCGCGGGACGCGGGTGCGTGGCGCTCAGGCCGTGAGCAGCACGTCCGCGTGGGCGGGCAGCACCGTCTCGGCGTGCTGTCGGATCGCGGTGACGATGTCCTGGCTGCGGTCGACCAGGGACGGGATGCCGAAGGTGAAGAACAGGGCGCCGGCGGCGATGTTGCCGAGGGCGTACAGCCGTGGATCGGGTCGGCCGCCCGCGGTGAGCTGGCTGGTGGAGCGTTCGAGGTGCAGTCCGCCGTGCGGGTGCCGGCTGGCGGCGCGGGTGCGCATCAGTGAGGTGACCAGCGGTTGGGCGCTGGTGGGTATGCGTCCCTCCGAGGCGTTGACCGCGTTGATGACCACGTCGGCGGAGAAGGCGGTGCCGTCGGCGGCGACGATGTCGAAGCCGTCGCCGTCGCGGGCGGTGATGTCCTGGAGTCCGGCCTGGATGGCGAGTTGGCCGGCCTCGACCAGGTCCAGCAGGACGGCCGCGCTGCTCGGTGGCATCGGGCAGCACAGGCTCATGATGGTGCGGTAGTGGGCGCGCAGCAGCCGTACCTTGTCCTCCTCGCGGAGTGGCGGCCAGATGTCGGGTCCGGTCTCGGGTACGGCGCGTTGCAGGATCCGCAGTCCCATGTGGGGCGAGTTGACCTCGCCGAGCTGCCGGCGCAGCCGGTCCACGGGGTCCTCCAGGTCGACACGGATGATCTCCGAGACGACCGCGTCGAGGTCGGCACCCGCGTCCCGGAACTCGGCGCGGAGGACGGCCGCGATGTCGTCGACCGAGATCTCGGGCCGTTCGGCGGCCAGCGCCCGCATCCGCTCGGGGGTGATGTGGCGCAGTTCGAACGGGACGGGCCGCTGGCGCACTCCGGGGAGGACGCCCCGCCGGGACAGCAGGCTGATCCGGCCCTGGTGGCCCTGGGCGGCGAGGGACAGGATGATGTCGACGGCGGTCAGGCCGCTGCCGATGACCGCCACATGCTCCTGTTCGGCGACGCCTTTGAGGGTGTGCGCGATGGGGTACGGGTCGGGGACGAATCCGGGTGCGCCGGTCAGTCCGTACACGTCCTTGGGGCTGTCGCCGCCGACGCAGAGCACGGCGTAGTCGAAGGCGCGGGCGCGTCCGTTGCCGGTGCGGAGCAGGACCCGGTTGGCGGCGCGGCTGGCGGAGGTGACGCCTTCGCCGACGAGGTCGATGCGCCAGCCCTGCCGGCGCAGTTCGCCGAGTGAGGCGTAGGCGGTCTGCTCCAGGTAGTCGCCATAGACGGTGCGGGGTGCGAACCGGGCTCCTGACCGCTGGTCGACGCCGGTGGGGACGCCGGTGACGCGGTCGCGGGTGTCGAGCCAGCGTTCGAAGTGGGCGAGGTCGCCGGCCCGTACCGACATGTCGTCGGGTGTGGCGTTGACTTTGAGGGTCTCGGTGTCGACCTGGTACGCGCGGCCCCGCCACAGGTGCGGTGAGGGCTCGAAGACCGTAAGGCTGCCCGGTTCGCTGCCCGTCCGGGCCAACGCGTCGATCAGGCAAACTGCAGCCGCGCCTCCTCCGACGACGCCTATCGAGAATCCACGGGACATATGTCAGTCACCTATCAATATGCGGAAGGCGCAGGAGCGTGCACCGGCCGGCACGGGCCGGCCGGTCAGCGGTGTCAGGTGGTGCTGCTGTGCTTGAAGTTCTCCATCGAGACCGTGAAGTCGTCCCGGTTGGCCCGGTAGCGGATGCAGTACTCCTGCGGGTACCAGCCGTCGACCTGCCACTGGCGGGGCTGCTTGATCGGGAAGCAGCCGCTGGGGTTGTCGCCGCGGGCGAGCCCGTCGAACCACGCCTTGCTGATCATCGGCTCCAGGAAGGTGATCTTCGCGTCGTAGGAGCCGTAGATGAAGGTGTGGGTGAACGCCTGGTTGTGCCACTCCGGTGACGAGTCGTCGATCAGGTGGTTGCCCATGGCCGCTTCGGCGACGCCGTTGTCCCGGTAGCCCTGCGGCATGTACTGCGGGGGGACCGGCTTGGTGGCGGTGGCGTAGTCGTCGCAGTCGATGGCGAGGCCGCACGGCCCGGTGCGGATCGCGTCTCGCTCGGCCTTCGGCTGGATGTAGAAGTGGAAGTCGAAGTGCGGCGAGTCGTAGATGTGCTCCGGCCCGTGGCCCATCGGGTTGTAGTTGACCAGCGCCCAGGTCAGCGGCTTGCCGGCGAGTCCCGCCAGTTTCGGCGGCAGGTCCAGGGGGCGTTCGTGGCCGCCGACGCACTCGGTGTGCTCGTCGACCTTGCCGTCGCCGTTCATGTCGTAGCAGTGCTTGCCGTCGGTCATGGCGGTCGGCAGGTTGCGGAGTGTGGCGCGCGGGAAGACGATGCCGACGGTCTGCGGGCGGTCGCCGGACAGCTGGGCGTAGGTGCGCACCGATCCGTCGCCGAGCGCGCTGGGTTTGCCGTAGGAGGCGCAGGGGCCGGGGTACGACAGGGTCCAGCGGTAGAGGAGTTCCGCGGTGGCCGCGGTGACCTGGACGGTCCACTCGCGGTCGGGTGCGCTCCGGTCGGCGACGCAGACGGTGGTCGGTGTCGTCGCGGCGGTCTTCGGTGCCGGGGCGGCGGCCGGTTCGGTCGCGTTCGCCGTGGGCCACACCAGGACGGACAGTCCCGCCAGGGTGAGGACCGCGGCGCCCAGGCCCTGCAGACGCCACCGGGTGGATCTCTTGGCTTTGGCTCTCATGGTCACACCTGTTCGAGTTCGAATCGATGGAACCCGCCCTGCAGGAAGATCAGGGGGGTCCGGTCCTCTCGGGAGCCGAGGCCGACGACCTCGCCGATGACCATCACGTGGTCGCCGGCCGTGACACGGTCCCGGTAGCGGCACTCCATCCAGCCGGCGGCGTCGAAGAGCCGGGTGCCGGTGTGGGCGCCGATCTCGCTCGGCAGGTCGCGCAGCGCCTGGTCGCGCTCCTCGCGGGAGCGGGCGAACAGCCGCGCGGTGTCCTCGCCCTCAGCGCCGAGGATGGAGATCCCCCAGACCTCCGACCGGAGCAGATCGGCGAGGAACCCCGATTCCCGGCGGAAGCTCAGGGACACCAGCGGCGGCTCCAGCGAGACCGACGTGAGGGAGTTGACGGTGATGGCGTTGTGCCTGCGTCCGGAGCTGTCGTCCGCGTAGGTGCTGACGACGCAGACCCCGGTCGCGAAGTTGCGCATGACGGTGCGCAAGTCGTTGTTCATGGACAGCCTCTCTGGAGCTTGACGGAGTCCTGAGCGTGTGGAGGGCGGGCGGGCGCGGGGGGAAGGGCGCCCGCCCGCCGGGTCCTGGACCGGAGCGGTCAGACGTCCTCGGCCCAGCGGCCGGTGCGCCAGCCGTCGAGGTCGTAGTCGTCCATGCACTTCTGGACGAGGTCGCCGTAGCTGTCGAGCAGTCCGGCGCCGCGCGACCAGTTGAGGGTGTCGAGCCGCACCTGGTCGGGGCCGCCCGCGTAGTTGAGCTCGTACAGCTCGTGGCGGCCGCCGAACTCGGAACCGAGCGCGTCCCAGGCCAGCTTGAACAGCTTGGCGCGCTCCTCGGCGGTGCCGCCGGAGCCCCGGTAGTAGCGGTCGAGCAGCGGGCGCAGCTCGGGGTTCTGGAGGTCCTTGTTGCTGGACGGCGTCATCAGCAGCGCGCCGGCGAGGTGCTCCTCGAAGAAGCGGTGCGTACGCTCCCAGCTGACCGGCGCGAGCGCGCGGTAGCCGGCGGTGTAGTCCATGCGGGGCAGGACCGTGCCGGCCGGGCCGGCCTCGGGGTCGTGCGCCATGGCCGTGGTGACGGCCCAGGTCATGTGGCGCCAGGCGAGGAGCTCGCCCAGGCCGGCCTGGACGCCGCGGAACTGGTCGGTGCCGTTGAGGCGGGTGCCCCGGTCGAGGATGCCCGCCATGAACTCCAGCTTCACGGCCATGCGGATGGCGCCCTGGAAGAAGCCGCGGCTGAGGAGGCCCGAGCGCGGGAAGTACTGGTGGATCTTCTCGGTGTCGCGGTAGATGAGGACGTTCTCCCAGGGGATGAACGCCTTGTCGAAGACCAGGACCGCGTCGTTCTCGTCGAACCGGCTGGAGAGCGGGTTGTCGAACGGGCTGGTGGCCTTCTTCTCGTACGACGGCCGGCAGACCACCTTCATGCCGGGCGTGTTCAGCGGCGCCAGGAACGCCAGCGCCATGTCGTCGGCCTTGCCGGCCTCCAGGTTGGCCAGGTGGATCTGGCCGACGAAGGCGACGTTGGTGAGGGCGGACGCGGTGGCCATCAGCTTGGCACCCTCGACGACGATGCCGTCGTCGCGCTCCTCGACGACCTTGAGGTAGACGTCGCGGATCGCGTGGGCCGGCTTGTTGCGGTCCACCGGCGGGTTGACGATCGCATGGCTGATGGACAGGCCCTGGCGGGCGTACTTCTCGTACCAGAGGCGGGCGTTCTCGCCGAACGGCTCGTAGAAGTCGTGGGTCACCGCGAGCCCGGCCATGAAGGAGGCCTTGTAGTCGGGGGTGCGGTTCATGAAGCCGTAGCTCAGCCGGGCCCAGTGCTCGATGGCGTCCCTGGCCTGCAGGAGTTCCTCGGCGGAGTGGGCCGGCGTGAAGAACCGGTGGACGCGGGCGCCGGTGTACCGGTCGACCGTCGTCATCAGGTCCTTGGTGGCCGGGTCGTGCAGTGCGTCGTACAGGTGGGCGGTGGACTTCGCCGCGTTGGCGAACGCCGGGTGCTGCGTGACGTCCTTGACGAGTTCCCCGTCCATGAAGACCTGCCGGCCGTCACGCAGGCTCTCGAGGAAGGAGTCACCCGTCATCAGGTCGTTCGGAGCCTGGTCGGCCGACTGATCCTCAGCTGGGATCTGACCCATTTCTGATCCTTTCCAGGACATGCTGCGAGTCGTGGGTTATCCGATGCGATGACCACGACTTTATGCACCATCCCGGAGCGGCACTTATCCCCCAGCGCACGGCACTTTGCTCATTCACGCCCGCTTTCACGACGGAGGATTAGGGATGGATGGCACGCATGACGGCAGGCCCGTCCGCCGAAGCGGCACGGGCCCCCGTAAAACTGCCTCTACCTGGGACTATGTCAGGAAGCCGAGGCGCGACCGAAAGAATTCAGTGACAGCATGGCAGCCATTTCCCGTGGCGTTTCCTGCGCCACTTCGCGGCGCGCCCTGTCCACCATTCGAATAATTTCATCGGCATACGGAAGCAGTCTTATACCGGCCTCCGTCAGCGATACCTGCCGATGCGTCCTGTCGAACAGGACCGCACCGATCGACTCCTCCAGATTCTTGATCTGCGTCGTCACGCTCGACTGCGCGTAATGCAGATTCCGCGCGGCCCTGGTGAAGCTCCGCTCGGTCGCCACCTCACGGAACGTCCTCAACTGCTGGAGCAGCATGGCCGTCGGCCCCCCTTCTTCCCCCGGTTCAGTCCGACATCGCCACGGGCGACATCAGGTCGCGGGCGATCTGTGGCAGCAGCCGGTCCACGAGCAGGTCACCGCGGACCGAACCGTCAGCGGTACGCGGGATCGAGTCCACCGCGACGGCGTGGGCCGGCACCCAGGGCAGCCGTCGCTCCGCCGCGCCGAGCACGGCCCGCCGGCCGCCCGCCTCCTGCTCGGGCGAGAGCGGTACGTACGCCAGGACGAGCGCGTCCCCCTCGTCGGCCAGGTCCGTGCGGACCAGCGCGGTCTCCCGTACGCACGGCAGCTCCAGGAGCTCCAGCTCCAGCGCGAAGAACCCGGCCGTGAAGGCGGCGTCGCCGTCCTCCGTGCCCTGTGCGCCCTGTGCGCCCTCCAGATCCTGGCCGGCGCCCATGGCCGTGGACACGGACAGGGGCACGGACACGGGCGGCGGCGTCTCGGGCCCGGTCATGCGCTCATCTCCTGTTGCATCGTCTGCTCCAGCTGGTGGTTCAGGGTGATGATCGGCAGGACCGACTCCAGCAGCTCCGTGTCCCGGATCCGGCCCGTGGGGCTGTACGGAATGGTGTCGACGGCGATGACATGGGCGGGCAGCGACGGGACGCGGCGCTTGCAGACCGAGCTGAGCGCCTGGTAGCCGGTGGCCTCGCGGCCCACGGCGACGGCGATGAACGGAACGACGAGCGCGTCGCCCAGCGCGGGGACGTTCACCCGCATCACCGCCGTGTCCCGCAGGCACGGCAGGTTCAGCAGGTCCGACTCCAGCCGGAACAGCGCCTTGTCGACCGCCGAGTCGCGGGCCACCGACGGGACACCGCCGGTCCGTCCGGTGAGGCAGAGCCGCCCGGTGTCGTCCAGACGCCCCACCTCGCCCGTGAGCAGCCAGCGCCGCTCCCCGGTGCCGAGGTCGAGCGTGACGAACTCCGCATCGTCGTCCAGGTATCCGTCCATCACCTGGTAGCCGGTCACCGCGACCCGGCCGGCGGCGCCCACGGGCACCGGCCTGTCGTCGTCGCCGAGCAGCGCGACGGTGCTGCCGAGCGTCACCCGGCCGGACCGTACCCGCGCCGCGTGGACCTCGTCGGCCGGCAGGATGGCGGTGAGCCCCGTCTCGGCGGACCCCTGCGCCAGGTGCAGCACCGGGCCGAGCCGCTCCCACGCCGTGTTCACGACCCAGCGGCCCAGCTGCCTGCCGGGCGTGGCCAGGAACTCCAGGCCCGCCCTTGCCGCCAGCCCGTCCGACGCGGGGTCGGCGAGCAGCCGGGCCAGCGTCGAGGGCGAGACGACACCGGTCGTCACCCGCTCGTCGACCAGCAGCCGCGCCAGGGTGTCCGGCTCGGGCCGGGCCGTCATCACCGTGGTCGCGCCGATCCCGAGCATGGCCCGGGTCAGAGCGAGCGCCGTGGGCTCGGCGAGCGGTGCGGCCGCCAGGTGGACGTCACGCGCCGCGAACCCGAACTCGTCGACCAGGTCGGCCCGGTGGCGGGCCTCGGCCGATGTGCGGCGCACCGCGATCCGGACACCGCCGTCCACGCCGCGGGCCACGGCGAGGTGCTCGTACGGGAGCGGCGGCGGCAGTTCGCCGTGCGGCTCGCTCTCCAGGAGCCGGCCGAAGGACAGCGGCCGGTGGGACGGCCGCGCGGGCCGCGCCACGCCCCCGTCGGCGCCGGGGCCGGTACCGGGGCCGGCGGCCGTGCCGGTGCCCGTGGTCGTGGCGGTGGCCGCGCCCGCGCCTCGGCCGTCCAGCACGATGTGCACGGCCCGCGGCCCGTCGGGCCAGACACAGCGGTCGAGTACGGGGCGCAGGGCGGTGCCTACGAACACCACCGCCGGCCGCAGCCGGGTGAGCGCCTGGGTAAGCGCGTCCGGGCCGTGGTCGGGGTCCAGCCCGGTGCACGGGACGCCGAGGGTGGCGCAGGCCGCCGTGGCGACGGCCAGCTCCCAGCCGTTGTCGGCGAGGAAGACCGCTCGGGCGGGCCGGTCGGACGGCAGGTGCGGCGCCAGCGCGGACGCCGCCCTCTCCACGGCGTCCGCGTACTGACTCCACGTCAGCCGTGTGTCGCCGTCCACGACGGCGACATGCTCCGGGCGGACGGCCGCATGTCGGCGAATGTCATCGAGCTTGATCATGTGGCCTCTCCGTGGTCGGTGTGCGTCAGGCCAGGGGGCACGAAGACCCTCCCTACGATGGAAACAAACATCCATGCAGGTATGCAATCGCCATCGAAATCACTGATGGGTACCGAATGCATACCGAGTGGCACGTGGAGCGACAGCGCGAGGAGCGGTGGTGAACAGCGGGCGAAGACGGGCTGCGGCGGGGGCTGCGAAGACGGGGCTGCGGCGGGGGGCCGGGCCGGGCCGAGGCGGCACCACGGCGGGGCGGGGCCGGACGCCCCCTAGGAGGCCGCGGCCTCCTGCCGCCCCACCGGCAGCCGAGCGCCGTCCAGCCGCTCGAGATCCGCCAGTTCCTCCAGCTCGCGCAGCACCCGGGCCCCCCGGTCCGCGCCCAGGTCCAGCTTCGCCAGGATGCTCGGGACGGCGAGGCTGGGCATCACGTACTGGAGCATGATCGAGATGCGGCGCTCCAGGTCGACCCGGCCGGCCATCACCTCGGACAGCAGCTGGACGCCGCTGAACGCGCCGACGAACAGCATGGCGACGTCGGCGGGCTCCACATGGGGCTGGAGCTCGCCGTGCGCCTTCGCGTCGACGAGTGCCTGGCGGTCGTGGTCGAGCCAGGCCGCGAACGGCTTGCGGCGGCACGCCTCGTCCAGCCCGTGCTCGATCGACAGGCGGATGCCGCCCTGCACCATCGGGTCGCGGCGGATGCGGTGGGCGAAGACCATCCCGGCGTCCACCAGCTCCTGCAGCCTGCTGTCCCGGGGGACGAGCGGGTAGTTGCCGTCCTCGTAGAGCTGGCTGTCCACGACGGCCTGGGCCAGCATCTCCTTGGAGTCGAAGTAGTAGTAGAAGGCACCCTTGGTCAGTCCCAGGCGGGTGTACACATCGGCGATCGTGGCGCCGTTGAAGCCCTTCTCGGCGAAGATCGCGCCGGCCGCCTCGACGATCGCCCGGCGCGTGCGCACCGACCTTTCCTGCTGAGTCACGCGGCCTCTCCTCCCGACGCGCCTTGCGCACCTTGTGCTCTGAAGATTTCCGTTGTCCGGGTTTCGGGATCCCATTGCAGATTATACCTACGCGCACGTATCTTGCTGCCGGAGCGGCTTCGGATGGGGAGAAGTCGCGCCAAAGCTGTGATGCGTCCCAGAGGGGGGAACATGTCTCAGAGCCTGTCTGTCGGGAGATTCAGCAGACCCGTCCCACGTTCGACCTCATTGATTCGGCCAGATTCAACGATCTCGACGCCCTTGGGGGAAGGGCGTCCCACGACCTCGGTACTTCCCACGGCCCCGGCCGCGTATCTGCGCCGTTCCGACGCCTCCGACGTCCTGCCGACCGGATGGCGACGCCACGACGACACGGAGACCACCGGCGCCGAGGCGGCGAGCACCCGGTTCACCGTAGGTGTCCGGTGGGCTCGGGACCACCGCTTCTACACGCCCGTCCACGGCCGCTACGCGCCGTCGCTCATCGCGGAGTCGATGCGCCAGGCGGCCAAGGTCCTGATCCACGCCGAGTACGGCGTACCGCTCGACCATCCCCTGCTGATGTGGGACCTGCACTACACGGCACAGCCCGAGGGGCTCCTGGTCCAGCGCACCGACCTGCGCCTGGACCTGGAGGTGACCTGCTCCCGGGTGCAGCGCCGGGGCGCCCGGTTCGCCGGGATGGACGTCCACGTCGTGTTCGTACGGGACGGTGAGCCGATCGCCGCCGGCGGCGGACGCCTGACCTGCGTCAGCCCGACGGCGTACCGGCGACTGCGCGGCGACCGCGCGGAGGCGACCGGCGACCGGGCCCTGACCATCCCGGTCCCGCCGGCCGACGTGCACAGGACGGGCACGGCGGACGTCCTGCTGTCCCCCACGCCGAACCGCAGGCGCTGGCAGCTCCGCGCCGACCCGGGCAACTCGTCGCTGTTCCACCGCCCGAACGACCACATCCCCGGGATGGTCCTCCTGGAGGCCGCCTACCAGGCCGCCTACACCGTCGCCGCGCCGGAGAGGTTCTATCCGACGTCGGTCGACATCTCGTTCAGCCGGTACGCGGAGTTCGACCCGCCGTGCTGGCTGGAAGCGCACACCATGCCCACGCCCCTGCCCGGCGGCATCGGTGTGCAGATCGCCGGGGATCAGGACGCCAACCGCGTGTTCCTCGCCCTGCTGGAGGGCGTCGCGGTCGACTGACGTCCGGGGACGCCGAACGCGGAGCTCAGGGCCCTGAGCTCCGGCACGTCGACACATCGATACATCGGGGGACCGGGGGCCCGGCGGACCGGGGGACCGGCGGACCGGCGGGCCCGTGGGGAGTGACGCGTCGGCGTCCGAGGCGTCGTCGCCTCCGGCCGCCGTCCGCCCACCGTGGTCCGTGGTCCACGTGGTCCGTGATCCGTGATCCGTGGTCCGTGGTCCTCGCCCTGTCCCGTGTCCCGTGTCCCGTGTCCCGTGTTCGGCGTTCCGCGTCCCTCGCCGTCACCGCGTTGCCGCGCTACCGCGTCTCCGCGTCGTCGCGCGGGAGCCGTCATCGCCCCCGCCTCCGCTCCGTTCCGGCCCCGCAGCCGGTGCGCGAGCCTCTTCGCCGGACGACCGACGACCGACCCGCCTTCACCGTGGCCATCCGCAGACGAGCGGCCACGGTTCTCCGGGCCCCACCGGGTCGGTCGACCGGTTCTCACCCGCCGCACGCGGGCCTCCCGCGCGTTCGTCGCCGAAGCCGCCGACGATCCTCCGCTGGAACGCGCCCGCACGCCGCCCGCGTGCGCTGCCGCCACGCGGCGCCCGCAGCGCCGCTCATCGCGTCGCGTTCGCGCCGCCCCCGCCGCGCTTCCGCCGCGCCGTCCATCGCGTATCCGCCGCGCCGATTCTGACCGTTCTTTGGGGGAACCAGTGGAATCCTGCCCGTATGCCGTCGCCATCGACCCGCTCGGTGCCGACATTCACGAAGAGAACGCACGCATACGCACCGCGGGCCCCGTGGCCCGCGTCGAACTGCCCGGCGGCGTGCCCGCCTGGTGCGCCACCGGCCAAGAGGTGATCAAGAGGCTGCTGACCGACCCCCGCGTCTCCAAGGACGCCTACCGGCACTGGCCGGCCTGGATCGACGGCCGGGTCACACCGCAGTGGTCGCTGGCCATCTGGGTGTCGGTGCAGAACATGTTCACCTCGTACGGGGAGGAGCACGCGCGTCTGCGCAAGCCGGTCACCCGGGAGTTCACCGCACGGCGGGTGTCGGCGCTGATGCCGCGCGTCGAGCGGATCACCGAGACCCTGCTCGACCGACTGGAGGAGCTGTCCGCCGGCGGCGGGGTCGTCGATCTGCGCACCGAGTTCGCCGAGCCGCTCCCGCACCGGGTCGTCTGCGAACTGTTCGGCATTCCCGAGCGCTACCAGGACGAGCTGCACGAGATCGTCAAGGGCTTCTTCCGCACCGGCGCCTCCATGGCCGAGGCACAGGCCAATGCCCAGGCCCTCTACGCCACCATGACCGACTTCGTGTCCTTCAAGCGCCGCTCGCCGGGCGACGACCTGACCGGCAGCCTCATGACGGCGTTCGCCGAGGGAGCCACGCCGCTCAGCGAGAAGGAGGTCATCGACAACCTGATCATGCTGTTCACGGCGGGCTACGAACCGACCGTCAACCTCCTCGACAACGCCGTGACCGCGCTCCTCACCCACCCCGAGCAGCTCGACCTCATCCGCTCGGGCCGGGCCGGCTGGGACGACGCCGTCGAGGAGACCCTGCGCGCCGAGGCCCCGGGCGCCGTCTCGCTGCTGCGGTACGCGCTGGAGGACATCCCCGTCGGGGACACCGTGATCCCGCGCGGGGACGCCATCGTCGTGTCGTTCGCGGCGGCCGGGCGGGACCCCGAGGTGCACGGCGAGGACGCCGACCGCTTCGACGTCACCCGGCCGGGCCGGCGCGGGCATCTGTCCTTCGGGTACGGGGTGCACCACTGCCCGGGGGCCCCGCTCGCCCGGCGGACGGCCGCCACGGTGCTCCCTGCCCTGTTCGCCCGGTTCCCGGACCTGGCCCTCGCCGAACCGGCCGCGCGGCTGCGCCCGCTGGGCTCGTTCATCGCCAACGGCCACCGGGAGCTGCCCGTGGTGCTGGGGAAGCGGGCGGAGGGATGAGTGTCGCGCCACCGGCGCCCGGCGTACTGATCACCGGGGCGAGCGGCTTCATCGGCGGCCATGTGGCGGCCGAGGCACGGCGGGTGTCCACGGAACGTCTGGCGCTGCTCTCCCACCGCACGGCCGTCGCCCTGCCCTACGGGAACGGGGACGTGGGAGACGGCAGGTCCGGCAGGGATGACAGACCCGGCAGAGACGACAGGACCGGCCTGGACGACAGGACCGGCCGGGACGACAGGACCGGCGGGGGCAGCGGGGGGTGCGGGGACCGCCGGGAAGTCCTGAGGTCCGCCGATCTGTCCGCGCCCGCGTCCCTGCGGGGCGTGTGCGAAGGCGTCCATACGCTGGTCCACTGCGCCTCTCTGATCGGCGACAGGGCCGAGGACTGCGACGCCGTCAACGACCGGGGCACCCGGGCACTCGTACAGGAGGCGGTGCGCTGCGGCGTACGGCGCATCGTGTACGTGAGCACGGCCGCCGTCCACGGTCGCGGCGCCTTCCGGGGCGCCTCGGGCGACCGGCCGCCGCCCGTGGCGCCGGTGTCGGCCGTCAGCCGGTCCCGGGCGGCCGCCGAGCGGCACGTCCTCGACGCGGGCGGGACCGTACTGCGACCGCATCTGGTGTACGGGGCGGGGGACCGCTGGGTCGTCCCGTCCCTCGCCGCGCTCGACCGGCTGCTGGGGGCCCGGCTGACCGGGATCACCGCCGCGCAGTCGCTGGTCGACGTGGCGGACCTGGCGCGCGCGGTCGTCGCGGCCGCGCTCACGCCGAGGCCGCTCGCGGCCGTCTACTACGTCGGCCACCCGGAACCGGTCGACGGTACGCGGCTGATGGACGCCGTACGCGAGGTCCTGGGCCGCGCCCCGCACGCCGCGACCACCGGCCTGGGCGCGGTCCGGGCCCGGCTGGCCGGTCAGCCCCGGGTCCTTGAGCATGTGGAGCGGCTCGCCGCCGACCACTGGTTCGCGGACGACCGGATCTGGGGGGAGCTGGACTGCCCGCCGGGGCCGGGGTTCGCGGCGCGCCTGCCCCGGTACGCGGACTGGTACCGCGAGTTCCTGAACGTGCGGCACACCGGCTGACCGTGCGGCACACCGGCTGACCCCGCGCGAGGGCCTGCCGGGGCGGGTACCGATGGGAATCGGCCACCCATGTCAACTCGCCCCGGCCGTGCTCCGGTCACCGCACGGCCCCGCCGTGCGGTGACCGGGGACCCGCCCCGCGTCTCCGTCACGGTGGACCTGCCCGAGTATCAAGCCACCTTGCATGCAGGGGGCAAGCTTCGCGTCCTCGCTGCGTACCGTGGTTTTCATGACCCAAAGCAACGGACTCCTCACCGGAAAGACAGCCCTCATCACCGGGGCGAGCAGTGGGATCGGGGCCGCCGCGGCACGGGTGTTCTGCCGCGAGGGCGCCGCCGTCGTGCTCGTCGCCCGGCGCGAGCGGGAGTTGAGCGCGCTCACGGACGAACTGCGCCGCGCGGGACACGACGCGCTGTACGCGGTCGCGGACGTCGCCCGGCCCGACGACGTCGCCCGCGCGGTCGACCTGGCCGTGGAGCGCTTCGGCTCCCTGGACGTGGCCTTCAACAACGCGGGCACCAGCGTCGAACCGGCGCTCCTGCACGAGCTGGACGACAAGGCGTACGACACGATCATGGACACCAACGTGCGCGGTGTCTGGAACTGCATGCGCCAGGAGCTCCGCGTCATGCTCGGCGACGGCGACGGCGACGCCAAGGGCGGGAAGGGCGGCACGGGCGGCACCATCGTGAACAACAGCAGCGTCGCCGGTCTGGTCGCCACTCCCGCACCCGCCGCGTACGTCGCCGCCAAGCACGCCGTCCTGGGCCTGACGAAGGCCGCCGCCGCCGAGTACGCGGCGCTGGGCGTCCGTGTGAACGCGATCGCTCCCGGCACCACCCGCAGCGAGATGATGCAGCAGTGGTTCGAGCTGAACCCGGGCATCGAGGAGGCGCTCCACCGGCAGGCGCCCCTGCCGCGTACCGCCGAGCCGGAGGAGATCGCCGAGGCGGCGGCCTGGCTGTGCAGCGACCGGTCGTCGTTCGTGGTCGGGGCGACCGTGCCGGTGGACGGCGGCTGGACGGTCCGCTGAGCCGCGCCGCGCCGCGCCGCCCGCGAGGGGCGATTCTCCGTGGCGTACGGCGCGGGCCGCTGTCACCCTGGCCACCATGGACGACCGTACGGTTGACGACCGTCGCACCGTGAAGGTGTCGAAGTACCTCTCCAGGCATCTGCGCCACCAGCCCGAGCGGATCGGGCTCGTCCTGGACGCGCACGGCTGGGTCGCCGTCGACGACCTGCTGCGGGCGACGGCCGCGCACGGCGTACGGATCAGCCGTGCCGAGCTGGAGCATGTCGTGGCCGTCAACGACAAGCGGCGGTTCACCATCGAGGGAGACCGGATCCGCGCCAACCAGGGCCACACCGTCGACGTGGACCTGGACCTGCCGGAGGCCGCCCCGCCCGCGTACCTCTACCACGGCACCGTGGCCCGCGCTCTGGCGGCGATCCGGACCGAGGGACTGCGCCCGATGGCCCGCCACCATGTGCACCTGTCACCGGACCGGGAGACGGCCACCCGGGTCGGGGCCCGGCGCGGCCGCCCGGTCGTGCTGTCGGTGGACGCGGGCGCGATGCACCGGGACGGCCATGTGTTCCGCGTCAGCGCCAACGGGGTGTGGCTGACCGACGCCGTACCGCCGTCCTACCTCCGGTTCCCCGGGTAGTTCACCGGCCGGCCGCCGTCAGGCATGATCAGTGGTATGGACCACTCGTCGCAGCCGCATCTGCCCACCACCGAGTCCGCCGTCGCCGCGATCCGCGAGATCGCCCGGGAGTACAACCTGGAGATGCGGGTCACGGACGACATCGGCGCCGACCGGACGTCCCGCCGCACCTCCGCGGGGGCGTTCACGGTGCTCGACCCGGACGGCTCGCTGCCCCACGAGGCGCTCGTCGAGCTCGGCGGCACACCGGAGTTGTCGGTACGGCTCTTCCCGGAGGGCGACGCCCTGGTCGACGTCGAGGGCGTCCCGTGCCACGACATCCCCCGCGACCTGGTGCCGGCCTTCCTGCGTTCCGTCCTCGGCGGTCTCGCGTACGTCAAGGGCCGGTTCTTCCCGCCCGGCTACCGGCTGATCGTCCCGCTGCCGGGCGACCGGGTGCACAAGGAGTACCTGCCGATGATCAACCTCTCGCCCTGGCTGAGCGGCAAGGTGCGCTGACCCCGCGCCGGGGTCCGGGGGTCGGCGCGGGAGCCCGGGGCTCGGCAGCGGGGCTTGAAGCCCGGCGCGGGGCCTGAAAGCGCGGCGCGGGGGCTTGAAGCCCGGCGCGGTCGGCCTCGGGCGCTCAGCCGCCGAGCTGCGCGATGCCCTCCGTGGCGATCCGCTCGAAGACCTCCGGATCGGCGGCGAACACCGAGTCCGGGATGGGCGCGTGGATCACGATCTCGGTGAAGCCCAGCGCGAAGTGGCGGCCCGCGAAGTCCACGAACGCGTCCAGCGACTCCAGCGGCCGGTCGGGGGTGAACCCGGTCAGCAGGATCCTGTCCAGTCCGGCGGCGTCCCGGCCCTCGTCCGCGCACGCCTTGCCGAGCTTCTCCAGCTGGCCGGCGAGCGCCTCGTACGACTGTCGCGGCGTGCCCGTCTCGCTCAGCTTCGGGTCGCCGGTGGTCACCCACGCCTGCCCGTACCGCGCCGCCAGCCGCAGCCCGCGCGGTCCGGTGGCGGCGACCGCGAACGGCAGACGCGGCCGCTGCGCGCAGCCGGGGATGTTGCGGGCCTCGTCCGCCGAGTAGAACCGCCCCTCGTACGTCACCGCGTCCTCGGTCAGCAGCCGGTCGAGCACCTCCACGAACTCGCCGAACCGGTCCGCCCGCTCCCGTGGCGTCCACGGCTCCTGGCCGAGCGCGGTCGCGTCGAACCCGGAGCCGCCCGCCCCGATGCCCAGGGTGACCCGGCCGCCGGAGATGTCGTCCAGCGAGATGAGCTCCTTGGCGAGCGTGACCGGGTGCCGGAAGTTCGGCGAGGTGACCAGCGTGCCGATCCGCAGCCGCTCGGTGGCGGCGGCCGCCGCCGTGAGCGTCGGGATCGCGCCGAACCACGGACCGTCCCGGAAGGACCGCCACGACAGGTGGTCGTAGCTGTACCCGGCGTGGAAGCCGAGCTGCTCGGCACGCTGCCATTCGGCGCGGCCACCGGCATGCCAGGGACGGACGGGGAGGATCACGGTGCTCAGGCGCATGACCCCGACGATACGCGGGCCTGCCGCCGCCACGGCATGGCGGCGGAGCGGAGCGGGGAGGGCCACACCGACACCACGATGGGGCCGCTTCCGTGGCGTCAGGGGTACGCCGCGCAGGGCCGGGCTCGACGCCGTGACCGAGGAAGCGGCGGTGCCGCCTTACGGCGAGGACGAGCAGCGGACCGGTCTGTTCACCATGCTTGAGGATCATCTCGATGTGCCCTTCACCACCGCGCTTCTCGGCGTCGAGGTCACGGTGCGCGGCGTCGACCTCACGCCCGACGGCAGGCTCGTCGCCCTGTGCGCTCGGATCACCGACCATTTCATCCTGCGGTACCGGCTGCCGGACGGTTCGACGTGGTGGACCGGTTCGTCGCCGGACGAAAGGACTTGACCGTGGCGACCGGGAGGTGCCGCTCCGCTGGTGTGACCCGGTCGAGGGCATCTTCGAGGTCCGGCGCAAGGACGGGGATGCCGTCGTCCTGCTGACCCTGGTCGACGACCTGGAGTACCGCACGTACTCGAATGTCGGGCGAGCGGCGTTCCGCGGAGTGTCCAAGGGGCGGTTCCTCCACACCTGCCTGGTGCCCCTCCACTCGGCCGACGGGGCATGGCTGGTGTCCGGGGCGATGTCGTACTACCCCAGGTCCAGTGCCACCGACATCGCACGGGCAACGCTCGAACTGGCCACCAACCGGCCCGAACTGGTCTTCCGCAACCCCAGAAGATCGAGCAGGGATGGCAGCGGATGCGGGAGGACCCGGCCGTGTTCATCGAGTTCTGCGGCAGCGACGAGTTGGTCCTTCCGCCGGCCGAAGCCGAGGACCTCCTCCACGCCTACTACCGCCACCGCCAGAAGGCCGCAGTCGCCGCGCAGCCCGGCCGTGCCCGGCGTAGTCGGCTTCCCGGCCTGGACCTAACGTCCTTCGAGCGGGCGGGAGAGTTCGCGGACTCGGACACCATCGGTGTCATCTACGACCAGGTCGACGGGCTCAACTTCTACGCCGACTACGGGATGCTGCGGGATCTCTTCGCGAACCCCGCCCGCACGGGCTGCGGGCGGCACCAGGATCTGCTGCGCACGTACCCGCGTGAGGAGTCGATCGCGCCATTGCCAATCCGCCGTCTGGCCGCCGCTTACCCGGAGACCGCCGACGAGGTGTTCCGGAAGCTGCTGCGGAAACCCGGATTCACCTGGAGCGAGCACGGTGAGACACTCTGCGCCGACGCAAGCCCTGGTACTTCGAGAACGAGCCCCGTCCGGGCGTCTCGTCATCGGCGACCGCCTCAGCGGGCTCGCCGCCGGCCGCCGGTAGCCACCGCGGAGCGCCAGCAAGGTAGTAGGTCATGTACTACACTTCCGTTTATGGACACGCCCCGCCCCGGCAAGACCCGAGTCACCAGCGTCTCCCTGCGCGCCGAGACCCTGGAGGCGATCCGCGCACGCGCCGGCAAGCAAGGCGTCTCCTCCTATATCGAGGAGGCCGTTCAGCGGCAGCTCCAGCGCGAGGCCATCGACGAATACATCGCCGCCGCTGAAGCGGAACACGGCCCTGTCGACCCTGCCGAAGTGTCGGACAAGGCCGAGCGCATCCGCGCCCACCACGCCGCCCACCGCGGTGAGTCCGCTCCGGCGGACGCCGCATGAGCGGGACTCTCGTTCTCGACAGCGAGGCCCTCTCCAAGCTCTCCCGTCGCCACCGTGACATGACCGTATGGCTGGACGTCGCCCGCAGGCTGGACCTGCTCGTCGTGACGAGCACCGCCACGCTGGTAGAGGCACGCGACCCGAAGGTGCCGCAGGCGGCGTTCGACCATGCCGTGTCCTTGGCCAAGGTGCGCCCAGTCACGGAGGAGATCGCACGTGCGGCAAGCAGACTGCTCGCCGCAGAAGGCCTGCACGGTCACAAGTACGCCATCGATGCGATGCTCGCGGCCACGGCCCACATGGAGCACGGCGGCGTCACCGTGATTACGAGCGACACGGACGACCTCCGCCGACTGTGCCTCCCCCGCATCGCCGTCGAGCCGATCTGAGCGCCGACGTCAGTCCCTCCCGATCCCTTGCCCTGTTTGCGCAGGTCAGCGCGTGATAGGTGAGCCAGGCGTGACTGAGGTCTTCAGAGCGGTCGCCGTGGCGGTGTCTGCCAGGGCTCCGGAGTCCGGCACACCCCCGACTGCCTCCAGCGGTCCGCCTGCCGTTCACGGTGGCGGCGACCGGCCCGCGCGGAGGCCGGCCTCGGCGTGGCCACACTCGACCGGATCCTGCTCTACCGCTTCGCTCCGGACCGAGGCTGCCTGTGACCGGCTTGTGACCTGGCATAGACCAAGGTCCGAAGTGCGTCTGTGCAGTTCAGGTCGTTAGGCGAACGAGGCTTGACTGAGGTGACCAGCATGCCGATCCGCAGCCGCTCGGTGGCGGCGGCCGCCGCCGTGAGCGTCGGGATCGCGCCGAACCACGGACCGTCCCGGAAGGACCGCCACGACAGGTGGTCGTAGCTGTACCCGGCGTGGAAGCCGAGCTGCTCGGCACGATACGCGGGCCTGCCGCCGCCACGGCATGGCGGCGGAGCGGAGCGGGGAGGGCCACACCGACACCACGATGGGGCCGCTTCCGTGGCGTCAGGGGTACGCCGCGCAGGGCCGGGCTCGACGCCGTGACCGAGGAAGCGGCGGTACTCGCCTCACGGCGAGGACGAGCCGCTGCGGGACGGCGCTCAGGCCCTGGCGTACGCCATCGGAAGAACCACGGGGCGCAGGAGCACCCATCGGCCATTCGGCGTCCCAGCGGTACGCACTGACCGGCTCAAATGCGCACCCTTTCGCACGTCCGTGCACATGGGGTACTCCGTGTGCCGGACAATGAACAGGTGACCTCACCGACCCCCTCGCCTCGACCACGGCCGGCGGACCGTCCCGGTCCCAGCGCCCCTCCCCTTCCCCGTTCGGGGGCCGGGACCGGGACCCGACCCCGTCCCCGGCTGATCGCCACGGATCTGGACGGCACCCTGCTGCGGGACGACAAGACCGTGTCGGACCGCACGGTCGAGGCGCTGGCCGCCGCCGAGGAGGCGGGCATCGAGGTCTTCTTCGTCACCGGCCGGCCGGCCCGCTGGATGGACATGGTCGCCGAGCACGTCCACGGCCACGGCCTGGCGATCTGCGCCAACGGGGCCGCCGTGGTCGACCTGCACGCGGGCGGCGAGCTGCTGGAGGTGCGGGCCCTGGGGCGGGAGGTCGCCCTGGAGGTCGTCCACACACTGCGGCGCGAGGCACCCGGGACGACCTTCGCCGTCGATCTGACGACGGGCGTCCACTACGAGCCCGACTACCCGCCGTTCTACCTGGACGTCGCCGCGACCGTGGCCGCCGCCGAGAAGCTGCTGCACGAGGACCGGCCCGGCAGCGGCGATCCGGTACTGAAGCTGCTCGCCCTGCACCCGGAGCTCACCCCGGACGGCTTCCTCGCCCTGGCGCGGACGGCGGCCGGCCATCGCGCCACGATCACCCGGTCCAGCCCGACCGCGCTGCTGGAGGTCAGCGGCCTGGGCGTGTCCAAGGCGAGCACGCTCGCCCTGTGCTGCGCCGAGCGCGGCATCTCCGCCGACGAGGTCGTCGCGTTCGGCGACATGCCCAACGACATCGAGATGCTGTCCTGGGCGGGCCGGTCGTACGCGATGGGCAACGCCCACCCGGACGTCGTCGCGGCCGCGTCGGGCCGTACCGTCGCCAACAACGAGGACGGCGTCGCGGCGGTCATCGAGGCGATCCTCGCGGACGGCTGACCTCGCGGGAAGGCGCCTCGCGGACCGTCGCCCTCGCGGGAAGGCGCCTCGTAGACGGTCGCCCTCGCGGAAAAGCGCCTCGCGGACGGTCGCCCTCGCGGAAAGGCGCCTCGCGGACGGTCGCCCTCGCGAGGAGGTCCCGAAGCCCCCCGCGGCGCCCCGGCCCACCTCACGAGGCCCCCAGCGGCACCCCGTGCTCGCGCAGCCAGCGCACGGGGTCCACGCCCGAACCCAGGTGCGGGGTGACCCGCACCTCGAAGTGCAGGTGCGGGCCCGTGGAGTTGCCGGTCGTCCCGGCCAGGCCGATCCACCGCCCGGTCGTCACCGTCTCCCCCCGGTCCACGGCCGCCGACGCGAGATGCGCGTACTGGGAGTGCCAGCCGCCCGCGTGCCGGACCACCACCTCGATGCCAAACGGGCCCCCGCACGACACCGACACCACACGCCCCGCCCCGATGGAGCGCACGGGCGTGCCGATGGCGACCGCGAAGTCCTGGCCGGTGTGCCGGTGCGCCCAGCGGCGGCCCACCCGGTCGAATCCGGCCGACAGCGTGTACGCGCCCTCCTCGACGGGCGCCACCCAGGGCGGCCCCGCCGTCGGGCCGCCCGGCCGGTCGAGACGTACCGCGCCCCGGCAACCGCCCGCCGCCACACTGCGGTCCGCCTCGGCCTGGAGCCGCCACGCGGCCCGTTCCAGCCGTGCCTCCAGGTCCCGTTTCAGGGCGGCGAGCCGCGTCCGGCTCCGCTCCAGCGCGTGCCAGGCCGCCCGGGCCGTAGCCTCGGCCCGTACGAGTCGCCGCTCCGCACCGCTGGTGCGCTCCATCAGCCGGTTCACGGCCAGGTCCGCCTGGCGCGCCACCCGCTGGGCGCGCAGGACCGCCTCCGGGTCGTCGGCGAGCAGCAGCCGCGCCGTCAGGGCCAGCGAGCCGCCGCCCCGGTACTGGGCCCTCGCCACCTCGCCCATCCGGTCCTGGAGCACGGCGAGTTCTCGCCGTTTCAGGTCCAGGACCTCCTGCAGCCGGGCGGCCCGCTGCCGCTCCACCGCGGCGGCCCGCGTGCCCCGCTCGTACGCCTCGGTGATCCGGCCCGCCTCCTCGTACAGCCGTGCCACCTCGGCGCTCGGCTCGGGCCCGTCGGACCGGGCGGGGCCGGCGGCGGCAGCGGCCGGATGCGGGGCAAGCGCCACGGCGAGCAAGGAGACGAGCAGGGCGAGCAGCGCGGACAGCACCGGCAGGAGCACGAGCAGCGGCCGCCGTTCGTGGGGAGGGCACATCCTGGAATGGTGGCCCCTGGGCCGGGCGTTCGCCGGGACCCGGCGGCCCGGGCACGGAGCCGACCGCCGACGGTCTACACGGGTTCGGCCATCCGGCCTACGACGCGACGTGGGCCCGGCGGAACCCTCGGAGGCAGGCAGAAGCGGCGAGGCGGCGCGGCCACCGCCCCCCTGCCGCTACAGCGGTGCCTCCCACATCACCGTGGTGCCGCCGCCGTCCGCGCCGATGCCGGGACCGCAGCGGCTGGAGCCGCCCAGGGACTCGGCGCGCCGTGCCAGGTTCCGCAGTCCGCTGCGGCGGCCGCCCTCGGGGATTCCGACGCCGTCGTCGGCGACCGTCAGCCGGACCGCCGTCGTCCCCGCGTCGTCGGTGAGCGTGGCGGTGGCGTCGACGACCACCTCGATGCGGTGCGCGTGCGCGTGCCGGAAGGCGTTGGAGAGGGCCTCGCGCAGCGCCGCGATCAGGTTCCTGCCGGTCTGCTCGCCGACCGCCGTGTCGATGGGGCCGACGAACCGGTGGGCGGGTGTGAAGCCGAGCGGTACGGCCGCCATGCCGATCTCCCGCAGGACGCGGATGCTCAGTTCGGACGGCGCGTCGGCGGAGCTCTGCCGCAGCGCGAAGATGGCGGTGCGGATCTCCTGGATGGTGACGTCCAGTTCGTTCACGGCCCGGCCGACGCCCTCCCGTACGGCGGGCACGATGGAGCCGCGCTGGGCGCGTTCCAGCATCATCCCGGTGGCGAAAAGCCGTTGGATGACGAGGTCGTGCAGATCGCGCGCGATCCGGTCGCGGTCCTCGTACACGGCCAGGCGTTCCCGGTCGCGCTGGGCCTCCGCCATCACCAGGGCCAGGGCCGCCTGTGCGGCGAAGCGGGCCGCCAGGGCGCGTTCCGCCGGTTCGAACGGGCAGGCACCCCGGACGCGGGGTGTGACGAGCGCGCCGAGCACCCGGCCGCCGCTCTCCAACGGCAGCAGCATGGCGGGGCCGTACGGCTCCGACAGCGGCGACGCCGTGCGGGGGTCGCTCGCCGCGTCGGCGACGAACACGGCCTCTCCGGCCAGCAGCCGCTCGACGATCGGGTTCTCGCGCGGGACGACGAGGCCCAGCGGCGGGCCGGCCGGTGACACGGCGACGACCTCCAGGCCGTGGACGTGCCCGGACCGCCCGGCCGCCCCCGCAACGGCCGCCCCCGCCCCGGTCGGCTGTGCCCCTGCCGACGTTCCGGCCGGCACCGCCCCGGCCCCGGCCGCGCCGGGCCCGGTCGTGGCGGGCAGCAGGACGATCCCGGCCGCCGCGTCCGCGAGCCGGCGGGCCTGCTCGGCGACCACCGACAGCGCCTCGTCGGCGTCGCCGCCGGACAGCAGCGCCGTCGTGACGGCGACCGAGCCGTCGATCCACCGCTCCCGTCGGCGGGCGGTCTCGTACAACCGGGCGTTGGCGACGGCCATGCCCGCCTCCGTCGCGAGGACCCGCACCAGGTGCCGGTCCGCGTCGGTGAACGTGGCCCCGCCGTCCTTCTCCGTCAGCCGGAGGCTGCCGCAGACCTCGTCCTCGACCCGGACCGGGACATCGAGGACGGTGCTGTTCGCCCCGTCGTCCGGCGGCCCGTACGTCACGAGGGCGTCGAGCCCGTGGCCCTCCTCGTCGAGGACACCGAGGGTCGCGCGGCGGGCGCCGGTGAGCCGGGCGGCCGTCTCGCAGATGCGGTCGAGGGCGGAGTACGGGTCGGGGCCGGATCCTGTGGATCGCATGGCCTCCAGGAGAGGGGCGTCTTCGGTGTCGGGCACGGTCATGACCTTGCGAGGAGGGCGACGGGGGGCGATGGGGTCCTAGGGGGTGTCCGCGGGTGTGGAGGTGTGCGCCGCGGCACGTAGACCGTCGGCCGCGCGTTCCCGGTCCAGCATCCGGCGCAGGGGGCCGTCGGCGGCGGCGAGTTCGGCGTACGGGCCGCGCTGCACCGTTCTGCCGTCGGCGAGGATGAGCACCTCGTCCACCGCGTCGAGCCCCTGGAGCCGGTGCGTGATCAGCACGGTCGTACGGCCCTCCGTCGCCCGGAGCAGGTCATCGGTGAGCGCGTCGGCCGTCGCGAGGTCGAGGTGCTCGGCCGGCTCGTCCAGGACGAGCACCGGGAAGTCGGCGAGGAGCGCGCGGGCGAGGGCGAGCCGCCGACGCTGGCCGCCGGAGAGCCGCGCACCGTGCTCGCCGACCAGCGTGTCCAGCCCGTCGGGCAGGCTCTCGACCCAGTCCAGCAGCCGCGCCCCGGCCAGCGCGCGGCGCAGCGCGTCGTCGTCGGCCGCGGGCCGGGCGAGGCGCAGGTTCTCGCGGAGCGAGCTGTCGAAGGTGTGGGCGTCCTGGGCGCAGAGCCCGACGAGGCGCCGTACGTCGTCGCCGTCGAGGGAGGCCGCGTCGACGCCGCCGATCCGGTACGTGCCGGCGTCGGCGTCCATGAACCGCAGCAGCGCCTGGGCGAGGGTGGTCTTGCCGGAGCCGGATGCTCCGACGACGGCGACCCGTCGGCCGGGCGTCAGCTCCAGGTCGAGGTCCACGAGCGCGTCCCGGTCCTGGCCGGGGTACCGGGCGGTGAGCCCGCGCACCTGGAGCGGGAACGCGGTCGTCGGCGCCGGGGCGGGCAGGGCCGGCTCGTGCACGGGAACGGGGGCGTCGAGCACGTCGTACACGCGCTGGGCGCTGCGCTTGACGCGCTGGCGGTACTGGACGGCCAGCGGCAGCGCGGTGACCGCCTCGAACGCGGCGAGCGGTGTGAGGACGACCACGGCGAGCGCCACGCCGCCGAGGCGCCCGTCGCGCACCGCCTGGACTCCTACGAGGGCGGCGGCAGCGACCGTGGCGCCGCAGACCAGCGCCGAGAGGCCGCCGCCGAGGGCGGTGGCGGTGGCCTGCCGCGCGGCGATCCGGGTCAGCGTGCCGTCGGCCTCGCGTACCCGGTCCGTACGGCTCCGCAGCGCGCCCGCCACGGTCAGTTCGGCGCAGCCGCGCAGCAGGTCGACCACGCGCCCGGCCAGGACGCCCCGGGCGGGCGCGAGCCGCTGTTCGGCGCGGCGGGCCACGGCGCCGCTGAGCAGCGGGACGGCGAGTCCGGCCGCGAGGAGGCCCAGCGCGAGGACGGCACCGGCCTCGGGCAGCAGCCAGGCGGTGAAGCCGACGGCGCCGGTGCCGACGATCACGGCCGTCCCGGCGGGCAGCAGCCAGCGCAGCCAGTAGTCCTGGAGGGCGTCCACGTCGGAGACGAGCCGGGTGAGGAGGTCGCCGCGCCCGGTCCTGCGCAGCCCGGCGGGTGCGATGCGCTCCAGTCCCCGGTACACGGCGACGCGGAGTTCGGCGAGCATGCGCAGTACGGCGTCGTGCGACACGAGCCGCTCGGCGTACCGGAAGACGGCCCGCCCGATGCCGAACGCCCGGGTGGCCGTGACGGCGACCATCAGGTGCAGGACGGGGGGCTGTTCGGAGGCGCGCGAGATGAGCCAGCCGGACACGGCCATGAGGCCGACGGCGGAGCCGAGGGCCAGGCTGCCCAGCAGCAGCGCGAGGCCGATCCGCCCGCGCAGTTCGCCGGCCATGCCCCGTACGCGTGTGAGGACGCCGCCGCGGGTCCGGGCCCCGCCGGAGGCCGGCCCGTCCAGGCCGTCAGGCCCGTCCGCCGAGTTCGACGTGTTCGCCGCGTCCGTGGCGTCCGTGGCGTCCTTGGCGTCCTTGGCGTACGTCGCGTCCGGCGCGGGCTCCAGGGCAGCGCCCGTGACCACCGCCCCCGCGCCCGGGGTCGCCGGGTGCGTGCCGGGCGCAGGGTGGAGACCGCCCACGACCCCGAAGGCGTCGTCCACCATGTCGAGCGCGACCGACGGCCGCTCCCCCGCAGCGCCACCGACACCGCCAGCGACACCGACGCCACCGCCACCGCCACCTGTTGCCTCGGCCGCGCCCGCCGGTCGCAGTTCGACCACCCGGTCCGCCACCGCCAGCAGCGCGGGGCGGTGGACGACCAGCAGAACCGTCCGTCCCCGGGCGAGCCGGCGGACCGCCTCCACCACGGCGGCCTCGGTCTCCCCGTCCAGCGCCGCCGTCGGTTCGTCCAGCAGCAGCACCGGCCGGTCCGCCAGGAACGCGCGGGCGAGCGCGAGCCGCTGGCGCTGGCCCGCCGACAGTCCGGCGCCGTCCTCGCCGAGCACCGTCCCGGTGCCCTCGGGCAGGGCGTCCACGAAGTCGGCGCCCGCGTCCCGCAGCGCCGCCCGCACGGCGTCGTCGTCGGCGTCCGGCCGGGCCAGCCGTACGTTCTCCGCGATGGTCCCGGCGAACAGATAGGGCCGCTGCGGCACCCAGGCGATGTGCTCGCGCCACCGCTGGAGGTCCAGTGCCGCGAGGTCCGCCGGGGGAGTGCCGTCGTGCCCGCCGATCCGTATCCGGCCGCCGTCGTCCTCCGGTGCGGTGAAGCCCAGCACCACATCGAGCAGCGTCGACTTGCCGACCCCGCTCGGGCCGACCAGGGCGACCGTCTCGCCGGGTTCCACGACGAGTGACGCCCGGTCCAGGGACGGCTCACCGCGCCCGGCGTGGCGGACGGTCACCGTGTCGAGCGCGATCCGTACGGGCCCTTCGGGAACGGCACCCTCTCCGGCGTCCCGTACCGGGGTCTCCAGGACCGTGAAGATCTCCTCGGCGGCCGACAGCCCCTCCGCCGCCGCGTGGTACTGCGCGCCCACCTGCCGGAGCGGCAGATACGCCTCGGGCGCGAGGACGAGGATGACGAGCCCCGTGTACAGATCCAGGTCTCCGTGGACGAGCCGCATGCCGATACCGACGGCGACGAGCGCCACCGAAAGCGTCGAGAGCAGCTCCAGCGCGAACGACGACAGGAAGGCGATGCGCAGGGTCCGCAGGGTGGCCTGGCGGTAGGCGGAGGTGATGGCACGGATCGACTCGGCCTGCGCCTTGGCCCGGCCGAAGATCTTCAGCGTGGGAAGTCCGGCGACGACGTCCAGGAAGTGGCCGGAGAGCCGGGACAGCAGCTTCCACTGGCGGTCCATCCGGGCCTGGGTGGCCCATCCGATGAGGACCATGAAGATCGGGATGAGCGGCAGTGTGACGACGATGATCGCCGCCGACACCCAGTCCTCGGTGACGATCCTCGCGAGGACCGCCACCGGGACCACGACCGCGAGGCCCAGTTGCGGCAGATAGCGGGAGAAGTAGTCGTCGAGCGCGTCCACTCCTCGGATGGCCAGCGCCACCAGGGACCCGGCCCGCTGCCCGCTCAGCCAGCCGGGGCCCAGTGCGGCGGCCCGTTCCAGGAGCCTGCCGCGCAGCTCGGACTTCACCGCCGCGCTGGCCCGGTGCGCGGCGAGTTCGGTCAGCCAGGAGACGGCTCCCCGGCCGACCGCGACCGCCGCCAGCAGCATCAGCGGCGTACTCAGGTCACCGACGGTCTGCCCACGCTGGAACGCCCCGACCACGACCTCGGCGATGAGCATCGCCTGGGCGATGACCAGCGCCGCTCCGGCCAGACCGAGGCCCACCACCGCCGCGAGGAAGAGGCGGGTGGTCCGGGCGTACCGGAGCAGGCGCGGGTCGATCGGTTTCACGTGAAACATCCCCTACCGTGGACGCGGCTGATGTCGGCGAGCTGATCCACAAGGCCGTCCCTAGTGGGCGGCGTCGGCGATGTGCTGGGTACCGATGCGCTTGCGGAACACCCAGTAGGTCCAGCCCTGGTAGAGCAGCACCAGCGGGGTGGCGATCCCCGCGCACCAGGTCATGATCTTCAGGGTGTACGGGCTGGACGACGCGTTGGTGACGGTCAGGCTCCAGTCCGGGTTCAGCGAGGACGGCATGACGTTCGGGAAGAGCGTCAGGAAGAGCATCGCAACAGCGGCGGCGATCGTCACACCGGACAGGGCGAACGACCATCCCTCGCGTCCCGCCTTGATGGCACCGACCGCGCCCACGAGCGCCACGACGGCGATGCCCATCGCGACCAGGCTGCTTCCGTCTCCCTTCGAGACCTGGGTCCAGGTCAGGAAGGCGAGCGCCAGGACGGCGGTGACCAGTCCGAGCGTGAGCGCCAGCTTCCGCGCACGCTCCCGGATGTCCCCGACCGTCTTCAGCGCGGTGAACACCGCCCCGTGGAAGGTGAACAGGGTCAGCGTGACCAGTCCGCCGAGCAGGGAGTACGGGTTGAGCAGATCGAAGAAGGTACCCACGTACTCCTTCGACGCGTCGATCTTCACACCGCGGACGATGTTGCCGAAGGCGACGCCCCACAGCAGCGCGGGGATGAGCGAGGTCCAGAAGATGGCCTGCTCCCAGTTGTGCTGCCAGCGCGGCTCGGGCCGCTTGGCCCGGTACTCGAACGCGACTCCGCGCACGATCAGGCAGAGCAGGATGAGCAGCAGCGGCAGGTAGAAGCCGGAGAACAGGGTGGCGTACCACTCGGGGAAGGCGGCGAAGGTAGCGCCGCCGGCCGTGAGCAGCCACACCTCGTTGCCGTCCCAGACGGGGCCGATGGTGTTGATGAGCACCCGCTTCTCGGCCCGGTCCCGGGCGAGCAGCTTGGTGAGGACTCCCACCCCGAAGTCGAATCCTTCGAGGAAGAAGTAGCCGATCCAGAGGACGGCGATGAGCACGAACCAGACGTCGGGAAGTTCCATGCCTCGGCTCTCCTTTCCTCAGTACGAGAAGGCCATGGGCCGGTCGGCGTCGCGGTCGTCGCCACCGATCCTGGTGGGCGGGTTGAGGTCGGACTCGGTGAGCTCGGGCGGTCCGGCCTTGACGTACTTCACGAGCAGCTTGACCTCGATCACGGCGAGCACCGCGTAGAGCAGGGTGAAGGCGATCATCGACGTGAGGACCTCGCCCTGGGAGACTCCGGGGGAGACCGCGTCGCGGGTGCGGAGGACGCCGTAGACGACCCAGGGCTGACGGCCCATCTCGGTGAAGATCCAGCCCCAGGAGTTGGCGACCAGCGGGAAGAGCAGGGTCCACAGGGCGGTCAGCCAGTACAGCCGGGTGAGCTTGTGGCTGAGCGGCTTGCCGAAGAGCACCAGCCGCGGCACCTCGTCGTCGCCCACGCGCAGCGTGGACGGCAGCAGGAACTTCTTGCGGGTCAGCCAGAGCCCCAGGAGGCCGAGCCCGAAGGAGGCCATGCCGAAGCCGATCATCCAGCGGAACGACCAGTAGGCCACGGGGATGTTCGGCCGGTAGTCGCCGGGCCCGTACTTCTCCTGTTCGGCCTTGTTGGTGTCGTTGATGCCGGGGACGTGGGAGTCGAAGTCGCCGTTGGCGAGGAAGGACAGCAGGCCGGGGATCTCGATGGCGACCTTGTTGTGGCCCTCGTCCACATCGCCGTAGGCGAAGATCGAGAACGGGGCCGGGCCCTCGCCGTCCCAGAGTGCCTCTGCGGCGGCCATCTTCATGGGCTGCTGCTTGAACATGACCTTGGCGAGCAGGTCGCCGCTGACCGCGGTGAGCATGCCCGCGACGACCACGGTGACGAGCCCGAGCCGCAGCGAGGTCTTCATCACGGGGATGTGCTTCCTGCGGGCGAGATGGAAGGCGGCGATGCCCACCATGAAGGCGCCGCCGGTGAGGAAGGCCGCGGACATGGTGTGGAAGACCTGGGTGAGGGTCGTGTTCTGGCTGAGCACGGCCCAGAAGTCGGTCAGCTCGGCTCGTCCGGTCGCCTCGTTGATCCGGTAGCCGACAGGGTGCTGCATCCAGGAGTTGGCCGCGAGGATGAAGTACGCGGACAGGACGGTGCCGATCGACACCATCCATATGCAGGCGAGGTGGATCCGCGGGGGCAGCTTGTCCCAGCCGAAGATCCAGAGGCCGATGAAGGTGGACTCGAAGAAGAACGCGATCAGCGCCTCGAAGGCGAGCGGCGCGCCGAAGACGTCACCGACGAATCGTGAGTAGTCCGACCAGTTCATCCCGAACTGGAACTCCTGCACGATGCCGGTGACGACACCCATGGCGATATTGATCAGGAAGAGCTTGCCCCAGAACTTGGTCGCCCTGAGGTACTTCTCCTTGTTCGTCCGCACCCAGGCCGTCTGCAGACCGGCGGTGAGTGCGGCGAGTGAGATGGTCAGAGGGACGAAGAGGAAGTGGTAGACGGTGGTGATACCGAACTGCCACCGCGCCAGCGTCTCTGGCGCCAGAGCCAGGTCCACGACGATCTTCTCCTTACTGCCGTGCAGCCTTACGGCCTTCCGTCTCCCGCCAGGGCTCCGTTGGACCCTCGATCTCCGGCCCCGAATCCGGGGTCCGATTCCGGTTGATCTCTGGAGGAACCAGGCGCGCTTGTGAATGCGTTCACAATCACAAACATTATGGCCTAAACGAAATCCGCACCAGGAGGCGGGGGTCCCCTTCCGGGAAACTTCAACATCTTGTTGAATCTGGCGGGTGCAGATACGAATCTCCTGGCCCGCCGGCCACACGACCGCGACCATCGAGGAGACCCCCACGAGCAAGGCGCTCGCAGGGGTCCTCCCGCTCACCTCCACCGCCCGCACCTGGGGCGAAGAGGTCTACTTCGACACACCCGTGTCCACCGCCCCCGAGCCGGACGCCCGCCAGGTGGTGGAGCCGGGCACGGTGGCGTTCTGGACCGAGGGCGACGCACTCGCCCTGCCCTACGGCCCGACACCGATCTCACGGGGCGACGAGTGCCGGCTCGCGAGCCCGTGCAACATCCTCGGCAGCCTGGACGGCGACCCGCGCGTCCTGGCCACCGTCCGCGACGGCGACCCCGTCCGCGTCGAACACGTCACGGACTGACACGTCACGGACTGACCCGCCCGGCGAAACCACGCCGGATCCGCTTCTCGGGAACCGCTCCCGGGTAGCCGCTCGTCAGGCGACCGATCCACGGAACGGAACCGCCCCGGAACCGACTCCCGGAACGCCCCCGGATCCGTCCCTCAGAACCGCCCCTCAGAACCGTCCCTCAGAACCGCCCCTCAGAACCGCTCCTTGCGGAACGCCTCCGCCGTCCGCAGGAAGATGTCGTTCGCCTCGGTCTCGCCGATCGTGACCCGCACACCCTCGCCGGGGAACGGCCGCACCACCACACCCGCCTGCTCACAGGCGGCGGCGAACGGCACGGTGCGCTCGCCAAGCCGCAGCCACACGAAGTTGGCCTGCGTCTCGGGCACCGTCCAGCCCTGGGCCACCAGCCCCTCGTAGACCCGCGTGCGCTCGCACACCAGCGAGCCGACGCGGCCGAGCAGCTCGTCCTCCGCACGCAGCGAGGCCACCGCCGCGTCCTGCGCGAGCTGGCTCACCCCGAACGGGACCGCGGTCTTGCGCAGGGCCGCGGCCACCGGCTCATGGGCGATCGCGAAACCGACGCGCAGCCCGGCCAGGCCGTACGCCTTGGAGAACGTCCGCAGCACGGCCACGTTCGGCCGGTCGCGGTAGATCTCGACGCCGTCCGGCACCTCGCTGTCCCGGATGAACTCCCGGTACGCCTCGTCCAGCACCACCAGGACATCGGACGGCACCCGGTCCAGGAACCGCTCCAGCTCCGCCCGCCGCACCACCGTGCCGGTCGGGTTGTTGGGGTTGCAGACGAAGACCAGCCGCGTGCGGTCGGTGATCGCGTCCGCCATCGCGTCGAGGTCGTGTACATCGCCCGAGGTCAGCGGTACCGGCACCGAGGTCGCGCCGCTGATCTGGGTGATGATCGGGTACGCCTCGAAGGACCGCCAGGCGTAGACGACCTCGTCCCCGGGGCCCGACGTGGCCTGCAGCAGCGACTGCGCGACCCCGACCGATCCGGTTCCGGCGGCCAGGTGCGACACCGGCACCCCGAACCGCTCGGCCAGCTCGTTCAACAGTCCCGTGCAGGCCATGTCCGGGTACCGGTTGAAACCGGCCGCGGCGGCGAGCGCGGTCTCCAGGACACCGGGCAGCGGCGGGTACGGGTTCTCGTTGGAGGACAGCTTGTACGCGACCGGGCCGTCCGCGGCGGCCGGCTTGCCCGGCTTGTACGTCGGAATGCCGTCCAGCACGGCGCGCAGCTTGGGGCTCGTCTCGCTCACTGTGGTCCTCCTCGACCGTCCGTCCCACCAATACTGCTCACCATATGAGGATTCCGCCCCGCTGCGAATGGCGGAAAGGCAACGACTCGTCTCCTTCCGCCCCGCACCGGCCCGCCACCGCCCCGCTACCGACCCCCTACCGGCCCGGCCCGCCGCCGGCCCGCCACCGGCGCCGTGGAGCGCTGACGCGCGTGTTCGGGTCCGACCCGCGCGCCGACGGCGCGGGGCGAGGGGGGAGCGCTCCACGGGGTGGCGCGCGCCGGTGGCTCGCGCCGTGGCGCGCATCCCCCGTAGAGGTGAGTTGAACGCTCACCGGAACTTCGGCCAGGGGTAGAACTCGAACGCATCAACAAGCTGCGATTCACCCTACAGTCGGTCAACTACCTTGGAATGCAAGGCAGTTGACCCCGAACGACCTTGCAGAAACGTGCCTGTCAACGAGTGAATATGCGACCGGCCCAACCGTCCGTCGTCGCCCTACTATCGGCTCGCCATGACAGCAGCAGGGAAGCACCAGGTGAGCCGGGCACAGACCCGGGGAAGCCGGCAGAGTCGAGCGGGCATCCGGGACGTGGCCGCCGCAGCCGGAGTCTCCATCACGACTGTCTCCGACGCGCTCAACGGCAAGGGCCGGCTCCCGGACGCCACCCGCCGCCATGTCCGCGAGGTCGCCGACCGGCTGGGCTACCGCCCTTCCGCCGCGGCCCGAACGCTCCGTACCGGCAAGTCCGGCCTCATCGGCCTGACGGTGACGACCTACGGGGATGAACCTTTCACCTTCACCGAGTTCGCGTACTTCGCGGAGATGGCGAGAGCCGCCACCTCCGCCGCGCTCGCCCGCGGGTACGCCCTTGTCATTCTGCCCGCCACCTCACGCCGCAGCCCCGCGGACGTCTGGTCGAACGTCGCTCTCGACGGCACCGTCGTCATCGATCCGTCCGACCACGACCCGGTCGTCACCGAGCTGGTCCGCCAGGGGCTGCCGGTCGTGTCCGACGGCCGCCCGGCCGGCACTCTCCCGGTCACGGCCTGGGTCGACAACGATCACGAGGCGGCCGTCATCGATCTGCTGGACCACCTCGCGGCGGCCGGCGCCCGGCGCATCGGCCTGCTCACGGGCACCACCACCGACACGTACACCCGACTGTCCACGACCGCGTACCTCAACTGGTGCGAGCGCGTGGGCCAGGACCCGGTGTACGAGTCGTACCCCGCCCACGATCCGTGCGCCGGCGCGGTCGCCGCCGACCGGCTGCTGGCCCGCCCCGACCGGCCGGACGCCGTCTACGGTCTCTTCGACCCCAACGGCACCGACCTGCTGGCCGCGGCACGGAGGTACGGACTGCGCGTCCCGGACGATCTGCTCCTGGTCTGCTGCAGCGAGTCCACCGTCTACGCCACCACCGAGCCGCCGATCACCACCCTGTCGCTCAAGCCCCGGCGGATCGGCACCGCGGTCGTCCAGCTGCTCATCGACGCCATCGAGGGCATCGACACCGACCGGCCGGTCCAGCAGGTGATACCGACGGAGCTGATCGTCCGCACGTCGTCGCAGCGACGGTCGCCGCGGACCACCGTCAGCCCGCCCCGGTCACGCCCCCAGGAGTGACCGCCGGCTGCCCGGCCCCCGGCAGCTCGTACGGATGGAGAGGAAAGGACCGGCGGAGGCCGGTCCAGACCTTAACAATTGGGGCGAAACAGCCGGTGAACCGGGGGTGCACTCCGATTCACCACCCCTGGTGCGTCACACAGCACAGGCCTCATTCCTATGATGGGCGCACGACACCGCGGGCCACCCCGACCAGGCCGGTCCGCGAGGTGTAGGGCGTCGCGACGGTGGTGGAGGGGTCGATGACTCAGGGGGCCGGTCAAGGACCCGTGGTGCGGACGGCGACGTTGCGCGACTTCCGCGTACCGCCGTACGCCAAGGTGCCCGTGCAGGGCAACTCCGCGCAGCCCCACCCGCAGCCCGTGCCACCGCGGCAGGAGCCCCCGCAGGCGCCGGCCCGTGCGGTGCACCCCGGCAACGCGTTCCCGGAGGGCGAGCCGCCCGAGGGCTACACGCCCACCGCACGCGACCTGCCGGTGATCAACCGGGGCGACACCGTCCAGGTCGACGTCACGGCGGCGGAGGCCGAGCCGGCGACGGCTCCGGTGGCCGCGGCGAACGGCGGACCCGGACCGCTGTACGTCGTCGGCGACGTCCACGGCTACCTGGACGAGCTCCTGGTCGCCCTCCGCGCGCAGGGCCTCATCGACGCCGAAGGACACTGGGCGGCGGGCAACGCCAGGCTGTGGTTCCTCGGCGACTTCACCGACCGGGGCCCCGACGGCATCGGCGTCATCGACCTCGTCATGCGGCTGTCCGCCGAGGCGGCGGCGGCCGGCGGCTACTGCAAGGCCCTGATGGGCAATCACGAACTGCTGCTGCTCGGCGCGAAGCGGTTCGGCGACACCCCGGTCAACTCGGGCGCGGGCACCGCCACCTTCCAGGCGGCGTGGCTGCTCAACGGCGGCCAGAAGAGCGACATGGACCGCCTCCAGGAGGTCCACCTCCAGTGGATGGCCCGGCTCGACGCGGTAGTCGAGCAGGACGGCCATCTGCTGCTGCACTCCGACACCACCGCGTACCTCGACTACGGCACCACCATCGAGGACGTCAACGACACCGTCCACGAGATCCTCACCCGCAACGACGCCGACGAGTGCTGGGACCTGTTCCGCAAGTTCACCAAGCGCTTCGCGTTCCGTGACGAGGGCGGGGCCACGGCCGTACGCGAACTGCTCGCGGCGTACGGCGGACAGCGCGTCGTGCACGGGCACAGCCCGATCCCGTACCTGCTCGGCGAGGTCGGCACCGAGGACGCCGACGGCGAGACCACGGGCCCGACGGTCCAAGGCCCCCACGTGTACGCGGACGGACTCGCCATCGCCATGGACGGCGGGGTGACCATGGCCGGAAAGCTGCTGGTCGTCCAACTCCCCTTGCACAACTGAGAGCGACCGGGGCAGGCGAATTCCGGAAACCCTCTGTCACCCCCCTGCGTACCCGCTCTACCATCGGTGCATCCGTAGCAGGCTCTCCTCCGTCTGTGCCCAACTGCCCGTTCTACGCGGGCGGACAGGCGCCACGGAGTATCGGGGGATGCACATGAGAAGCGCTCCGCACCTGCTGAACGAGGACCGCGCCGCGTACGAGCGCCTCCTCGACGACGCGCTGCGCACCGCGCACGACCGCCCGGATCTCGCCGCGGTCGGGGAACGGCTCAACGCCGAACAGCTGCGCACCATGGCACTCAACGCGACAGCGCTGATCACCGAGGCGGCCTCGACCGAGTACGACCACTTCGTGAAGGTCCGCGAGGAGCACCGCCGGCCCACCGGTATGTCCATGATGAGCTCGGTGCTCGGCCCAGCGGGCGACGAGACGACCACCGGCGCGGGTTTCGGTGTCGTCGTGACCGTGCTCGCCCCGGTGCTCGCCGGCACGGCAGCGGTCATCTTCCTGCTCGTGGGGTACGTCCTGAAGATGCTCGATCCGGCCCCGTCGTTCGCCGACCCCCTGCTCACGGCCGGCTGGTTCTTCGGCGCCGTGACGGCGGCGAGCATCCTGGCCGCCGCGATCGGGCTGCTGGTCGCCGCCGTACGGAACAGCTCGACCCAGGTGTCCGCGCACGAACCGGGCGGTGACCTGCCCGACGAGATCTCCCGCGCCCGGGAGGCGTGGCTGCACGCGCTGCTGGAGCGGGGCATCCTGCCGTTCCTGCGCGCCGCGCTCGCCGAGCCCGGCGCTCCGCCCGAAGCGGCGGACGCCCGGCGGCAGGCGGGGCGGATCCCGAAGGTCGGCTACAGCGGACCCGACTTCAGCAGCCCGGCGGAGGGCGGCACGGCGCCGCGCGCGGGGTTCACCAGCCCGGACTTCACCAGTCCCGACTTCACGGGCCCGGCGGCCCCGGCGTCCGAACGCCTCCCGGACCACCAGCCCGACTGACATCTCCCGTCCCACCGGACATGCCGGAGCCCGGCGCCGCTGACGGCACCGGGCTCCGGGTCACGCGTGGGCGACGCCTCAGGCGGCGGGGACGAACTTCGGGTTGGCGCCCCACTTGTTCGCCTCGGCCTTGCCGTCGGAGGCGAGGAAGACCAGCAGGATGATGCCGCCGACCAGCGGCACGAACGAGATGAGCAGCCACCAGCCGGACCGGCCGGTGTCGTGCAGACGGCGGATCGAGACGGCGAGCGCAGGCAGCAGCACCGCGAGGATGTACAGGACGTAGAGGACCCCGTTCGTACCGGCGGCGTAGTCCACACCCATCAGCACCAGCGCGATAACGGAGTGGATGAGGGTGAACATCCAGTACTCCTTGCGGCGCGCGCGCCCGCCGAAGCCCACGTAGTTCTTGAGTACTGCCAGGTACCAGCTCACTGAGGTTCCCTCCACCGCCCTTGTCAGGGACGAATCGTTTTTTCGCCAAACACGGGGAAGGTAAAGGACACATAAGTACACGTCAAGCCAATTGCGGTCGGCGGCGAAACGTACATCGACCTGCCGCTCTACCGTGTCCGTTCCGACGCCTGGCCGTGGGGATGATCACGACACAAGGCGACACACCGTCATGAACAAGCCAGATACGTCAGAGGATGCCGAGCCGTCGTGCGGCGGCGATCCACGAGGGGAACTCGGACAGCAGCCGATCGTAGAGTTCGGCGTCGGGAACGACCGCGATGTCGTCCACCGCGAAGAACCCCACGTTGTCGACACGACGCCCCGGCATGGTGTCGAACCGCTCCAGTACGCCGTAGTTCGACCGCCCGAGCCCCACGAACTGCCAGAAGACCGGTTCGTCGACCGCTTCCCGCAACTCCCGCTCGATCTCGGCGTTCCGGTACACGCCGCCGTCGGAGAAGAACAGCACCAGGGTGGGCGCGGCGGTCGGGTTGGCCCGGACGTAGGCCCGTACCTCGGCGATGGCCTTCTGCTCCTCGTTCTGGATGCCCACCGCCCGCATGTCCACCTGACCGGGGTGAAGTCCCTTCCTGGGCTTCCGCGACCGGCCGAACAGACTCAGCTCGCCCACCCGCACATGGAGCCGCAGCCACTCGGGCAGTTCACCCAGCCGTAGATCCGGCAGCCGGGCGGGATGCGAGGCGAAGGTCCACGCCTGCATCTCGCCGTCGTCGTCCAACTGCGCGGCCACGGCGGCCATGCGCTCGACCACGTCGGCGACGACGCCCCGGGAGTAGAGGAACGACATCGACCCGGAAGCGTCGAGTACCAGGATCACGCGGGCCGTCGTCCCCTCGGCGCCGTGCTTGCGCAGGCTGACCGCGACCTGCTCCTTGCGCAGCGAGAGGCGCTTGCGCATGTCGACGGGCAGCCGCTCCTCCCCCGCGCCGGCCCGGCGCGCGGCAGCCGGATTCGCGGTGGTGGTCGGCGCGGGAGGGCTCGGGGCGGCAGGACTCGGCACGGGACGTGTCGGCGCGGGACGTGTCGGCGCTGGAGAGCTCGGCGCGGCGGCTGGTTCCTCGTCCACGCTGATACCGAAGTCGGTGGCGAGCCCCGCGAGACCGGAGTCGTACCCCTGCCCCACGGCACGGAACTTCCACCGGCCGTCACGCAGGTACAGCTCGCCGCAGACGAACGCCGTCTCCGTCCCCGCCGTCATCTCGAAGCGCACGAGCTCGGCCCCGCTCCCGGCGTCCAGCAGCCGCAGCGTCAGGCCCGCCATCGCGCCGAACGTCCCGCCGTCGGCCGACGCGCACAGCAGGATCCGTTCGATCCCGGTCTCGACCCGGCGCAGCTCCACCCCGACGGTGTCGGTGACGACGCCCCCCGCCGTCCGCTTGCCCAGATGGCGTACGGCGTCCGAGGCGTGCCGCGGCTGGTTGTAGAAGACGAAGTCGTGGTCGTCGCGCACGCGGCCGGCCCCGGTGAGGAGCAGCGCCGACGCGTCGGCGTCCGGCACCCCGGGGTGCTCCCGCCAGGAGAGCTCGGCATGAACGGCGGCGGCCGGGACGGGAAGGTTGGCGCCCTTGCTCAGGGAAGTCGCAGTCACCCCGCCAGTGTGCCGACGCACGGCCGCACCGGAACCCCCACGACCGAAGCCGCTCCCGCCCACGCCCGCCACCACGGACGGCGGTCCGGGCCATGGGCGGTGGACGGGCATGGACACCGGACGGCGGACAGCGCGTCGCACGGGGGCGGGGCGCACGCCGGACCAGGCGCACGGCAGACCGGACGCACGGCGGGCGGCAGACCGGGCGCACGCCGCATGGGGCGCACGGGGCGCACGGCAGACCGGGCGCACGGCGGGCGGGGCGGGCCCGCGACTCCCCCCTCGGATCGCGGGCCCGCCCGGTCGTCCCCGTTCTCCGGGTCAGTCGGCCAGCGGCAGGTAGACGCGGTTGCCGGCCGCCGCGAACTCCTTCGACTTCGCCGCCATGCCGTCCTCGATCTCCTGCTGCGAGCCGCCGTGTTCCCGGCGGATGTCCTGCGAGATCTTCATCGAACAGAACTTCGGCCCGCACATCGAGCAGAAGTGCGCCGTCTTCGCGGGCTCGGCGGGCAGCGTCTCGTCGTGGAACTCGCGGGCCGTGTCCGGGTCGAGGGCCAGGTTGAACTGGTCCTCCCAGCGGAACTCGAACCGTGCGTCCGAGAGCGCGTCGTCCCACTCCTGCGCGCCCGGGTGCCCCTTGGCGAGGTCGGCCGCGTGCGCGGCGATCTTGTAGGTGATGACGCCGGTCTTCACATCGTCGCGGTTGGGCAGGCCCAGGTGCTCCTTGGGCGTGACGTAGCAGAGCATGGCCGTGCCCCACCAGGCGATCATCGCCGCGCCGATGCCCGAGGTGATGTGGTCGTACGCCGGGGCGACGTCGGTGGTCAGCGGGCCGAGCGTGTAGAACGGCGCCTCCTCGCAGATCTCCTGCTGGAGGTCGATGTTCTCCTTGATCTTGTGCATCGGGACATGGCCCGGTCCCTCGATCATGGTCTGTACGTTGTGCCGCTTGGCGATCGTGTTGAGTTCGCCGAGCGTGCGCAGCTCCGCGAACTGCGCCTCGTCGTTGGCGTCGGCGATCGAGCCGGGCCGCAGGCCGTCACCGAGCGAGTACGTCACGTCGTACGCGGCGAGGATCTCGCAGAGCTCCTCGAAGTTCTCGTACAGGAAGCTCTCCTTGTGGTGCGCGAGGCACCACGCGGCCATGATCGAGCCGCCGCGCGAGACGATGCCGGTCTTTCGGCGGGCGGTCAGCGGCACGTACCGGAGCAGTACGCCGGCGTGGACCGTCATGTAGTCGACGCCCTGTTCGGCCTGCTCGATGACCGTGTCCTTGTAGATGTCCCAGGTCAGCTCCTCGGCCCTGCCGTCGACCTTCTCCAGGGCCTGGTAGAGCGGCACGGTGCCGATGGGCACGGGGGAGTTGCGCAGCACCCACTCGCGGGTGGTGTGGATGTTGCGGCCGGTGGACAGGTCCATGACCGTGTCGGCGCCCCAGCGGGTCGCCCAGGTCATCTTCTCGACCTCCTCCTCGATGGAGGAGGTGACGGCCGAGTTGCCGATGTTGGCGTTGACCTTCACCAGGAACCGCTTGCCGATGATCATCGGCTCGATCTCCGGGTGGTTGACGTTCGCCGGGAGCACCGCGCGGCCGGCCGCGATCTCCTCGCGTACGACCTCGGGCGAGACGTTCTCGCGGACCGCGACGTACTCCATCTCCGGGGTGATCTCGCCCCGGCGCGCGTACGCGAGCTGGGTCACCGCCTGGCCGTCGCGGCCCCGCCGGGGCTGGCGCGGACGGCCGGGGAACACCGCGTCCAGGTTGCGCAGGCCGCCGCGCGGCGACGTGTGCTTGATGCCGTCGTCCTCGGGGCGGACCGGGCGTCCCGCGTACTCCTCGGTGTCGCCGCGGCCGATGATCCAGTTCTCGCGCAACGGTGGTAGCCCGCGGCGTACATCGGTCTCGACGTTCGGATCGGTGTACGGACCGGACGTGTCGTACAGCGTCACGTCCTTGCCGTTGGTGAGGTGCACCTGCCGGACCGGCACCCGGATGTCGGGGCGCGAACCCTCGACGTATCCCTTGTGCCAGCCGATGGACCTCCCGCTCTCCCCGGCCCCGTCCGGGGCCCCCTCGGGGTGGGACCCCTCAGGGCTGGAGGCAGGCGTGCGTGCGTCCTGAACGGTCATGATGACCTACTCCCTACGCCGGCATTACCCGGTAACAGGTTCGGCGGTCGGCGCAGCTGCTTCCCGTACGGATGTACGAAGGTCAGCGCCCTCTCAGCCCGGTGCTCCGAGCTCCCGCGTGTGCAAAGGTGCCACCACGCTAGCGTCATTCCGGCCGCGCTGAACAGAGGGCCCCCCTCGTTCTTGCGATGATCGGTCGGTGACTTCCTCGCATCAGCCCCCGGAACAGCGCCCGGAACACGGCACCGCCCACGACGGGCTCGGCCATGTCCACGCGCACACTCACGGGCCTGCCGCGCCCGTCTCGAAGCATCTGCGGAAGGTGATCGCCGCAGTGCTGATTCCTTTCGCCACCGCGGTGCTGGTCGGTCTGGCCGTGCTGTGGCCGGGCGGAGCACCGGCGCACGAGCGCACCGGTGTCGGCTTCGACCGGCAGACCGAGCAGGGCAAGGTCGTCCGCGTCGACAGGGTGAACTGTGCGGATGTGAACGCCGCGCAGGTCCCGCCGACCGGCGACACGACGACGCCCCAGGGGCGTGAGGCGATCAACGCCCAGCAGGGCGACTGCGAGAAGGCGACCATCGAGGTCACCACCGGCAAGGACAAGGGCCGTACGTTCACCGAGATCGTGCAGCCGGACGCGCCCCGCCGCCTCGACCAGGGCCAGGAGGTCGTGGTCGCGTACGCGCCCGACGCCCCACGGGATCTGCAGTACTCGGTTACCGATGTGAACCGCAAATTCCCGCTGGCGCTTCTCGGTGTCGTCTTCGCCCTGGCGGTGGTGGCGGTCGGTCGGCTGCGGGGCGTGATGGCGCTGGTCGCCCTCGGGACCAGTTTCCTGACCCTGACGTTCTTCATCCTCCCCGCCATCCTGCAGGGCTCGAACCCGCTGGTGGTGGCCGTCGTGGGGGCCAGCGCGATCATGCTGGTCGCGCTGTACCTGAGCCATGGGCTGAGCGCGCGGACCTCGGTCGCCGTGCTCGGCACGCTCATCTCGCTGCTGCTGATCGGACTGCTGGGCTCGCTGTTCATCGGCTGGGCGTCGCTGACCGGCAACACCGACGACTACACGGGTCTGATCCACGGCCTGTATCCGAACATCGACATGTCCGGTCTGCTGCTGGCCGGCGTCATCATCGGTTCGCTCGGTGTGCTGGACGATGTGACGGTCACTCAGACGTCGGCGGTGTGGGAACTGCACCAGGCGGACCCGAGGATGGGTCCCCGGGCCTTGTACCGGGCGGGTATCCGGATCGGCCGGGACCACATCGCGTCGGTGGTGAACACGCTGGTGCTGGCGTACGCGGGTGCGGCGCTTCCCCTGCTGCTGCTGTTCTCGATCGCGCAGAGCAGTGTGGGGACGGTGGCCAACAGCGAGATCGTGGCGCAGGAGATCGTGCGGACGCTGGTCGGCTCGATCGGCCTGGTCGCTTCGGTGCCGGTGACCACGGCGCTGGCCGCGCTGGTCGTGTCGGCGGACCGGCGGTCGGCGCTCGCGCACGGCGCCGCGGGGACCGGTGAACCGGGCGGGCCCGCGCCTGCGGTACGCACCGGCCGGGGCCGCCGCCGCAAACGCTGAGCCGCCGGTACGAGGCGGGCGCGGGGCCTGCCGTCGCGGACCGGAGGCGGGGCGCGGGCATGAGAGGCCGGGCCCGGGGCCCGAGTCCCGCCCGCGCCCGGGGCTCAGCCGGCGTTCTCCTCGGCGAGGATGCGCCCGAGCGCCTCCTCCAGACCGACCTCGAAGTCACCCAGCGTGTGCTCCTGGCCCATCGGCACCAGCTTGTCCGTGCGGTCGAGGAACGCCACGAGCGGCGGGGCGCTCGCCCGGAACACCGCCTGGTCCGCGCCCACACGCAGGCGGATCATGACGTCCGACAGCTCATCGCGGTCCGTCGGCGCGATGCGCACATCCCCGTCCCCGCTCGGCAGATTGATGCCGTCCAGCAGCAGTTCCCGGCTGAACGCCCAGGTCACCGGGGCATCGCCGGGCAGGTGGAACGTCATCCGGACCGCGAACGGGTCCCGCATCTCGTAACCGAGCTCGACCGGGATCCGGAAGGAGAGCTCCTCCGAGACGATGAAGCTCATCAGGACCTCGGCCTGAACCGATTCGCGCATCATGTACCCCGCTGTAGATGAAGCAGTGACGAAGGTGAAGCAGTGACGGACAGCAGCCGACGAAGAACGACGGCGAAAACGGCCAGGATTGATCCCCCCTGACCCTCTTGACGCCATCGTCCTGCACGCGCTACAGGATCACAAGGAGTGATTTTTCAGATACTGATAGAGAACGCCAGGGAGCTGAGGAGCGTTCCGATTTCACTCCGTAGTCGGGTGACAGCGGGGAGCAACCGTTCTTCCTGGTGGAGGGGTACAGAAATGGCCATCGTGGCGGCCGTCGAGCCGACGGTGATGGGAATCGCCGCGCAGACAGTGCCGAGCGCGTACTCCTGGCGCTCGATGAGCGGTTGCATGGGACGCGCACGGTCCAGCCGGTCCAGGAGGGTCCGCCGGTCACGCACCGTGTACGGGGTGATGGCCGTGACGGGATGGCGGTCCAGATGGTCCTGGCGGGCTTGGGCGTCGAGCTGGCTGAGCAGACACTGGCCGATCGCATGGGCGTGGCCGGTGCGGCGGAAGTCGGCCCACTCGTCGACGGCGGGGGCGGTGGGCGTGTCGGACACCGCGACGAGCTCGATCTCACCGTCGCGGTAGACGGCGAAGTACACGGGAACGCCGATCTCGTCGCGCCACTGCGCCAGCGAGTCCTCGATCTTGGTGCGACGATTCTGCACAGCTCCGGCACCGGCGAGCCTCCGGGAGGCGGCGCCCAGCGCGAACAGGCCGTTCTCCCTGCGGAGATAGCCCTCGTGAGTCAGCGTGCGCAACAGGTGGTACGTCGTCGGAAGCGGCAGTCCGGTCTCACGGGCGAGCTGCTTGGCGGGAGCGCCGTCGGTATGGGAGCCCACGGCCTCCAACAGTCTCAGCGCCCGCTGAACCGAGCCGATCAGGGTAGGGGCAGCGGAATGTGGAGCCGTGGCCAAAGGTCACCCCCAGGCAATTCGCCCCGCTGCAGTCGTAACAGTCGTACAAACCGCTGGTAGGGCGTTCGTCGGCCCTTGATTTCCAAGGGCTGCGGAGCTCTGCCACTCTAATGGCAGCCTCCGTTCGGGGGTGCGTTTCGCCCCGGCCGTTCCCCCTCCTGGGCTAACGGCCGTTCTGGTGCGCGGCCGGACGCCGAGGCCGCGCGCTTCTCGTCACCGTGGCCCGCGTCGGCGCCCGTACCGGAGCACCGTCACCGACCGCGCCGTCACCAGGAATCGTGCGACGAGGACGAGGTGGAGGAAGAGCCCTTGACCTTCCGTACGACGTACACCAGTCCGCTGACGAGGGCGACGAATATCAGCACCTTGAAGAGCAGGCCGATCAGAAAGAACAGCGCGTGCGTGATGAGTCCGCCGAAGACGAACAGAGCGATGAGCGGTATCGCCACCCACTTCACCCACCAGGGCATCCCCGCGAGCATTTCCCGTACCGCCATCGTCACTACCTCGTCTCGTGAGTCATCGAACCGACCGAACCCTGAACACCTTCGATGCTAGGGCCGGTCAGGGGCATCGCGGGGCACTCGTACCCCTTGAACTCCCCTGAACCGACCCCTAGGGAAAGCAAGGGAAATCGAAGGTCAGCTCTCAGGGGGCGAGAAGACGACCATCACCCGCAGATCCTCGGTGATGTGGTGGAACTTGTGCGGCACCCCCGCCGGCACGTACACGACACTGCCCCGGCCCACCTGCGTCGTCTCGGTCCCGACCGTGATCGACGCCCGGCCGCTGACCACGAAGTACACCTCGTCCTCCGAGTGCGGCTGCTGCGGGTCCAGCTCGCCCGCGTCGAGCGCGTACAGCCCCACCGACATGTTCCGTTCACGCAGGAATTGCAGATACGCGCCCTTGTTCGCGGCGCGCTCCGCGTCCAGTTCGTCCAGCCGGAATGCCTTCATCGCCCGTTCGCCCCTGCCTTGGTCCGATCACGTCTGTCACGATCAGACACATGAAGAATTTCGTAGTCAAGACGATCGCGAACGCCGGAGCCCTGGCCGTGGCGATCTGGCTGATCGACAAGATCACGCTGACCGGCGACAGCACCGGCAACAAGGTCCTCACCCTGATCCTGGTGGCTCTGGTCTTCGGCGTGGTCAACTTCCTCGTCAAGCCGGTCGTGAGCCTGCTCACGCTGCCGCTGTTCATCCTCACCCTCGGCCTGTTCACCCTGGTCGTGAACGCGCTGATGCTGCTGCTCACGTCGTGGCTGGCCGACAAGCTGGACCTGAGCTTCCACGTCGAGGGCTTCTGGACCGCCGTGCTCGGCGCGCTGATCATCTCGGTCGTGTCCTGGGCGCTGAACGTCATCCTCCCCGACGGCAGGGACTGATGGGGGCGCAGGCCCCGGGCGACGGCACGAGGGCGGTACGGGCCGGACTTCCCGAACCCCGGAAGTACGAACCCACCCTGCCCGGACCGGTGTTCGCCGCGCACTACCACCTGCCCGGCGAGCCGACCGGCCCGTACACGTACGGGCGCGACGAGAACCCGACCTGGACCCACCTGGAGCGGGCCATCGGCGAGCTGGAGGCGCCGGACGATCCGGACGTGCGGACCGTGACGTTCGCCTCCGGCATGGCCGCCATCTCGGCGGTGCTGTTCTCCCACCTGAGGACCGGTGACGTGGCCGTACTCCCGGCCGACGGCTACCAGGCGCTGGCGCTGGTGCGGGAGCAGCTGGAGGCATACGGCGTCGAGGTGCGGACCGCCCCGACGGGCGGTGACGCGCAGCTGTCCGTCCTGGACGGCGCACGGCTGCTGTGGATCGAGACGCCGTCCAACCCCGGTCTCGACGTCTGCGACATCCGCCGGCTCGTCGCGGCGGCGCACGACGCCGGTGCCCTCGTGGCGGTCGACAACACCCTCGCCACGCCGCTCGGGCAGCGGCCGCTGGAACTCGGCGCGGACTTCTCGGTCGCCAGCGACACCAAGGGCATGACCGGGCACGGTGACATCCTGCTCGGCCATGTGACCTGCCGGGACCCGGAACGTGCGGCGGCGGTACGGCGCTGGCGCAAGATCGCCGGGGCGATCCCGGGGCCGATGGAGGCCTGGCTCGCCCACCGGTCCCTCGCCACGCTGCATCTGCGCGTCGACCGGCAGTGCGCCAACGCCCTGGCGCTCGCGGAAGCCCTCGCGGGGCGCGACGAGGTGACGGGGCTGCGTCACCCCGGGCTTCCCGGCGACCCCTCGCACAAGGTGGCGGCGGGCCAGATGCGGCGCTTCGGCTCGGTCGTGTCGTTCGTCCTGCCCGATCGGGCCTGGGCGGAACGGTTCCTGGACGGGCTGCGTCTTGTGGACGACGCGACGAGTTTCGGCGGGGTGCGCTCCACGGCGGAGCGGCGCGCCCGATGGGGCGGCGACGCCGTGCCTGAGGGTTTCATCCGCTTCTCGGCCGGCGCGGAGGACGCCGACGACCTGCTCGCCGATGTCCTGGGGGCGCTGGACGCGGCCACGCCCTGACGGCTCCGGACGCGCCTCGCCCTGGCGGCGCCGGACGCACCTCGTCCTGACGGCGGACGTCGCCGACAGCGAGCCCGGCAGCGAGCCGGACAGTGGGCCCCCTACGCACAACGGACGGTCCGAGCCTCCCCCCTCATGGCTCGGACCGTCCTGCTTGTGTGCGCCGAACTCCGCCTGAACCAGGCTAGTTGACTCTACGTCAGTGTCCAATCACGCTAGCGACAGCGACCTATCGACTTATTTATAGTTGTACGGCTCTGGGGGAGGCGTCGATGCGGAGGAGGGAGGGGCATGGATCTGAGCCTGCTGCGCACGTTCGTGACCGTGCACAGAGCCGGCTCCTTCACCCGCGCCGCCGCACTCCTCGGCCTCTCCCAGCCCGCCGTCACCAGCCAGATACGCACGCTTGAGCGTCAGTTGGGCCGGCCGTTGTTCCTCCGGCAGGCCCGTGGCGTCACGCCCACGACGGTCGGGGACGAGCTCGCGCATCGCGCCGCGCCGCATCTGGACGCCCTGGTCGAGATCACCGAGAGCGGGCTCGCCGCCGAGACCGGTGTCCGCACGCTCCATCTCGCCGGTCCGCCCGAGTTCACCTCGGTCCGTGCCCTGCCCGCCCTGACCCCGCTCGTCTCGCAGGGACTCACCCTGCGCGTCTCCCTGGTCGGTGCCGCCGAGGAGGCCCTGGACGGGCTGGCCGCCGGCCACCACGACCTGGCCATCGCCACGGCCCGTCCGCGCGGCGGGCTGCTCACCGCGACACCGCTGTGCGACGAGGAGCACGTCCTGGTCGCGTCGCCCCGCTGGGCCGCCCGGCTCTCGCCCGGCGTCCTGCTCAGCGACGGCGCGGTCGTTCTGGACCAGTTGCCGGTGGTCGAGGTGCACGAGTCCTTGCCGTTCGTGGCGCGCTACTGGGCGGCCGTCTTCGAGTCGAAGCCGGCCGCCTCCGCCACGGTCATCGCACCCGACCTGCGCGCCGTCCTGGAGTCCTCCGCCTCCGGTGCCGGGCTCGCCGTGCTGCCCCGCTACCTGTGCGACGCCGCGCTCGCCGACGGTCGGCTGGTGGCGCTGCTGGACCCACCGGTTCCGCCGCTGCGGACGTACTTCCTTGTCGTACGGACCGGCACACTCTCCCTGCCACACATCGCGCGGGCCCACGAGTCCCTGTTGCGGGCCGCGACCGACTGGTGACGGCGGGTGCCAGAACACCCCGGGGAGTTTCAGAACGGGCGCCGCGGGCCATTTTCTTGCCATGACCGAACGTCCAGTGGTCAAGCGCACCGCACGCGCCATCCTGCTCGACGGGGACGATCTCGTCCTCATCAAGCGGACCAAGCCCGGCATGGACCCGTACTGGCTCACCCCGGGCGGCGGTGTGGAGCCGAGCGACGCGACCGTGGTCGACGCCCTCCACCGTGAGGTGGACGAGGAACTCGGCGCCAAGATCACCGATGTGGTGCCGTGCTTCGTCGACACCGTCGAGCACATCGTGGACGGTGGTGTCTCGGGCGTGAAGGTCCAGCACTTCTTCGTCTGCCGGCTCGAGTCCATGGACCCGTCGCGACGGCACGGCCCGGAGATCGACGAGCCACAGGGCGAATACGAGATCGTACGGGTGCCGTTCAGCCGGGTCGGGATCGCCGCCGTCCACCTCGTGCCGCTGTCGCTGCGCCACTACCTGGACGGCAATATCGAGGGCGTACGGGCGATGCACGCACCGGACCTGGGCTGACGCCCGGCGCCCGAAGCGGCAGGGAACCGCCTCGCCGTCGGCTCAGTCGGCCGCGGCCACCAGTTCGTCGAGCGAGTCGTGGCGGATGCGCTCGGACGGGACACCGACACCCACAAGGGCGTCCACACCGCTGCGGATCAGGCCGGGCGGGCCGGAGAGATACGCGTCGTACTCGTTCCACGGGCCGTACTCGCGCACCAGGTTCGGCAGCCGCGTCCTGGTGTCGATGACGGCGCGGACCTCCAGCCAGGGGTGTGCCTGCTGAAGCCGCAGCATCGTGTCGATGTCGTACAGGTCGTGATCGGTCCTGGCACCGTAGAACACCTCGACCGGTCGCCGCTCCCCATGGACCGCGACGTCCTCCACCAGCGCCTTGATCGGTGCGATACCGGTGCCCCCGCCGACACACAGCAGACCGCTGTCGGTGGTGTGGTCGACGGTCATCGAGCCGGTGGGCGGGCCGAGGCGCAGGACGTCGCCCGGGCGGGCGCGGTGCACGAGGGCGTTGGACACCCAGCCGGCCGGGACCGCCTTGACATGGAACGTCAGCAGCCCGTCGGAGCGGGGCGCGGACGCGAACGAGTAGTGCCGCCAGACCCGTGGCCACCAGGGCGTCTCCAGGCTGGTGTACTGCCCGGCCAGGAAGGGGTACGGCTGGTCGGGGCGGACCGTGACGACCGCGATGTCCGCCGTCCTGAGGTCGTGCGAGACGACTTCGGCCTGCCACCAGGCGGGCGCTCGCCGCTCGCTCTCGGCTGCCGCGTCGATCATGATCTGGGAGATGGACGTGTACGTACGGATCCAGGCGGCCTCGGTCGCCTCGTCCCACGTGTGCGTGGCGTAGCGGGTGAGCGCCCCGATGAGGGCCTCGCCGACGGCAGGGTAATGCCCCGCCTCGGTGCCGTACTTGCGGTGGCCCCGCCCAAGGTGCCGGAGGTAGTCCGTCAGCACCTCCGGATCGTCCATGTGCTCGGCGGCGGTCAACAGCGCCTTGAGGAGCCGGTCGCGCTGGACGTCCATCGCGGCGGGGAACAGCCCGCGCAGTTCAGGGTGCCGGATGAAGAGCAGGGCGTAGAAGTACGAGGTGACCTTGTCGGCGACGGGGGCGATCTCGCCGAGGGTGCGTCGTACGAGAACCGCGTCGGGCGACGGGGCCAACTCCGTGCCCCTCGCCGCGGCGAGGGCGACCCGCTCGGGTACGTCGGGTGCGGCGGGCGCAGCCGCGGGTGCCGCCGCGGCGGGCGGGGAGACGGGTGCGGGCGCGGGCGTCGGCGGCTCGGATTCAGGTCCGGATGCGGGTCCGGGTGCAGCTCCGGATGCGGGTCCTGATGCGGGTCCAGAGGCGGACGCGGGTCCGGGTCCCGATGCGGGTCCGGGTGTGGATGGGCCGAGGCTCAGGTACGCGGGCTGATGGAGGGAGGCTTCCGGAGCGGTCCCGGAGGCACCGGTGCCACGGACCGGGCGTATGGGGCTGACCCGTCGCCGTGCGGCGGCTATTCGGTCCGGGTCGCCCTCCGATGCCTCCGATGTCGGCGAGGGCGCGGCGGGCTTGCGCGGGGTGAACCAGCCGCCGCCACCGCCGTTGTCGCCCGGAGCGCCGTTGTCGGCGGACGTCGTGGTCGCAGCTTCCATAGAGTGCCTCGCCTCGAACTCGTCTTTCGGTCGTTCTCCGCGCTTCCGCCGGCCATGACCACGGCCGCCGTGGGTCGCATCATGGCAGGCGTCGGCGGGCTGTCGAAGGGAGAGCGGAAACCCCCGGTTTTCTTCCCCGTTTTCCCGTTAGGCTGCAATGCCTCCCTGTCCATGGCCCAGTGCCGGCGGCTCCCGAGTCCCAGATCTTCCGGAACCGTCAAAGGATCTCCGCGTCGGACATGGAATCACCGGATGGAACACGGTCGTCCAGCTCCACCGCGAACCCTGCACACACCCGGTGCCTGATCTTCACTTTCCTCGCTCGCACCATGGGCAGGACCGAACCGCATGGGCTCGCCGTCGCGGGCGGCCCTGTGTTTCACGTGAAACCACCCGCCCGACCCGTCAGCACCCGGCCGTCGCGACGGCGGCCCGCGCCACCTCCGGGTGTGCGCCGCTGACGACCTGGCTCGCACGCCGGGCGCTACGGCGCTCCAGGGCGCTGGAGAGGACGGCCAGGGCGAGCGCGGAAGCCGCGAGGACGGCTCCCACCCAGTTCGGGGCGGTGATGCCGAGCCCGGCGGCGATGACGAGGCCGCCGAGCCAGGCCGTGAGCGCGTTGCCCAGGTTGAAGGCACCGATGTTCACCGCGGAGGCCAGTGTGGGCGCGGCGGCCGCCTGGTCGAGCACCCGCTTCTGCAGCGGCGGGACGGTCGCGAAGCCCAGGGCGCCGATCAGTGTGATCGTCACCGCTGCGCCGATCTCGTGATGGGCGGTGACGGTGAACACGGCGAGAACCAGGGCGAGGGCGCCCAGCGACGCGTAGAGCATCGGCATCAGGGCCCGGTCGGCTCACCGGCCGCCGACGAGGTTTCTGCCCGTCAGGCCGGTGAACCATCGCGATGGCGCCGGCCTACTTCTGCGGTGCGACCAGGTCCGCCGCGGCCACGGAGCCGATCCCGAAGAACGCGCCGTGCGCGAGGGAGGCGACGACCCGGCGGGTAGCCTGCGGAGTCATGAACGATCTTGAGATACGCCCCGCCGGTCCCGCCGATATCCCGGCGATCGTGGCGATGCTCGCCGACGACCCCTTGGGCGCACAGCGGGAGTCGCCGGACGACCTCGCGCCGTACACCGCCGCCTTCGCAGAGCTCGCGGACGATCCTCGTCACCACCTGGTCGTCGCCGTGCGGAACGAGCAGGTGATCGGCACCCTGCACCTCACGATCCTGCCCGGACTCTCCCGGCGCGGCACGACCCGCTCGCTCATCGAGGCCGTACGGGTCCATGCCGACGCCCGGGGCAGCGGTCTCGGCACCGAGCTGATCACCTGGGCCATCGAGGAGTCACGCCGCCAAGGCAGTCGGCTGGTCCAGCTGACCTCGGATGCCGGCCGAACCGACGCCCACCGCTTCTACGAACGGCTCGGCTTCACGGCGTCACATGTGGGGTTCAAGCTGGCACTCTGACCTGTTTCACGTGAAACATCAGCGAAGGCCCCTCCAACCGGCCTCGTCCACACCGCCCGGCACGGCATCGCCCTGCTCATACGGTTCACGGGTAAAGACGAAAGACCCGAGATCCAGATGGCTCACGGACCCGTCCGCACGCCGCACGACCCGCAGGGTCTCGCCCGCGTAGTAGCCGTTGAGCCCCACCCACGTGCCGTCCGCCCGTGCCCGGAACCGCGACCCGCGTCCGGGGCCACGCAGAGGCTGAAGCTCCACGCCGCCTTCGGCACGGACGTGCAGCCCGAAGGCGTACGTCCCCCAGTACCACGGGCCGGTCAACTCCAGGACGGACGGCTCCACTTCAGGCAGCGGGCGCCACGGGTCCGGAAGGCGCGGCTCGGCGTCGGCGACGATCCGTACGAGGTCGGCGGCGACCGCCCCGGGCAGCGGACCGGACGTCGCGTTGGCCAGGGCAACCGCCACGACATCGTCCTCGGCGCTCAGCCACAGCGCGGCCACGAACCCGGGCAGTGAGCCGGAGTGCCCCACCATGGCGCGCCCGGCCCGGCGTATCACCTGCATACCCAGCCCATAGCCGCAGTCCCAGTCACCGTCCTCCGGCGGTACGGCCGGCGCCCGCATCTCGCGCACGGACTCCGCGTCCAGCACCCGATCGTCACCCCTGGCGAGGAACGAGCCGAACCGGCACAAGTCGGCAGCCGCGGACCAGAGTTGCCCGGCAGGAGCCATCAGCCCCAAGTCCTCCGAGGGCTCGGGCATCATCACGTCCGCCCACGGGTGCACCGCCCAACCACCGGCGTGCGGAGCGACAGGGTGATACGTCGTACGCCGCATTCCCAACGGCTCCAGGATCTCGGCGTGCAGCGCCTCCTCCCAGGACACCCCGCGCACGGCTGCCACCAGTGAACCCAGCAGTGTGTAGCCGGGGTTGGAGTAATGATGGCGCCGCCCGGCCGGATGCAGCCGCGGCTGCTCCCCCAGCACATCGGCGAGCTCGGGCCGCAGCGAGCCGGGAGTGCGCTCCCACCAGGGCGAAGGGCTCTCGGCGGCGATACCCGAGCTGTGCCCGAGGAGTTGAACCACCGTCACCTCGCCCACTCGCGTTCCGGGCAGATGCTTCTCCAGCGGGTCGTCCAGGGCGAGCAGCCCCTCGTTCCGCAGCCGCATCACCAGAACGGCGGTGAAGGTCTTGGTGATGGAGCCGATCCGGTACTGCGTATCCGCGTCCGGATCGTGCCCGTCGACACCACCGCGGGCTCCCGCCCACACCACCTCGCCCTCCCGGGCGACGGCCCCGACCAGCGAGGGTGCCCGCCCTTCGGCCTGCGCCACGGCGATCCGATGCGACAGAGCCCGTTCCGTGCCGGGAAGAAGCGATGCCGGAGAAGAGTGCGTCATACCCCTAGATCTACCTCATCACCGAGCCGGCCTCCGCTGTCGGCGTAACGTCGTGAGTTGTCGGCCGAACGGCGCAGACTTGTGCGCATGGCCGAGCTTCTCGCGAGATCCGCCGACGGCGCGCCCATCACCGCTCTCGACGACGGCAACGGGCCCACCCTGCTGTTCGTTCACTGGGGCGGTGGGGCCGCCACGTCCTGGGACGGCGTCACGCGGTCGCTGATCGACGACTTCCGGGTCGTGAGGGTCGCGCGCCGTATCTACGTCCCCGGGGCGAGCGTCCCGCCGGGCTACTCGATGGCCCGGGAAGCGGAGGACGTTCTGGCGATCGCCGGGCTTCTGGACCCGCCTGTGCTCCTGGTCGGACACTCCTCGGGCGCGGTCGCCGCGTTGGAAGCGGCTGTGCGAGCGCCCACGATGTGGGCAGGTCTGTGCCTCTACGATCCGCCGGTGCCCACCAGGACGCTGGTCGGAGCGGAGGCGGCCCGGCGGGCCCGCGAGGCTCTCGCCGCAGGCGATCCTCGTGAGGCGATGCGGATCCATCTGCGTGACATCGCCCGGGAACCCGCCGAACTGGTCGATCGGCTCATCGGGAACCCGCAGACCCTGGCCGCGCTCTCTCGCAAGGCGGCAGCGGGGTTCGCGGACATCGCCGCGATCGACGCGCTGGGAGTCGGCGTCGACCGATTCAGGCAGCTCGACGTGCCGACCACCCTGGTGGAGGGTGAGAGAAGCCCGGCCCACCTGCGGGAGCGACTGGCCGACCTCGCGGTCACCCTGCCCAACGCCCGAGTCGTCACCCTCGTCGGGCAAGGACACTCTGCCCACCTCTCAGCCCCCGACGCCCTGGCGGACGCGGTCCGGAAGGCGGCCGAGTGGGCCTTCGGCTGACGCCCCCACGGGACGCTGTCCGCTCAGGTCTGGGCCATGTCGACGAAGCGTGAGTAGTGGCCCTGGAAAGCCACCGTGATCGTGGCCGTCGGGCCGTTACGGTGCTTGGCGACGATCAGGTCGGCCTCACCGGCGCGGGGGGACTCCTTCTCGTAGGCGTCCTCGCGGTGCAGCAGGATCACCATGTCCGCGTCCTGCTCGATCGAGCCGGACTCTCGCAGGTCGGACACCATCGGCTTCTTGTCCGTACGCTGCTCGGGACCTCGGTTGAGCTGCGACAGGGCGATCACCGGGATCTCCAGCTCCTTCGCCAGGAGCTTCAGGTTTCGCGACATGTCGGAGACTTCCTGCTGGCGGCTCTCGGCGCGCTTGGAGCCACCCGACTGCATCAGCTGGAGATAGTCGATGACCACCAGCTTGAGGTTGTTGCGCTGCTTCAACCGTCGGCACTTCGCCCGGATCTCCATCATCGACAGGTTCGGCGAGTCGTCGATGTAGAGGGGCGCCTGCGATACATCGGGCATACGGCGTGCGAGCCGCGTCCAGTCCTCGTCCGTCATCGTGCCCGAGCGCATATGGTGCAGCGCCACCCGTGCCTCGGCCGACAGCAGACGCATCGCGATCTCGTTGCGGCCCATTTCAAGCGAGAAGATCACGCTGGGCAGGTTGTGCTTGATCGAGCACGCGCGGGCGAAGTCCAGTGCCAGCGTGGACTTACCCATGGCGGGACGCGCCGCGATCACGATCATCTGGCCGGGGTGCAGGCCGTTCGTCAGCGAATCGAAGTCCGTGAAGCCGGTCGGTACACCGGTCATCTCACCGCTGCGGGAGCCGATCGCCTCGATCTCGTCGAGCGCGCCTTCCATGATGTCGCCGAGCGGCAGGTAGTCCTCGCTCGTGCGCTGCTCGGTGACCGCGTAGATCTCGGCCTGCGCGGAGTTGACGATCTCGTCGACGTCTCCGTCGGCCGCGTATCCCATCTGCGTGATCTTGGTGCCGGCCTCCACGAGCCTGCGCAGCACCGCACGCTCGTGGACGATCTCCGCGTAGTAGGAGGCGTTGGCCGCGGTGGGCACCGACTGGACCAGGGTGTGCAGATAGGAGGCGCCGCCGACCCGGTTGATCTCGCCGCGCTTGGTGAGCTCGGCACCGACGGTGATCGGGTCTGCCGGCTCCCCCTTGGCGTAGAGGTCGAGGATCGCCTGGTAGATCGTTTCGTGCGCCGGCCGGTAGAAGTCATGGCCCTTGATGATCTCCACGACGTCCGCGATGGCGTCCTTGGAGAGGAGCATGCCGCCGAGCACGGACTGTTCGGCGTCGAGGTCCTGCGGAGGCACCCGCTCGAACCCGGCCGATCCGCTGTCCCACGGGCCGCTTTCGCTGCCCCGCTCGTGCTGCTCATCGCGGCCTCTGCCACGACCACGGCCCTCACCGCCGCGGCGGGAGACGGGCAGACGGTCGCCTGGGCCGCTGTCGGTCCACGGATCGTCCAAGGGCTCGGGAATGCTCACCGGCCCACCTCCTCCCGTCCGCTGTCGCGGACATCGCCGTGCCACTCTTTCTTACGCCACGGCTCTGACAAACAAGAGGCTGAACTCCGCTTCCGGCACGTCGGGCGCCGGACCACGTTAGGCCCGCGGGCACCGTCAGCCAATCTGGTTATCCACAGGGCCTGTGGGTGAAGACCCAGATGCTGTGGAGAACCCGCCGGAACCTGTGCACGGAACGGGGGACAGCCGTGTGGACAAACTCATAACCCCCTAGCCACAACCCGCCTGACCTGCTCTTTTTCCGTCCACCGGCTGTGGGGGAGAAAAACTTTCCCGACTGGATCAAGATCAGAACAAACGGCGCACACCCCGGGCCGGAAAGCTGACCACGGTAAGGACTGAAGGGGCCTTGCATCTCTTACCTGTGGACGATTAGATTGAGCGCATGACACAGGCCCCCATGGCATCGAAGAGCCTCCGCCGCCGACACGACCGCGAGATCGTCGCACTCGCCGTGCCGGCCTTCGGCGCCCTCGTCGCGGAGCCGCTCTTCGTGCTGGCCGACAGCGCCATCGTCGGTCACCTCGGGACCCCTCAGCTCGCCGGGCTGGGCATCGCCGCCACCCTGCTCGCCACCGCCGTGAGCGTCTTCGTGTTCCTCGCCTACGCCACGACCGCAGCCGTCGCACGCCGCGTCGGAGCGGGCGATCTGCCGGCCGCCATTCGCCAGGGCATGGACGGCATCTGGCTCGCCCTCCTCATCGGCGCCACCGTCATCGCCCTCACCCTCCCCACAGCACCATGGCTGGTACAGGTGTTCGGGGCCTCCGACACCGCCGCCCCGTACGCCACGACCTATCTGCGGATCTCCAGTCTGGGCATCCCCGCGATGCTCATCGTGCTGGCGGCCACCGGCGTCCTGCGCGGGCTACAGAACACCAGGACCCCGCTGTACGTCGCCATCGCCGGTTTCACCGCCAACGCGGCGCTCAACGTGCTGCTCGTCTACGGCGTCGGCCTCGGTATCGCCGGATCCGCCTGGGGCACGGTCATCGCCCAGTGCGGCATGGCCGCCGCCTACCTCGTCGTCGTGATCCGCGGAGCACGCCGCCACGGCGCGTCACTGCGACCCGACGCGGCGGGGATCCGGGCCAGCGCCCAGGCCGGGGCGCCCCTGCTGGTACGGACACTCTCACTCCGGGCCATCCTGCTGATCGCCACCGCCGTCGCCGCACGCCTCGGAGACACCGAGGTGGCAGGTCACCAGATCATCCTGTCCCTGTGGAGCCTCATGGCCTTCGCCCTGGACGCGATCGCCATCGCCGGTCAGGCCATCATCGGCCGCTACCTGGGCGCCGGAGACGCGGACGGCGCCCGGCAGGTCTGCCGCCGCATGGTGCAGTGGGGCATCCTCTCCGGTGTGGTGCTCGGCGCGCTCCTCATCCTGGCTCGGCCCCTCTTGCTCCCGGTCTTCACCAGCGACGGAACGGTGCACGACACCCTGCTGCCCGCGCTCCTGGTGGTGGCGCTCTCCCAGCCCATCGCCGGTGTCGTCTTCGTCCTGGACGGCGTACTGATGGGTGCCGGAGACGGGCCGTACCTCGCCTGGGCGATGGTGCTGACCCTGGCCGCGTTCACTCCGGTCGCGCTGCTCGTACCGCTCACCGGCGGCGGCCTGACCGCGCTGTGGTGGTCGATGACCTTGATGATGGTCGTGCGCATGCTGACCCTCTGGCTGCGGATGCGCTCCGGCCGCTGGATCGTCACCGGAGCCACCCGCTGAGCCCCGGTCCACGGTCGGCCACGTGCGGTCTGCGCCTGTTTCACGTGAAACAGTCCCTATGTCGTTTCACATGAAACATCAGGCTGTTTCACGTGAAACACGCCACGAGGGCCGCACCCGGAACGGGTGCGGCCCTCGCGTGCTGCTCTGCTGTACTGCTCTGCCTTGAGAACGCAGCGCTTAGGCGGCGACGACCTCGACGCCCAGCTTCGCGGCGACCTCGGGGTGCAGACGCACGGACACCTGGTGCGAGCCCAGGGTCTTGATCGGCGAACCGAGCTCGACACGGCGCTTGTCGACGTCCGGGCCACCCGCGGTCTTGATCGCCGAGGCGATGTCGGCCGGGGTCACGGAGCCGAAGAGACGACCGGCGTCGCCGGAGCGAACAGCCAGACGCACCTTGACGGCCTCGAGCTTGGCCTTGACCTCGTTGGCCTGCTCGATCGTCGCGATCTCGTGGATCTTGCGGGCGCGGCGGATCTGCGCCACGTCCTTCTCGCCACCCTTGGTCCAGCGGATCGCGAAACCACGCGGGACCAGGTAGTTGCGAGCGTAGCCGTCCTTGACCTCGACGACATCGCCAGCGGCACCGAGGCCGGAGACTTCCTGGGTGAGGATGATCTTCATGTGTCGGTCACCCTTCCCTTATCGCGCGGTGGACGTGTAGGGCAGCAGCGCCATCTCACGGCTGTTCTTGACGGCCGTGGCGACGTCACGCTGGTGCTGCGTGCAGTTGCCGGTCACGCGGCGGGCACGGATCTTGCCGCGGTCGGAAATGAACTTCCGCAGCATGTTCGTGTCCTTGTAGTCCACGTACGCGGTCTTGTCCTTGCAGAATGCGCAGACCTTCTTCTTCGGCTTGCGCACAGGCGGCTTCGCCATGGTGTATCTCCTGTGTGATCAAGAAGTGGGGTTACGAGCTCGCCCCGTGGGGTCCCGGAGGTCCGGGGCCCTAGAAGGGGGGCTCGTCCGAGTAGCCGCCGCCGCTGGAGCCGCCGCCCCAGCCGCCGCTTCCGCTGCCCTGCTGCTGGCCGCCGCTGGCCGGCGCGCTGGTCGCCCAGGGGTCGTCGGCGGGAGCGCCGCCACCCTGCTGGCCACCGCCCGGGGCTCCGCCCCAGTTGCTGCTGCCCTGCTGCTGGCCACCGCCGTAGCCACCCTGGCCGCCGCGACCGGTGGTCTTGGTGACCTTGGCCGTGGCGTTCTTGAGGCTGGGGCCGACTTCCTCGACGTCCAGCTCGTAGACCGTGCGCTTGACGCCCTCACGGTCCTCGTAGGACCGCTGCTTCAGCCGGCCCTGCACGACGACGCGCATGCCTCGCTGGAGCGACTCGGCGACGTTCTCCGCCGCCTGACGCCAGACCGAGCAGGTGAGGAAGAGGCTCTCGCCGTCCTTCCACTCATTGGTCTGGCGATCGAAGGTGCGGGGGGTGGACGCGACACGGAACTTCGCGACCGCCGCACCGGACGGGGTGAAGCGCAGCTCGGGGTCGTCGACAAGATTGCCGACGACCGTGATGACGGTCTCGCCTGCCATGGGGAACCTCTCGGCGGGATTGCTTCTGGCTGCTTGTGCTACTCGAACCCGATGACCTGTGAGCCGTGGCTCAGTGGGTCTCGGGGCGGAGGACCTTGGTCCGGAGGACCGACTCGTTCAGGTTCATCTGGCGGTCGAGCTCCTTGACGACCGCAGGCTCGGCCTGCAGGTCGATGACCGAGTAGATGCCCTCGGGCTTCTTCTTGATCTCGTAAGCGAGACGACGACGGCCCCAGGTGTCGACCTTCTCGACCTTTCCGTTGCCCTCACGGACGACGGAGAGGAAGTTCTCGATCAGCGGGGAGACAGCGCGCTCCTCGAGATCGGGGTCGAGGATGACCATCACCTCGTAGTGACGCATGTGGAACCCACCTCCTTTGGACTCAGCGGCCACGGTCGTTCCGTGGCAGGAGGGTCGTGATGCGTGCGCAACGGTATCCACGACCACTGACATTCACCCTCGTGGTGAGAGGGGTCCTGTTCTGGGCATGGGCAGACACCGGTGCAGACCGTACAGAGTACCCGCACAGCGGCTTCCGGTTGAAATCCGGTGGCCAGGGGACGCAATCTGTACACATCGGGTGCATGCGGCGCTACGATGCGCCGCCTTTCCGGCACAGCCAGGAGGTGCCTCATGGCTCAGGCATTCCAGCGTCATCCCTCCTCGTCCCTGTTCGCGACGGACGGCAAGCCCCATCCCCTCCAGGACACGCTGATGGCCGTGACCCTGGTCCTGGGGCTGCTCGCCTTCATCACGGCCCAGTTCCACAGCCTTCACCTGATCAGCTCCTGGTCGGGTCTGATCGGCATCATCACCGGCGCCTACGGCCAGTTCATCTCCGTGACGACCCGGGAGCGGACCCTGCTGATCATCGGTCTTGGCGCGGCCGCGATCGGCTTCTTCCTCGGAATGGCGCGCGGCGGGCTGTTCGGCGGCGTGCTGGGCTAGCCACTCCGGCCGTACGGGCAAGTCGGGGCGCTCCACGGTGCCAGTAGGCTTCGGCGCGAGAGCCGGAACCCCTGAACCGATGGGGACATACCTGCCGAGGAGCGCCCCGAATGAGCCTGACCCTGAGGACCATTACCCGTGAGCAGCATCTGGCGTACATCCAGAGCCTGCCCTCGGCGAGTCACTGCCAGGTTCCGGCATGGGCGGACGTGAAGACGGAGTGGCGCTCGGAGAACCTGGGCTGGTTCGACAAGGACGGTGAGCTGGTCGGTGTGGGCCTGGTGCTGTACCGCCAGCTGCCCAAGATCAAGCGCTACCTGGCGTATCTGCCCGAGGGCCCGGTGATCAACTGGTACGCGCCGAACCTGGACGACTGGCTGCAGCCGATGCTCCAGCACCTGAAGAACCAGGGTGCGTTCTCGGTGAAGATGGGCCCGCCGGTCGTCATCCGCCGCTGGGACGCCCCCTCCATCAAGTCCGGCATCCAGGACCCGGAGGTCAAGCGGCTGCGGGACGTCCAGGCCACGCACATCGAGCCGCGGGCCTTCGAGGTGTCGGACCGGCTGCGGAAGATGGGCTGGCAGCAGGGCGAGGACGGCGGTGCCGGCTTCGGCGACGTCCAGCCGCGCTACGTCTACCAGGTGCCGCTGGCGAACCGTTCCCTGGACGAGGTCCTCAAGGGCTTCAACCAGCTGTGGCGGCGCAACATCAAGAAGGCGGAGAAGGCGGGTGTCGAGGTCGTCCAGGGCGGCTACGACGACCTGGCCGAGTGGCAGCGGCTGTACGAGATCACCGCCGTCCGCGACCGTTTCCGGCCGCGCCCGCTGTCGTACTTCCAGCGCATGTGGACGGTCCTCAACCAGGAGGACCCGAACCGGATGCGGCTGTACTTCGCGCGTCACAACGGCGTGAACCTGTCGGCCGCGACGATGCTCGTCGTCGGCGGACACGTCTGGTACTCGTACGGGGCGTCCGACAACATCGGCCGTGAGGTCCGCCCGTCGAACGCGATGCAGTGGCGGATGCTCCGCGATGCCTACGCCATGGGCGCGACCGTGTACGACCTGCGCGGCATCTCGGACTCCCTCGACGAGACCGACCACCTGTTCGGCTTGATCCAGTTCAAGGTGGGCACCGGCGGCGAGGCCGTCGAGTACATCGGCGAATGGGACTTCCCGCTGAACAAACTGCTGCACAAGGCTCTGGACATCTACATGTCCCGGCGCTGACGGTTCCGTAACCTCGTACACACGTCCTCGTACACGTCTTCGCTCTCCGCGGTAGCCGCTTCTGCCGCGGCCACAGAAAGGTTCCGGACCGGCCATGGCGCTCTCCCTGTATGTCGACACCGCTCGCTGGCGGGCGCACCAGAAGTCCGTGATCGACCAGTTCCCGGGTCTGGTGCCGGTCTGCAAGGGCAACGGCTACGGCTTCGGCCATGAGCGTCTGGCGGAGGAGGTGGCCCGCTTCGGTGCCGACATGCTGGCCGTGGGCACCACCTACGAGGCCGCGAAGATCAAGGACTGGTTCGGCGCCGACCTGCTCGTCCTGACCCCGTTCCGGCGGGGCGAGGAACCGGTTCCGCTGCCGGACCGGGTCATCCGGTCCGTGTCCTCGGTGGACGGCGTGCACGCCCTGGTCGGCGCGCGGGTGGTCATCGAGTGCATGAGCTCGATGAAGCGGCACGGCATCGCCGAGCACGAGCTGAGCCAGCTGCACTCGGCCATCGAGGACGTACGCCTGGAGGGCTTCGCCCTGCATCTGCCGCTGGACCGCACGGACGGCTCCGACGCCGTCGAGGAGGTCATCGGCTGGATGGACCGGCTGCGCGCCGCCCGGCTGCCGCTGCACACGATGTTCGTCAGCCATCTGCGGGCCGAGGAACTGGCCCGGCTCCAGCAGCAGTTCCCGCAGACGCGCTTCCGGGCGCGGATCGGTACGCGGCTGTGGCTCGGCGACCACGAGGCGACCGAGTACCGGGGCTCGGTCCTGGACGTCACCCGGGTGGCCAAGGGTGACCGGTTCGGCTACCGGCAGCAGCGGGCCGCCTCGGACGGCTGGCTGGTCGTCGTGGCCGGCGGTACGTCGCACGGTGTGGGCCTGGAGGCGCCGAAGGCGATGCACGGCGTGATGCCGCGCGCCAAGGGTGTCGCACGGGCGGGCCTGGCGACGGTCAACCGCAACCTGTCGCCGTTCGTGTGGGCGGGCAAGCAGCGCTGGTTCGCCGAGCCCCCGCACATGCAGGTGTCGATCCTGTTCGTCCCGGCCGACGCGCAGGAGCCGAAGGTCGGCGACGAACTGGTCGCGCATCTGCGGCACACCACGACCCAGTTCGACCGGCTCGTCGACCGGTAGGTCGCCACTCCGGCGGGCGGCGCCCCCGGCGGCGCCGTCAGTCGCGTGCGGTGCCCCACTCCACGCGCGCCCGGCCGGCCTCGGCCGCTTCCCGGGCGTCGTCCTCGGGCCGCTGGGCCGCCCTGCCGACGGCGAAGACGTCCTCAGCGCCGTCCAGGACGCCTCCGGAGGGGTCGTCCGCCCCGTCCCGGCGTACAGGGTCCCGTTCGGGCAGCAGAGCGTCGCGTACGACCATCGCGCACAGGTAGAGCGTTCCGGCCAGGTGCAGGGCGATCGCGACCTGGTAGCCCTCGGGCGGCAGCCCCTGCTTGTGGTCGGAGGTGATGTACAGCAGGTACATCCAGATGCCGAGGAAGTACATGACCTCGCAGGCCTGCCACACCAGGAAGTCCCGCCAGCGCGGCCGGGCGAGTGCGGCCAGCGGGATCAGCCACAGGACGTACTGCGGCGAGTACACCTTGTTGGTGAGGATGAACGCGGCGACCACGAGGAAGGCGAGCTGTGCGAAGCGCGGACGGCGCGGTGCGGCCAGCGCCAGCGCGGCGATCCCGGCGCAGGCGGCGACCATGAGCAGGCTCGCCCAGGTGTTGACCACCTCGACCTTGATGCCCTCGCCGGTGCGCTGCGTGATGATCAGCCAGAAGGAGCCGAAGTCGACGTTGCGTTCCTGGCTGAAGGTGTAGAACTTCTTCCAGCCCTCCGGCGCCACCAGCATCACGGGCAGGTTCACCAGGAGCCACGAGCCCGCCGTGCCCAGCAGCGCCGTGCCGAACTCGCGCCACTTCCAGGCCCGCCAGCACAGCACGAGCAGCGGGCCGAGCAGGAGCACCGGGTAGAGCTTGGCGGCCGTGGCGAGGCCCAGGAGGATCCCGAAGGCGAGGGAGCGGCCCCTGGACCACATCAGCATGGCGGCCGCCGTCAGGGCGATGGCGAGCAGGTCCCAGTTGATCGTGGCGGTGAGGACGAAGGCGGGCGCGAGGGCGACCAGCAGGGCGTCCCAGGGGCGGTTCCGGTGGGTGCGGGCGACGCAGACGGCGATGACCGCGGTGCAGATCATCAGCATGCCCGCGTTGACGAGCCAGTAGATCTGCTCCCGGTACTGCAGATCGCCGCCGCCCGGTGTCAGCCAGGCCGCCACCTGCATGAACAGTCCGGTGAGCACCGGGTACTCCAGGTACTGCATATCGCCGCCGAGCCGGTCGACGTAGGGCACCAGCCCCTCGGCGAAGCCCCGTCCGACGAACAGGTGCGGGATGTCGGAGTAGCAGGCGTGGGTGTACTGCGAGCTGGCGCCGCGGAACCACGCCCAGTTGTAGCAGGGCAGCTTCTGCACCATGCCCAGGGCGAACATCCCGATCGCCGTGAGCGCGACCACCCGTACGGGGGTCAGCGGGCCCCTGCCGAGCCGTGCCCAGCGGCCGATGGGGCCGCCGATGAGCTCGCTGCCGGCGGCCGCGACCTCGTCCCGCCGGGTGGGCTGCACGACCGGCCGGTCCTGGGGGGCACTTGTCTTCTGTGGGCTCGGCATGGGGGACATCCTGCCGTACGGGTCTGTGGATACGGCGAGGGCCGCCGCACCTCGTACGCACGTGATGTACGTACGGGGTGCGGCGGCCCTGGGCGGCGAGCGCGCCCGGTGGCGGTGCGGCGCTAGCCGTCCATTCCGCCGAACCAGCCCGCGCCGCCGTCGCCGCCGTTGCCGTTCCCGTTGCCGTTGCCGCCGGTGGGCGGTGTCGGGCTGCTGGTGACGTCGCCGGTCGTCCCGCCGGTATCGGTACCTCCGGTGTCCGTGCCACCGGTATCGGTGCCACCCGAGTCGGTGCCGCCGGTGCTGTCGCAGTCCCAGTCGAACGCGCCGCAGGACTTGTCCGGCTTCGGCGTCTTGCCCGGCGGGGTCCGCGACGGGGTGCCCGACGGCGTCTGCGAGGGCGACTCGGACGGCGAGTCCGAGGGCGTCGGCTCCGGGCTCTTCGCACCGCCGCCGTACACGGGCTCGGCGTCCAGGGACTCGGGCTCGGGGAAGGACTTGACCGGCTCGTCCTTGAGCGCGTCCGACATGTACTTCTGCCAGATCTCGGACGGGAACGACGCTCCGTGGATCTTCTTCTGACCGCCGGTGCCGAACATCTCCAGGAACTTGCGGTCCTTGTTGTTGGCGTCGTCGTCCAGCCGGTACATGTCGATGGCCGTCGACAGCTGCGGGGTGTAGCCCACGAACCAGGCGGACTTGTTGCCGTCGGTGGTACCGGTCTTGCCGGCCACGTCACGGCCCGGGATGCGGGCGTTCTTGCCGGTGCCCTTCTCCACGACGTCCTTCAGCACATCCGTGATGTTGCTCGAGATGGCGCTGGAGAACGGCCGCTTCGTCTTGACCTTGTGCTCGAAGACGACCGTCCCCTTCTTGAGGACCTTGGTGACCGAGTACGGGTCGTGCTGCTCGCCGTTGGCGGCGAAGGTCGCGTACGAGGCGGCCATGCGGATCGCGCTCGGGTCAGAGATACCGATCGAGAACGACGGGACGTTGCCCTTGGCCAGGCTGCTCTCCAGCAGTCCGGCGTCCACGGCGGCCTGCCGCACCTGCGGGATGCCGACGTCCATGCCCAGCTGCACGAACGGCGAGTTCGCGGAGTGGATCATCGCCTCGCGGAGGTCGATGTCCTTGTAGTTGTAGTCGCCGTCGTTGACCTGGAGCCACTCCTTGCCGTTCTCGTCCTTCCAGACACTGCCGTCGTACTTACGGATCTTCAGCTTGTTCTTGCCGCTGTAGATGGCGGTGTCGGGGTCGATGAGCGTCCGGGACTCGGGCCCCTGCTCCTCGCCCTTGCCCGGGTCGCGGACCCCGTCCCGCATCGCCGCGGCCAGCACGAACGGCTTGAACGTCGAACCGACCTGGGCACCGGTCTGGTCGGCGTTGTTCGTGAAGTGCTTGGTGGCGTCGGAGCCGCCGTAGATGGCGACGATCTTGCCGTCCGCCGGATCGATCGAGGCGCCGCCGAACTGGACGTGGGTGTCCTTGTCGGGCCGTTCCTTGGGGTCGATGTTCCTGTCGTAGATCTCCTTCACGGCCTTTTCGAGCTTCTGGACCTTCTTCTTGTCGAAGGTCGTGTGAATCTCGAAGCCGCCCTTGGAGAGCTGCTCCGCCGTGATTCCACGGTCGTTGTTGTTGATGAAGAACGCCTTGGCCAGGTCGACCAGGTAACCGACCTGGCCGCTCAGCTGCGCCTGCTTCTTCGGCGGCTGGATCTTCGGCAGGGCGGTGTACTTGGCCCGCTCGTCGGCCGGGAGGTGGCCGTCGTTGACCATCTCGTCGAGGATCCACTTCCACCGCTTGGTGGCCGCCGCTGTGTTGGCCTTCGCCGTGGCGCGGGGGTCGATCTCGGTGGCGCCTGCCGGGTCGAAGTAGGTGGCGCCCTTCAGCAGTGTCGCGAGGAACGCGCACTCGTCCGGCTTGAGGTCCTTGGCGTCCTTCGAGAAGTACGTCCGCGCCGCGGCCTGGATGCCGTAGGCCCCGCGCCCGTAGTAGGAGGTGTTCAGGTAGCCCGACATGATCTCGTGCTTCTCCAGGTCGTTGTTGACCCTGATGGAGATGAACAGCTCCTTGAACTTGCGGCTCAGCGTCTGGCGCTGGTCGTCGAGGCGCGCGTTCTTCACGTACTGCTGGGTGATGGTGGAGCCGCCCTGGGTCTGCTGACCCATCGCCATGTTGAACAGGGCGCGCCCGATGCCCATCGGGTCGATGCCGGAGTCCTCGCGGAACGTCTTGTTCTCCGCCGAGATCACCGCGTTCTGCATCGCCATCGGGATGTTCTCGAACGAGATGATCTGGCGGTTGACCTCACCGCCGGTCGCGGCCATCTGGGAGCCGTCGGCCCAGTAGTAGACGTTGTTCTCGGCCGTGGCGGTCTTGGCCGGGTCGGGGACCTCCACCATCGCGTACGCGAGGGTGGCCCCACCCATGAGCGCGGCCATGAAGGCGACGAAGAGGCCCGTGACGAGCTTCCAGGAGGGCACCCAGCGGCGCCAGCCGTACTTGTCGTGACGCGGATAGTCGATCAGGCGCTTCTTACCGGGCCGGTCGCCGCGGCCGCCGTCGTAGCCGCCTCCGCCGGCGCGGCGTCCGCCGCCGTGACCGCCGGCACCTCCCGCGCCGTCGGCGGCGCGGCGACGGCCGCCCCGCTGGGCGGCTCGACGGGCCTCGGCCCTGCCGCCGTACGGGCGCTCGTCGCCGTACGACTCCGAAGGGGACCCTGTACTGACTGCCCGGCCCTGGGCCGACCGGCGCCCCGGGGGCTGCTGGGCGGCTCGCCTGGCCGCGGCACGTCCGCCGCCTTGCGGCTGCGGCGGTTTGCGACGGTGCTCGCTCATCGAACGACTACTCCTCGGGCAGGCGAGAACGCCTGGAAGCGGCAGCTGAGTTCCGGTCCCCCCGAAATCGATACGGATGTGCCCTCCGGAAGGCTCATCCGCCATGCACCCGAGACGATGACGCTCACTGGCGTCACGCGGTTCCCGGTGGTCTGCATGCCGCACAGACTACGCACGCTCAAACCCCCCCTAGGACCGAAGTTCACCCCAAATCGGGCAACTCGCCTACTGCGAATTGGGGATGTGACGCCGGTCACCATCCCTCCACTTGTCGCGACTGACAGGCCGTTCTATCGTCGGGATGTATCGAGTCGATACATCAGTACGGCATAAGGTCGACGCGTCGGCACGGCGCACGGTACGGACACGGTGAGGGAGGCAGCCCATGAGCAGGCGCTCCGGCATCCTCGAATTCGCCGTACTCGGCCTGCTCCGCGAAGCCCCCATGCACGGGTACGAGCTGCGCAAACGGCTCAACACGTCCCTCGGGATCTTCCGTGCTTTCAGCTACGGCACCCTCTATCCGTGTCTGAAGACGCTGGTCGCCAACGGCTGGCTGATCGAGGAACCGGGCAGCGCGCCGGAGGACGCCATCGCGGCGTCGCTCTCCGGCCGCCGAGCCAAGATCGTCTACCGGTTGACGGCGGAGGGTAAGGAGCACTTCGAGGAGCTCCTCTCCCACACCGGCCCGGACACCTGGGAGGACGAGCACTTCGCGGCCCGCTTCGCCTTCTTCGGACAGACGGAGCGAGAGGTGCGGATGCGCGTGCTGGAGGGCCGCCGCAGCCGGCTGGAGGAGCGTCTGGAGAAGATGCGTGCCTCCCTGGCCCGTACCCGCGAGCGCCTGGACGACTACACGCTTGAGCTGCAGCGGCACGGAATGGAGTCCGTGGAGCGCGAAGTGCGCTGGCTGAACGAGCTCATCGAGAGCGAGCGGGCGGGGCGGGATCAGCGACGATCCGGCTCCGAGGCCCCTGAGGGGCCCGCTCAGCAGGACAACACATCTGGAGAAACGGGCGGCCTGCCCCGGCACGGGGGCAGTACCCGGCCGGATCCGTCCGACGACACCACCAAGTGAAACCCTGCCAACCGCAGGGCTTCGTCGAGAACACACAGGGAGCAACCGGAATGGGTTCGGTTCGCGTAGCCATCGTCGGCGTGGGCAACTGCGCCGCCTCGCTGGTGCAGGGCGTCGAGTACTACAAGGACGCCGACCCGGCGGCCAAGGTGCCGGGTCTGATGCACGTGCAGTTCGGCGAGTACCACGTCCGGGACGTCGAGTTCGTCGCCGCCTTCGACGTCGACGCGAAGAAGGTCGGCCTCGACCTCGCGGACGCCATCGGCGCGAGCGAGAACAACACCATCAAGATCTGCGACGTGCCGAACACCGGTGTGACGGTCCAGCGCGGTCACACCCTCGACGGTCTGGGCAAGTACTACCGCCAGACCATCGAGGAGTCCGCCGAGGCCCCGGTCGACATCGTCCAGGTCCTCAAGGACAAGCAGGTCGACGTTCTCGTCTGCTATCTGCCGGTGGGCTCCGAGGAGGCGGCGAAGTTCTACGCCCAGTGCGCCATCGACGCCAAGGTCGCCTTCGTCAACGCCCTCCCGGTCTTCATCGCCGGCACCAAGGAGTGGGCGGACAAGTTCACCGAGGCCGGCGTCCCGATCGTCGGTGACGACATCAAGTCGCAGGTGGGTGCCACCATCACGCACCGCGTCATGGCGAAGCTCTTCGAGGACCGGGGTGTCATCCTCGACCGCACGATGCAGCTCAACGTCGGCGGCAACATGGACTTCAAGAACATGCTCGAGCGTGAGCGCCTGGAGTCCAAGAAGATCTCCAAGACGCAGGCCGTCACCTCCCAGATCCCCGACCGGGACCTGGGTGAGAACAACGTCCACATCGGCCCGTCCGACTACGTGGCCTGGCTGGACGACCGCAAGTGGGCGTACGTCCGCCTGGAGGGCCGCGCCTTCGGTGACGTCCCGCTGAACCTCGAGTACAAGCTCGAGGTGTGGGACTCCCCGAACTCGGCGGGTGTCATCATCGACGCCCTGCGCGCAGCGAAGATCGCCAAGGACCGCGGTATCGGCGGCCCGATCCTCTCCGCGTCCTCGTACTTCATGAAGTCCCCGCCGGTCCAGTACTTCGACGACCAGGCCCGTGAGAACGTCGAGAAGTTCATCAAGGGCGAGGTCGAGCGCTAGTCGCTCCGGCTCACCGAGGGTCCCCGTGGCAGCCGCCCGGGGACCCTCGCCGTATGTGACGCTTGCTCCCATGCCTGTCGTACGTGATCTGCGCGTACTCCTGCGCCTGAGGAACTTCCGCCGTCTGCTCGCCGTACGGCTGCTGTCGCAGGGCGCCGACGGTGTCTACCAGGTCGCGCTGGCCACCTATGTCGTCTTCTCACCCGAGAGGCAGACCAGCCCGGCGGCGATCGCCTCCGCGATGGCCGTGCTGCTGCTGCCGTACTCCCTCATCGGACCGTTCGCGGGCGTTCTGCTCGACCGCTGGCAGCGCCGACAGGTCTTCCTGTACGGCAATGTGCTGCGTGCCGTGCTGGCCGCCGGCACGGCGCTGCTCATCCTCGCGTCCGTACCGGACTGGCTCTTCTACGCGTCGGCCCTCTCCGTCACGGCCGTCAACCGCTTCATCCTCGCCGGGCTCTCCGCATCGCTTCCCCGTGTCGTCGACGCCGACCGCCTCGTCATGGCGAACTCGGTGTCGCCCACCGCCGGCACCCTCGCCGCCACAGCGGGGGGTGGGGCGGCCTTCGGTGTGCGTCTGGTGGCCTCCGACTCGGACGCCGTCGTCGTGCTGGTCGGTGCGGGTCTGTATCTCTGCTCCGCGCTGGCCGCACTGCGCATGGACCGAGGACTGCTGGGCCCGGACCCGGAGCAGGTGCAGCCCCGGCTGGGTGCCGCCCTCGCTTCGACGGCCCGTGGGCTTCGCAGCGGGCTCCGGCATCTCGCGGAGCGGCGGGCAGCCGCGCGTGCCCTGGCCGCCATGACGCTGACGCGCTTCTGCTACGGCGCCCTCACGGTGATGGTGCTGATGCTGAGCCGGTACGCCTGGACGTCCACGCCCTCGGAGGGCTTGGCCCTGCTCGGGCTGGCCGTCGGCGTCTCGGGCGCCGGATTCTTCGCCGCCGCCGTGCTGTCGCCGTGGGGGGTGGGACGGTTCGGCCCCTACGGCTGGATGGCGGTCTGCACCGGATCGGCAGCGGTACTGGAACCCGCACTCGGCCTTCCCTTCACGCCGGGCACCATCCTGGTCGCCGCGTTCCTGCTGGGCCTCATCACCCAGGGCACGAAGATCGCCACGGATACGGCAGTGCAGATCGCGGTGGACGACGCCTATCGCGGTCGGGTGTTCTCCCTCTACGACGTGCTGTTCAACGTCGCCTTCGTCGCCGCGGCGGGCGTAGCCGCGCTGATGCTGCCACCGGACGGCCGGTCGGTGCCCCTGGTCCTCATGGTCGCCACGCTCTACGCCACGGCCTCTCTGGCCCTCTTCTCCTGGAGGCGGCGGGACGCTCTGCCGTAGCGACGCGAGGGGGGCGGTGTTTCACGTGAAACACCGCCCCCGTCGTTCACCGGTCGATGTTTCACGTGAAACACCGGTCCGACGCACCTCAGCCCTGTGACGCCCACCATTCCTTGAGCGCGGCCACAGCGGCGTCATGCTCCATCGGACCGTTCTCCAGGCGCAGCTCCAGCAGGAACTTGTATGCCTGGCCCACCGCCGGGCCCGGGCGGATGCCCAGGATCTCCTGGATCTGGTTGCCGTCCAGGTCCGGCCGGATGGCGTCCAGCTCCTCCTGCTCCTTGAGCTGGGCGATACGCGCCTCAAGCCCGTCATAGGTACGGGAGAGGGTGGCGGCCTTGCGCTTGTTCCGGGTCGTGCAGTCGGAGCGGGTCAGCTTGTGCAGCCGACTGAGCAGGGGTCCCGCATCGCGTACATAGCGCCGTACCGCGGAGTCGGTCCACTCGCCGGCCCCGTAGCCGTGGAACCGCAGGTGCAGCTCCACAAGCCGCGAGACGTCCTTGATCAGGTCGTTGGAGTACTTCAGCGCGGTCATGCGCTTCTTGGTCATCTTCGCGCCCACCACCTCGTGGTGATGGAAGGAGACCCGCCCGTCGGGCTCGAAGCGCCGGGTGCGCGGCTTGCCGATGTCATGGAGCAGCGCGGCCAGCCGCAGAGTCAGATCGGGACCGTCCTCTTCGAGGTCGATGGCCTGCTCCAGCACGATCAGGGAGTGCTCGTAGACGTCCTTGTGCCGGTGGTGCTCATCGCTCTCCAGTCGCAGCGCCGGCAGCTCTGGCAGCACGCGGTCCGCGAGACCGGTGTCGACGAGCAGACCCAGGCCCTTGCGCGGGTGCGCGGAGATGATCAGCTTGTTGAGTTCGTCCCGCACGCGTTCGGCGGAGACGATGTCGATCCGGTCGGCCATCTCCTTCATCGCCGAGACGACCTCGGGCGCCACCTCGAAGTCCAGCTGCGCGGCGAACCTGGCGGCCCTCATCATGCGGAGCGGATCGTCGGAGAAGGACTCCTCGGGGGTGCCGGGGGTGCGCAGCACACGCTCCGCGAGGTCCTCGAGGCCGCCGTGCGGGTCGATGAACTCCTTCTCCGGCAGCGCGACGGCCATCGCGTTGACGGTGAAGTCCCGGCGTACGAGGTCCTCCTCGATGGAGTCGCCGTAGGACACCTCGGGCTTGCGCGACGTCCGGTCGTACGCCTCGGAGCGGTAGGTCGTGATCTCGATCTGGAAGGACTGCTCGACGTCCCCGACGCGGGCCTGCTTCTGCGACCCGACGGTGCCGAAGGCGATTCCGACGTCCCACACGGAGTCCGCCCACGGCCGGACGATCTTCAGCACGTCCTCGGGCCTGGCGTCGGTGGTGAAGTCCAGATCATTGCCGAGCCGGCCGAGCAGCGCGTCGCGTACCGATCCGCCGACCAGGGCGAGGGTGAATCCCGCCTCCTGGAAACGGCGCGCGAGATCGTCGGCGACGGGGGAGACGCGCAGCAGCTCGCTGACCGCGCGGCGCTGCACCTGGCTCAGTGCTGTCGGGGTGTCTTCGTTGGCGTTCGGCACAACAGAACAGGGTACGTGCCCCGGCCGCGGGGAGCGTCCCCGATTTTCGCGGTCTGCGCCACGCTCCATCCGATCCCGCGGCACGTTCCATCCGATCCCGCGGCACGCTTCGACCGGTTTCGCGGCACACTTCTCCGATCTTGTGAAGCACTCCGCAGCACTTAGCCACGGCGCATCTCGTTACCATGCGTGGACGCAGGACCCGAGCACCACCAACGGCAACAGACGACGAGGGACGGACGAACGCGTGGCCGAGGCGGCAGAATTCCAGGGCACCCGTCCCGCTCCTGCCCACCGGTGGCTGCGTCGTACAGCCTCCGCCCTCGTGGGCCTGCCGCTCCTGGCCGGTCTGCTGCACGGGCCACTCGCCCCTGCCGCCTACGCGGACGACAAGCCGACCGGTTCCCGCACCGTCGATGTGTCGCTGAACACGCTCAGCCCCAGCGCTCCGGTGGAGGGCGACACCCTCAGGGTCACCGGCACGGTGACCAATGAGGGCGAGGAATCCGTCACCGAGGCGCAGGTGGACGTACGCCTGGGCGGCCGCCTGCCCAATCGGCACGCCATCGACAGGGCCGCCGAGCGCTCGGGCTTCTCCCAGGGCGCGGACGGCAGGGCACTCGGCGGCACGTACACGGTGAAGATCCCGAAGATCCCGGCCGGTGCCACCAAGGAGTTCACCCTCGCCGTGCCGGTCGACAAGCTGGGCCTCGACGACGAGGGCGTCTACCAGTTCGGTGTCTCCCTGTCGGGCCGGACGCCGAGCGCCCCGCACCAGGTGCTGGGCATCGAGCGGACCTTCCTGCCCTGGCAGCCCGAGGCCACCGCGAAGAAGACGCAGCTCACGATCGTGTGGCCGTTGATCTCGACGGCGCATCTCTCCGCCCAGACCGGTTCGGACGATCAGCAGACGCCCGTCTTCGAGAGCGACGCGCTGGCGGCCGAGCTCGCCCCGGGCGGTCGGCTGGAGCGGATGGTGTCCCTCGGCGCGGAGCTGCCTGTCACCTGGGTGATCGACCCCGATCTGCTGGCCACGGTCGACGCGATGACGCGCAGCTACAGCGTCAAGGAGGGAACGGGGACCGTTCCCGGCCGGAACCAGGCCGTCGCCAAGCAGTGGCTCAGCACGCTGGACAAGGCGGTCCAGGGCGGCAAGGTGGTCGCGCTGCCGTACGCCGATCCCGACCTGGCGTCCCTCGCCCATCGCGGCCGGGCGGTCTCCGGTTCGCTCAGCCACCTCCAGCGGGCCACCGAGGTCGCCGAGTCCACCGTGGAGACCATCCTGCATGTGAAGCCGTCGACGGACTTCGCCTGGCCCGTGAACGGCGCGGTCGACCCGTCGATCATCGATGTGGCCACCTCGGCGGGTGCCGACAAGGTGATCGCCCGCGCTGACAGCATGAAGGACGGCCTGCCCTACACGCCCACTGCCGCCCGGCCCATCGGCGGCGGCACGACCGCCGTCGTCACCGACACGGCGCTCTCCACCGTCTTCGAGAACGACATGATCGGCGCGGGTGCCTCCACGCTGGCCGTGCAGCGGTTCCTCGCCCACGCACTGGCCGTCACCCAGGAGCAGCCCGGCAACCAGCGCAGCGTCGTCGTCGCGCCGCAGCGGATGCCCACGGCGGCCCAGGCTCAGTCCATGGCGACCGCGTTCGGTACGCCGGCCCTCCAGCGCTGGACGCAGCCCCTCGACCTGATCGCCGCGGCGGCGGCCGAGCCTGACAGCCGGGCCACGAACACCGTCCCGCGCGGCAGCCGCTACCCGAAGGAGCTGCGCCGGCAGGAGCTGCCCGTCGAGGTGTTCCGCGAGGTCGGCACCACCCAGGGCACGCTCGACAACTTCAAGGTGATCCTCACCGCCGCCTACCGCGTGGTGACGCCGTTCGGCAACGCGATCAACCGGGAGATGTCGACCTCCTGGCGTGGCCGGCCCGAGCAGGCCCTCGCCTACCGGGAGGACGTGCTCGGCCATCTGAAGAGCCTCACCGGCGAGGTGCAGCTCATCGACAAGTCGGACCTGACCCTCTCCGGACGCAGCGCGACCATCCCGGTGACCGTGCAGAACAAGCTGCTGCAGGGGGTCGACCGACTGGTGCTCCGGCTCACCTCGACGAAGCCGACCCGTCTGAAGCTCAACGGCGGTGACGCCGTCGCCGAGCTGCCCATCAAGATCGACGGCGGGCACAGCCAGTCGGTGAAGTTCACCGCGTCCGCCAACGCCAACGGCCCGGTCCCGATGACGGCACAGCTGTTCACCACGGACGGCAGGCCGTACGGGAAGCCCATGAGCTTCACTGTGAAGGTCTCGGAGATCACCTCGACGGTGATGCTGGTCATCGCCGGCGGTGTGCTGCTTCTCGTCCTCGCGGGCGTCAGGATGTACACCCAGCGGAAGCGCGCGGCGGCGCGTGAGGCGGCCGGCGAGGAGTCGGCACCGACTGCGGACAGCGACGGGCCGGACCAGCCGAGTGACCCTGTGCCACACACCGGACCGCAAAGCACGGACCCGTCCGGCCCGGGTGAGAAAGTGGACCGTTGAGCGATGTCGTGGCCGGTCGGCCGGGGACGATGAGGTGGGGTAACCATGAACGCGCCGTACGACGGTGACCGCGGCCAGGCCGCGGGCGGCGGCCACGCGCCTTCCGGCGGGACGCCCCAGGCAGACCCCGTGCCGGGGCAGACGCCCCCTCCCGGGACGACGCCCGCCCCTGACCCGTACGTCCAGGACCCGTACGTCCAGGACGCCTACCAGCAGGACCCCTACCAGGCGCGGGATCTCTCCGCCCAGGACCCGGTGGGCGAGGCGCTCTACGACCGGGCGGCCCACCCGCCGCCACCGCCCGGCACGTACGAGGAGCTGCGGCCGCTGTACCAGCAGCCCGCCTCCCCTCAGTACGGGCCGGATCCGCGTGTGTGGGCCCAGACCCCTCCACCCGAGCCCGACGGGCCGTCCCGGCACCTCCCCTACGGTGACGACGCCAGGACCGTGCAGTTCACCGGCGTCGACGACCTGGTGACGCGGGCGGGTGAGGAACAGCCCGGCCCGGACGCCTTCGCCCATCTCTACCGGGACCAGCAGATGCAGGGGCAGGCTCCGGCCCCCGCTCCCGAGCCGGTCGCCGCACCGGTGCCGCCGCCCCCGCCGAAGAAGTCGGGCGGCCGTGCCTCCGGTCTGCTGAAGTCCAGCGCCGTGATGGCGGCGGGCACCCTCGTCTCCCGGCTCACGGGCTTCCTGCGGAGCCTGGTCATCACCGGCGCGCTCGGTGCGGCGCTGCTCGGTGACGCCTACACCGTCGCCTACACGCTGCCGACGATGATCTACATCCTGACCATCGGCGGCGGCCTGAACTCGGTGTTCGTTCCGCAGCTGGTCCGCTCGATGAAGAACGACGCGGACGGTGGCGAGGCCTACGCCAACCGGCTGCTGACGCTCGTGATGGTCGCCCTGGGGTTGATCGTCGGGATCGCGGTGCTCGCGGCTCCGCTGCTGGTGCGCGCCATGTCGCCGACCATCGCGGACGACGCGGCCGCCAACAGCGTCGCCGTCACCTTCGCCCGCTACTGCCTGCCCACGATCTTCTTCATGGGTGTGCACGTGGTGATGGGTCAGATCCTCAACGCCCGTGAGCGGTTCGGCGCGATGATGTGGACCCCGGTCCTCAACAACATCGTCATGATCGTCACGTTCGGCCTCTTCATCTGGGTCTACGGCACCTCCGCCGAATCGCAGATGGGCGTGCAGACCATCCCGGACGAGGGCATCCGCCTCCTGGGCGTCGGTACGCTGCTCGGTCTGGTCGTGCAGGCGCTGGCGATGATCCCGTACCTCCGCGAGGCCGGTTTCCGCTTCCGTCCCCGCTTCGACTGGAAGGGCCACGGGCTCGGCAAGACGGTCAAACTCGCCAAGTGGACCGTCCTGTTCGTGCTCGCGAACCAGGCGGGTGTCGTCGTGGTCACGCAGCTCGCCACGGCGGCGGGCAAGGCGTCGGGCAAGGACGGCGCGGGCATCCTGGCGTACTCCAACGCGCAGCTCATCTGGGGCATGCCTCAGGCCATCATCACCGTCTCCGTGATGGCCGCACTGCTGCCGCGCATCTCCCGGGCCGCCCACGACAACGACCCCGGCGCGGTCCGCGACGACATCTCGCAGGGCCTGCGGAACTCCGCCGTCGCCATCGTCCCCGTCGCCTTCACGTTCCTGGCGCTCGGGGTGCCGATGTGCACGCTGCTCTACGCGTCCAGCGGCACCGAGGCCGCCCGCAGCATGGGCTTCATCCTGATGGCGTTCGGACTCGGTCTGATCCCGTACTCGGTGCAGTACGTGGTCCTGCGCGGCTTCTACGCCTACGAGGACACCCGGACGCCGTTCTACAACACCGTGATCGTGGCCGCCGTCAACGCGGCGGGGTCCGCGGTCTGTTACGTCGTCCTGCCCGCCCGGTGGGCCGTCGTCGGCATGGCGGGCGCCTACGGTCTCGCCTACGTCGTCGGTGTCGGTGTCGCCTGGCGCCGGCTGCGCAACCGGCTGGGCGGCGACCTGGACGGCTCCCATGTCCTGCGTACGTACGCCAGGCTCTCCATGGCGTCCCTGCCCGCCGCTGTCGTCGCCGGCGCCGTCGGCTTCGGCCTGCTGTCGCTGCTCGGTGACAGCGCTTTCGGCTCTCTGGTGGCCCTGTTCGCCGGGGCGGTCGTCCTGCTCGGTCTGTTCTTCGTCGCTGCGAAGAAGATGCGTATCGAGGAGCTGAACGCCTTGGTCGGCATGGTCCGCGGGCGCCTCGGCCGCTAGAAACAGGGCTGTCGCACAACCATCACCGGCCACCGCGTGTCGTGCATAGCGGCGGACTGTGGGCACAATTGGCATGGCGTTCGGATACGGCGCAACGGATGGGGAGGCAGGAACGACGGTGGCGGAACGTAGCACGGCTGCCGTCGACGTGGCCGACAACAGTGGCGATGAGCCGCTGGCCGCCAAGGCGGACAAGGCCGCGACCGACGGGGTGGCGGAAGCGCAGGACACGGCGGACACGTCCGCCCAGGACACCGACGACGAACGGGGAGCCGGCGAGCAGCCCGCCATCACCACGCCCGAGCTCCACAGCGGACACAAACTGGCCCGGCGGTACCGGCTCGAGGAGTGCGTCACCCGTCTGGACGGTTTCAGCAGCTGGCGTGCCGTCGACGAGAAGCTCCGCCGTGCCGTCGGCGTGCACGTGCTGCCCGCCGACCATCCGAGGGCGCGCTCGGTCCTCGCCGCCGCCCGGTCGTCGGCCCTGCTGGGCGACCCCCGGTTCGTCCAGGTCCTCGACGCCGTCGAGGAGAACGACCTCGTCTACGTCGTGCACGAGTGGCTGCCCGACGCCACGGAACTCACCGCTCTGCTGGCGGCGGGCCCGTTGGAGCCGCACGACGCCTACCAGCTCGTCACCCAGGTCTCCCAGGCCATGGCCGCCGCGCATCGCGAGGGCCTGTCCCATCTGAGGCTCACGCCGAGCGCCGTCCTGCGCACCTCCACCGGCCAGTACCGCATCCGCGGCCTCGCCGTGAACGCCGCACTGCGCGGTATCAGCGCCGAGCGCCCGCAGCGCACCGACACCGAGGCGATCGGCGCCCTGCTGTACGCGGCGTTGACGCAGCGCTGGCCGTACGAGAACGACGCGCACGGCCTGTCCGGGCTGCCGAAGGGGGTCGGCCTGATCGCACCCGATCAGGTACGGGCCGGAGTGCACCGCGGGCTGTCCGAGCTCGCCATGCGCGCGCTCGCCAACGACGGCGCGACGGCCTCCCGGCAGGAGCCCGCCTGCACCACCCCCGAGGAACTGGTCAAGGCCGTCGCGGCCATGCCCCGTATCCGCCCGCCGGAGCCGGAGTTCCCGACACCGCCGGACTACCAGCGCACGACGTACCAGCAGGGCACGTACGGCCGTCAGCAGCAGCGCCCGAGCACCGCGGCCACCCAGCCGGTGCCGGCCCCGCCCGCGCCCCTGCAGAGCCGCACGGGCAAGGCCCTCAAGTGGGCCGTGTCGGCGCTCCTCATCGCGGCGCTGGGCCTGGGCAGCTGGCAGATCGCCGACAAGCTGCTCGACCGCGACAGTCCGCAGGACGACCCCGGCACGAGCCAGACGCCCCCGGACACCACGGACGACGAGAAGCCGCAGGCGACGGGCAAGCCGGTCGCCATCGTCGACGCCCATGACTTCGACCCGCTGGGCGACGGTTCGGAGAAGCCTCGCGACATAGAGAAGGCGTACGACGGCGACCCCGCCTCCTTCTGGCAGACGGACGGTTATCTGCGCGAGGATCTCGGAGGGCTGAAGTCCGGCGTGGGCATGGTCCTGGACCTCGGCCAGGCTCAGCAGGTCGGCGCCGTCGAGATCACGTTCAAGGGCGACACATCGGTGGAGCTGAGGGCGGCGGCCGAGGGGGCCGACACGGCACCGACCGGGGACGGCGACTTCCAGAAGGTCGCGTCCGCTTCGGGAACGACGGTGACCCTGAAGCCCGGCGAACCGGTCAAGACGCGCTACCTCCTGGTCTGGCTCACCAAGCTGCCGGACGCCCACGACGGGTACTTCCGGGGCAAGATCACCAACATCGAGATCACCGGCTGATCGGCAGCGCCATGGGAAGAAGGTCACCGTTGAACGACGCCGCGTTCGGCGACGTGAGCGACCAGGACCTGCTCTCCCGCCATGTCGCCGGTGATCCGGACGCCTTCAGCGAGCTCGTGCGCCGCCATCGGGACCGGCTGTGGGCCGTTGCCCTGCGGACGCTGGGGGACCGCGAGGAGGCCGCTGACGCCGTCCAGGACGCCCTTGTGTCGGCGTTCCGGGCGGCCCACAGCTTCCGGGGTCAGTCGGCCGTCACGACGTGGCTGCACCGCATCACGGTGAACGCCTGTCTGGACCGGGCCCGCAAGGCGGCCTCCCGCAGGACCGCCCCCGTGGACGACACGGAACGGCTGGAACAGCTCCTCGAACCGCACGAGTCGGCCGAGGCCCCTGCGGAACGGAGCGATCTGCACCGCGAGCTGCTGGCCGCACTCGCCCAGCTGCCGGCCGACCAGCGGGCCGCGCTGGTGCTGGTGGACATGCAGGGCTACCCGGTGGCGGAGGCGGCGCGGATCCTCGACGTGCCGACCGGAACGGTCAAGAGCCGCTGCGCACGAGGGCGGGCACGGCTGCTGCCCATGCTCACTCATCTGCGCGGTGACACGGTGGATAACGTCGGTGCCGACCGGGGAAGGAACCGGACGCCGGGGACATCCGTCCCACCGGCATCGGAGCCAAGAGACACCGGACAGATCGATCCTGCTGCTGTGAAGGGCGGAGGTGGGCGCGCGTGAACTCCACGACCGACACGACGCAGCACCCGGACGTCTCGGAGATCTCCGACCTGACCGAAGGGCTTCTCCCGCCGTCCCGCACAGCCCACCTGCGGCAGCACCTGGACGAGTGCTCCCTGTGCGCGGACGTCCGCAGCTCGCTCGAAGAGATCCGGGGCATGCTGGGCACCCTGCCGGGCCCTCCCCGGATGCCTGGGGACATCGCGGGCCGGATCGACGCCGCGCTCGCCGCCGAAGCTCTGCTCTCCGCCACGGCCCCTGTCGACGGCACGCATGTTTCACGTGAAACAAGGCCCGCCGACCTCGCCGCCGAGCCCGCTCCCGCCCTGACCCGACCGGTGAAGCCCGTCGACGGGCCCGTCGACCGTCCCGCAGGCCGGGCAGCGGCTGCCGGGGGGCCCGGCCGGGGCAAGCCGAACCGGCGCCGTCGCCGAGTGGCCCTCGGGGCCGTCGTCGGCATCGCCGCCGTGAGCGTCGGTGTGCTGCTCATGCAGGTCGTCCGCCCTGCCGGGGGCGAGAGCGACGCCATGAAGGCCGACACCGCCATGAGCTCTGCCGAGAACGAGACCTTCTCCGGTGTCCCCCTGGAGAGCCGTGTCGCCACCCTGCTCTCCGCCGACGAGGGAGCGCCGTCTCCACGGAACCGGAGCCAGGGCGGCGCCACCGAACCCGAGAACGGCCCCCGGGAGCTGCTGGGCACCCTGGACGTACCGGTTCCGGCCTGTGTCAGTGAAGGGATCGGGCGCACCGAGCCCGCTCTCGCCGCGGAGAAGGGCACCTACCAAGGGCTCCCCGCCTACCTCGTGGTGCTGCCAGACCGCACCGACGCCGCTCAAGTGCGGGCCTATGTGGTCGACGCGGCCTGTACGACCTCACGGAACGCCGCCAAGGCGGACGTCCTGCTCCAGCACGCCTACCCTCGTCCCTGAACAACGCCTCAGGGCCGGGCCGACGCCTCGGGAATGCACGCCCCGTAGGATCCGTTGGGTGGGGTGAGACCTTGACCCAGCCCCGTAGGCAGTAGGCAGTAGGCAGTAGCAGTCTGCAGAGACGAGGAAGAAACCCGTGAGCGACGTCCGTAACGTGATCATCATCGGATCCGGGCCCGCCGGCTACACGGCTGCCCTCTACACGGCGCGTGCGTCGCTGAAGCCGCTGGTCTTCGAGGGCGCTGTCACCGCTGGTGGCGCCCTGATGAACACGACCGACGTGGAGAACTTCCCCGGTTTCCGTGACGGGATCATGGGCCCCGACCTGATGGACAACATGCGGGCCCAGGCCGAGCGCTTCGGAGCCGAACTCGTCCCGGACGATGTCGTCGCCGTCGACCTCAGCGGCGACATCAAGACCGTGACGGACACGGCCGGCACCGTCCACCGCGCCAAGGCCGTGATCGTCACGACCGGCTCCCAGCACCGCAAGCTCGGTCTGCCGAACGAGGACGCACTCTCCGGCCGTGGTGTCTCCTGGTGTGCCACCTGCGACGGCTTCTTCTTCAAGGACCAGGACATCGCCGTGATCGGCGGCGGCGACACCGCGATGGAGGAGGCCACCTTCCTCTCCCGGTTCGCCAAGTCGGTCACCATCGTCCACCGCCGTGACACCCTGCGCGCCTCCAAGGCCATGCAGGACCGGGCCTTCGCCGACCCGAAGATCAAGTTCGCCTGGGACAGCGAGGTCGCGGAGATCCACGGCGACCAGAAGCTCAGCGGTCTGACCCTGCGGAACACCAAGTCGGGGGAGACCTCCGAGCTGCCCGTGACCGGCCTGTTCATCGCCGTGGGCCACGACCCCCGGACCGAGCTGTTCAAGGGCCAGCTGGAGCTGGACGACGAGGGCTACCTGAAGGTCGACGCGCCCTCCACCCGTACCAACGTGACGGGCGTCTTCGGCGCCGGAGATGTCGTGGACCACACCTACCGGCAGGCGATCACCGCCGCCGGTACCGGCTGCTCCGCCGCTCTGGACGCCGAGCGTTTCCTGGCTGCTCTGGCCGACGGCGAGAAGGTCGCCGAGCCGGAGAAGACCCCTGCGGTCTGACCACAATCCCCACCCACACCCGCGAAGTGAAGGAGGCCGCCGTGGCCGGCGACCTGAAGAGCGTGACCGACGCCTCTTTCGAGGAGGACGTCCTCAAGAGCGACAAGCCCGTACTGGTGGACTTCTGGGCCGCCTGGTGCGGTCCGTGCCGCCAGATCGCGCCGTCGCTGAAGGCGATCGCCGAGGAGTACGGCGACCAGATCGAGGTCGTGAAGCTCAACATCGATGAGAACCCCGCCACGGCTGCCAAGTACGGCGTCATGTCGATCCCGACGCTGAACGTCTACCAGGGTGGCCAGGTCGCCAAGACGATCGTCGGCGCGAAGCCGAAGGCCGCGATCGTCCGCGACCTGACGGACTTCATCGGCAGCGAGGCCACCAAGGCCTGAAGCGCTGAGGCCTGAAGCCGCTGCGGCGAGGCCTTGTTTCACGTGAAACACGAACGGCCCGTCCCGGAAGGGGCGGGCCGTTCGGTGTGAGGTCTGCGAGAGCCCGATCGGCATAAGCGCCGCGGGTCACGGTCGCGGTGATTCCAGCGGCCACAGCGGGCGCGGTGCCAGCCATCACAGCGGGCGCAGCGCGGGTTCTTTCTGCACCGCCCCCAGCAACCGGTCCAGAGCGAGCTCGACGTCTTCCTTCCACGACAGCGTGGAGCGCAGTTCCAGGCGGAGCCGTGGGAACGCCGGGTGCGGGCGGACGGTCTTGAAGCCGACGGCCAGGAGATGGTCGGCGGGCAGGACGCACGCCGGCTCCTTCCACCGGGCGTCGCCGAACGCCTCTATCGCCCTGAATCCACGCCGCAGCAGATCTTTCGCCACGGTCTGCACCATCACTCGGCCCAGCCCCTGCCCCTGATAGCCCGGCATGATCCAGGCCGTCATCAGCTGAACGGCATCCGCCGACACCGGGCTCGTCGGGAACGCGGTGGAGCGGGGCACATAGGCGGGCGGAGCGTAGAGCACATAGCCGACCGGTACCTCGTCCACATAGACGACGCGGCCGCACGATCCCCAGTCCAGGAGGACAGCCGAAATCCAGGCCTCCTTCTCCAGCTCGGGCGTGCCCGCCTTTACCGCGGCTTCTCCGCTGACGGGGTCAAGCTCCCAGAAGACACACGTCCGACACCGCTTGGGGAGGTCCGGAAGGTTGTCCAGCGTGAGTGGTACGAGCCGACGCCCCATGAAAGCTGTTCCTCGCTTCCTTCGCCTGCCACGCCACGAGCGGCGGTCAACGCGCTGCGTTCCTGGAGCAGGCTGCCGATGAACCCACCGACCACACCGAGTCCCAGGCCGGCTGTCATCAGCTGGCCGCGGCTCACCTCGCGCATGGCGTGGCTCTCCCTCCGCAAGGGATCCCGTCAAGGATCCGGCAGATGCACATACCAGAACGCATCGTATCGATCGGGTGATGACACGCATACGGGAAGAGGCCAAAGGGCGGACCGTGTTCCGGTGAACACCGGCCACGATCCGCCCTTCGCGCTGCTCTGGCCCCGAGAGGCTCAGGCCTCGTCGTCCTCCGCCGCCTGGTCCGAGAGACCCTTCTCCAGAACCCGTCCCTCGCCAGGAGCGAGCGTGCCCAGAATCCGGTTCAGATCCTCCATCGACGCGAACTCGACGACGATCTTCCCCTTCTTCTGCCCGAGGTCCACCTTCACCCGGGTTTCGAAGCGATCGGAGAGCCGGGAGGCGAGATCACTGAGCGCCGGTGACACCCGAGCGCCGGCACGCGGCCCCCTGGGCTTGGGCGCACTGGTGGACTCGGAGCCCATGAGCGTGACGATCTCCTCGACCGCACGCACCGACAGTCCCTCGGCCACGATCCGGTAGGCCAGCTTGTCCTGGGCTTCCGGGTCGTCCACCGACAGCAGAGCGCGGGCGTGACCAGCCGACAGCACCCCGGCGGCGACCCGACGCTGAACCGGCGGCGACAGCCGGAGGAGCCGCAGAGTATTGGAGACCTGCGGGCGCGAACGCCCGATCCGGTCGGCCAGCTGGTCGTGGGTGCAGTTGAAGTCCTTGAGCAGCTGGTCGTAGGCGGCTGCCTCTTCCAGCGGGTTCAGCTGCGCGCGATGCAGGTTCTCCAGCAGCGCGTCCAGCAGAAGCTTCTCGTCGTCGGTGGCGCGGACGATCGCCGGGATCTGCTCGAGGCCGGCCTCACGGCAGGCCCTCCAGCGGCGCTCACCCATGATGAGTTCATACCGCTCGGGCGCCACCTGGCGTACGACGACCGGCTGGAGCAGTCCCACCTCCTTGATGGAGGTGATCAGCTCGGCGAGCGCGTCCTCGTCGAACACCTCGCGCGGCTGGCGCGGGTTCGGCGTGATCGCGTCCAGCGGCAGTTCGGCGAAGTGCGCCCCGGCGGGTGCCTGGGCGTCCATCGCCGGCTCCGGCTCCGGCGCGGGGAGCCCGGACTCGACGGTGACAGGGTTCTGCGGCAGCGTGGCCACCTTCGCCGCCGCCACGCCCCGGTCCGCCGGCAGAGCGGGAATCGCGCCGGGGGACGTGGAGCCCGTCCCGATGGAAGCCGCGTTCCGCTCTTGGGGAGCAGCGGGGATCAGCGCACCGAGCCCACGCCCCAGTCCCCTACGTCGCTCGCTCACTGGATCCCCTCCGACATGCTGTGCTGGTTGTTCTGGTTGCCCATGTGGGCGTGCTTGGCCTCGTAGTGGACGCCCACCCCCCGCAGGGCGATCTCCCGGGCGGCTTCCAGGTACGACAGTGCGCCGCTGGAGCCCGGGTCGTAGGTGAGCACGGTCTGGCCGTAGCTCGGTGCCTCCGAGATGCGGACGGAACGGGGGATGCTGGTCCGCAGCACTTCGTCACCGAAGTGGCTGCGCACCTCGTCGGCCACCTGCGAGGCGAGCCGGGTCCGGCCGTCGTACATGGTGAGGAGGATGGTCGACACATGCAGCGCGGGGTTGAGGTGGCCGCGCACCAGGTCGACGTTGCGCAGCAACTGACCCAGGCCCTCCAGCGCGTAGTACTCGCACTGGATCGGGATGAGCACCTCGGCCCCGGCGACCAGGGCGTTGACGGTCAGCAGTCCCAGGGAAGGCGGACAGTCGATCAGGATGTAGTCGAGGGGCTGTTCATATGCCTGGATGGCGCGCTGGAGTCGACTCTCCCGCGCCACCAGCGACACCAGCTCGATCTCCGCACCGGCGAGATCGATGGTGGCCGGGGCGCAGAAGAGGCCTTCGACGTCCGGGACCGGCTGCACCACATCGGAGAGCGGCTTGCTGTCCACCAGGACGTCATAGATCGAGGGCACTTCGGCGTGGTGGTCGATACCGAGCGCGGTAGAGGCGTTGCCCTGCGGGTCGAGATCGACGACCAGCACGCGTGCGCCATGCAGTGCCAGGGAAGCGGCAAGGTTGACCGTTGTGGTCGTCTTGCCGACTCCGCCCTTCTGGTTGGCGACCACCATGACACGGGTCTGCTCCGGACGGGGAAGACCTTCACCGGCCCAGCCCAGTGCCTCAACCGCCAGTTGGGCGGCGCGACCAATGGGGGTGTCGTCCATCGGGGGCGGTGTTTCACGTGAAACATCCTCCCCCGCCGCTTCGGTACGGGGACCGGGGACCGGGTCGGTCATCGGTCCCGCGATGTTGGCGTCGGACCGCAAGGATTCACTCTCCTCGGCTTCAGACTCGCGATGGACAGAGCCTGCCATGCTTTCGGGGTCGTGAACCAGCGAGGCCCGTGGTTCTGTGGAGGAATCCACTTCTGTGGACAACTCTGTAGCACTCAGGGGTGCCTTGCGGTTGCGTGGTGTGGCAGCCGCACGGCCGCGGCTGATGATTCCCTGCAGCAGTGAGCGACGTTTCACGTGAAACACGATGCACGCGCCGCAGGGTCAGCACCTCACGACACTCCGAAATGCGTACGTATGAGGATCAAACGAGAGACGGGCGATCGGGTCAGCGCCGACGCCGCGTCCTCTCCGCCTTGGCCCGCTTGGCGGCGAACCTCACACCGCCCGGGCTCTCCCCGACCTCGACGCGCACCACGGTCGACATCGGATCCACGATCCCCTCACCGACCTGCAGCACCGAGGTGCTCACCACGCCGAGCTTGCTGAGCGCGGCACGGGCTCCCAGGATCTCCTCCTCGGCGGTGTCGCCCTTGAGCGCGAGCATCTCCCCGTAGGGGCGAAGCAGGGGAACGCCCCAGCCGGCCAGGCGGTCCAGCGGTGCCACGGCCCGCGCGGTCACCACATGGACGGGCGGAAGCTTGCCGAGCATCTCCTCGGCACGTCCTCTGACCACGGTGACATGGTCGAGCCCCAGCAGGTCGACCACTTCTTCGAGGAAGTTCGTCCTGCGGAGCAGGGGCTCCAGCAGTGTGATCCTGAGATCCGGGCGGACGAGCGCCAACGGAATGCCGGGCAGGCCGGCGCCGGACCCCACGTCGCACACGGTGACGCCTTCGGGTACGACCTCGGAGAGCACAGCACAGTTCAGCAGGTGCCGCTCCCACAGCCGGGGTACCTCGCGGGGACCGATCAGGCCACGCTTCACTCCCGCGTCAGCGAGAAGCTCCGCGTACCTGATCGCCTCCGGGAGGAACTCACCGAAGACGGTCCGCGCCTCGTCGGGCGCGGGGGGAAGCTCTTCTGCTTCCGTCACGAGGTCCGTCCTTCCGTACCGCTCACCGCACTGGGTGACTATCAGGCTGACAAAGATCGGCCCCGCCTGCGAACAGACGGGGCCGACACGACGAAGGGAATCAGGCGGGGAGTACGACGACGAAGCGCTGCGGCTCCTCGCCCTCGGACTCGCTGCGCAGACCGGCCGCGGCGACGGCGTCGTGCACGACCTTGCGCTCGAACGGGGTCATCGGGTCGAGCTTCACCGGCTCACCGGTGCTCTTCACCTCGTCCGCGGCCTTGGCGCCGAGTTCGGCGAGCTCGGTGCGCTTCTTGGCGCGGAACCCGGCGATGTCCAGCATCAGCCGGCTGCGGTCCCCGGTCTCCCGGTGCACCGCGAGGCGCGTGAGTTCCTGAAGCGCCTCCAGCACCTCACCGTCGCGACCCACCAGCTTCTGCAGGTCGCGGCTGCCGGAGTCGCTGACGATCGAGACCGCGGCGCGGTCGGCCTCGACGTCCATGTCGATGTCACCGTCGAGGTCGGCGATGTCGAGCAGGCCTTCGAGGTAGTCCGCCGCGATCTCACCCTCCTGCTCCAGGCGGGTCAGGGTGTCGCCACCCTCGGCGGCGGAGGTGGTGCCTTCCGTCACGGATGGTCTCCTTCTTACTTCTTGGACGACGGGTGCTTGGGACGCTGCTGGCCCTTGCGCTGCCCGGACTTGGCCTGACGGGGTGAGGCGGCCTTGCCGGGCTGCTTCGGCTGGGCGGCTTCCGGCTCCTCGGCCTTCTTCTCCAGGGACGTCTTGGCCGCCGGCTGCTGCGTCGCGGACTGACGCCGCGACTTGCTCTGGCGCTTGGGCTGCTGGCGGCGGGCGGCGGCGCCGCTCTCCGCCTCGGCGGTGGCGGGGTCGGCCTGCTGCACCGTGCCGTCGGCCTGCGCGGAGAAGCCCGCCTTGGCGAGGGAGGAGATGAAGCGGCGCTCGTTCTCGTTACGGTCCGGCCCCTTGGCGACGATCACCTGGACGACGTTGCGCTTGCGGCGGCCGCGTACCTCACCGTGGGACGTGATGCTCTTCAGCAGTCGCTGGAGGTAGTGGTCCTGCGCCTTGCTGCCCGGAGTCGGGTTCTGGTTGATCACGTACATCTGCTGGCCCATGGTCCACACGTTGGTGGTCAGCCAGTAGACGAGGACACCGACGGGGAAGTTGATGCCCATGACGGCGAAGATGACCGGGAAGATGTACATCAGCATCTTCTGCTGCTGCATGTACGGGGTCTTCACCGTCAGGTCGACGTTCTTCTGCATCAGCTGACGCTGGGTGTAGAACTGCGACGCCGACATCATGATGATCATGACTGCGGTGACGATCCGCACATCCATCAGGGAAGCGCTGAGCGCCTGGACCTTGTCCGGGTCGTCCATGAACTTCGCGGCGATGGGGGCACCGAAGATATGGGCCTCACGGGCGCTGTCCACGAGGCTCTGGTTGAGAACGCCGATCTCCTTGCCATCGGCGATCTTGCTGAGCACGTGGTACAGGGCGAAGAAGAACGGGGACTGCGCCAGGATGGGCAGGCACGAGGAGAGCGGGTTGGTACCCGTCTCCTTGTACAGCTTCATCATCTCTTCGGACTGACGCTGTCGGTCGTTCTTGTAGCGCTCCTGGATCGCCTTCATCTTCGGCTGGAGCGCCTGCATGTTCCGCATCGACTTGATCTGCTTCACGAAGAGCGGGATCAAGCAGATACGGATGACGACCACCAGGGACACGATGGACAGACCCCAGGCCCAGCCCGTGTCGGGACCGAAGATCGCCCCGTACATCTTGTGGAACTGAACGATGATCCACGAGACGGGTGTGGTGATGAAGCTGAACAGACTGGCAATCGTGTCCACTAATCAGGCTCCTTGAGCATTGGGCGAGGTCTCTGCGGCCGGGCTTGTCTCGGCGGAGGGCCCGCCCTTGCCGCCACGCAGCTTGTCGCGCAGCAGCTCGTGCCAGCGGGGGCGCTTACGCGGCGGGACATGGTCCACACCGCCCGGCGACCACGGGTTGCACCGCAGAATGCGCCAGGCGGTCAGGGCCGTGCCCTTCACGGCGCCGTGCCGGTCGATGGCCGTGTACCCGTAGTGGGAGCACGACGGGTAGTACCTGCACACAGGGCCCAGCAGCGGACTGATCGTCCACTGGTACAGCTTGATCAGGGCCAGCAGCGGGTACTTCATCGCGCGCCCCCTCCCAGCAGCCGCTGGATCGCGGCGTCCAGGTCTCGGGCCAGCTGTGCATGGTCGGCGTCACCCGCGTCGGGCAGCGCCCGTACAACCACCAGGCTACCGGGGGGCAGCGCGGCCAGCCGCTCTCGCATCAGGTGCCGCAGTCTCCGCTTCACCTGGTTACGGACGACCGCACCGCCCACTGCCTTGCTGACGACGAAACCCGCACGCGTCGGGGGAGCGCTCTCCCCTGGCGCGTGCGGGTCCGTTGCACCGCTGCGTAGATGGACGACGAGGCACGGGCGGCCGGCCCGGCGACCTCGCCGTACCGCGTTCGCGAAGTCCTCGCGCCGCCTCAGCCGATTCTCGGAAGGCAGCACGTCATGACCTGTTGGTGATCAGGCGGACAGGTTGGCGCGACCCTTGCTGCGGCGGTTCGCCAGGATGGCGCGGCCGGCGCGGGTACGCATGCGCAGGCGGAAACCGTGGGTCTTCGCGCGACGACGGTTGTTCGGCTGGAAGGTGCGCTTGCTCACTCGGGGGCTCCAGAAATGATTCGTTGGTGGCGGGACATCGCCTGGCTGTCACCGTGCGCCCACGAGTAGCTCGCAATACGCCCGAGTGCACCGCTTCACGATCACTGACCGTGATCTTTGCCCATCGGAGGCAGGCGGCAGCAGCCATCGACAACTCGACCTGGTTACGGTACGCGCGGCTACGCCATCCGGTCAAACCAGGACCGCGCCGGGGTCCACTATGCACAGGCTGTGGACAACAACTTGAACCGTGCGAGCCGCCGCGACTACCGTGGCTGAACTCGGATTCCTTTCCTGCCTGTCCTTCCCATCCCGTCCCAAGAAGCACACATTCGTGGGACCTGTGAGAGAGCGTGCCCTGTGGCTGACGTACCTGCTGATCTTGCCGCAGTGTGGCCGCGAGTGCTGGAACAGCTCCTCGGAGAGGGCCAGCAAGGCATCGAGCCGAAGGACGAACAGTGGATCGAGCGCTGCCAGCCGCTCGCCCTGGTGGCCGACACCGCACTCCTGGCCGTACCCAACGAATGGGGCAAGCGTGTCCTGGAGGGGCGGCTCGCGCCGCTGATCAGCGACACGCTCAGCCGTGAATGCGGCCGGCCCATCCGGATCGCGATCACCGTGGACGACTCGGCGGGCGACCCGCCGCCGGCGCCGGTCCAGCAGCCGCAGCAGCCCCGTTACGACGAGCGTGGGCAGGGCGAGCCGTACGACACGTACGGCCACCGGCCGATGCCCGACGACGGGCTGCCGACCGTGCGCCCCGCCTACCCCGAGTACCAGCAGCAGCGCCCCGACCCGGGTGTCTGGCCGCGCGCCCAGGAGGACCTGTCCTGGCAGCAGCAGCGCCTCGGCGGTTTCCAGGACCGCGACCCGTACGCGACGGCCCGCCCGCAGCAGCCGCACCACGACTACCGCGGCCCGCAGGGGCCCGAGCCCACGGCGTACGACCAGTCCCGGCACGACCGGCACGAGCTGCCGGACTCGCAGGGCCAGCGTCGACCCGGCGGTCCTGGAGGCCCCGGGATGCCGGGAGCAGCCGGCATGGGCTCCGGTCCCGGCCCCGGCGGCGGCCCGGGCGGTGGACCCGGCGGGGCCGGCGGCCCCGGTGAGCCGCACGCCCGGCTGAATCCGAAGTACCTCTTCGACACGTTCGTCATCGGCTCGTCCAACCGGTTCGCGCACGCGGCCGCCGTCGCCGTTGCCGAGGCGCCGGCCAAGGCGTACAACCCCCTGTTCATCTACGGGGAGTCGGGCCTCGGCAAGACGCATCTGCTGCATGCCATCGGCCACTACGCGCGCAGCCTCTACCCCGGCACCCGCGTGCGGTACGTGAGCTCGGAGGAGTTCACCAACGAGTTCATCAACTCGATCCGCGACGGCAAGGGCGACACCTTCCGCAAGCGGTACCGCGATGTGGACATCCTGCTCGTCGACGACATCCAGTTCCTGGCGAGCAAGGAGTCGACGCAGGAAGAGTTCTTCCACACCTTCAACACCCTCCACAACGCCAACAAGCAGATCGTGCTGTCCTCGGACCGGCCGCCCAAGCAGCTGATGACGCTGGAGGACCGGCTGCGCAACCGCTTCGAGTGGGGCCTGACCACCGACGTGCAGCCGCCGGAGCTGGAGACGCGTATCGCGATCCTCCGCAAGAAGGCGGTGCAGGAGCAGCTGAACGCCCCGCCGGAGGTGCTGGAGTTCATCGCCTCCCGTATCTCGCGCAACATCCGCGAGCTGGAGGGCGCGCTGATCCGGGTGACGGCGTTCGCGAGCCTCAACCGGCAGCCGGTGGACCTGGGTCTCACCGAGATCGTGCTCAAGGACCTGATCCCGGGCGGTGAGGACACGGCTCCCGAGATCACCGCCGGCGCCATCATGGCGGCCACCGCCGACTACTTCGGGCTGACGGTGGAGGACCTGTGCGGCTCTTCGCGCAGCCGGGTCCTGGTGACGGCCCGCCAGATCGCGATGTACCTGTGCCGTGAGCTGACGGATCTGTCCCTGCCGAAGATCGGTGCGCAGTTCGGCGGCCGCGACCACACGACGGTGATGCACGCGGACCGGAAGATCCGGGCGCTGATGGCGGAGCGACGGTCCATCTACAACCAGGTCACCGAGCTGACCAACCGCATCAAGAACGGCTGACGGGGCCTGAAGGGCCCGCCCGACGCGTCGCAGGGCGCTCCGGACACGTTCCGGGGCGCCCTGCGCGCGTTCCCGGGCGCCCTGCGCGCGTTCCGGGGGTCTCCGCGCGCACGGTCGCCGCATGGTCGGCGCGGGGTCGGCGCGGGGTCGGCGCGGGGTCGGCGCGGGGTCGGCGGGCGGCGGACGGCGGACGGCGGGGCACGGTCGGGGCACGGTCGATGTTCGAATAGTGCGCCTGGTCGCGGGGTTCTCCACAGAAGTGGGGGCGATCTTCCTTCCACAGCCTGGGGACCATGAAGTTATCCGAAAACCATCCACAAGCTCCCGGGGTCCCGTAGCGTCGCCGCAGGTCAGAGCCTTGTGGATTTGTGGCCAAGCGCGCTCCACAGGCTGTGGACACAGAAACCGTCCACAGGCCTCGATCTGCGTTGTCCACCGGCAGCCCACAGGGGGCGGCCTCCGGTCCACAGCTTCTCCACACTGCTGTCCACTGTTCGGCAACGAAACACCCGGCATCACCGCGCCGAGTGAAAGCGGTCACACCAAGGCGCGTGGTTGGGCTGTGGGGAACCGGGGTAAAGCTGGGGACGGGACTGGGGAGAAGTCCCTGTGGTCTGTGCATCGGGTGTGCAGAACTTTCGCGCGTCCACAGACACGGCCACTTGTCCACGGGCCCCGCCCACAGGCGCAGTGGACAAAAAACCGGCTGTGACCTGCGTGGATGGCGTTATCCACGGTTTCCACAAGCCCTACTACTACTCCCACTCATAGTTACCGGGGAATCCGCTTCGAAGAAGGCCCTGTGCACAACTCGGCCCGGAGCGCGACACGGCTCCCGACGCGATTTGACCCAGAGCCGCAGTGGACTGTCGGTGGCGTACGTCAGACTGGTCCCCGGCATCCCTTCTGCTGCGGCAGAGGCACCGGGTGCCGGATGAGGAAGGCCAGCAGGGCGAGCCAGCAACAGCAGGAGGCGGTTCCGGTGAAGATCCGGGTGGAGCGCGATGTACTCGCGGAGGCGGTGGCCTGGGTGGCCCGCAGCCTCCCGGCCCGTCCGCCGGCGCCCGTACTCGCGGGTCTTCTTCTGAAGGCCGAGGACGGCGCGCTCAGCTTCTCCAGCTTCGACTACGAGGTCTCCGCGCGGGTCTCGGTCGAGGCCGAGGTGGAGGAGGACGGCACCGTCCTCGTCTCCGGCCGGCTCCTCGCCGACATCTGCCGCGCCCTTCCCAACCGGCCGGTGGAGATCTCCACAGACGGTGTGCGGGCGACCGTGGTCTGCGGCTCCTCCCGCTTCACCCTGCACACACTGCCTGTGGAGGAGTACCCGTCGCTGCCGCAGATGCCGAGCGCGACCGGCACCGTGCCCGGTGAGGTCTTCGCCTCCGCCGCCGCCCAGGTGGCCATCGCGGCCGGGCGTGACGACACGCTGCCCGTGCTGACCGGCGTACGGATCGAGATCGAGGGCGACACCGTCACCCTCGCCTCCACCGACCGGTACCGCTTCGCGGTGCGCGAGTTCCTGTGGAAGCCGGAGTCCCCGGACGCCTCCGCGGTCGCCCTGGTGCCCGCCAAGACGCTGCTCGACACCGCGAAGAGCCTCACCAGCGGCGACACCGTCACGTTGGCGCTGTCCGGCTCCGGTGCCGGTGAGGGCCTGATCGGTTTCGAGGGCGCCGGGCGCCGTACCACCACGCGGCTCCTCGAGGGCGACCTGCCGAAGTACCGGACGCTGTTCCCGACGGAGTTCAACTCGGTCGCGGTCGTCGAGACGGCGCCGTTCGTGGAGGCCGTCAAGCGTGTGGCCCTGGTCGCCGAGCGGAACACCCCGGTGCGGCTCAGCTTCGAGCAGGGCGTGCTGATCCTGGAGGCCGGCTCCAGCGACGACGCACAGGCTGTGGAGCGCGTCGACGCCCAGCTCGACGGCGACGACATCTCGATCGCCTTCAACCCGACGTTCCTGCTGGACGGGCTCAGCGCGATCGACGCCCCGGTCGCCCAGCTGTCCTTCACCACGTCCACGAAGCCCGCTCTGCTGAGCGGCAAGCCGGACGTCAAGGCGGAGGCGGACGACGCGTACAAGTACCTGATCATGCCGGTCCGGCTCAGCGGCTGACGTGCCGCCGCAGTAGGCCTGGTGAGGTCTGCCGGGGGTTCGGGGGTCGCCCCCCGAGGACCGCGGCATGCCGGTCCGGCCCAGCGGCTGAGGCCCGTACGGGCCCGGCTGACGAGGCTGGTACGGGCCGGTGGATCGGGCCTTGCGCCTGAGCGGCCGACCCCACAGGTGTGCACCCGCGTCCGGGCGTAGTCTCGGACGCGGGTACGAACTCGCACACAACGATGAGGAAAATCTGATGGAGCTCGGTCTCGTCGGTCTCGGCAAGATGGGCGGCAACATGCGCGAGCGCATCCGCCGCGCAGGACACACCGTCGTCGGATACGACCGCAACCCGGACCTCGCCGATGTCCACAGCCTCGAGGAGCTTGTGGGCAAGCTCAAGGGCCCGCGCGTCGTATGGGTCATGGTTCCGGCCGGTGCCGCCACCCAGTCCACGATCGACGAGCTGGCCCAGCTGCTGTCCCCCGGCGACGTCGTGGTCGACGGCGGGAACTCCCGCTGGACGGACGACGAGAAGCACGCCGAGGAGCTCGCGGCCAAGGGCATCGGCTTCGTCGACTGCGGCGTCTCCGGTGGTGTGTGGGGCCTGGAGAACGGCTACGCGCTGATGTACGGCGGCGACGCCGAGAACGTCGCGAAGGTCCAGCCGGTCTTCGACGCGCTGAAGCCGGAGGGCGAGTTCGGCGCCGTGCACGCGGGCAAGGTCGGCGCCGGCCACTTCGCGAAGATGGTCCACAACGGCATCGAGTACGCGATGATGCAGGCGTTCGCCGAGGGCTGGGAGCTCCTGGAGAAGGTCGACTCCGTCACCGACGTGCGCGAGATCTTCCGTTCCTGGCAGGAGGGCACGGTCATCCGCTCCTGGCTGCTCGACCTCGCGGTGAACGCGCTGGACGAGGACGAGCACCTGGACAAGCTGCGCGGTTACGCCCAGGACTCCGGCGAGGGCCGGTGGACGGTCGAGGCGGCCATCGACAACGCCGTGCCGCTGCCGGCGATCACGGCGTCGCTGTTCGCGCGGTTCGCGTCCCGGCAGGACGACTCCCCGCAGATGAAGATGATCGCCGCGCTGCGCAACCAGTTCGGTGGCCACGCGGTCGAGTCCACGAAGTAATCCACAGGCTGTGCACCACGGGGTGCACGCCATGCCGGGGGAAGGTCGGCGCACACCATGCATGTCACGCATCTGTCGCTGGCCGACTTCCGCTCGTACGCCCGGGTCGAGGTTCCGCTCGATCCGGGCGTCAGCGTGTTCGTGGGAGCCAACGGGCAGGGCAAGACCAACCTGGTCGAGGCCGTCGGCTATCTGGCGACGCTCGGCAGCCACCGTGTGTCGTCGGACGCGCCGCTCGTCCGCATGGGCGCCGATCGGGCCGTCATCCGAGCCGCCGTCCGGCAGGGCGAGCGGCAGCAGCTGGTGGAGCTCGAACTCAACCCGGGCCGCGCCAACCGGGCCCGGGTCAACCGGTCGTCGCAGGTCAGGCCGCGTGACGTGCTGGGCATCGTACGGACCGTACTGTTCGCGCCCGAGGACCTGGCCCTGGTGAAGGGCGACCCTGGAGAGCGGCGGCGGTTCCTCGACGAACTGATCACCGCACGGTCGCCGCGCATGGCGGGCGTACGGTCGGACTACGACCGGGTCCTGCGCCAGCGGAACACGCTGCTGAAGTCCGCCGCCATGGCCCGCCGGCACGGCGGCCGTTCCATGGACCTGTCCACCCTGGACGTGTGGGACCAGCACCTGGCGCGGGCCGGCGCGGAACTGCTCGCCCAGCGCCTCGACCTGATCGCGACCCTCCAGCCACTGGCCGACAAGGCGTACGAGCAGCTCGCGCCGGGCGGCGGGCCGATCACGCTGGAGTACCGAGGCTCGGCCGACGGCCCCGGCGACGGCCCTGCTGCCGGGCTCGGCGGCCAGGGCGCCGACGGCACGGGCCCCGCCGACGGCACGAGCCCAGGCGACGGCGGGGGGATCGGGGCGACGCGGGAGGAGTCGTACGAACGGCTGCTCGCGGCGCTCGCCGGCGTACGCAGGCAGGAGATCGAGCGGGGCGTCACGCTGGTGGGCCCGCACCGCGACGAACTGGTGCTGAAGCTGGGCCGGCTCCCCGCGAAGGGGTACGCCAGCCATGGGGAGTCCTGGTCCTACGCGCTGGCGCTGCGGCTCGCCTCGTACGAGCTGCTGCGCGCGGAGGGCAACGAGCCGGTGCTCGTCCTCGACGACGTCTTCGCCGAGCTCGACGCCCGGCGCAGGGAACGGCTGGCGGAGCTGGTGGCACCCGGGGAGCAGGTGCTCGTCACGGCGGCGGTGGACGACGACGTGCCCGCGGTGCTGGCGGGGGCGCGGTACCTGGTGGCGGAGGGGTCGGTGGAGCGCGTATGACCTCGGAGACATCGCCGCGCACGTCGGCGCCGGAGCCGTCCGGTGTGGACCTGGCCCGGGTCGCCCTGCGAGCGGCGAAGGAACAGGCCAAGGCGCGCGGTGCGGCCGCGCAGCAGAAGAAGCAGGCCAGACGCGGCGGGGGGCTGCGTTCCGGCGCCCGCGCCGACGGGCGGGACCCGCTGCCGCTGGGCGCCGCGATCAACCGGCTGATCACGGAGCGCGGCTGGGAGACGCCCGCGGCCGTCGGCGGCGTCATGGGGCGCTGGCCGCAGATCGTCGGCGAGGACCTGGCCAAGCACTGCGTCCCGCTGCGGTACGACGAGGACCCGGACGAGCGGGTGCTGACCGTCCAGTGCGACTCAACGGCCTGGGCGACGCAGCTCCGGCTGCTGGCCCCGCGCCTCGTGGCCCGGCTCAACGAGGACCTCGGGCACGGAACGGTACGGGTCATCAAGGTGCTGGGCCCGGGCGGCGGCGGTCCCCGCCGCGGCTACGGCCCCTGGCGGGCCCCGGGCAGCACGGGCCCCGGCGACACCTACGGCTGACGGGCCCGCCGCCCGTCAGCCGCCCGTCCGCCGGGCGACCGACCCGTACGGTCCGCCCCTACCGCTGCCCCCGGCCGTCATCCCGCCCGGCCGGCGCGCGGCGCCCGTCGTCCCGCCCGGCCGGCGCGCGGCCGCAGGACGTTCCCCTGTCGCACGGCCTCCCCCTGTAGTACGGCCTCACGTACGGCCTCACGTACGGCCTCACGTACGGCCTCATGGGGCCGCGCCGCCCCCCTCGGTCCGCACGTACCCGCGCGCGCCGCCGCCCCCCTCGCCGCCGTCCCGTCACCGCGCTCCGGGCGGGCGTCGTCGCGCGCCGCGACGGGCCGCGAGCCGGGTGCGAAACGTGGGGTGGGTGAGGTGTCCCTCACCGTAGCGGGCGGTTGACAGCCCGAAGCGCTGGGTGCCCGTGTGAGCCTCTTGGAGCCCCTGCCCGGATATGGGGAGTCGTTCCGCGCCGGTTCAGGGCGCCACATGCGTACTCAGGTACCGGCAAACCCCCATGAGTGTCAGCGCTACCGGTAGACTGGTAGGTAATCCCGCCCACTGCGGAACATGTCGAACGACGCAGCCGCTCCCGCCTGCCCGGAGAGTTGGCCTGTGCTGTGCCAGAAAGGGCGCTTCGTGGCCGATTCCGGCAACCCCAACGAGAACATTCCGTCCACTGCCGCCGGTGAGAACGCCGAGGTCACCCAGGGGGTCGCCCCGGGCTCCCCGGCGTACGACGCCAGCGCGATCACCGTCCTCGAGGGTCTGGACGCGGTCCGCAAGCGGCCCGGCATGTACATCGGCTCGACCGGTGAGCGTGGACTCCACCACCTCGTGTACGAGGTCGTCGACAACTCCGTCGACGAGGCCCTGGCCGGGCACGCCGACACCATCGATGTGACGATCCTGGCCGACGGCGGCGTACGGGTGGTGGACAACGGGCGCGGCATCCCCGTGGACATCCACCCGGTCGAGAAGAAGCCGGCCGTCGAGGTCGTGCTCACCGTCCTCCACGCGGGCGGCAAGTTCGGCGGTGGCGGCTACGCCGTCTCCGGTGGTCTGCACGGTGTCGGTGTCTCCGTCGTCAACGCGCTGTCGACGCGCGTCTCCGTCGACATCAGGCGGGACGGCTACCGCTGGACCCAGGACTACAAGCTGGGTGTGCCCACGGCGCCCCTCGCCAAGCACGAGGCCGTCGAGGACTCCGGCACGTCCGTGACGTTCTGGGCCGACCCGGACATCTTCGAGACGACCGAGTACTCCTTCGAGACGCTGTCGCGCCGCTTCCAGGAGATGGCCTTCCTCAACAAGGGCCTCACCCTGACGCTGACGGACGAGCGCGAGTCCGCGAGGGCGACGATGAACGCGGACGACCCCGACGCCGAGGCGGCGGAGGAGCAGCCCGCGCGGACCGTGAAGTACCACTACGAGGGCGGCATCGTCGACTTCGTGAAGTACCTCAACTCGCGCAAGGGCGAGCTGGTGCACCCCACGGTCATCGCGGTCGAGTCCGAGGACAGGGAGCGGATGCTCTCGGTCGAGATCGCCATGCAGTGGAACTCCCAGTACACCGAGGGCGTTTACTCCTTTGCGAACACCATCCACACGCATGAGGGGGGTACGCATGAGGAGGGGTTCAGGGCCGCGCTCACGGGTCTCGTCAACCGGTACGCGCGGGACAAGAAGCTGCTGCGCGAGAAGGACGACAACCTCACCGGTGAGGATATCCGCGAGGGTCTGACCGCGATCATCTCGGTCAAGCTCGGTGAGCCGCAGTTCGAGGGTCAGACGAAGACCAAGCTGGGCAACACGGAGGCGAAGACCTTCGTGCAGAAGGTCGTGCACGAGCACCTCAACGACTGGTTCGACCGCAACCCCAACGAGGCCGCGGACATCATCCGCAAGTCGATCCAGGCCGCCACGGCCCGGGTCGCGGCCCGCAAGGCGCGCGACCTGACCCGTCGCAAGGGGCTGCTGGAGTCGGCGTCGCTGCCCGGCAAGCTGTCCGACTGCCAGTCGAACGACCCGACCAAGTGCGAGATCTTCATCGTCGAGGGTGACTCCGCCGGCGGCTCGGCCAAGTCCGGCCGCAACCCCGAGTACCAGGCCATCCTGCCCATCCGAGGCAAGATCCTGAACGTCGAGAAGGCGCGGATCGACAAGATCCTGCAGAACACCGAGGTCCAGGCGCTGATCTCGGCCTTCGGCACCGGTGTGCACGAGGACTTCGACATCGAGAAGCTCCGCTATCACAAGATCATCCTGATGGCGGACGCCGACGTCGACGGCCAGCACATCAACACGCTGCTGCTGACGTTCCTGTTCCGCTTCATGCGGCCGCTGGTCGAGGCCGGGCACGTCTACCTGTCGCGCCCGCCGCTGTACAAGATCAAGTGGGGCCGGGACGACTTCGAGTACGCGTACTCGGACCGTGAGCGCGACGCGCTCATCGAGCTCGGCAAGCAGAACGGCAAGCGCGTCCGCGAGGACTCGATCCAGCGCTTCAAGGGTCTGGGCGAGATGAACGCCGAGGAGCTGCGCATCACGACCATGGACCAGGACCACCGGGTGCTCGGCCAGGTCACGCTGGACGACGCGGCCCAGGCCGACGACCTGTTCTCGGTGCTGATGGGTGAGGACGTGGAGGCGCGGCGCTCGTTCATCCAGCGCAACGCCAAGGACGTTCGCTTCCTCGACATCTGAGTCGGTCTCAGCTGACCGCACGAAAGGACTGAAGACCAGCAATGGCCGACGAGAACACCACTGTGATGCCCGAAGAGGAGCCCATCGTTCCGGGTGTGGGCATGCGCGTCGAGCCCGTCGGGCTCGAGACGGAGATGCAGCGCTCCTACCTCGACTACGCGATGTCCGTCATCGTGTCGCGTGCGCTGCCCGACGTACGGGACGGCCTCAAGCCCGTCCACCGGCGCGTGCTGTACGCCATGTACGACGGCGGGTACCGGCCCGAGAAGGGCTTCTACAAGTGCGCCCGCGTCGTCGGTGACGTCATGGGTACGTACCACCCGCACGGCGACTCGTCCATCTACGACGCCCTGGTCCGCCTGGCCCAGCCGTGGTCGATGCGTCTGCCGCTGGTCGACTCCAACGGCAACTTCGGTTCCCCGGGCAACGACCCGGCCGCCGCCATGCGGTACACCGAGTGCAAGATGACGCCGCTGTCGATGGAGATGCTCCGCGACATCGACGAGGAGACCGTCGACTTCCAGGACAACTACGACGGCCGGAACCAGGAACCGACGGTTCTGCCGTCGCGTTTCCCGAACCTCCTGGTCAACGGCTCGGCGGGCATCGCGGTCGGTATGGCGACCAACATTCCGCCGCACAACCTCCGCGAGGTCGCGGCCGGTGCCCAGTGGGCGCTGGAGCACCCCGAGGCCACGCACGAGGAGCTGCTGGACGCGCTCATCGAGCGGATCAAGGGCCCGGACTTCCCGACCGGCGCGCTGGTCGTCGGCCGCAAGGGCATCGAGGAGGCGTACCGCACGGGCCGTGGCTCCATCACGATGCGCGCGGTGGTCGAGGTCGAGGAGATCCAGAACCGCCAGTGCCTGGTGGTCACGGAGCTGCCGTACCAGGTGAACCCGGACAACCTCGCGCAGAAGATCGCCGACCTGGTGAAGGACGGCAAGATCGGCGGGATCGCCGACGTACGGGACGAGACGTCCTCCCGTACGGGTCAGCGGCTCGTCATCGTCCTCAAGCGGGACGCGGTCGCCAAGGTCGTCCTCAACAACCTCTACAAGCACACCGACCTCCAGACGAACTTCGGCGCGAACATGCTCGCGCTGGTGGACGGGGTGCCGCGCACGCTCTCGCTGGACGCGTTCATCCGCCACTGGGTGACGCACCAGATCGAGGTCATCGTCCGGCGGACGAAGTTCCGGCTGCGCAAGGCGGAGGAGCGGGCGCACATCCTGCGCGGTCTGCTCAAGGCGCTGGACGCCATCGACGAGGTCATCGCGCTGATCCGGCGCAGCGACACCGTCGAGATCGCGCGCGAGGGCCTGATGGGCCTGCTGGAGATCGACGAGATCCAGGCCAACGCCATCCTGGAGATGCAGCTGCGCCGGCTCGCCGCGCTGGAGCGCCAGAAGATCGTCGCCGAGCACGACGAACTCCAGGCGAAGATCAACGACTACAACGCGATCCTGGCGTCCGAGTCCCGCCAGCGGCAGATCGTCAGCGAGGAGCTGGCCGCGCTCGTCGAGAAGTTCGGCGACGACCGCCGTTCCAAGCTGGTGCCCTTCGACGGTGACATGTCCATCGAGGACCTGATCGCCGAGGAGGACATCGTCGTCACCATCACGCGTGGCGGCTATGTGAAGCGCACGAAGACCGACGACTACCGCTCGCAGAAGCGCGGCGGCAAGGGCGTGCGCGGCGCGAAGCTGAAGGAAGACGACATCGTCGACCACTTCTTCGTCTCCACCACGCACCACTGGCTGCTGTTCTTCACCAACAAGGGCCGTGTCTACCGGGCGAAGGCGTACGAACTGCCGGATGCCGGCCGGGACGCGCGCGGCCAGCACGTCGCCAACCTGCTGGCCTTCCAGCCGGACGAGCAGATCGCCGAGATCCTGGCGATCCGCGACTACGAGGCCGCCCCGTACCTGGTGCTCGCCACCAAGGCCGGCCTGGTGAAGAAGACCCCGCTGAAGGACTACGACTCGCCCCGCTCGGGCGGCGTCATCGCGATCAACCTCCGGGAGACGGAGAGCGGTGCCGACGACGAGCTGATCGGCGCCGAGCTGGTGTCCGCCGATGACGATCTGCTGCTCATCAGCAAGAAGGCGCAGTCGATCCGGTTCACGGCGACGGACGACGCGCTGCGCCCGATGGGCCGGGCCACGTCCGGTGTGAAGGGCATGAGCTTCCGCGAGGGAGACGAACTGCTGTCGATGAACGTCGTCCGGACCGGTACGTTCGTGTTCACCGCGACGGACGGCGGGTACGCGAAGCGGACCGCTGTCGACGAGTACCGCGTCCAGGGACGTGGCGGCCTCGGTATCAAGGCTGCCAAGATCGTGGAGGACCGCGGGTCTCTGGTCGGCGCGCTGGTGGTGGAGGAGACGGATGAGATCCTCGCCATCACGCTGTCCGGTGGTGTGATTCGCACGCGAGTCAACGAAGTCAGGGAGACGGGCCGTGACACCATGGGCGTCCAACTGATCAACCTGGGCAAGCGGGATGCCGTCGTCGGTATCGCCCGTAACGCCGAGGCGGGTGCCGAGGCCGAGGAGGTCGAAGGCACCGAAGCGGTCGAGGGGATCACAGGGACCGAGGTCGCCGCCGAGAGTGGCGCCGCGGCCGAGGCAGCCGAGGGCACGCAGCCCGAGGCCGGGGAGCACGAGGAGTAGAGCGTGAGTGGAGTCACGGGCGCCGGATCGGCCGCTTCCGGAGCGAACGGTGCCCGTGGCCCAGCCACGGACTCCCAGGGGGTTACGGTGACCGACACCCGCGGGGGGAAGCCCCCGTATGAGACGTTCGACAACGGGCCGCTGCCCGGCGAGCGGGCGTCTACCGGACAGCAGGCCGCACAGCCGTACCACCCGCCGCAGGCGTACGGTCCGCAGGGCGGTACGGGCGGCGGCGGTACGGGCACGGTGCGCAAGCCGCGTACGGGCGCGACCACGACGCCCCGCACGCGCAAGGCGCGGCTCCGGGTGGCCAAGGCCGACCCGTGGTCCGTGATGAAGGTGAGCTTCCTGCTCTCCATCGCGCTGGGCATCTGCACGGTGGTGGCGGCGGCCGTGCTGTGGATGGTCATGGACGCCATGGGCGTCTTCTCGACCGTCGGCGGCACGATCAGCGAGGCCACCGGCTCCAACGAGAGCAACGGCTTCGACCTTCAGGCGTTCCTGTCGCTGCCGCGCGTGCTCATCTTCACGTCGGTGATCGCGGTCATCGACGTGGTGCTGGCCACCGCTCTGGCGACGCTCGGCGCGTTCATCTACAACCTCTCCGCGGGCTTCGTGGGCGGCGTGGAGCTCACGCTGGCGGAGGACGAGTAACGGATTTTGGTACTCGACGCCCTGTGCGCTAATCTTCAGAGGTCAGCGCGCAGCGCGGAGGGGCTATAGCTCAGTTGGTTAGAGCGCATCCCTGATAAGGATGAGGCCACAGGTTCAAATCCTGTTAGCCCCACAGTGACGATCGGCCCGGACGGAGATTCTCCGCCCGGGCCGATCGCTTTTTCCGGGGGCGCCGGTGAGCGTCCATCCGCCGACGGCACGGGCCCGGTCGGGGGAGGGGCGTAGGTCACCGATCGATATCGATCGGTGTGTATAGTCGGGCGCCAGAAGGTCCCCTACGTCAACGAAAGACGAGGTCGCGCGGTGAAGAAGCTTCTCCTGGTCGCACTGGCCGCCATCGGCGGGCTCCTCGTGTACCGCCAGATCCAGGCGGACCGCGCCGAGCAGGATCTGTGGACGGAGGCGACCGACTCCGTGCCCGCAGGTTCCGGTGTGTGAGGCGCACGCAGGTTCGCGCACGAGCCCCGGCCGCTGACAGGCGGCCGGGGCTCTGTGCTGTCCGGCGCCCGTCGCGTTCCGGCGCCGGTTCGGCGCCGCGGCCCGGTAGCTCGCCCGGCGCCCCGGCCCGGCCAAGGCCCGGTTGCTGGTCCGGCACTCTGGCCCGGCCCCGTCCGGCGGCTGTGCGGCCTCTCCGGGCGTCTGTGCGGTGCGCTGGGCCGTGGCTGTTCGGCCGCACCGCTCCATTGGTGTTCGCTTGAGTGAATGAAATGGTTGCGTTCGCGATGCCGGGGTGGGGCAAGGCGGGTCAATCGGGCGGCGGAGCGGACAGCGCGGCGATGCCCGGGGCAGGATGGACCGGACCCGCCGGGCGGGCGTCGGCCGCGGAGACGACCGAGGCGACCGGAGCCACCGAGACGACCGAGGTGACCGGAGTCACGGGCGGGGGCCACGGGGCGAGGGCCACGGACGCGGCCACGGAGAGACGGGTCGCGGCGAACGACAAGGGGACACGCGTGAACAGGCGGCGGGGCGGCAGGGCCGGCCGGGTGGCGACGGCCGCGACGGCGGCGATGTGCGTGATGGCGGCCGGGCCCGCGCAGCAGGCGTGGGCGGCCGGTGAGCCCGCACCGTACGCCTTCCCCGACGGCGTGAAGACCGTCAAGGGCGCGACGACCACGAGCGACGCGCCGTCCCTGACCGCCGGCACGCCCTACCGGGACTCCATCGAGAAGGACGAGAAGCTCGTCTACCGGGTCGACCTCGACGCGGACACCCACGCGTACGTCTCGGCCGTCGCCATTCCGAAGGCGGGCACCAAAGTCGCGTACGCCGACGAGCTCAAGGTGACCCTCCAGGACCGCGACGGCAGCGACTGCGACTCCAGCACCACCCGGTTCGGGACGGCGGAGTTCGCCCGGCCGATGGCCGCCTACGCGCACCGGACGCTCAAGGAGGGCCGCTCGCTCTGCCAGAAGGCCGGCACGTACTACGTGGTCGTGCAGCGTACGAGCAAGGACGGTTCCAGCCCCGGCCCCTGGGACCTGGAGATCCGGCACGTGCTGGAGCCCGGGCTGAAGACGGCCGGGCCGACCGCCGCCCCCCGGGACTGGCCGAGCCGATCCCCCGAGGCCGCCCAGGGCGGCGCGCCACGCGAACGGGCGGGCGGCAGCAGCTTCTTCGACGCCCCCGGGCTCACCGACGGCGAGTGGACGGACCGGATCGAACCCGGTCAGAGCCGTTTCTACCGGGTGCCCGTGGACTGGGGCCAGCAGCTCTTCGTCTCCGCCGACATCGGCAGCGCTTCGGGCAGCGGGTTCGTGGCGGGCGCGTTGCCGGTCTCGCTGTACAACCCCGCGCTGGGCCTCGTCGACAGCGCCGACTCCCTCTTCTACGACGGCAAGCAGAAGTCCACGTCCCTGGACCCGCTGCCGCCCGTGGCGTACGAGAACCGCTTCGACTCCGACTCGTCGGTGGAGAACACACGGTTCGCGGGCTGGTACTACCTCCGGGTCAGCCTCAACCCGCAGGTCGGTGAGAAGTTCGGCGAGAAGGCGTACGGGCTGACGCTGCGGATCCATGTGCGGGGCACCCCCGAGGCGGCGCCGCCCTATGCCGGGCCCGCCGGGATCTTCGCCGTCACCCAGGACGACAAGGACGCGGCGGCCAGCGGGCAGAGCGGCCCGCAGGCGGGGCGCGGCGACACGATGCGGCTGGTCGGGGTGGCCGGGATCGGTACCGGGACGGTGCTCGTGCTCGGGCTCGGTGCGTGGACGCTGCTGGGCCGACGCCGCGCGGCCGCGGCAGCAACGGCGGCAGCGGGGCAGCCGGGCCGGCCTGAGCAGTCTGCGGGGTCGGCGCAGTCGTCCGGGTACGGGCCGCCCGCCGCCTGGTAGCGGCCCCCCGCGCCGTCCCCGCGCCGTCCCCGCGTGGCCCTCGCGGCCCGGTCGCCCGGTCGCCCGGTCGGTGGTCAGGCCTGGGTCAGTGCCCAGATCCCGACGCCGAAGCAGACCAGCGCCAGCAGCAGAACCGGGATCGCCACCGCACGGGGCGGTCCCGTTCGCGTTCGCGTCGCGGGGGTGGCGGCGGACGCGGACACGGCGACCTGGCCGGTTGCCGGGGCCGCCGCGTACGGGGCATGACCGGTGTACTGGCGGGTGGGCGTCTGCGGCTGGGGCTGAACCACCGGGCCGGGCTGCCCGCCGTACGGCTGCGGGGCGTACGGCTGCGGGGCGTACGGCTGTGGCGTGACGTGGGCCCCCGCTGTCGGCGCCTGGGCGTGATCCCGCGCCGGGTCACCCGCCCGTCCGGGGGCTGGGGCGGGAGCGGGGTACGGGGCGGTGTGCGGCTGCGGCGGCGGGGCCAGATGGAAGCTGCCAGTCTCTGACGGCGATGGCGTTGTAGACGGAGACGGAGACGGAGACGGGCTCGGAGACGGTGCCGTTGACGGAGACGGAGACGGAGACGGTGTCGCCTGGTCCGGTACGGGAAGGGGAGCGGAGGCGGACGTACCGGTGGCAGCCGAGGGCGACGCGGGCGGGACGGCTCCGGCAGGTGCGACGGCTGCGGCGGGTGCGGCATGTGCGGCCGGTGAGGTGGGTGCGGCCGGTGAGGTGGCTGAGGTGGGTGAGGCGGGTGGCGCGGTGACCGGGCCTTGAGGGCCGAAGCCGTCCGGCAGCGGGCCCAGTTGGTCGAAGACCTCGACGGGCTCCTCGTCCTGCGTGGGCTCGGGCAGCATCTCGACCGCCGACGTCAGCGCCTTGCGGGCGCCCGTGGCCGTACGGAACCTGGCCTGTGGATCCGGCTGCAGGAGGCCCGCGAGCACCTGCCACAGCGGCTCCGGGATGCCGTCCGGCGCGCCCGGCGTCCCGTGCGCCGTGAAGTACTCCACCAGCGCCTGTGAATCGGGTTTCTGACCCTGCAGCAGGTACAGGGCGACCAGGCCGACCGCGAACAGGTCGGCGGGGAAGTCGGGTTCGGCGCCCATGAGCTGCTCGGGCGCGAAGTAGCCGGGCGTACCGACCACGTAGTTCGTCTCGGTCAGCCGTGGCTCTCCCTTGCGCATGGAGATGCCGAAGTCGGACAGCCGCAGATGGGGCCGTCCGGTCCCGGTCGCCTCCAGCAGGATGTTGGCCGGCTTGATGTCGCGGTGCACGACCCCCTCCGCGTGCACGGCGGCCAGTCCGGCCAGCAGCTGGTCGAGCAGTGTGCAGACGAACCGGGGCGGCAGCGGGCCGTAGTCCCCGATGACATGGGCCAGCGACCCGCCGCTCACCAGATCCATGGTGAACAGCACCTTGTCGTCGTCCGCCGCCCAGCTCGCCGGGGCGAGGACATGCGGGTGGTCGATCCGCAGGGCCTGCTCCCGCACGAAGCGCAGCAGGGTGTGCGCGTCGCTCTGCTGGAGCACCTTGGCCGCTACGTACCGGCGGCGGCGGTGGTCCCAGGACCGCCATACGGCGCCCACGCCACCGCGCCCGATCGGGTCGATCAACTCGTACCGACCAGCGAAGACCTCACCCATCGCGCTGCGCCCGCTCCCCGTCCGTCCGTTCGTCCGTCCGTTCTCGCCGCCGTCACGGCCCACCACCACCGCGCGGCTGCCTTCACGGCCCTTCCTGCCGCAGCCGTTGCCGCAGCCGTTGCCGCAGCTGCCGTTCTCCGGCCGCTTTCCGGCTGTCGTCAGTTCTGGTGCGACTCGTAGTGCGCGACCGCGTCCGCGGTGCGCCCGGCGCCGTACACCCGGAGGAACTCTGCCAGCTCCGGGTGCGTCGGGGCGAGCGTGTCCGCCGCGTCGATGATGTCGCCCGCGGCCGCCACCGAGCGCAGCAGCGACTGGATCTCCCTGACCACCCGGCGCACCGTCGGCGCCCCCGAGCTGGCGGTCGTCTGGCTGGACGCGGTGAGGACGGAGCCGCCCTGGGACTTCTTGATCTCGTCCATGCGGTCGGTGGCCTCGGCCGCGCTGACGCTGCCGTCGGCCACCTGTACCGCCAGCTCCTGGAGCGCCTGGACGCGCTGCACCACGGCAGGGTTGCCGATCTTGGCCCGCTGACCGCTCATCAGCTGCGAGAGCATGGGCGCGGACAGCCCGAGCACGGCGGCGAGCCGGGCCTGGTTGAGCCCCAGATCGTCGATGAGCCTGCGGAAGAGCGCCCCCAACGGCTCTCCGTACCAACTGCGCTGGAGCTCTCTGGCTCTCGCGGTCGCTTCCTGCTGTGCTGCGTCCATTGCGTCTCCCCATCGCTTCGGTTCGCTGCTGCGAACCTCGCGGAGCATCTTACGGAGAGCGGTTCCCGACCGGGAGCCCCAATCCTTTTGCGGGATACCCCCGGTCACCCGGTACTCTGGTCTGCGACCACGCGTCCCGGGGCCTTAGCTCAGTTGGTAGAGCGCTGTCTTTGCATGGCAGATGTCAGGGGTTCGACTCCCCTAGGCTCCACTCGGATAGACCCCTCTGGCATGCGGAAACGCAGTCAGGGGGGTCTTTTGTCCTTCTTCTCCGTGCTGATGTGCCGGCAGGGAGAAGCCGACGCGGGCCTGTGGTGGCCCCGCGACGGCCCGCGACGGCCCGTGGGTCTCCCCGATGGCCCGTGGTGCCCCGTGGCGGTCTGTGGCGGTCTGTGGCGGTCCGGGGTGGTCCGGGGTCGCGGGGCTCGCTGCGGCCTCCGCTCCTCCACTCGACCCTCTGACGCCGTGACCACGCCTCATGCGGATTTGCTTTCGCGAGAGCGGCAGAGGTGATGGGTCTGGCGGTTGTCCGGGGCATAGCGGGGCATGGACGTCCGAGAATTCGCACGAGCAAGGCAGTGGGCGTGGTGGTCTCCGTCGGGTCAGGCCGCAGGGGGGGCCGGGAGGGCCGGTGGTCCCGGAGGTGGCGTCCAGCGGGGCCAGAGACGGCGGGGACCTGGGGCACCTCCGACAGGACCTTTCGCGGTGCTACAGTGACGCCCGATTGATCCCAATCACAGGGTTGTTACTCCCCCGACGGCGTCACCGTCGTCGTGAGGCGAGGCAAGGCCTGGGTAGCGCCGTTCGGCGCTCCCCGGGCCTTTTTTGTTGCCCGGAGCGGGCGGGAGAGATCGCGGACCCATGCAAGACGGCGAGAACCCGAGGATGCGAGGAAGCATCATGAGTAGAACCGCACCGGGGCCAGACGCGCTGGCGGAGCAGATCCTCCGTGGCGTCGGCGGCCCCGAGAACATCGAGAGCCTCACGCACTGCGCGACGCGGCTGCGCTTTCAGCTCCATGACGGGGCGAAGGTCGACCAGGCCGCGCTCGACGCCCTCGACGGCGTCATGGGCACCGTGCCGCAGTCCGGCGATCGCTTCCAGATCGTCGTCGGCGGAGCCGTCGCGCGGCTCTACGCGGAGATCATGAACCTGCCGTCGATGAGCGGCGGCGGTACGGCGCGGCCGAAGTCGGACGCCGAGGTCAAGGCCTCGATCCGGGCCAAGGGACGCGGCCGCTTCGCCTGGCTCGACAACTTCTTCGAGTACCTCTCCGACTCGTTCCGCCCGCTCATGGGCGTGCTGCTCGGCTCCTCGCTGATCATCGCGATCGCCTCCGTACTCGACGCCCTCGGAGTGGTCGACTTCCGGGCTGCGGACAAGTCCGCCACCTGGGTGTTCGTCGACGCCATGTGGCGCTCGGTGCTGTACTTCCTGCCGATCTTCGTCGCGTACAACGCGGCCAAGAAGCTGAAGGTCGACCCGTGGGTGGGCGCCGCCGTGATGGCCGCGGTGATGACACCGAACTTCACGGGCATGATCAACTCCAAGATCCCCGGGGTCACCACGACGACCAATGAGACGCTGGGCACCACGGAGTCCGTGGCACACGTCTTCGGTATGTCGATGCAGCTCAATGACTACGGTGGCCAGGTCTTCGTACCTCTGCTGATGGTCGCCCTGCTCGCCGTGGTCTACAAGAACCTGCAGCGGATCTTCCCCGAGAGCGTGCACATGGTCTTCGTGCCGTTCTTCAGCATGCTGATCATGATCCCGGTGACCGCCTTCCTCATCGGCCCGCTGGGCATCTGGGCCGGCAACGGCCTCGGCGAGGGTCTGTCCTGGCTGAACAACAACGCGCCGATCGTCTTCGCGATCATCATTCCGCTGCTGTACCCGTTCCTGGTGCCGCTGGGCCTGCACTGGCCGCTGAACGCGCTCATGCTGCAGAACATCAACACCCTCGGCTACGACTTCATCCAGGGCCCGATGGGCGCGTGGAACTTCGCCTGCTTCGGCGCCACCGCCGGTGTGCTGCTGCTCTCGATGCGCCACCGCGAGAAGGAGATGCGCCAGACCGCCACCGGCGCCCTGGCGGCGGGCCTGTTCGGCGGCATCTCCGAGCCCTCGCTGTACGGCATCCACCTGCGCTTCAAGCGGATCTACCCGCGCATGCTCGTGGGCTGCCTCGTGGGCGGCGTGATCGTGGGTGTCCTCGGCGGTGTGGACACCAACGCCTTCGCCTTCACCTCTCTGCTGACCATCCCGGTCTTCGACCCGATGATCGTCTACGTCATCGCGATCGCGGCGGCCTTCGTCACCGCGATGGCGCTCGTGTACTTCTCCGACTTCCGCACCGCGGAGGAGCGCTCCGAGTTCAACGCCCAGCGTGACGCGGCCGAGGCCGCCGAGCGTGGCGACGGCGCACCGGCCGGTGAGCGTGAGCTCGTCACCGTCGGCGCCGCCGCTGCCGGTGAGCGTGAGCTCGTCGCCGTCGGAGCCGTGGCGGCCGGTGCCGCCGATGCCGCCGCCGGCGTGTCCGTCACGGAGCCGGGCTCCGCCGCCGGTGCCGCCGCTTCCGGACCCGGCGTCCAGCTCGCGGCGCCGGTCGCCGGCCGTGTGGTCGGCCTCGACGAGGTCGGGGACCCGGTCTTCGCCTCCCGCGCGCTCGGCGAGGGCGTGGGCATCGAGCCGGCCGACGGTCACGTCGTCTCACCGGTCGACGGAGAGCTGGTCACCGTCGTCGACACCGGCCACGCCTTCGGCATCCGCACCGTGGACGGCATCGAGGTGCTCATCCACGTCGGCATCGACACGGTGCAGATGAAGGGCGAGGGCTTCGACGTGCGCGTCCAGTCAGGCCAGCGGGTCTCCGCCGGCGACCTGCTCGTGGAGGTCGACCTCGACGCCGTGCGCGCCGCGGAGCACCCGACCGTCACGCTCATGACCGTCACCAACACCGCGGAACTCGCCTCGGTCGAGCCGCACACCGGGCGGGAAGTCGCCGTCGGCGAACCCGTGGTGACCGTACGGCGGTAAGGTCCGCATCGGTCCGGCGCGCACCCTTCGCGGGGTGCGCGCCTCCCGCCTCGGTCACGGGGCCCGCCTCGGTCACGGGCCGTATCGGTCACGGGTCGTATCGGTCACGGTGGCCGCCTCGGTCACGGGCCACCTCGGTCACTGGGCCACCTCGGCCAGGGGCCGTATCGGTCACGGGGCCACCTCGGTCACGGGGTCGTATCGGTCACGGCGAGGCTGGCACGGACGGCGGGCGATACGGGATCATCTGAGAGGAATCGGACCCCGGACGGGAAGGAGGACCGGTGGAGGCGCTTCGCATCCTCAACAACAACGTGGTCCTCGCGCGTGACGAGAAGGGCCAGGAGGTCATCCTCACCGGGCGTGGCATCGGCTTCAGCTCCCGCCAGGGCAAGCCCATCGACCCCGCCCTGATCGTGCGCGTCTTCGTCCCGGCCGATGGCCGCGATCCCGACCATCTGGCCGAGGCCCTCGCCCTCATCGGCGAAGAGGTCCTGCGGGCCGTCGTGATCGCCCTCGACGAGGTCGGTATCGAAGGGCGCGAGTCCACCCGCCCCACCCTGGCCATCGCCATCGCCGACCATGTCGCGGGCGCGATGGACCGGGCTGCCCGAGGCATCGTCGTCGAGTACCCGCTGCGCGCGGAGACCCAGACCCTCTACGCCGCCGAGTACGCCCAGGCGCAGCGCCTGCTGGCGGCCATCAACGAGCGCGTGGACCCGCGGCTGGACGACTCCGAAGCGATCGCGCTCGCCCTGCACCTGGTCAACGCGGGCTTCGCCTCGGGTGACCTGTCCTTCACGTACACGATGACCGGCGTCATCCAGCAGATGCTCACCGTCGTGGCGGAGCAGTACGGGCTGGACGTCTCCCAGGATTCCGTGAGCGCGGCGCGGTTCATCACCCACGTGCGCTACCTGTTCGTGCGGATCCAGCAGCACCGGCAGCTGAAGGGCCATGAGTCCACGATCGGCAAGGGCATCCGCCAGCACTACCCGGAGGCGACCCACACCGCGCAGAAGCTGGCGACGATCGTCGAGCTGCGGCTGGGGCAGCAGCTGAGCGAGGACGAGGTCTCCTACCTGGCGCTTCACGTGGCGCGTATGACCATGGAGACCGACGGCACCGCCGCGTGACACCGGGACCCGTACGCGGGATCCGTACGCGGGACCGGCGCGGCCGGCGCCACGGTGGGACCGAGGGGCTTCGACCTGATGATCAGGGTGGGGCGCCTCTTTTGTTGCTCCGGACGGGTGGTGTTCATCTGAAGATCTGCGCGGACGCGGCGTCGCTCCCGGGGATCCCGAGATGCGTACACATCATGAGGAAGGTATGCAGATCGCCTCAGATGACCCGTACCGAAAGCGAGGGGCCATGGCCGCCGTGAAGGTCACGCAGTTCTGGACCGCATTCGTCTCTGTCGTGTCTGTCGTGTTCGCGTTCCTGCGGGCGCTGGCCCTGCCGAAGACGGCCACGAGGACGGCTCCGAAGACGGCCCCGAAGACGGCTTCGCGCACGCCGTCGCAGGCGCCGTCGGCGGCGGTACGGGCGGGTCAGGCGCTGCGGGTGGTGCAGACCGCGCAGGCGGTCGGCGGGGCCGTACGGGAACGGGCCCTGCCGCCCACGATCAAGCAGCGCATCCGGGCGGAGGCGCACGGCGCCTCACCCTCCGTGCGCCACATGCCGACCCTCGCCGCACCCGTGGACACCCCGGCCGACCGGGAGCCCGCCGCCATCGGCGCCCTGGCGCTCGCGGCGTAGCCCGCCTCCGGACGCAGACCTCGCCGACCGCGGCCTCCGGCCGACCCTCGCCGACCGCAGACCTCGCCGACCGCGGCCTCCGGCCGACCCTCGCCGACCGCAGACCCTCGCCGACCGCGGCCTCCGGCCGACCCTCGCCGACCGCAGCCTCCGGCCGAACGTCGCGACCGCAGACCCTCCCGGGCCGCGTACGTCCGTCCTCCAGCCGCAGACCCTCCGGGCCGCAGACCTGTGCCGCCTGCGCTCTAACGCTCGTCGCGGCGCTCCGAGCCCTCGGACTCGGCTTCCGGCCTGGCTTCCGTCTCCAGGTCCCTCGCCTCGACCTCGGCGTCGAGCGAACCGGGACCGCTGCCGTCCACCGAGGCCAGCGGGGCGGCGTCGGAAACCTCCGTGGGGGCAGGCGGCTCGACCAGCCAGTCGGGGTTGGCCTGCTTGTCCCACCACTTCCAGACGGCCACGGCACCGCCGAACAGCACACCCAGGACCGCCAGGCCCTTGGCGGCGCGTCCGGCGTTGGCGCGGCGCTCGTGCTTCCTGACGATCTTCTCGATGTCCTTCGCCGTCACCTGACCGCGCAGCGCGGCGACAGCGGCGGCCGAACGGGCCATGGCCTCCTGCCGTACGGGCTGGGCCACGGCCATGGCGTGCTCCATCCGGGGCGCGGTGTACTCCGCGGCCTGCTGGGCGGCCTTGCGGGTCCGCACCATGGCGCGATGCGCGGCATCGTCGACCTTGGGCGGCACGTGGGGTGCGACGTACGCGTCGTACTGGCAACGGGCCTGATGCGCGGCCTTCGCGACCGTCGGCGCGACCCTGACGCGTGCCTCGTGCGCGTAGTGCACGGCCGCGTCCCTTGCCGTTTCGGCGTACGGCGCCACCACTTCGGCGGCGTGCCGCACATTGTCCTTCGCCGTGGCGGTCGCGGCGCGCACGCTGTCCTTGCGGGTCACGGGAATCCTCCTCATCGGTGGCGGTCGTTATTTCGCCTTTCCGCCCTTTTCGAAATCATGCCCCCGGGCCTCCGGGTCGGCATGCGCGGAGCGGCATCCGGGGCAACGCGGTGCTCGCGGCCCGCCCTCCTTTGCCTCCGGCAGGGCCATCCGTGCGAGGATCGGTGGACGTCAGAGCAGACTTCAGGAAGGCACATCGTGGCCGAGCAGCTTTACGCCACCCTCAAGACCAACAAGGGCGACATCGAGATCCGGCTTCTGCCGAACCACGCCCCGAAGACGGTCAAGAACTTCGTCGAACTCGCCAGCGGCGAGCGGGAGTGGACGCACCCGGCCACCGGCAAGCGCTCCACCGACCGGCTCTACGACGGCACCGTCTTCCACCGGGTCATCAGCGGCTTCATGATCCAGGGCGGTGACCCGCTGGGCAACGGCACCGGCGGCCCGGGCTACGAGTTCGGTGACGAGTTCCACCCGGACCTGTCGTTCAGCAAGCCGTACCTGCTGGCCATGGCGAACGCGGGCCCGGGCACCAACGGCTCGCAGTTCTTCATCACGGTCGCGCCGACCACCTGGCTGACCGGCAAGCACACCATCTTCGGTGAGGTCGTCGGCAAGGCCAGCACGGCCGTCGTGGACGCGATCGCCGGCGCCCGGACCAACCCGCGCACCGACCGCCCGGTCGAGGACGTGGTCATCGAGTCCGTGCAGATCGAGTCCCGCGAGGGCTGAGCCCACGGGCCGCGCTCGCTGGGCGGGCCCGCCCAGGAACCCGGCAGGGTCTGCGAAAGATCCCCGAAGGGAACCTTTCCGCCCCGTCCGTCCGTAAGGATGGACGGGGCGTTGGTACGCACGACGACGAGGGGATCCCCATGGAGCAGGAGCAGGCGCCGAACGGGCTGTCGAGCTGCTACCGCCACCCCGGGGTGGAGACCGGTATCCGCTGCACGCGCTGCGAGCGGCCGATCTGCCCGGACTGCATGGTGGAGGCCTCCGTCGGATTCCAGTGCCCGGAGTGTGTACGGGGCGGGTCCGGCTCCGGGGGCCGCGCGGCGGCGAACGCCTCACGGCCGAGGACGATCGCGGGCGGTGCGATCACCGCCGGTGACCCCCAGCTGATCACCAAGATCATCATCGCGCTCAACGCGCTGGTGTTCGTGCTCGTGCTCACCGACCGGGACCGGTTCGTGAGTGATCTGGCGCTGGTCGGCGCCTGGCCGCCGGCGAGCCTCTTCCCGCCGGGCGTGCCGTACGTCCCGACGGAAGGCGTGGCGGCGGGCGAGCTGTACCGGCTGGTCACGTCGGTGTTCCTGCACGAGCAGGTCTGGCACATCGCCTTCAACATGCTGGGCGTGTGGTGGCTGGGCGGCCCGCTGGAGGCGGCGCTCGGCCGGGCGCGGTACGTGGCGCTGTACCTGCTGTCGGGCCTCGCGGGCAGCGCCTTCACCTATCTGATCGCCCCGGCCGCGCAGGGCTCGCTGGGCGCGTCCGGCGCGGTGTTCGGGCTGCTGGGCGCCACCGTGGTGCTGATGCGCCGACTCAACCAGGATCTGCGGCCGGTCGTCGCCCTGCTGGTGCTGAACCTGGCGCTGACGTTCCTGTGGGAGGGCATCGCCTGGCAGGCGCACATCGGCGGTCTCATCGCCGGTGCGGTCATCGCGTACGGCATGGTCCACGCACCGCGCGACCGCCGGGCACTGACGCAGTGGGGAACCTGTGGGCTCGTGCTGCTGCTCACCGTGGTGACCGTGATTCTGAGGACCCTGGCGCTCACGTGAGCGCTGATTTCCCCAAAGTTGTCCACAGTAGGTGGCGCTTCCGGTGCGCCGCGTGGGGAACACCTGTGCCCCTCGTCGCTGACCTGGGCTTTTCCGGTGAGGACACGAGGCGGGCCCGAGGACGTCGGTGCACGGCCGCAGTCACATCGGCGTCAACACGATGCAAGTTATCCACAGATCGTCTGACCTTTTCCACGGCTGTGCACAACGCTGTGGATAACCTTAGGGCAGGGCTTGACCGGAGGGTCGTCCCGGCTCTACGCGCACCATGTCGATGCCGCGGCGGCGCGTTCCACCGTGACGCGCCGCAGGTCACCGCGGCGCGTCACTTCCACTGCGTGGAAACGCCGAAGCCGCCCGCGATGAAGCCGAAGCCCACGACGATGTTCCAGTTGCGCAGCGACTTCACGGGCAGCGTGCCGTCCGTGACGTAGAAGACGACGATCCAGGCCAGCCCGATGGCGAACAGGGCGAGCATCACGGGAGCGACCCAGCTGCGGTTGGTCAGCTTGATCGCGGTCGCCTGCTTGGCGGCCGGCGGCGGCGTGAAGTCGGACTTCTTGCGGATACGTGACTTCGGCACGAGGGACTCTCCTGTCGATGCGCTGCGTTACCGCGCAGGGAACTGTGGCTGGTACCGGGGCTGAGAACGAGGGGGACCACCGCCTCGCCCGGGCGTCCGTTAGCGTAGTGCTTCCGCGGCGTCGAAGGAGATAAGGGTACGTTGAGCAATTCCGGCGACTCTCCCGCAGAGCCGGTCCGGCACGGAAAAGGGTGGCCGGCCCGGCTGCTCACCGGTGCCGTCTTCGCACTCGCGGGCCTGATCTTCGTCACCAGCTTCAACACGGCCAAGGGCACCAACATCCGTACGGACGACTCCCTGCTGAAGCTCTCCGACCTCATCCAGGAGCGCAGCCACAAGAACGCCCAGCTGGAGGAGGTCACGTCCGCCGTACGGGACGAGGTCGGCGCGCTCGCCCGGCGCGACGACGGCTCCACCCGGGCCGAGGACGAGGAGCTCGGCGCCCTGGAGAAGGCCGCGGGCACCACCGAGGTGGCCGGCGAGGGCCTCACCGTCACCCTGAACGACGCCCCGCCGAACGCCCGGGCCGCGCCCGGCTACCCCGAGCCGCAGGCCAACGACCTGGTCATCCACCAGCAGGACCTCCAGGCCGTGGTGAACGCCCTGTGGGAGGGCGGCGCCAAGGGCATCCGGGTCATGGACCAGCGGCTGATCTCCACCAGCGCGGTGCGCTGCGTCGGCAACACCCTGATCCTCCAGGGCCGTGTCTACTCCCCGCCGTACAAGGTCACGGCCGTCGGCGACACCGACAGGCTCAGGCGGGCCCTCACCGACGCGCCCGCGATCCAGAACTACCAGCTGTACGTGAAGGCGTACGGGCTCGGCTGGAAAGTGGACGAGCACGACGCGGTGACTCTGCCGGGCTACTCGGGCACAGTGGATCTCCACTACGCGAACCCTGTGAATCCATGACCCCCTGATCCCGCCCGCCGTCGCCCGGTGAGCACCCGATCGGGGGCGGTGGCGGGAGGTCCCGTGCGGCTGGTCGTCAGGATCCTCAGCGAACTCTGTCTGACGGTGGGCGCGGGCATCGTGCTCTTCGTCGTGTACGTCGTGTTCTGGACCGGCGTGACGGCCCAGAGCGCGGCCGGCGACCAGATCACCGCCCTCCAGGAGCGCTGGACGCGGTCCCAGGCCCCGGCCCCCGCCCCGGCCTCGTCCTCTGCCCCCGACCCCACCCCCGCCCCCACACCCACCCCCGCCCCGGGCAACGGGGCGCCGGAGCCGTACCGGGACGGGCGACCGTTCGCCGTGATGTACGTCCCCCGGTTCGGCGCCGACTGGGACTGGCCCGTGCTGGAGGGGACGGCCGCCGCCACCCTCAGGAAGGGCCTCGGCCACTACGCGCGCACCGCCCCGCTCGGCGCCACCGGCAACTTCGCCGTCGCGGGCCACCGCCGCACGTACGGCGACCCGTTCAAGGACTTCCCCCGGCTGCGATCCGGCGACGCGGTGATCCTCAACGACGGGACGACCTGGTTCACGTACCGCGTCACCGCCGAGCCGTACCGGACCGTGCCCACCGACACCGGAGTGGTCGACCCTGTCCCGGAGAAGTCCGGGTTCGGCCGGCCCGGCCGCTATCTGACCCTCACCACCTGCGACCCCGAGTGGGGCAGCAGCCACCGGCTCGTCGCCTGGGCCCGACTGGAGTCCACGCGCGCTGTGACCCAGGGCAAGCCGCCGGCTTTCCACAGGTGACCCACCCCGAGGGCATCGCCCCGTACTCTGGTTGCCGTATCGAAGGCACATCGGACGGGAAGGACCAGCAGACGTCATGTACGGCTGGATCTGGCGGCATCTGCCGGGCAACGCGTGGGTGCGGGCGTTCATTTCGCTCGCGCTCGTCCTCGCGGTCGTCTATGTGCTCTTCCAGTACGTGTTCCCCTGGGCGGAGCCGCTGCTTCCGTTCAACGATGTGACGGTGGACGGTCAGTGAGCGCGCGCATCCTCGTCGTCGACAACTACGACAGCTTCGTCTTCAACCTGGTCCAGTACCTCTACCAGCTCGGCGCCGAGTGCGAGGTCCGGCGCAACGACGAGGTGGAGCTGAGCCACGCGCAGGACGGCTTCAACGGTGTCCTGCTCTCGCCGGGACCGGGTACGCCCGAGCAGGCCGGGGTCTGCGTGGACATGGTGCGGCACTGCGCCGACACCGGCGTCCCGGTCTTCGGCGTCTGCCTCGGCATGCAGTCGATGGCCGTGGCGTACGGCGGTGTGGTCGACCGCGCGCCCGAGCTGCTGCACGGCAAGACCTCACGGGTGCTGCACGAGGGCCGGGGCGTGTTCGCCGGGCTGCCGTCGCCGTTCACCGCGACCCGGTACCACTCGCTGGCCGCCGAGCCCGCCGACCTCCCGGACGTGCTGGAAGTCACGGCACGGACCGAGGACGGCATCATCATGGGGCTCCGCCACCGTGAACGGGCCGTCGAGGGCGTGCAGTTCCACCCCGAGTCGGTGCTCACGGAACACGGGCACCTGATGCTCGCGAACTGGCTGGAGCAGTGCGGGGACACCGGGGCGGTCGGCCGGTCGGCGGGCCTGGCGCCGGTGGTGGGCAAGGCCGTCGCGTGACGTCCGTGCGCCCGGACCACGATCACGACGCCGCAGGGGCGGGACAGGGGTCGCCATGGTTCCGGGCGGCGACACCCCCGCAGGCACCCCCGCAGGCGGAGCCCGAGCCGATGCGGCAGGAGCCCGTCCAGCCGGTCGCGCAGGAGTGGTACGGGGAGCAGCCGGCCCCCGACGCCTACCCGTCCGCCACCGCCCCGGGACCCGCGCCCGACGCCTACCCGTCCGCCACCGCCCCGGGACCCGCGCCCGACGCCTACCCGTCCGCGCCCGTGGACGGTTCGGGCCCCGGCGTCGGGGGGTCTCGGCCCGCGTTCGTCCGCCATGACACGACGATGCCGCTGCCCACCGCCGAGACGCTGCGAATAACCGGCAGCGAGCAGGACGGAACGGAGGGGCTCGGCGGGTCCGGCGTGCCGGACGCGTCGGCCGTGTCGGGCGTGCCGGAGCGGCCCACCGGGGGCCGCGCGGAGCGGCGTAAGGCCGCCAAGTCCCGTGGCCGCCGCCGTGCCGGGGCCCACGCGCACGGCCCGGCGACCGCGGCGACCGGATCCGCGGCGGCCGGAACCGCCACCGCCACCGCCTCCTCCGCCACCGGCGCGACGGCGGCCGGCGGGGCGCCCATGTCACGCGTGGAGGCCCGGCGGGCCGCCCGTGCCGCCAAGGACAGCCTCGGCGTGGTCGCGAGCCGTGTGGTCGGCGAGCTCTTCATCACCTTCGGCGTCGTGATGCTGCTCTTCGTCACCTACCAGCTGTGGTGGACGAACGTCCAGGCGGGCCTGGAGGTCGACAAGGCGAAGAGCCGGATCACGGAGGAGTGGGCGTCGACGGACCGGACGCCGGATGCGTTCGAGCCGGGTCAGGGCTTCGCCATCATGTACATCCCCAAGCTGGACGTCGTCGTGCCCATCGCCGAGGGCATCGACAAGGAGAAGGTCCTCGACCGCGGCATGGCCGGGCACTACGCCGAGGGCGCGCTGAAGACCGCGATGCCCTCCGACAAGCAGGGCAACTTCGCGGTCGCGGGCCACCGCAACACGCACGGCGAGCCGTTCCGGTACATCAACCAGCTGCGGCCGGGTGACCCGATCGTCGTGGAGACCCGGGACACGTACTACACGTACGAGATGGCGAGCATCCTGCCGCAGACGCCGCCGTCGAACATCTCCGTGCTCAAGCCCATCCCGGACGGGTCCGGCTTCGACGCGCCGGGCCGGTACATCACGCTGACGACGTGCACGCCCGAGTTCACCAGTACCTACCGCATGATCGTGTGGGGCAAGATGGTTGAGGAACGGCCGCGCAGCAAGGGCAAACCGGACGCGCTCGTGGGCTGAGATCTCAAGACGGGACAGGTGTAGTGGCACGTGCGCGCAGCCGGATCGCCGGCGCCATCAGTGTGTTCGGTGAACTGCTGATCACCGCAGGCGTACTGATGGGCCTCTTCGTCGTCTACTCGCTGTGGTGGACGAACGTCCTGGCGGACCGGGCGGCCGACAAGGAAGGCGACGAGGTACGCGACCGCTGGGCGGCGGACGCGGGCCCTGGCGCGCTCGACACCAAGGGCGGGCTCGGCTTCCTCCACGTACCGGCGATGAAGAACGGCGAGGTGCTGGTCAAGAAGGGCACCGCTCCGGACATCCTCAACAACGGGGTCGCCGGGTACTACACCGACCCGATCAAGTCGGCGCTGCCGACGGACAAGCAGGGCAACTTCACGCTCGCCGCGCACCGCGACGGCCACGGGGCGAAGTTCCACAACATCCACAAGCTGAAGAACGGCGACTCCATCGTCTTCGAGACCAGGGACACCTGGTTCGTCTACAAGGTCTACAAGACGCTCCCCGAGACGTCGAAGTACAACGTGGACGTGCTCCAGCCGGTCCCCAAGGAGTCGGGCAAGGCGAAGCCGGGCCGCTACATCACCCTCACGACCTGCACGCCGATCTACACGTCGGACTACCGCTACATCGTGTGGGGCGAGCTGGAGCGCACGGAGAAGGTCGACGCGGCCCGTACGCCGCCGGCGGAGCTCCGCTAGCCCCCGGAACCCCACGGGGCCCGCGCCGAGCCCCTCCAGGGCCTGCCACGGGCCGTGGGCGGTGTCGCGGGCCCGTGCGTGGGTCACGTGGGCGGGCGCGTACGCGAGAGCCCCGGCTCCCCTTCACGGGGAGCCGGGGCTCTCGTCCTTCGTGGCCGGTGCCGACCGCGACCGGCGTCAACCGTCAACCGTCAACCCTCAACCGTCAGCCGGGTGTCGGCCGGGCGTCACTGCTGGCGGAAGACGACGCCCGTGACGCCGCCGAACCAGCCGATGCCGTCGTTGTCGTCGCCGTTGCCGCCGTCCTGGCCGCCGCCCCCGCCGAACGTCTCCACGTTCACCAGGGTGCCCGTGTCGACCTTCTTGCCGGGCTTGGGGTCCTGCTTGGAGACCCGGGCGTTCTCGTCGTTCGGGCCGTTCACGACCGCCCCGAGCTGGAGGCCCACCGCCGCGAGCGACTGCCGGGCCTGGGCGATGGTCTGGCCGAACAGCTGAGGCACGTCCACCTGCTGGACCTGCGGCCCCTTGGAGACCTTCAGCGTGACCTGGGATCCCTTGGGGGCCTTCTCGTTCCCCTTCGGGTTCTGTTCGATGACCGTGCCCGCCGGCTGGTCCGAATCCACGTCCTGCCGTGCCACCTGGAACTCCAGGGTCTCCAGCTGGGACTTGGCGTCGTCGAACAGGTTGCCGGTCACCGGCGGGACGTTCACCTGCTCCTGCTTGGACACCGTGATCGTGACGGTGGAGCCCTTCTCCTGCTCCGAACCGCCCGGCGGGTTCTGCGAGAGCACCGTGCCCGGGTTCTCGCCGGACTCCTGCTGCTTCACCTCGACCTTGAAGCCCTTGTCCTCCAGCGCCTTGATGGCGTTCTCCTGGGACTTCTCGGTGACGTCGGGCACCTCGACCTTCGGGGCGCCCTCGGAGACCTTCACCGTGACCGTGTCGCCCACGTTCATGGTGGCGTCCGCCTCGGCGGCCGGGGTCTGGCTGCAGATCGCGCCCTTGGGCTGATCACAGCGCTCCGTACCTGCCTGCTGGACCTTGACGCGCGCGTTCTGCGCGAGCCCCTCGGCCTGTTCGAGCGTCTTGCCGACCAGCTGCGGCACCGGCACCGTCTCGGGGCCTTCGTCGTCGCCGAAGACGGCCTGGCCGATCAGGATGGCGCCGATCAGCACCAGGACACCGGCCAGAGCCAGCAGGATCGTGGAGAGGTTGGACTTCTTCTGCGGCTGGCGCCGCCGCCCCGCGCCCCGGTCGTCGTAGCCGTACCCGCCGTCGTCCGGGTTCATCGGCGGCAGCATCGACGTCTGCGCGGCCGGGTCCGCCGGGTGCAGCGCGGTCGTCGGCTGGTCGTTGTGCGGATAGCCGTAACCGCCGGGAGCCCCCATCATGCCCATCGCGGCGGCTGCGGCGACCGGCTGGCCGTCGAGGCACGCCTCGATGTCGGCGCGCATCTCGTCGGCGGACTGGTACCGGTAGTCGGGGTCCTTGACGAGCGCCTTCAGCACGATCGCGTCCATCTCGGGCGTGATCTCGGGGTCGAAGTTGCTGGGCGGCTGCGGTTCCTCCCGTACGTGCTGGTAGGCGACCGCGACCGGGGAGTCGCCCACGAACGGCGGGCGGACGGTCAGCAGCTCGTACAGCAGGCAGCCCGTGGAGTACAGGTCGGAGCGGGCGTCCACCTGCTCGCCCTTGGCCTGCTCGGGGGAGAGGTACTGGGCGGTGCCGATCACCGCGGCCGTCTGCGTCATGGTCATGCCGGCGTCACCCATGGCGCGGGCGATGCCGAAGTCCATGACCTTGACCTGACCGGTGCGGGTCAGCATGACGTTGGCGGGCTTGATGTCGCGGTGGACGATGCCGGCGCGGTGCGAGTACTCCAGCGCCTGGAGGATGCCCACGGTCATCTCCAGGGTGCGCTCGGGCAGCAGCTTGCGGCCCGAGTGCAGCAGCTCACGCAGGGTGGACCCGTCGACGTACTCCATCACGATGTACGGGATGGAGATGTTGTCGACGTAGTCCTCGCCGGTGTCGTAGACAGCGACGATCGCCGGGTGATTGAGCGAGGCGGCGGATTGGGCCTCACGGCGGAACCGGGCCTGGAAGGACGGGTCGCGGGCGAGGTCGGCCCGCAGCGTCTTCACGGCGACGGTGCGGCCGAGCCGGGTGTCGTGGGCGAGGTAGACCTCCGCCATGCCACCACGGCCGAGCACCGAGCCCAGCTCGTACCGGCCGCCGAGGCGACGCGGCTCTTCCATAACTGTTCCAGCCCTCTCCGTCAGTCCCGACCGCACCCGACTGTGTGGTCCGGCGGTGTGCTGTTCGCGCATACGCTACCGGGCACGGGAAGCTGATCAGACCGCGACCGCCACCCTGATACCCGACCGGTACACGAGACACACGCCCACTCCACGGGCCCGGTGGTCACTGCCTGCCGTCGAGTACCGCCTTCATCACAGCGCGTGCGATCGGGGCGGCGAGACCGCCACCGCTGATGTCGTCACGGGTGGCGCTGGAGTCCTCGACGACCACGGCGACGGCGACCGGGGAGCCGCTGTCGGTCTTGGCGTACGAGATGAACCAGGCGTAGGGCCGGGCCTTGTTCTTCTCGCCGTGCTGCGCCGTACCGGTCTTGCCACCGACGGTGACGCCGCGGATCCGGGCGTTCGTGCCCGTGCCGTTCTCGACGACGTTCTCCATCATCCGCTGGACGAGCTGCGCGGTTTTCTGCGACATCGGGCGGCTCATCTCCTCGGGCTCGTTCTTCTGGAGCACGTCGAGGTTGGGAGCGACCAGCTGGTCGACCATGTACGGCTTCATCAGCTTGCCGTCGTTGGCGATCGCCGCGGTGACCATGGCCATCTGGAGCGGGGTCGTCGCGGTGTTGAACTGGCCGATGGAGGAGAGGGCGTTGCCGCCCCGGTCCATGTTCTTGTCGTAGACGGACCCGGCCGCCCGGACCGGAGTGTCGATCTCCGCGTTGTTGAAGCCGAACTTCTCGGCCATCTCCAGCATCTTGTCGCGGCCGACCTCGTCACCGAGCTTCGCGAACACCGAGTTGCAGGACCACTGCATCGCGTAGTTCAGGGTGGCGTTCTCGCAACCCTTGGCGTGGTTGATCATCGGCTGGGTCGACAGCGGGATCAGATACGGATCGGGGGTGTCCGTCGCCGCGTCGATGTCGGTGACCTTGCCGTTCTCCAGAGCGGCGGCGGCCGTGAGGACCTTGAACGTCGAGCCGGGCGGGTAGATCTCGCGCAGCGCCCGGTTGAGCTTCGGCTTGTCCTTGCTCTTCTCCAGCGCGACCCATGCCTTCTCGTCCTTCGCCGAGTAGCCGGCGAAGGTGGACGGGTCGTACGACGGGGTGGACGCCAGCGCGAGGATCTTGCCGGTCTGCGGGTCGATGGCCGCGACGGCGCCCTTCTTGTCGCCGAGCCCCTCGAAGGCCGCCTTCTGCGCGGCACCGCTGAGCGTGGTGACCACGTTGCCGCCCTTCTTCTGCTCCCCGGTGAACATCGACAGGGTGCGGTCGAAGAAGAGCCGGTCGTCGTTGCCGGTGAGGATGCCGTCCTCGAGCTTCTCGATCTGGTTGGCGTCGTACGCCTGCGACGCGTAGCCCGTGACCGGCGCCCACATGGGGCCGTCGACGTAGGTGCGCTTGTACTTGTAGAGCGGGTCCTTGGAGTCGACGGAGCCGGTGATCGGCTTGCCGTCCACGATGATGTCGCCGCGCACGTGCTGGTACCGCTCGATGGTGACCCGCTTGTTGCGCGGGTGCGAGTTGAGCTCGTCGGCCCTGACGTACTGGATCCAGTTGTCGCGGATGAGCAGGGCGAGGACCAGCAGGCCGCAGAAGATCGCGATATGGCGCAGGGGCTTGTTCACGGGCGGACCACCTGGGTCATCTCGGCGTCGGGGTTGGGGGCGGGGGACGGCGCGGGACGGCGCGCGGTGTCGCTGATCCGGAGCAGGATCGCGATCAGCGCCCAGTTGGCGATCACGGAGGAACCGCCGTACGCCAGGAACGGCATGGTCATACCGGTCAGCGGGATGAGTCCCATCACACCGCCGGCGACGACGAAGACCTGGAGGGCGAACGCCCCCGACAGGCCCATCGCGAGCAGCTTGCCGAACGGGTCGCGGGCGGCGAGCGCGGTACGGATGCCCCGCTCGACGATCAGGCCGTAGAGCAGGATGAAGGCCATGACACCGGCCAGGCCCAGCTCCTCGCCGACGGTGGCGAAGATGAAGTCCGAGTTCGCGGCGAAGCCGATGAGGTCGGAGTTGCCCTGGCCGAGACCGGTGCCGAGCGTCCCGCCGGAGCCGAACGACATCAGCACCTGGGTCATCTGGTCACAGGCGTAAGCCATGTTGGTGCCCTCGGGAGCCGTCTTCAGGCACTCGAAGGGGTCGAGCCACGCGGCGACACGGGACTGCACGTGGCTGGCGAACGAACCGACGACGACCGCGCCGCCGACGGCCATCAGCAGACCCATCACGATCCAGCTGGTCCGCTCGGTGGCCACGTACAGCATGATCACGAACATGCCGAAGAACAGCAGCGACGTGCCCAGGTCGTTCTCGAAGACCAGGATGATCAGGCTGAGCGCCCAGATGGTGAGGATCGGGCCGAGGTCGCGGCCGCGCGGCAGGTACAGGCCCATGAACCGGCGGCTGGCCAGGGCCAGCGCGTCCCGCTTCACCATCAGGTAGCCGGAGAAGAAGACCGCGAGGACCAGCTTGGCGAACTCACCGGGCTGGATGGAGAACGGACCGACGCGGATCCAGATCTTGGCGCCGAAGACGTCCGCGCCGAGGCCGGGGACGAGTGGCAGGAGCAGCAGCACGATCGCCGCGACCATCGAGATGTACGTGTAGCGCTGCAGGACCCGGTGGTCCTTGAGGAACAGCAGCACCAGCAGGAACAGGGCGACACCGATCGCCGAGTACATGAGCTGCTTGGGCGCGTCCGGGCTGTAGCTGCCGAACTGGGCCATCGACTTCGCGATCACTCGCGGCGACTGGTCCAGGCGCCAGATCAGCACCAGCCCGAGTCCGTTGAGCAGGGTCGCGATCGGCAGCAGGAGCGGGTCGGCGTACTTCGCGAACCTCCGCACCAGCAGATGCGCGATGCCGGCCAGCAGGCCGAGGCCGATGCCGTATCCGAGCATGCCGGCCGGCACCTTGCCGTCGATGGCCAGGCCGACGTTCAGATACGCGAAGACCGGGATGGCGACGGCGAAGCCGAGCAGCAACAGCTCGGTGTTGCGGCGGCTCGGCAGGTCGATCGCGCCGATGGTGGTCGTGTTGGTGACAACGCTCATGGTGGTGAAAGGCCCCCTACGGGTGCTTAACTCTTGCCGCAGTTCGAGGCCAGCTTCTGCTCCTCCTCCGAGAGGCTGGGGCCCGGAGAGGGAGCGGCTGCGTCGGGCTTGGTGTCGGTCGTGGCGCCGGTGCCGTCGGTCGTGGCTTCGTTCGAGCCGCTCGCGGGCGTCTCGCCGTCTCCGGCGGGCGGCGTGGGGCTGACCCGGTCGGCCGCCTCACGGGCCTCCTCCTGCTTGCGGCAGGCGCGCGCCTGGGCCTCCAGCTCCTTGACCTTCGCCTGCGCCTTGCCGAGGCTGCCGCCGGCGATGGTCGCCTCGACCTGCTTGCGCTGGTAGTCCGGGAGGTACTTGAGTTCGATGTCGGGGTGGTCCTTCTCGACCTTCGACAGCGAGATCCAGGCCAGCTGCTGGCTGATGCCCCGGTACAGCGCGACGTGCCCGTCCTTGGCGCCGACGTAGAACTGCGTCTGCGTCCAGCGCCAGCCGCCGTACAGTCCGCCGCCGATGACGGCCAGCGCGAGGATGATGTAGAACGTCCGCTTGAGCCACCTGCGGCCCGTGCGCGGCTTGTCGAAGTCGTCGTCGGTGTACGCGCCGAACGCGCCCTCCGGGGGCATCCCGCCGTAGCCGATGTCGTCGCCGCTGCCGGGCGGGCCGAAGCCGCCGCCGGGCGGCTGGTGCGACGCCGGACGGCCCAGGCCCGACGCGCGGCCGGCCGGGGTCTCCATGGCGCCGCCGTCGTTCAGCTGCTGCTGGTTCTCGGCGACCGCGCCGACGACGACCGGGGTGTCGCTGAGCTGGCCGGCCAGGGTGTCACCGCCGTCGACGTCGAGGACGTCGGCGACGATCACGGTGATGTTGTCGGGGCCGCCGCCGCGCAGGGCGAGCTGGATCAGCTCCTGCACGGTCTCCTGGGGGCCGTGGTAGCTGGCGAGCGTGTCCTCCATGGTCTGGTGGGACACGACACCGGAGAGGCCGTCGGAGCAGATCAGATACCGGTCGCCGGCCCTGACCTCGCGGATCGACAGATCCGGCTCGACATGGTCGCCGCTGCCCAGCGCGCGCATGAGGAGCGACCGCTGCGGGTGGGTGGTGGCCTCCTCCTCGGTGATGCGCCCCTCGTCCACGAGCCGCTGCACCCACGTGTGGTCCTGGGTGATCTGCGTCAGGACGCCGTCCCGCAGGAGGTACGCGCGGGAGTCGCCGACATGCACGAGACCGAGCCGCTGACCGGTCCACAGGAGCGCGGTCAGGGTGGTCCCCATGCCCTCCAGCTGGGGGTCCTCCTCGACCATCATGCGGAGCTGGTCGTTGGCGCGCTGCACCGCCGTACCGAGCGAGGTGAGGATGTCGGAGCCGGGAACGTCGTCGTCGAGGGTCACGAGCGTGGAGATCACCTCGGACGAGGCGACTTCGCCGGCGGCCTGACCGCCCATGCCGTCGGCGATCGCGAGCAGGCGCGGGCCGGCGTAACCGGAGTCCTCGTTGCCCTCGCGGATCATGCCCTTGTGCGACCCGGCGGCGAAGCGCAGTGACAGACTCATGCGCACCTCGCCCGTCGGATCGGGGTACAGCCGGTCTCGAGCCACACTGCCCACCCTCCGGTCGGGAGCCCTTCCCGGTCCGCCGCGGGGACCGCTGCGGCTCGCTCGCTCCGCTCGCGCCTCTTCATGATGTAGCACTACTTCCGCAGCTCGATGACGGTCTTGCCGATGCGGATCGGCGCGCCCAGCGGAATGGGTGTCGGGGTGGTGAGTCGGGTCCGGTCGAGATACGTGCCGTTGGTGGACCCGAGATCCTCGACGATCCACTGGCCGTCACGGTCCGGGTAGATCCTGGCATGCCTGCTGGAGGCGTAGTCGTCGTCCAGCACGATCGTGGAGTCGTGGGCGCGGCCCAGCGTGATGGTCTGCCCCTGGAGGGCGACCGTCGTGCCGGTGAGGGTGCCCTCGGACACGACCAGTTTGGTCGGGGCACCGCGCCGCTGCCGCTGCTGCGGCGGGGCCGCGTTCTGTCGCGCGTTCGCCTGCGGCCGCGCCGCCTCGCGGCGCGATCCGCGCTGCGTGACGCGCGTACCGAAGAGGTCGCTGCGGATGACCTGAACGGCCACGATGACGAACAGCCACAGTACGGCGAGGAAACCCAACCGCATGACCGTGAGGGTCAGCTCTGACATTGCCCCCGCTTCACCCTTCGGCTTGCCGGTAAACGATGGTGGTGCTGCCCACGACGATCCGCGAGCCGTCGCGGAGCGTAGCGCGGGTGGTGTGCTGCCCGTCCACCACGATGCCGTTGGTGGATCCGAGATCCTGGATCGTCGAGGGCGTTCCGGTCCGGATCTCGCAGTGTCGGCGGGAGACGCCGGGGTCGTCGATCCGCACGTCGGCGTCGGTGCTGCGACCCAGCACGAGCGTCGGGCGGGAGATCTGATGGCGGGTGCCGTTGATCTCGATCCAGCGGCGCACGGATGCGCCGGACATCTGTCCCGCCGCGCCCGGCGGGCGGTGCGCCGGGGAGCCGGGACGGTTCATGGAGCCGGGCGCGCCGGTGCCGCCGGGCACGCCGGGCGGCGGCGCGGCGGGCATCGGCGGGGCCGCCGCCGGCGGATACCCGTACCCACCGGGGCGGGCGCCGCCCTGCGGGGGGCCACCGTGCGTGGGGCCGCCGTGCGCGGGGCCGCCGACGGGCGGCTGCCCCTGCGGCTGCGACGTGCTCGACGCGAGGGTGCGGCTGCGCACCCGGTACAGGCCCGTGTCGAGGTCGTCGGCCTTCTCCAGGTGGACCTTGATGGGGCCCATGAACGTGTAGCGCTGCTGCTTGGCGTAGTCCCGGACGAGCCCGGACAGCTCGTCGCCGAGCTGTCCCGAGTACGGGCTGAGGCGCTCGTAGTCCGGCGTGCTCAGCTCGACGATGAAGTCGTTCGGGACGACGGTCCGCTCGCGGTTCCAGATCGTCGCGTTGTTGTCGCATTCGCGCTGGAGGGCGCCCGCGATCTCGACGGGTTGGACCTCGGACTTGAACACCTTGGCGAAGGTGCCGTTGACCAGACCTTCGAGACGCTGCTCGAACCGCTTCAGGACTCCCATGGGGCACCTCCTCCGTCGTCGCTGTCCTGGTACTGCTTACTGATCGTATCCACGCGTCGGGAAATCGGCTGGTTCCCCTTCTCTGCCCTGTGGACGAGTGTCACCTCTCACATCTCCCAGAGGGATCGTAGAGGCGCCCTGTGGACAGTGTCCCGCACCCTGGGCACACCCAGGAGGAGTGGGTACGGGGCGATGGCGTTCCCGGCGAGGTGAAGCAGTGACGTGGGGCGGCGGGTATGCGGCATCTGTCCGTTCTGTGGCATCGTTCCGGCGGGGTCGTTCTGGCGGCGTCGGTCTGGTGGGGTCTCTGGTGGGGTCGGTCTGGCGGGGTCGGTCCGGCAGGGGCGGTCCGGCAGGGTCTCGTGCGGGGTTGTTCCGCGAGGCGGTTCGGCGGGCGGCTCGGCGGGGCGGTTCGGCGGGGTGGTGGGTGGCTGGGGCGGTGGGTCGCCGGGGAGGCGGCGGACGCGGGGGCGGCGCCGCCGTAGGGGCTGCGTCGTGCCCGTGCGTCCGTGGAGCGTGGCGTACGAGGGCCGGCGTACGCGGCGGTCCGGTCGCGCTCGACCCCGGTGGCGCGCGGGCTCGGATGGCGCGCGGGCTTCGGTGGTGCGCTCGCCGGGTGGCGCGCGGGCTTCGGTGGTGCGCTCGCCGGGTGGCGCGCGGGCTTCGGTGGTGCGCTCGCCGGGTGGCGCGCGGGGTGGGACGGCGCGCTCCCCTCGTTCGCCTCCCGCTCCCCGTCCGTCTCGCGCCCGTCGTCCGCCTCGCGCCCCTCGTTCCTCTGCGGTCTCGTGGTGGCCCCCTCCTCCTCGTCCGGTTGTCCGGGTCTTCCCGTCCGGGCCCCTCCCCCTCTCTCTGTTCGCCGTCCCGGTGCCCGAAACAAACGGATGTGAATCCACCCTTGGCGACGTGCTAATCTTCTGATGTCGCCAGGCGCTCCCGCCGAAAAGCAGGGAGAAGACGGTGGCAACACCCAAATGCGCGGGTGGCGGAATAGGCAGACGCGCTGGATTCAGGTTCCAGTGCCCGCAAGGGCGTGGGGGTTCAACTCCCCCCTCGCGCACCAGACGAGACGGTCGTCATCGTGAAAACGATGGCGGCCGTCTCGCTTTGTCGCGTTCCAGTTGTCGCGTTCCAGTCGTCCGGGCGGCGCGACGGGCGGGGCTACGGCGACGTGCGTCGTGGCGACGACGTTCCTCGTGGCGACGACGTTCGTCGTGGCGCGCCGCGACGAAAGAGGACAGCCGGGCCCGACTGTCGTGTCTAGGGTGCGGGCGTGGACGCGTCTTCGAAGATCAGCACGAGGGGCACGGAGGGCACGAGGGGCGGGAAGAGCCCGGCGGGCGCCATGGCGGACCGCCCGGCCGCCGACTCCCGTACGTCGGCCGGGGCGCGGTTGCGGGCCGGGTGGCGGTGGCTGGCGGCGCCCGAGCTGTGGCCGCGCCGGCGCACCGCGGGCGAGGCCGTGCTCGCCGTCGTCATGGGCCTGCTGGCCGCCGGGATCGAGGAGGTGCTCGGCGGCAGCGGCTTGCGGACGGCCGGGGTGGGTGTCGCCGTGGCCGTGCTGGCGCTGCTGCGGCGCAGGCTCCCGGCGGGTGTGCTGGTGGTCACCGGTGCGCTGACGTCGCAGCTCAGCGGTTTCCTGCTGCTGCTGATCCTGGTCGGCTGGTCGGCGGGCCGCCGGATCGAGGCGCCGGGCAGGGCACTGGGCGCGTTCACGCTCTCGTACGCCCTTTTCGTCGGCCTCTCGCTCTTCGACGGCACGGCGCGCCAGGCGCCCCTGGCCATCGTGCTGCTCACCACGTTGTACTACCTCGCGACCACGGTCATGCCCGGCCTCGCCAGCCGCTACTGGACGCAGCGCAGGACCCTGCTCCACGCCCTGCAGGAACGCAACGCCCAACTGCTGCGCGAGCGGGCCATGGTGGCCGGACAGGCGCGGCTGCGCGAGCGGCAGCGGATCGCCCAGGACATGCACGACAGCCTCGGCCACCAGCTCGCGCTGATCTCCGTGCACACGGGTGCGCTGGAGGTCGACCGCGAGCTCACCGCACGGCAGCGGGAGGCGGTGGGCGTGCTGCGGGACGCGTCGGTGAACGCGATGCGCGAGCTGAGGGAGGTCGTCGGCATCCTGCGTGACGGGGTCGAGGCGCCGACCGCCGACGACACCGGGCGCGTCACGCGCGGCACGGCCGGTGTCGACGAGCTCGTCGAGGCGTCCAGGGCGGCCGGCAACCAGGTGGAGCTGTGGCGCAGCGGCGAAGCACGCCCGCTCGCCCCGGCCGCCGACCACGCGGCGTACCGCATCGTGCAGGAGGCGCTGACGAACGCGTACAAGCACGCGCCGGGCGCCGCGATCACCGTCGAACTGCGCTACGAGCCGGACTCCCTGGTCGTGGAGGTCGTCAACGCGGCGGGCGGCAGGGCGCCGGACGACGTGGTGAGCGGCGGCCAGGGGCTGACCGGGCTGCACGAGCGGGCGCGACTGGTGGGCGGCATCGTGCACGCCGGACCGGTGGAGGGCGACGGGTTCCGGGTGGCCGCGATGCTGCCGTACGGGGCGCCGGGCACACCGGGAACTCCTGCCGTTGCGGGGACTTCCGGGGCATCCGGCGGGTTCGGGGCTGGCGGGGGTTCCGGGGCGGCCGGGGGTTCCGGGGCGGTGCCGTCCGGGGCGTGGAGTGGTCCTTTGGTCGATGCGACCGACGACTTCCGGCAGCAGTCCACGGGGCCCTTCTCCGGAAAGGGTGGGTCGACCGATGAGCGGTTCGTCGGATCCGTTCTGTCGGATCGGCCGGTCTCGGTTCCGGAGAGGGAGTGGGCGATGAGCGGCGCGGACGGCGTGCGGGCCGGCAGGGGCATGAGCAGGACCGGCGGGGTCGCTCTCGGCTGCGGCATCGCCGCCGCGGTGGTGCTGGTGCTCATGGTGGCTGCCGGCTTCGGGCTGTTCTACCTGGTGGGGGCCGTGGACGACGCGATGATCAGCAAGAGCGACTACGACGCCGTGGAGATCGGCATGTCCGAGCGGGACGTACGGGACCGGCTCCCGAGCGGGGACACCATCGCGACCGAGGGCATGCACGGGAAGGGCCCGGCCGAGCCGGACGGTGCAAGCTGTCTGCTCCTGCTGTCGTCGGAGGTCAGCGACAGCCTCGAGAGGGAGCCGGTTTTCCGGTTCTGCTTCAAGGACGGCAAGCTGATCGAGAAGAAGTCGTACGAGGTGGCGCGGTAACCACGCGCGATGACCGGAGGGGCACGTTCGTGGTCATGACGGAGTCCGGGGCACCGCCCCGCGTCAGGGTCGTCGTCGCCGACGACGAACCGCTCATCAGGGCGGGCATCCGCATGATCCTTACGTCCGATCCCGGGATCGAGGTCGTCGCCGAGGCGTCGAACGGGCGTGAGGCCGTCGAACTGGCCCGGTCGCACGCCGCTGACGTCGTGTTGCTCGACATCCAGATGCCCGTACTGGACGGGCTCGCCGCGCTCCCGGAGCTGCGCCGGGCGGCGCCCCGCGCCCGGGTGATTGTGCTGACCACGTTCGGCGAGCGGGAGAACGTGCTGCGGGCGCTGGAGCACGGCGGCGCGGGGTTCCTCCTGAAGGACACGGCGCCCACCGAGCTGATCCGCGCGGTGCGGGCGGCGGCGGCGGGCGACGCGTACCTGTCGCCGGGGGCCACCCGGCACGTCGTGGAGCAGCTGGCATCGGGACGCGCGGCGGCGCGCGCGGAGGAGGCGCGGACCCGGGTGTCGGCGCTCAGCGAGCGGGAGCGCGAGGTGCTGGCGCTGCTCGGCGAGGGACTGTCGAACGCCGACGCGGGGAGGCGGCTCCACATGAGCGAGGCCACGGTCAAGACGTATGTGAGCCGCATCCTCGCGAAGCTGGGGTGCGAGAACCGGGTGCAGGCGGCTCTGCTGGCCCGCGACGCCGGTCTGTGACATCGCCCGGCCCGGGGACTGCGGGCGCGGGCTGCGGGCGTTGCGCGCGGGCTCCTGCGGGCGCTGGGGGCCGGGACTGTGCGGGCGTTGCGCGGGGCGGGCTGTCGGCCGGGGCTGGGCGGGGGGCGTCGTCCAAGGGTTGTCCACAGGGCGTTGTCCACAGGGGGAGACGGGCGTCGGACGCCGGGGGTACGGTCGTCGCGGCTGAGTGAGGAACGAGCGGGGGGCTGATGGACGAGACGATGCGGGCTGCCGTGCCGGCACAGCGGAGGGTGCCCGGGGGGAACCCGCGCATACCGGTGGTGCCGGGGTTCGCGCCTCGCCGTCCGGGTGCGCGTACCGGTGGCGCGGCGGGTGGGGACGGGGCGGGTTCGCCCAAGGAGCAGGGCAAGGCGCTGCGGCTGCGGACGCCCAGGTCGGCGCATGAAGCGCTGGTGTCGGCTGCCGGCCGGCCGGACGCGGTGCGGGCCGTCGAGGAGTCGAGCCGCGGGCGGGTGGCGGGGCTGGCGCCGATCCGGGTGGGCCGGATGGCCGCGACCCCGTTCGCGTTCCTGCGCGGTGCCGCCGGACTGATGGCCCACGACCTGGCCGGGACGCCCGTGACCGGGATCGGGGCACAGATATGCGGCGACGCGCACGCGGCGAACTTCGGTCTCTACGGCGACGCGCGCGGCCGGCTGGTCATCGACCTGAACGACTTCGACGAGACCGCGGTCGGCCCCTGGGAATGGGACCTCAAGCGGCTCGCCACGTCGCTGGTGCTGGCCGGGCGGGAGGCGGGCGCCGACGAGGACACCTGCCGGGCGGCGGCGTTCGACGCGGTGGGCGCCTACCGGCGGACCATGCGGCTGCTGGCCAGACTGCCGGTCCTCGACGCGTGGAACGCCATCGCCGACGAGGAGCTCGTGTCGCACACGGACGCGCGGGATCTGCTCGGAACGCTGGAGCGGGTCTCGGAGAAGGCCCGCAGGAACACCAGTGCCCGTTTCGCGGCCAGGTCCACGGAGGCCGACGAGGACGGCGGGCTGAGGTTCGTGGACGCGCCGCCCGTACTGCGCCGGGTGCCCGACGCCGAGGCCGCCGCGGTCGCCGCGTCGCTCGGCGCGTACCTGGAGACGCTGCCCGAGGACCGCCTGCCGCTGCTCGCGCGGTACGCCGTCCAGGACGTCGCGTTCCGGGTGGTGGGCACAGGGAGCGTCGGCACCCGCTCGTACGTGGTGCTGCTCACCGACCACCGGGGGGAGCCGCTGGTGCTCCAGGTGAAGGAGGCGCGTCCGTCGGCGCTGGAGCCGTATCTGCCGGCGGCGGGGTTCCCCGTGCCGGACGTGGCGCACGAGGGACGGCGCGTGGTGCTCGGACAGAAGCGGATGCAGGTCGTCAGCGACAATCTGCTCGGCTGGACGACCGTGGACGGCAGGCCCTACCAGGTGCGCCAGTTCCGCAACCGGAAGGGAAGCGTCGACCCGTCCGCGCTGGCCGCCGACCAGGTGGACGACTACGGCCGGATGACGGGGGCGCTGCTCGCCCGGGCGCACGCCCACAGCGCCGACCCGCGGCTGATAGCCGCCTACTGCGGCAAGAACGACGAACTGGACTCGGCGATGGCACGGTTCGCCGTGGCGTACGCGGACCGCACCGAGGCCGACCACGCCGACCTGGTCGCGGCCGTTCGCACCGGTCGCATCGCCGCCGAACTGGGGGTCTGACTCCTGGTGCGGCCGGGCGGTCGCCCCGTGGCGGTGGCCGTCCGGGCGGGGGTGTGGTGGATGTGGGCGCCGGCGCCCGTACGCTGGTCGGGTGACGACCCCGAGCGACGACGTGACCGGTGCACCGCATACCGGTGAGGCCGCCGATGCCGAGGACCAGCGGCCCGAGGCGCGGCTGGAGAAGGCCGTGCGCGCCGCCGAGCAGGCGCTGATCGAGTTCGAGATCGCGGTGGAGACGTTCCGGGTGGAGGTGGAGAACTTCTCCCGGCTGCACCACCAGAGGCTCGGACCGATGTACGCGCGCCTGGACGAGCTGGACGCGCTGATCGCCGAGGCCCGTGCCGAGCGCACCGGTGACCCGGAGGATCTGCGCAAGGCGCGCGAGGCGCGGGCGATGGTCCTGCCGATGCCGGGCGTCGACGAGCTGTTCCACAGCTGGATCGACTCCGACGGTCTGTCCCCCGAGGCCGCGGCGATGCTCACCGAGCAGCCGGTGCAGCCGCCGAAGCGGGTCCGGCCGACGGACGAGGTGCGCAAGCTCTACCGGGAGCTGGCCCGTAAGGCGCATCCGGACCTGGCGCGGGACGAGTCCGAGCGGCAGCGGCGCGAGGAGTTCATCACCCGCGTCAACGCCGCCTATGGGCGGGGCGACGAGGCCATGCTGCGGGAGCTGTCCGACGAGTGGGCGGCGGGCCCGGCGCCGAAGGCCCCGGAGCTGAGCGAGAGCGAGGAGCTCTACGCCCGGCTTGAGTGGCTGGCGCGACGGAAGGAACTGCTGAGCGTGGTCGCCCAGGATCTGGAGGAGAGCGCTATCGGCGCGATGCTGCGGATGGCGCCGGACGATCCGGACCGGCTGCTGGAGGAGATCGCCGAGCAGTTGCTCGCCCAGGTCTCCGAGCGGGAGGCGGAACTCGCGCAGCTGACGCGGTAGCGCGGGTACCCTCGGTCGGGTCTATCTGTTTGGGTTGATATGTCCTGTGGGTGGGACCCGATGCCTCGGGACAGGATCCTCCGGGGCCCGGTGCCGGGGCGTGGTCCTTCGGGTCTGGTCCTTCGGGTCTGCTGCCTCGGGGCCTGATCCTTCGGCGCTCGGCCCTTCCGGTTTTCTCCTAGTTCTCCTGCCACGAGAGAAGGCTTGATTCATGAACTTCGGTCCGCTGCCCATGGTGGATGCCGCCGCCGTGCCCGCCGATGCCCTGGTCCTGGATGTCCGTGAGGACGACGAGTGGGCTGCCGGGCATGTCGAGGGTGCCGTGCACGTGCCGATGAGCGAGTTCGTGGCCCGCTTCGGCGAGGTGACGGAGGCGGTGGCCGACGGGCGGCGCGCCTATGTGATGTGCCGTGTCGGGGGCCGGTCGGCGCAGGTGACGCAGTACCTGGTGCAACAGGGCATCGACGCGGTGAACATCGACGGCGGCATGCTCGCCTGGCAGCGCGCCGGCCGTCCGATGGTCGCCGAGCACGGCGCGGCGGCGGTCGTTTTGTAGGGCGCCGCCGTTCCGGCACGTCAGTTCGGCGGGTGGACGGCCAGGAGCTCGCCGAGGGCCTCCTCGTACGCGGCGGCGGGGCCCAGGGAGAGCTCAAGCTGCTTGGCCCAGGCGTGGTAGCGGTGCAGCGGGTAGTCGGTGTCCGCGCCGAATCCGCCGTGCAGGTGCTGCGCCGTCTGCGCCACGCGCCGTACGCCCTCGGCCGCCCAGATCTTGGCGACGGCGACGTCCGCCGACGCGGGCAGGCTTCCGGTCGCACCCGTGCCGACGCGCCAGGCCGCCTGCCACAGGGTGGCCTCCATGGCGCGCAGATCGATGTACCGGTCGGCGGCCTGGACGGCGACGGCCTGGAAGGTCGCCAGCGGGTAGCCGAACTGCTCCCGTTTCCCGGTGTACGCGCTGGTCATCGCGAGTACCGCCTCCCCGACCCCCAGGGCGAGGGCGCATGTGCCGGTGGCGAGGAGGGCGTGCAGCCGCTCCCAGGCTCCCTCGGAGTCGATCATGGCGTGCGGGGGGACGCGGGCGGCGTCGAGCCGTATCTCGGCGTACAGCTCGCCGTTCGTGGAGTACTGGTCGGTGAGTGACACCCCTTGCTGGTCGCGGGGGACGAGGGCGAGTACGGTGCGGCCGTTCTCCGTGTGGGCGGGTACGGCGATGAGGTCGGCGCTGTGTGCCCAGGGGACACCGGTCTGCGTACCGTCGAGGGTCCAGCCGTCGGTGCCGGGTGGAGTGCGGCGTGCCGTGACGGCCCGCTCGGCCGGGTCGTGGCCCGTGCGGCCGTTCGCGGCGGCGGTGAGTACCAGGGCGCCTCGGCCGACGCGCGGGAGGATCTCGTCGGCGAGTTTCTTACCGCCGTGGTGCCGCACGGTCATGGCGACGGCGCTGGTCTCCAGCAGCGGAACCCGGGCCAGCACCTTGGCGGACTCGCGCAGCACCAGGCAGACGGCGATGGGGTCCAGGTCCGCGCCGCCGTGCTCGGGTGCGAGTGCCAGGCTCAGCAGGTCGGCGCGGGCCAGCCGGGCCCACAGCGGCCGGTCGAAGTCCTCGGCGACGGCTCCGGGCGTACGCGCCGGGCTGGGCACGCCGTCGGGGGAGATGTCAGCGAAGACCGCCCGTGCCGCCTCGGCGGCCGCCTGCTGCTCCTCGGTGAAGGTGAAGTCCACAACCCTGCCCTCCCGCGCACCGTTTCCTGACGGACCGTCAAGATAGAACAGGTTCTAGGGGAAGGGAATGGCCGGTGGCCGTTCAGCGGTCGAAGTCGAGCCGCACCTCCGGTGTCATCGCGTGCGACTGGCAGGCCAGGACGTAACCGGCTTCCGTCTCGTCCTCCTCCAGCGCGTAATTGCGGCCCATCCGGACCTCGCCGGACACCAGGAACGCCCGGCAGGTCCCGCAGACGCCGCCCTTGCAGGCGTACGGGGCGTCCGCCCGGCTGCGCAGCACCGTCTCCAGGAGCGACTCGCCCTCCCGCACCGGCCAGGTGCCGGAGCGGCCGTCGAGCGTCGCGGTCAGCGTGGCGTGCGGGGCCTCACCGGCCGCCCTGCCGGCCGCCGGGGCCGAGCCGTCGTCCACATGGAAGATCTCCTGGTGGATACGGCTGCGGTCCACTCCGAGGCCGCGCAGTGCGTCCTCGGCGCCGAGGACGAGCCCGAACGGTCCGCACAGGAACCAGCCGTCCACGTCGCCGACGGGGAGCAGCGCGGGCAGCAGCGCCGTCAGCCGCTCCTTGTCCAGCCGCCCGGACGGCAGCCCCGCCTGCTGCTCCTCCCGGGACAGCACGGTGATCAGCTGGAACCGGTCCGGATGGCGGTCCTTCAGATCGGCGACCTCGTCCAGGAACATCGTGGAGGCGGCGGTGCGGTCGCTCCGTATCAGGCAGAACCGGGCGTCCGGCTCCTGAGCCAGCAGCGTGGCCGCGATGGACAGGACCGGTGTGATGCCGCTGCCGCCGACGATCCCCGCGAAGTGCCCCGGCCGCGGCGCCAGGACGAACCGGCCCATCGGCTCCATGACCTCGACCGTGTCCCCGACCGCGAGCTCCTTCAACGCGTACGTCGAGAACTCGCCGCCGTCCACCAGCCGGATGCCCACCCGCAGCACCGGGATCTCGCCCGCGGGGGCGGCCGGCGCGCAGATCGAGTACGTCCGGCGGACCTCCTCGCCGTGCGGGCCGCCACGGCGCAGGGTGACATGTTGGCCGGGGGTGTGGCGGAAGGCCTCGCGGAGCTCCGGCGGCACGGCGAACGTCACCGCCACCGAGTCGTCCGTGAGCCGCTCGACCTCGCTCACCCGGAGCGGATGGAACATCTACAACTCCTTGAAGTGGTCGAAGGGTTCACGGCAGGAGGCGCAGCGGCGCAGCGCCTTGCACGCGGTCGAGGAGAACCGGCTCAGCAGCTCGGTGTCGGTCGAGCCGCAGTGCGGGCAGCGGATGGCGAGCGTGACCGGCACGGGCCCGGACGTGTCCTGCGGGCGGGGCGGAGCTATGCCGAACTCGGCGAGCTTGCGCCGGCCTTCCTCGCTGATGTCGTCGGTGGACCACGCCGGGGAGAGGACGGTGACCACCGACACCTCGGGTATGCCGTGGTCGTGGAGCACCCGCTCGATGTCGGAGGACATGGCCTCGATCGCGGGGCAGCCGGTGTAGGTCGGGGTGAGCCGGACCCGCACCTTGCCGGGGCCCTGCACGTCGACGCCGCGCAGGACGCCGAGGTCCTCCAGGGTCAGGACGGGCAGCTCGGGGTCGGGTACCGAACCGGCGAGCCGGCTCAGCTCCTCCTCCAGCGGGGTCGTGGTCACCATGACGCCCCCGGGTGGCTGCGGTGCAGATGCTGCATCTCGGCGAGCATCCGGCCGAAGGGTTCGGTGTGGAGACCCTGGCGGCCGGCCCCCGCGCTCCAGGCGTCGGCGCGCGGCCGGTCGGGGACGGTGAGCGTGGCCCGGCCGAGCACCGCCGTCACCGAGGCGAGCCAGTCGGTCTCCAGCTCCCGCCAGTCGATGTCGAGTCCTTCGACGGGCTGGAACAGCTCGCCGGTGAAGCGCCAGAGCGTCTCGCAGGCGCGCTGCATCCGCTCATGGCTCTCGGCGGTGCCGTCACCGAGCCGCAGCGTCCACTGTTCGGCGTGGTCCTGGTGGTAGGCGACCTCCTTGACGGCCTTGGCGGCCAGCGCGGTCAGGTCGCCGTGCGCCGCGGGTCCGTCGGCCGCCAGCCGGCCGTACAGCAGTCCCTGATAGGTGGAGAAGTACAGCTGGCGGGCGATGGTGTGCGCGAAGTCGCCGTTGGGCTGCTCGACGAGCTGGACGTTGCGGAAGGCGCGCTCCTCGCGGAGGTAGGCGAGCTCGTCCTCGTCACCGACGAGGGAGAGCAGCACGCGGGCCTGGCCGAGCAGGTCCAGCGCGATGTTGGCGAGCGCCACCTCCTCCTCGAGGACGGGTGCGTGGCCCGCCCATTCCCCCAGCCGATGCGACAGCACCAGCGCGTCGTCGCCGAGGGCGAGAGCCGCGGCGTTCACCGTGGTGGTCACAGGTGCTGCACCCCCTCGGGGATCTCGTAGAAGGTCGGGTGCCGGTAGGGCTTGTCGGCGGACGGCTCGAAGAACGGGTCCTTCTCGTCGGGCGAGGACGCGGTGATCGCCGCGGACGGCACCACCCAGATGGACACGCCCTCGTTGCGCCGGGTGTACAGGTCGCGGGCGTTGCGCAGCGCCATGTCGGCGTCGGGAGCGTGCAGGCTGCCGGCATGGGTGTGGGACAGCCCGCGGCGCGAGCGCACGAACACCTCCCACAGCGGCCAGTCGCTGGTCGTCATGCCGTCGCCTCCCCGTGCTTCGCGGCGTACGCGGCCGCCGCCTCTCTGACCCAGGCACCCTCTTCGTGGGCCTGCCGGCGCTGGGTGATCCGCTGTTCGTTGCAGGGCCCGTTGCCCTTGAGGACCTCGTAGAACTCGGTCCAGTCGATGGCGCCGAAGTCGTAGTGCCCCCGCTCCTCGTTCCACCGCAGGTCGGGGTCGGGGAGGGTGAGGCCCAGGGATTCGGCCTGCGGGACACAGATGTCCACGAAGCGCTGGCGCAGCTCGTCGTTGGAGTGCCGCTTGATCTTCCAGGCCATGGACTGGGCGGAGTGCGACGAGTCGGCGTCCGGGGGGCCGAACATCATCAGCGACGGCCACCACCAGCGATTCACCGCGTCCTGCGCCATGGCGTGCTGCTCGGGCGTGCCGCGTGACAGGGCGAGCAGCGACTCGTACCCCTGGCGCTGGTGGAAGGACTCCTCCTTGCAGACGCGGACCATCGCGCGGGCGTACGGCCCGTAGGAGCAGCGGCACAGCGGCACCTGGTTGGTGATCGCCGCACCGTCCACGAGCCAGCCGATGGCGCCGACGTCGGCCCAGGTCAGTGTCGGGTAGTTGAAGATCGAGGAGTACTTCTGGCGACCCGAGTGGAGCTTGTCGAGCAGCTCGTCCCGGCTGACGCCGAGCGTCTCCGCGGCGCTGTACAGATACAGGCCGTGCCCGGCCTCGTCCTGGACCTTGGCCATCAGGATCGCCTTGCGTCGCAGGGAGGGCGCCCGGGTGATCCAGTTGGCCTCCGGCTGCATGCCGATGATCTCGGAGTGCGCGTGCTGCGCGATCTGCCGGACGAGCGTGGCGCGGTACGCCTCGGGCATCCAGTCGCGAGGCTCGATCCGCTCGTCGGCGGCCACGGCGGCGTCGAAGACCGCCTCGTACGCCTCTTGCGTGTCCGCGCTCACTGTCGTCATCGGACCCCCTACCCGACCGATCGTTCGGTTGAATGACTTCAATGGTGAGTCGGTGGCCCGTATGGTGTCAACCCTGTGGACAACTGCGGTGGAGCGAAGCGGAACGGGGCGGGATGGACTCGTACGACGAGGAGACCGGGCGCGCCGGGCGCGTCACGGGCGCCGGGGGAGGCGTTCACGGGGCTCCGAAAGCACAGGTCGAACCGGGTTCCGAGTCCATATCGGCGGACGGGGACGCGGACGCCGGCGCTCCTCCCGCAGGCCGTGACGCCGAGGTGTCGGGGCGTGACGGCGCACCGGCCGGCGCGCATGCTCCGAACGGGGCAACCGGTGGCGGCATAGCGGCTCTGTCCCTGCCGTACCAGGTGGTGGCGGCCGTCGCCCTCGCTGTGGTCGGTGTCCTGGGCTGTCTCCACCTCGGCATGGTCTTCCTGCACGTCGCACCCTCGAACACCCTGACCAAGCAGCACGGCAAGGCCGTCGACGACTGGGTCTTCCCCGAGTTCGAACAGAACTGGAAGCTCTTCGCCCCCAACCCGCTGCAGCAGAACATCGCCGTCCACGTCCGCGCCGAGGTCACCACGGGCGGCACGCGCAGGACCACCGACTGGATCGACCTCACCGCCGACGACGCGAAGGCGATCCGCAGCAACCCCCTCCCCAGCCACATCAACCAGAACGAGCTGCGCAGGGGCTGGGACTTCTTCGTGAACTCGCACACCAGCGACAACCGGCCCAACGGGACACGCGGCCGCCTCTCCGAGCAGTACGTCCGGCGCATCGCGATGCTCCGCCTGGAACAGCACGACCTGGGCGGACGGATCGAACGGATACAGCTGCGGTCCTCGACCCAAGGAGTCCCGGCGCCGGTGTGGAGTGACGAGAAGACCGACACCCGGCCGTATTACAGGGTCCTGCCGTGGTGGACGGTGACCGCCGCCGACCTGCCCGCCGGTGTCGACGGCGGGCGGACGGAGGCCGGCGAATGAGCGGCACCGACCCGACCGGGCACGGCACGACCGGGGACCACCCGACCGGGTACGGCGCGACCGGCGACGGCACCTCCGGTACCGAAGGCGGTCCCCGCGCGGATGGCGGTCCCCGCACGGACGGCGGCCTCCGCACCGACGGCGGCCTCCGCACCGGTGGGGGTACTCCCGGCACCGGTGGTATTCCCGGCGGTGTCGCGCGTCGCGGGCGTGACACCCTGGACCGCCGCCTCGCCCGGGCGATTCAGCGGGTCACGAGCACCGCGCTCGGCCCGTACCAGGCCGCCGTCGTCCGTATCGGGTTCTCCGCCACCTGGCTGCTGTTCCTGCTGCGCGAGTTCCCGCACCGGCGCGAGCTGTACGGTCCCGACGGGCCCTGGTCCTGGGACATGGCTCGGGAACTGATCTCCAACAACCACTCCTTCACGGCGCTGCTGTGGTCCGACTCCACGGTGTGGTTCGAGATCGTCTACGCGGTCGGTGTGCTGTCCAGCCTGCTGCTGCTGCTCGGCTGGCGCACCCGCACCATGTCGGTCGTCTTCATGGCCGGAGTGCTGTCGCTGCAGAATCGCTCCATCTTCATGGGCGACGGCGGTGACAACGTCGTCCACCTCATGGCCCTCTACCTCGTGCTGACCCGCTGCGGCCAGGTCTGGTCCCTGGACGCGCGCCGCGCCCGCCGGACACCCGCCGCCGACCGTGTCGGCCCCGTGCTGTGGGTGGTCCTGGGCGCCGGGCTCGTGGCGGCGACGCTCTTCAGCGACCGGACCGGCGAGATTTGGCTCCTGGCGCTGATGTGGCTGCTGTGGGCCGCGCAGGCCCTGTGGTGGCTGGTCGTCCGGTACGCCCCGGGCGAGCCGCGCACCCTCCTCGACGTCATGGCCAACCTCGCGCACAACGCGACCCTGGCGATCATCATGGCGGAGGTGTGCCTGATCTACGCCACCGCCGGCTGGTACAAGATCCAGGGCTCGCGCTGGCAGGACGGCACCGCGCTCTACTTCCCGCTCAAGCTGGACTACTTCACCCCCTGGCCCGCCGTTTCGGACGTGCTCGCGGCCAGCGGCGTGATGGTCATGCTGATCACCTACGGAACGGTCCTCGTCCAGGTCGCGTTCCCCTTCACGCTCTTCAACCGGCGGGTCAAGAACGTGCTGCTGGTGGCGATGATCCTGGAGCACGCGGGCATCGCCGTGCTGCTCGGGCTGCCGTTCTTCTCGATGGCGATGATCGCGGCGGACGCCGTGTTCCTGCCGACGGTGTTCCTGCTCTGGGTGGAGCGCCGGGTGCGGGGCGGCCGGCAGCGGCTGCTGCCACGCACGAAGGCGGTGGTCCCCGAACAGCGGCACGCCCCGGAGGAGCGGGCTCCCCGTACCCTCGTCGGGTGAGCAGTGAGACCCCCGTCCCCGTCATCGGGGACGATCCGATCCAGTACGACGACGGCTACGGGCAGCAGATAGGCGTCGGGCCGCACCCCCTGCCCTGGCCGGAGGGCGAGCGGTACGACCCCGAACTGCTCGCCGACGGCGACCGGCGCAACGTCGTCGACCGCTACCGCTACTGGACGCGCGAGGCGATCGTCGCCGACCTCGACGCACGCCGCCACGACTTCCATGTGGCCGTGGAGAACTGGGGACACGACTTCAACATCGGCTCCGTCGTACGCACCGCCAACGCCTTCCTGGCCAAGGAGATCCATATCGTCGGGCGGCGGCGGTGGAACCGGCGCGGCGCCATGGTCACCGACCGCTACCAGCATGTACGGCACCACCCCGACACGGCGTCGCTGACGGCGTGGGCGGCGGCCGAGGACATCCCCGTCATCGGCATCGACAACCTGCCGGGCGCGGTGCCGCTGGAACGGACGGTGCTGCCGCGCCGCTGTGTGCTGCTGTTCGGCCAGGAGGGGCCCGGCCTCACCGAGGAGGCGCGCGAGCACGCGGCGATGGTGTGTTCCATCGCCCAGTTCGGCTCGACCCGCTCGATCAACGCGGGAGCGGCCGCGGCGATCGCCATGCACGCCTGGGTGCAGCGGTACGCGGACATCGCCGAGCCGCCAGCCCTCTAGGTCCCTGAACCGCCCCGCGTGGCCGTCCGCCGGTGGCCACCGCCGGGTGGAGCCCGCCTGGTGGAGCCCGCCGCCGCGCGGGCGGGCTCCGTGGCGGGGCGCGGTCAGGCCGGGCGGCGTACCTCGACCACCCGGAAGCGGTTGGAGACGAAGGCGCTGTCGCACAGCGCCGCGTTCGCCGCCGGGTTGCCGCCGGAGCCGTGGAAGTCGGAGAACGCGGCCGTCTGGTTGACGTACACACCGCCCGTCAGGTTCAGCGACAGCTGCGCCGACTCCTCCAGGCAGACCTCCTCGATCGCGCGCTCGGTGTCCGGCGATGTGGTGTACGCGCCGACCGTCATCGCACCCTTCTCGCGCACCGTGCGCCGCAGCAGCTCCAGCGCGTCGGCGGTCGAGTCGACGGAGACGGCGAAGGCGACCGGGCCGAAGCACTCCGACATGTACGCCGCTTCCTCGTCGGGCTTGGACCCGTCGAGCTTGACGATGAGGGGCGTCCGCACGACGGCGTCCGGGAAGTCGGGGTTGGCCACCTCGCGGGAGTTCAGCGCGACCTCGCCGAGACCGGTCGCCGCCTCCAGCCTGGCCTTCACGTCGGGGTTGACCAGGGCGCCCAGCAGCGCGTTCGCGCGGGCGTCGTCCCCGAGCAGTCCGTCCACGGCGGCCGACAGGTCGGCGACCACCTCGTCGTAGGACTTCGGGCCCGCGTCCGTCGAGATGCCGCCGCGGGGGATGAGCAGGTTCTGCGGGGTGGTGCACATCTGGCCGCTGTACAGGGAGAGCGAGAACGCCAGGTTGGACAGCATGCCCTTGTAGTCGTCGGTGGAGTCGATGACGACCGTGTTGACGCCGGCCTTCTCCGTGTAGACCTGCGCCTGGCGGGCGTTGGCCTCCAGCCAGTCGCCGAAGGACGTGGAGCCCGTGTAGTCGATGATCCGGATCTCGGGGCGGACGGCCAGGGACTTGGCGATGCCCTCGCCGGGGCGCTCCACGGCCAGCGTCACCAGGTTCGGGTCGAAGCCCGTCTCGGCGAGCACCTCGCGGGCGATCCGCACCGTGAGGGCGAGCGGCAGAACGGCGCGCGGATGCGGCTTCACCATCACCGGGTTGCCGGTCGCCAGGGACGCGAAGAGACCGGGGTAGCCGTTCCACGTCGGGAAGGTGTTGCAGCCGATCAGCAGGGCGACACCCCGCCCGACCGGGGTGAACTCCTTGCGGAGCTCCAGCGGGTCCCGCTTGCCCTGGGGCTTGGACCACTCGGCGTCCGCCGGGGTGCGGACCTGCTCCGCGTACGCGTACGCCACAGCCTCCAGGCCGCGGTCCTGGGCGTGGGGGCCGCCGGCCTGGAACGCCATCATGAAGGCCTGGCCGCTGGTGTGCATCACGGCGTGCGCGAACTCGTGCGTACGGGCGCTGATGCGGGACAGGATCTCCAGACAGACCAGGGCGCGGGTCTCGGGACCGGCGTCCCGCCAGGCGGCCATGCCGACGCGCATGGCGTCCAGCAGGACCTCGACGTCGGGGTGCGGGTACTCGACGTCCAGCCGCACGCCGTACGGCGAGACCTCACGGCCGGTCCAGTCGTCGGTGCCCGGCTGGTCCAGGTCGAAGCGGGAGCCGAGCACGGCCTTGTGGGCGGCGAGGCCGTCGGCGGCGCTCTGCGTGCCGTTCTCCCCGTACGCCTTCGGATGCTCGGGGTGGGGAGACCAGTAGGCCCGTGTTCGGATCGCTTCCAGGGCCTGGTCGAGAGTGGGCCGGTGCCTCTCGGCCAGGTGGTCGATGGTGAGCTGCGCGGCGGCCATGACGGACCAACTCCTCGTCGAGCTGGGCAGGGACAGGCGGACAGAGCTAGAGTAACCGAACGATCGGTCGGTACAAGGGGGTCTGTCGAACCTGTGGACAACGCATCGGGGAGGATCACTGGTATGACCGACACAGAGGCCACTGAGGTCGCACAGACCCGTACCGTCGCCGTGGTCGGCACGGGCACCATGGGCCAGGGAATCGCGCAGGTCGCGCTGGTCGCCGGGCATCCCGTACGCCTCTACGACAGCGACGCCGCACGTGCCGACCAGGCCGTAGGCGCCGTGCTCGGGCGGCTCGACCGGCTGGTCGAGAAGGGGCGCATGGCCCCCGAAGAGCGGGTGGCCGCCGCCGCCCGGCTGCACCGGGCGGACACGCTCGGCGACCTGGCCGACGCCGCGCTGGTCGTCGAGGCGATCGTGGAGCGGCTCGACGTCAAGCGGGAGCTGTTCGCCGCCCTGGAGAAGATCGTCGGTGACGACTGCCTGCTCGCCACCAACACCTCGTCTCTGTCCGTCACGGCGATCGCCGGGGCGCTGCGTCTGCCGGGCCGCTTCGTCGGCATGCACTTCTTCAACCCGGCGCCGCTGCTGCCGCTGGTCGAGATCGTCAGCGGCTTCGCCACCGACGAAACCTCCGCCACGCGCGCGTACGCCACGGCCAAGGCCTGGGGGAAGACGCCCGTGCGGTGCGCGGACACCCCCGGTTTCATCGTCAACCGCATCGCCCGGCCCTTCTACGCCGAGGCGCTGCGCGTGTACGAGGAGCGCGGCGCCGACCCCGCCACCGTCGACGCCGTCCTGCGCGAGTCCGGCGGCTTCCGGATGGGGCCCTTCGAACTGACCGACCTGATCGGCCAGGACGTCAACGAGGCCGTCACCCGTTCCGTCTGGGAGGCGTTCCACCACGACCCGAAGTTCACTCCGTCGCTGGCCCAGCGCCGACTGGTCGAGTCCGGCCGTCTCGGCCGCAAGACGGGCCACGGCTGGTTCCCGTACGGGGACGGCGCCGAGGGGCCACGCGCGCGTACGGAGCCGCCCGCTCCCGCGCCGGAGTCGGTCATCCTCCACGGCGACCTCGGGCACGCGCAGCCCCTGGTCGCGCTGATCGAGCACGCGGGCGTCAAGGTCCGCCGCAAGAAGCAGGGCAGCCATCTCACCCTGCCCGGTGGCGGGCAGCTGTCGCTCGCGGACGGTGAGACGTCCTTCGAGTACACGGACGAGGAGATCGTCTACTTCGACCTCGCCCTCGACTACACGACGGCGGGCCGGATCGCGCTGTCCACCGCCGCGACCACATCGCCGGAGACGCTGCGGGAGGCCGTCGGCCTGTTCCAGGCCATCGGCAAGGAGGTCTCGGTCATCGGGGACGTCCCCGGGATGATCGTCGCCCGGACCGTCGCCCTCATGGTCGACCTCGCCGTGGACGCCGTCGAACGCGGTGTGGCAACGGCGGAGGACATCGACACGGCCATGCGGCTCGGGGTCAACTACCCGGCCGGGCCGACGGAATGGGCCGCGAAACTGGGCTACCAGTGGGTGGCAGGCGTCCTGGGCGCCCTGCATGAGCGCTACCCCACGGGCCGTTACGCGCGCTGCCCCGGCGTCGTCCGCAGGAGCTACGAGGAAGAGACGGCCGCCGCGGCCAGGACCGGCAGGGCCGTCAAGGACAAGGACAGCCGATGACCACCGTCAAGCGCGACACGTACACGCCCGAGACACTGCTGTCCGTCGCCGTCCGTGTCTTCAACGAGCGAGGCTACGACGGCACCTCCATGGAGCACCTCTCCAAGGCCGCCGGAATCTCCAAGTCCTCGATCTACCACCATGTCACCGGCAAGGAGGAGCTGCTGCGGCGCGCCGTCAGCCGCGCCCTGGACGGGCTGTTCGCGGTGCTGGACGAGCCGGGGGCCGCGCGCGGCCGGCCCGTCGAGCGGGTCGAGTACGTGACGCGGCGCACCGTCGAGGTGCTGCTGGACGAGCTGCCCTATGTGACGCTGCTGCTGAGGGTCCGGGGCAACACGAAGACCGAGCGCTGGGCCATGGAGCGGCGCCGCGAGTTCGACCAGCGGGTCGCCGACCTGATGAAGGCGGCGGCCGCTGACGGCGACCTCCGCGCCGACGTGGACATACGGCTCGCGACCCGGCTGCTGTTCGGCATGGTCAACTCCGTCGTGGAGTGGTACCGGCCGCAGCAGCCCGGCGGGACCGAGCGCGATCAGCTCGCGGAGACCGTTGTACGGCTCGCTTTCGACGGGCTGCGCACCACCACCGGCGACTGACGCCGCCGTCGGCACGGGCGAGACCGGGAGTCCCCGGCCTCGCCCGTCGTCGTTTCCCCGGCCGCCTCGATGATGCGGTCGCCCCGGTGAAGCGGCGCGGCCCCCGTGTCGCGGTCGCCCTGACGATGGGGGGGGCGCCTCCCGTGTCGCGGGCGCCCCGACGATGGGGGCGCCCCCCGTGTCGCGGGCGCCCTGCCGCATCCTCAGAGTTCGTCGGGAACGATCTTCCGGTTGAGATCGGTCTCCTCGAAGACCAGCAGGGTCCGTGTGGACAGCACCTCCGGAATGGCCTGGAGCTTGGTCAGGACCAGTTCCCGCAGGGTCCGGTTGTCCGGTGTGTGCACCAGCAGCAGGACGTCGAAGTCGCCGCTGACCAGGGCGATGTGCGCGGCGCCCGGCAACGCCTGGAGCTTCTCCCGGACCGTCCGCCACGAGTTCTGGACGATCTTCAGCGTGATGTAGGCGGACGCGCCCTGTCCGGCCCGCTCGTGGTTGACGCGGGCGCCGAAGCCACGGATCACGCCGTCGTCGATGAGCCGGTTGATCCGCGCGTAGGCGTTGGCGCGCGACACATGGACCCGCTCGGCCACCGAGCGTATCGACGCACGGCCATCCGTTTGGAGGATCCGCAGGATGTCACGGTCGATGGGGTCCAGCGGGCGCGGCGCCGGGCCGAGCTCGTCGCCGTGCGGCTCCTCGTCCCGGCCGTCGGCCATTTGTTCAGCTGCCATGTCCCCCCGCCTCTCTCTGATGGACGACCTGCCTCTATCCCAGGCTGTGGAGAACCGTTTGTCCACAGGCTGAAGGTGCCTGTAGCCAAAATGGCTCCACGACCGAACAATCGGTAGGTGAGGCGCGCCACATTCGCGCCCCCCTCGGGTCTTATGCCCACTCCCACGAGGAGGTGCAGTCATGACGGTCCAAGAGCTGCCCGGTGCGGCCTCCTACCGGCCCACGCCGCCCCCGGCGTGGAAGCCGCGCACCGACGCCGCGCCGCTGCTCCCGGACCCCGAGCCCTACCGGGTGCTCGGCACGGACGCCGCAGCCGGATTCGCCCCCGCGCTGCTCCGCCGGCTCTACGCCGAGCTGGTGCGCGGCCGCCGGTACAACGCGCAGGCCACCGCGCTCACCAAGCAGGGAAGGCTCGCCGTGTACCCGTCCAGCACCGGTCAGGAGGCCTGCGAGGTCGCGGCCGCCCTGGTGCTTGAGGAGCGGGACTGGCTCTTCCCGTCGTACCGGGACACGCTCGCCGCCGTGGCCCGGGGGCTCGACCCCGTCCAGGCGCTCACCCTGCTGCGGGGCGACTGGCACACCGGCTACGACCCGCGGGAGCACCGCGTCGCCCCGCTGTGCACCCCGCTCGCCACGCAGCTCCCCCACGCGGTGGGCCTGGCGCACGCCGCCCGGCTCAAGGGCGACGACGTCGTCGCCCTGGCCATGGTCGGCGACGGCGGCACCAGCGAGGGCGACTTCCACGAGGCGCTGAACTTCGCCGCCGTGTGGCAGGCCCCGGTCGTCTTCCTGGTGCAGAACAACGGCTTCGCGATCTCCGTCCCGCTGGCCAAGCAGACCGCCGCGCCGTCCCTGGCCCACAAGGCCGTCGGGTACGGAATGCCCGGACGGCTGGTCGACGGGAACGACGCCGCCGCCGTGCACCAGGTGCTGTCCGAGGCGGTGGCCCGGGCCCGGCGCGGCGGCGGGCCGACCCTCGTCGAGGCCGTCACCTACCGGATCGAGGCCCACACCAACGCCGACGACGCGACCCGCTACCGGGGAGACAGCGAGGTCGAGGCCTGGCGGGAACATGACCCGATCCGGCTGCTGGAGCGGGAGCTGACCGAGCGCGGTCTGCTGGACGAGGACGCCATACGGCAGGCCGCCGATGACGCCGAGACGATGGCCGCGCGACTGCGCGAGCGGATGAACGCGGAACCGGTACTCGACCCGATGGACCTCTTCGCGCACGTCTACTCCGAGCAGACGGCGCAGCTCCGGGAGCAGGCCGCGCAGCTGCGTGCCGAGCTGGCCGCGGAAGCGGAAGGTGACGTGAGATGACGACCGTGGCAGTCAAGCCCGCCACCATGGCGCAGGCCCTGCAGCGCGCCATGCGCGACGCGATGGCCGAGGACCCGACCGTCCATGTGATGGGCGAGGACGTCGGCACGCTGGGCGGCGTCTTCCGCATCACCGACGGGCTCGCCAAGGAGTTCGGCGAAGACCGGTGCACGGACACGCCGCTCGCCGAGGCGGGCATCCTGGGCACGGCCGTCGGTATGGCGATGTACGGGCTGAGGCCCGTGGTCGAGATGCAGTTCGACGCCTTCGCCTACCCCGCGTTCGAGCAGCTCATCAGCCATGTCGCGCGGATGCGCAACCGGACGCGCGGCGCGATGCCGATGCCGCTGGTCGTGCGTGTGCCGTACGGCGGAGGAATCGGCGGCGTCGAGCACCACAGCGACTCGTCCGAGGCGTACTACATGGCGACTCCGGGGCTCCATGTGGTCACACCGGCGACGGTCGACGACGCCTACGGCCTGCTGCGGGCGGCGATCGCCTCCGACGACCCGGTGGTCTTCCTGGAACCGAAGCGGCTGTACTGGTCGAAGGCGGCCTGGTCGCCCGACGCGCCCGCCGCCGTGGAGCCGATCGGCCGCGCCGTGGTGCGGCGGACGGGCCGCAGCGCCACCCTGATCACCTACGGCCCGTCCGTGCCGGTCTGCCTGGAGGCGGCCGAGGCCGCCCAGGCGGAGGGCTGGGACCTGGAGGTCGTGGACCTGCGGTCGCTGGTGCCGTTCGACGACGAGACGGTCTGCGCGTCGGTACGGCGCACGGGCCGCGCGATCGTCGTCCATGAGTCCACCGGCTTCGCCGGGCCGGGCGCCGAGATAGCCGCGCGCGTCACCGAGCGGTGCTTCCACCACCTGGAGGCGCCGGTGCTGAGAGTGGCCGGGTTCGACATCCCGTATCCGCCGCCGATGCTGGAGCGGCACCACCTGCCCGGCGTCGACCGGGTGCTGGACGCCGTCGCGCGGCTGCAGTGGGAGGCGGAGAGCTGATGGCCCAGGTCCTGGAGTTCAAGCTGCCGGATCTCGGTGAGGGCCTCACCGAGGCCGAGATCGTGCGCTGGCTGGTCGCCGTCGGGGACGTCGTCGCCATCGACCAGCCGGTGGTCGAGGTCGAGACGGCCAAGGCCATGGTGGAGGTGCCGTGCCCCTACGGCGGCGTGGTCACCGCGCGATTCGGCGAGGAGGGCGCGGAACTGCCGGTCGGCGCGCCCCTGTTGACGGTGGCGGTCGGAGCGACGTCGATATCGGATGGGGTCGGCGCGGACAGCTCGGCTGCCGGCGCCTCCACCGGCGCTTCCCAGCAGTCCGGTGCCGGTGCCGGTGCCGGTGTCGCGGAGGAGCGGTCCGGGAACGTCCTCGTCGGCTATGGCACGGGGGCGCCTGCGGCGCGCCGGAAGCGGATCCGGGCCGGGCTGCCCGGGGCGGCACCCGCCGCCCGGCCCGCGCCCCCGGCCGAGCCCGAGCCGGAGCCGCAGCCCGAGCCGAAGCCGGGGCCGAAGGGCGCTCCGGGGCCGGTACCGGTGATCTCGCCGCTCGTGCGGAAGCTGGCCAGGGAACGGGGCATCGACCTGCGACAGGTGCGGGGCTCCGGCCCCGACGGGCTGATCCTGCGCGCGGACGTCGAGCGGGCGTCGGCGGCTCCCGCGCCGACCGCCGTACCGTCCGTCCCGCCGGTGGCTGCCCCATCGGCGGGACCGGTCGTCGGCGAGCGGGTGCCGTTGCGCGGCATCCGGGGAGCCGTCGCCGACAAGCTGTCCCGCAGCCGGCACGAGATTCCCGACGCCACCTGCTGGGTCGACGCCGACGCGACGGAGCTGATGGCCGCGCGCGCCGCGATGAACGCCGCCGGGGGCCCCAAGGTCTCGCTGCTGGCGCTGCTCGCCCGGATCTGCACGGCCGCGCTCGCCCGGCACCCCGAGCTGAACTCCACGGTGGACACGGCCGCGCGGGAGATCGTCCGGCTGCCGCACGTCCACCTCGGGTTCGCGGCCCAGACGGAACGCGGCCTGGTCGTGCCCGTCGTCCGCGACGCGCACGGCCGGACGGCGGAGTCGCTGTCGGCGGAGTTCGCCCGGCTGACGGAGGCCGCGCGACAGGGCACGCTGACCCCGGCGGATCTCACGGGCGGCACCTTCACCCTGAACAACTACGGGGTGTTCGGGGTCGACGGCTCGACGCCGATCATCAACCACCCCGAGGCGGCCATGCTCGGCGTCGGGCGGATCGTGCCCAAGCCGTGGGTGCACCAGGGTGAGCTGGCGGTCCGGCAGGTCGTCCAGCTGTCGCTGACCTTCGACCACCGGGTGTGCGACGGCGGCACGGCGGGAGGCTTCCTGCGGTACGTCGCGGACTGCGTGGAGCAGCCGGCGGTACTGCTGCGGACGCTGTAGCCGGGCCCGGGCCCAAGGGTGCTGGGGCGCCCAAGAGGTCCCGGGTACCGAGGGCGCTCCGGCGCCCAAGGGGGGCCCGGGTGCTCAAGGATGCTCAGGCGCCGAGGGTGCTCGGGCCGAAGGGGGCTCGGGCGCCCAAGAGGGCTCGGGTGCCGAAGGGTGCTCGGGCCCGGGTGGGCAAGGGGACGGAGGGCCCTGTCGGAGGCCCACCTGGGTTCAGGTCGGGCCGGGCCGGGCGGACATACTGGGGGCGTGACCCGTTTTGACGTCGTCGTGCTCGCCGGTGGTGCCGCCAAGCGGCTCGGCGGGGCGGACAAGCCCGGGGTGAGTGTCGGCGGGCGTGCCCTGCTCGACCGCGTGCTGGCCGCCTGCCGTGCGGCGGGACGCGCCGTGGTCGTCGGCGGGCGCAGGCCCACCGTACGGCCGGTCGTGTGGGCCCGGGAGGAGCCGCCGGGTGGCGGGCCCCTCGCCGGGCTGGCGGCCGGGCTGCGGCACGTGGAGGCCGACACCGTCCTCGTGCTCAGCGGCGACCTGCCGTTCCTGGAGGACGCGACCGTACGGCGGCTGGCCGCCACGCTGGCGGGCGGAAGCGCCGAGGGTGTGCTGTCCGTGGACGCGGACGGGCATGACCAGCCGTTGGTGGCGGCGTACCGTACCGAGCCGCTGCGCCGGGAGGTCGCCCTCCTCGCGACCGAGTACGGCAGTCTGTCCGGGCTGCCGCTGAAACTGCTCACCCAGGAACTCGACCTCGCCCGGCTGCCCACGGCACCGCTGTCCTCCTTCGACTGCGACACCTGGGAGGACATCGCCATGGCCCGGGCCCGTATCAGGGAGCATGGGAACGTGCTGGACGAATGGATCACCGCAGTCAAGGACGAACTCGGCATCGAACTCGACGTCGACACCGACGTCCTGCTCGACCTCGCCCGTGACGCCGCCCACGGCGTCGCCCGGCCCGCCGCGCCGCTCACGACCTTCCTGGTCGGGTACGCGGCGGCGCAGGCGGGCGGGGCGGGCCCGGAGGCCGTCGCCGCGGCCGCCCGCAAGGCCGCCGCGCTCGCCGGCCGCTGGGCGGACGAGGCAGAGGCACCCGGACAGGCGCCGAGGACCGACCAGCTCGGCGGACTGAGCGGCGGGGCCGACGCCGGATGACGGACCGGGAGGTCGACGGCGTCGACGAAGCGCTCGCCCTGGTGGGACCCCCGGCACGGAAACCCGTGCCGCACCGGGACACACCCTGGGGCGAGGCGCGCGCCGTGGCGGGCCGGGCCGGGCGGAGCGTCCCGGCGCGCTCCGCGCGCGTCGGCCTGGACGCGGCGCTCGGCCGGGTGCTCGCCGAGCCGCTGGCCGCGCTCACCGATCTGCCCTCCTTCGACACCTCGGCCATGGACGGCTGGGCCGTCGCCGGGCCCGGCCCGTGGCGGGTGCGCGACGACGGGTCCGTCCTGGCCGGTCAAGGCGCGGCGGCTCCACTGCCCGACGGAGAGGCCGTACGGATCGCGACCGGTGCGCGCGTCCCGTCGGACACCACCGCCGTCCTTCGCAGCGAGCACTCCCGTACGGACGCGGGCGGGCATCTGTACGCCCGGCGTGAGGTGGTCCCCGGACAGGACATCCGCCTCCGGGGCCAGGAGTGCCGTGCCGGTGACGAACTGCTGCGCGCGGGCACGCCGGTCACGCCCGCCGTACTCGGGCTGGCCGCGGCGGCCGGGTACGACGAACTGCTCACCGTCGTACGGCCCCGGGTCGAGGTGCTGGTCCTCGGCGACGAGCTGCTCACCGCCGGGCTCCCGCACGACGGCCTCATCCGGGACGCCCTCGGCCCCATGCTCGGCCCCTGGCTCCGCGCGCTCGGGGCGGACGTCCTGGCGACCCGGCGGATCGGTGACGACGCGGAGGCGCTGCACGCTGCGGTGACCGGCTCGGAGGCGGACGTGGTGATCACGACCGGAGGTACGGCCGCCGGGCCCGTGGACCATGTGCATCCGGTGCTCCACAAGGCGGGCGCCGAGCTGCTCGTGGACGGAGTGAAGGTGCGGCCGGGCCATCCGATGCTGCTGGCGCGGCTGGACGGCCGACGGCACCTCGTGGGGCTGCCCGGCAATCCGCTCGCCGCCGTGTCCGGGCTGCTCACGCTGGCCGAACCGCTGCTGCGCGGGCCCATGCGGCGGCGTGACCAGGAGCCGTACCGGCTTCCGGTGCGTGACGAGGTACACGGCCACCCCCAGGACACCCGGCTCGTACCGGTGGTGCACCGGGCCGGGCAGGCCGTCCCGCTGCACTACAACGGCCCGGCGATGCTGCGCGGCGTCGCGGCGGCGGACGCGCTCGCCGTCGTACCGCCCGGAGGCGCCCGCGCCGGCGATGAGCTGGAGACCCTCGCACTTCCCTGGGCCGGGTCGGCTGCCGGAGACTGTTTCACGTGAAACTTCCCGGACATGACGCGATGGCCCGTCAGGCCGATGAGCGAGTCACCGGCGCCCGCATCCATCTGCCGCGCCGCGTCGTCGAACGCCCCCTGCGCCAAGTGGGCAAGCGCCTGCTGCTGGCGCTGCTGGTGCTCACCGTGACGATCCTGATCGTCCTGATGCACCGGGACGGCTACAAGGACGGCGCCGACGACCATCTCAGCGTGCTGGACGCCGTCTACTACGCGACCGTCACGCTCTCCACGACCGGCTACGGCGACATCGTCCCCGTCAGCGACACCGCGCGGTTCATCAACGTGGCGCTGGTGACGCCCCTGCGCGTGCTGTTCCTGATCATCCTCGTCGGCACCACTCTCGAGGTCCTCACCGAGCGCACCCGGGAGGAGTGGCGACTCAACCGCTGGAGGTCCACCTTGCGCGACCACACTGTCGTCGTCGGCTTCGGGACGAAGGGCCGGTCGGCGATCGAGACGCTGGCCGCGACCGGTCTGAAGAAGACACAGATCGTCGTCGTGGACCCCAGCGACAAGGTGATCGAGGCGGCCACGGCGGACGGCTTCACCGCGGTGCTCGGTGACGCCACCCGCAGCGAGGTGCTGCTCCGTGCCGAACTCCAGCGGGCCCGCCGGATCATCATCGCGACCCAGCGCGACGACACCGCCGTGCTGGTCGCGCTGACGGCCCGGCAGCTCAACCGGGGCGCCAAGATCGTTGCCGCGGTCCGTGAGGAGGAGAACGCGCCGCTGCTCCGGCAGTCCGGCGCCGACGCCGTGATCACCAGCGCGAGCGCGGCGGGTCGGCTGCTCGCCCTGTCCATGCTGAGCCCCAGCGCGGGGACGGTGCTGGAGAACCTGATCCAGCAGGGCACCGGGCTGGACCTGATCGAGCGGCCGGTGACCAAGGCCGAGGCCGGCCGAGGCGTCCGTGAGACCGAGGACCTGGTGGTCAGCGTTCTGCGCGGCCATCGCCTCCTCGGCTACGACGACCCGGCGGCGAGCCCGCTGCAGCTGACCGACCGGGTCATCACCATCGTGCGGGCGAACGGCGCGCCCGCGCCGGGCGCCGCCGCGAGGAGCGACGGTTTCCCGGGCAGGCAGCCGGAGTAGCCTCGCCGCCATGCATGCGATCACGATTCCGGAACCCGGTGGCCCCGAGGCGCTCGTCTGGGCCGACGTACCCGATCCCGTCCCCGGCGAGGGAGAGGTCCTGGTCGAGGTGGCGGCCGGCGCGGTCAACCGCGCCGATCTGCTCCAGCGGCAAGGCTTCTACGACCCGCCGCCCGGGGCTTCCCCGTACCCGGGCCTGGAGTGCTCGGGGCGGATCGCCGCGCTGGGACCCGGGGTCTCCGGCTGGGCGGTCGGCGACGAGGTGTGCGCGCTGCTGTCCGGCGGCGGTTACGCGGAGAAGGTGGCCGTTCCGGCGGGGCAGTTGCTGCCGGTCCCGGACGGCGTGGACCTGGTGACGGCGGCGGCCCTGCCCGAGGTGGCCGCGACGGTCTGGTCGAACGTGTTCATGGTGGCCCATCTGCGGCCCGGCGAGACCCTGTTGGTCCACGGCGGGGCGAGTGGCATCGGCACGATGGCCATCCAACTCGGCAAGGCCGTGGGCGCGAGGGTCGCCGTGACGGCGGGCGGACCGGAGAAGCTGGCGCGCTGCGCCGAGTTGGGCGCGGACATCCTGATCGACTACCGCGAGCAGGACTTCGTGGAGGAGCTGCACAAGGCCACTGACGGGGCGGGCGCGGACGTCATCCTCGACATCATCGGCGCCAAGTACCTGGAGCGGAACGTGAAGGCGCTCGCCGTGAACGGGCGTCTCGCGGTCATCGGCCTCCAGGGCGGGGTGAAGGCCGAGTTGAACCTCGGAGCGCTGCTGAGGAAGCGCGCCGCCGTCACGGCGACGTCGCTGCGGGGGCGTCCACTGGGCGAGAAGGCCACGATCGTCGCCGCGGTGCGCGAGCACGTCTGGCCGCTGATAGGCGCGGGGCGGGTACGGCCGGTCGTGGACCGTACGTATCCGATGCGGGACGCAGCACAGGCCCACCGGAGGCTGGAAGAGGGCACGCACGTCGGCAAGGTGCTGCTCGTGACCCACCCGGTCCTCTGATCACCCGGTCCTCTGATCACCCGGCCCCCTGATCACCCGGCCCTCTGATCACCCGGTCCCTGACCACGCGGTCCCTGACCACCCGGTCCCTGACCACCCGGCCGCCCGGCGGCCCAGGCGGGGCCGGCGGAGTCCATGGCGTGACATGGGTGAGACCCGGCACGCGTTCCCGGTGCCGGGCCTCACCTTCAAGAGGTCCCAGGTAGGAGCCGCCAACGGATCCCGGCTAGAGGCCGCCAAGGGCCCCCGACAGGGGCCGCCACGGGGTCACAGGTAGGGGCCACCCGAGCGGGGCGGTCCCGCGTCGTGGTCGTCGTCGTGCGAGATGCCCGGCGGCAGGGCACGGCGCATCTGCTCCAACTGGGCGCGGGCCGCCATCTGCTGGGCGAACAGCGCCGTCTGGATGCCGTGGAAGAGGCCCTCCAGCCACCCCACCAACTGGGCCTGTGCGATGCGCAGTTCCGCCTCGGACGGCACCGCCTCGTCGGTGAACGGGAGGGAGAGCCGTTCGAGCTCCTCCACCAGCTCCGGAGCGAGGCCGTCCTCCAGCTCCTTCACCGAGCTGGCGTGAATCTCCTTCAGCCGGACGCGACTCGCCTCGTCGAGAGGCGCCGCCCGCACCTCCTCCAGAAGCTGCTTGATCATGCTGCCGATTCGCATGACCTTGGCAGGCTGCTCGACCATCTCCGTCACCGGGACCTCGCGAGGCTCGTCGTCACCGTGACCGCCGCCGAGCGCCATTCCGTCCTGTCCCACGACGAGGACCTGGGGACTCTCCTGCGACCGTTCATTTCTCGGCATCTCCATGCCGCCATTCTCTCGTACCGCTGCGTCACCACACGGTGTGCCCCCGTACGAAGGTGATCCACCCTCGTACGGGGGCACAACCCGTCCGGTCAGGTCACGACCCGATCACGTCACGTCGCGACCCGGTCACGTGGCCGCACGGCGTGCGACCGCTCCGCGCGAGCGGGTCACCAGGGCGGCGAGGAGCGCCGCGCCCAGCGGGACGGCGATCAGCAGGGCCGCCAAGGTCTCCCAGGGCACGATGATCGGCACGTGCGGCGGCGCCCCGGCACCGGCCCAGCCCTCGTCCAGGGCCCGCTGGTACCACTTCAGCTGCTCCCGCTGTTCGGTGAGACGCAGCCCGACCGCCGGAAGGATGCCCGCGGCCGAGCCGAGCACCACACCCATGACGGCGACCACACCGCACTGGAAGCCGCTCAGCGTGCGCCGGACCCGCGGTGCCGCACCGACCGCGGCGAGCGTCTTCAGGTCCGCCTCGGCGTCCGCCTGGGCGAGCCCGGTGGCGATGCCGGCCGCGCCGATGGTGATCAGGCCGGCGAACACGGTGAGGGCCAGCAGCACGATGCTCGCCTCACTGACGAAACCTTCCTCCACATGGAGGTTGACCTCGCTGCCGGTGCGGGCCAGCTCCTCGTCCAGCTTCTGCCGTTGCTCGCTGCTGGGCAGGCTGTCGGTGGAGTAGTACCCGCCGAACGGGACCGTCGTCAGTCCGGCCGCCTTGGCAGCGGCGGGGGACAGAAGGCCCTGGACGCCGTACGACTGGGTGCCGTCGGGCGCCTGGTAGGCGGCGAACGACTTGACCTCGCCGGGCGGCTCCTTGCCCTTCTCCGCGGCCTCGTCGGCCGCGCGGGTGTCGGTGATCAGCCGGATGCGGACCTTGCCGTCCTTGTCGACCTGGTTCTTCGCGAAGGAGACGAACCTGCCGTCCGCGAGGGCCTTCCCGACCCCCGGGTCCTCGATGCCGAGCACGGCGAGCAGCTTGGCGTCGGCGACCAGGACGCCGGTCTCGGAGTAGGCGACATGTCCCCCCGACATGGTGCAGCGCCAGTCGGAGGCGAGCTTGCGCCGCTCTTCCTTGCTGTACTTCTCGGCGGGGTCGGAGCCGTCCGGCGTACTCACCCACAGCGGGCATTCGTTGGCCGGAGGGATGATGACCTCGTGGCGGCCGCAGCCCTCGCCCTCCCCGTAGGCGCCGCAGCTGGTCTTCCCGGCGATGATCCGGTCCACTTCGGCCCGGACGTCGACGGGCAGGTTCTTCTGTACCGCCTCGCGCACCGCGGGGACGTCGCGCCCGCCGGCCTCGGCGAGCAGGACGGACACCGCCCCGTACGGGAGCTGCGCCCGGTACTCCGCCTCGGACTGGGCGTCGCGGCTCGCCGCGTACGTGGCGACGGCGACCGTCCCCGCGACGGCGGCCAGTACGGCGGCGACGGCCGGAGCCGTACGCCCCCGGTTGCGGACGGCGTCCCGCAGGGCGAGGCGGGGCGACAGCGGCAGCCAGCGGCCGGTGCGGCCGAACAGGCCCACCAGGGCGGGCGTCAGGGCGACGACACCGAGCTCGGCCAGCGCGCTGCCGCCCGCGACGATGATGAACTGGTCGGAGAAGACCGACCCGTACAGCGCGATCGAGGCGCCGAGCGCGACGGCGATCAGTCCCACGACGGGCAGGACCCGGCTGCTGCGGCGCACCCCGCGCCGTCCGGTGAGCGACGCCAGTACGGTCTGCCGGGAGGCGGTGACGGCCGGGACGATCGCGGCCAGGAGACCGGTCAGCACGGCGATCAGTCCGATGCCCAGCAGTTCCAGCGGCCGGATGTCGAAGGCGCCGAACCGCTCGCCCATGTAGTCCTCGAGCACCGGTTGCAGCACGAACGTGAGGACGAGTCCCAGGACGGTGCCGACCACGGCGGCGGCGAAGCCGATCACCAGGCCGCCGGCCAGGACGATCGCCCGGATGTGGCGGCGGTCGCCGCCGTTGGCGCCGACCAGTCCGAGCTGTCGGTGGGAGCGGCGGGCGCCGACGGCGAACGCGGGCCCGGCCAGCAGACAGATCTCCAGCATGGCGAGACCGACGATGGTGCCGGCCGCCGCCAGCGCCGCGGCCTCGGCGCCCGAGCTCATCTCGAACGAGCCCCAGCCCTCCTGCTGGTAGAGCGGCACATCGGACCGGGCGGGCGGGTCGATGGCGACCGTCCGTGAGACCACCTGGACGCCCTTGGTGTTGGTCTCCTTGACCATGTTCCACGTGAAACCAGCGGTCCCGGAGCGGCCGTCGTCGGCCAGCTTCAGCAGGTACGAGGTGTTCCTGCCGGGACCGGGCAGGTCGGCCGCTTCGAGGGCCTTGGCCAGCGGGGCGAGCAGGGCGCCCGGCAGGGCGTTGACCTGGTCGACCTTCAGCTCGTCGGGCAGCTCGTAGGAGCCGACGATCCGGTACGAGCGGTCGAAGCCGCGCGCGGTGAGGGTCGAGCCGACCTTCAGGCCGCTGCTCTCCAGGAAGTGCGCGTTCGCGGCGACCTCGTCGGGCTTCTCGGGGAACCGGCCGTCGAGCAGGGTCATGATGCCCCGGGCCAGCGGGTCGGCCGCTTTCAGCTCACGGATCTCCGCGTGCAGCAGCCCGTGCTCGGTGCGCAGCTTCGCCGAACCGGTGGAGTCCTCCAGGACCTTGGCGTTCAGCGGGAACGCCTTCGTGATGTCCGTCTTGCCCTCGGGCCACGGCCGGTTCTCGAAGTCACCGGCTGGGATGGCCATCTGACCGTCCGGCGACTGGAGGATGGGCACGCCACCCGACTGGGGGTCGACGAACCGCGCGTCGGCGGCGCCGAGCTTGCGGTCCATCGCCTCCTGCGGGGAGAGTTCGGCGCTGCGCAGCGTCAGGTCCGCGGCGCTCACCCCGAGGATCGGCAGGGCGATCATGGCCAGGACGAGGAAGCTGCGACCCTTGTAGCGCCAGGCGTCACGGCGGGCGATGCGCACCGCGGCGCGCCAGGAATGGAACCAGTTGTTCACTACTCGGCCGCCCGGCTCGTCAGGAGCGAGTCGGCCTCGCTGCGTACGGTCTGGTCGACCACCGCGCCGTCGCGGAGGAAGACCACGCGGTCCGCCCAGGCGGCGAATCTCGGCTCGTGGGTGACGAGCACGCCGGCCGCGCCCGCGTCGCAGCGCGAACGCAGCAGGGCGAGCACGGACTCACCGGTCTCCGAGTCCAGGGCGCCGGTCGGTTCGTCGGCCAGGACGAGGCGCCGGTCGCCGACCAGGGCGCGCGCGATCGCCACGCGCTGCTGCTGGCCACCGGACATCTCGTCGGGGAACCGGTCGGCGAGGTGGCCGAGCCCCATCTCCTCCAGCGCCGCGAGGGCCTCGCGGCGCGCCTTGCGCGCGGAGGTGCCGTCGAGTTCACGCGGCAGGGCGATGTTCTCGGCGGCGGTGAGCGCCGGGATGAGGTTGTAGTCCTGGAAGACATAGCCGATGCTGCGCCGGCGCAGCGCGGCGAGCGTCTTGCGGTCGGCGCTGGTGATGTCGGTGTTCTCCACGATGACCCGGCCGGAGCTGGGGGTATCGAGGCCGCCCGCGATGGTGAGCAGGGTCGACTTCCCGGAGCCGGACGGCCCCATGACGGCGACGAGCTCACCGGGGAACACGTCGAGGTCGATGCCGCGCAGGGCGTGCACCTCGGTGGCGCCCGTGCCGTGGACGCGGGTGAGCTGCTCCAGCCGCAGCACGGGCTGCGGCGGTATCGCGGAGGGTGTGTTCGGGGACGAGGACATGGAGAGGGGTACCCCCTAGGACGTGCGCGCGCAACGCGAGTCGGGCGATGAGCGCGGAGGTTGCGGAGTGTGCGGAGTGTGCGGAGTCTGCGAGTTCTCGGTGCGAGCGCTGAGCGCCGGGTGCTCGGTAACGGGTGACCGGTGTTGAGTGCTCGGTGCCGGGTGCCGGATGCCGGGTGCCGGATGCCGGGTGCCGGGTGCCGGGTGCCGGGTGCCGGGCGGTGCGGTCGGTGGGTGCCGTCCGTCAGCGCTGTGGCGCCGTGCCGATGCTCGGCCTGCCGGGGAGCGCCTCGGCCGATGGTCGGCCGAGCGGGGGTGCGGCTGCCCCGGAGGCGTCGGAGAGCCGGATGAGCCGGGCCTCGCAGTGGTCGAGCCAGCGGGCCTCCGCCTCGTTCTGGAAGATCAGCTGTTCCAGTACGAGCAACCAGGCGACGTCGTCGCGTTCCCGCGACGCCCCGCTCTCCAGAGCGGTGAGCGCCTGTGCCTTGAGGCGGGTGTAGTCCTGCATCGCCTTCACGGTGTGCCGGCGTTGCGCCTGGATGACGGCGCGGATGTCGACACCGGGAGCGCCGACCGCCATGGCCAGCTTGATGGCGAGCTCGTCGCGGGCCGGGCTGGTGCGGTCGACGGGCTTCTCGAACCAGGTGCGGAGTTCATCGCGGCCCGTGTCCGTGATGACGTAGAGCGGATGACCGGCGTCGTCCGCGCCGTCCTGCGCCACCATGCCGTCGCGCTCCAGACGGCTCAGCGTCGTATAGACCTGGCCGACGTTCAGGGGCCAGGTGGCGCCGGTGCGGGACTCGAACTCCGTACGGAGCTGAGAGCCGTAACGAGGGCCGTGTTCGAGGAGGGCGAGTAGCCCGTGGCGGATGGACATACTCAGTATGTATACCGAGTATGCCGAGCGCGACAACCGACGTGAGAGGGACGCGCGGGGTCCGTCGTAAGGGGGAGGGACCCGGGTCAGCGGCGCCGGATGCGGAGGCCGAGAAAACCGATCCCGAGGCCCACCAGGGCCAGGCCCACGCCGAGCGTCAGCACGGGAATCTGCCGCTCAACAGCGGTTTCCGACGCCTGCGCGGCGGGCCCGTACGCATCGGATGTGGCCGTGCGGGCCGGCAGGACGACTGCGGGGGACTCCGCCTCGGGTACCGCTTCCGCGACGCCGGGCGGCTCCTCGCCCGGGGGGACGGCTGTTGCCGTTTTGGTACGTGACGGGTCGTCCGGGGCGTCGGGCGGCGGCGCGGACGGGGACGCCGATGGCGCTTCGGGCACGCTGCTCGGGTCGGCGGACGGCAGGTCGGTGGGCCGCCCGGGGCGCGGCCGTCCCTCGCCGGCGGGGCGCCCGGCGAGAGACGGCCCGGCCGATGGGCGGCCGGGGCGGGACGGTGACGCCGACGCGGGCGTGCCCGCCCCCGAGGCCGCGCCCGCCCCCGTGGTCGCGCCCGGACCGGTGGCGGCGCCGGAGGAACCTGTGCCGGACCCGGGATCACCCCCGGTCGAACCGCCCGGCCGGGTGCCGCTGGGCCGCGTGCCGTCGGGGCGGGTGCCGTCGGGCCCCGTGTCCCCGGCGCCCGAACCCGTCGCGGAGCCCGCCCCCGACCCCGTACCGGAGCCCGTAGCGGCACCGGAGCCCGTACCGGCCGGGCGCGTGCTGCTGTGGGCGCCCGGTTCCGGTGAGCGGCCCTCGTGCGCGTGCGCGAGTGGCGTCCCGTACGCGGACACGGCCGCGAGCAGCAGTGACGCGAGCGTGAGCGTGAGCGGACGCCGCGAGCCGAGTCCTGGAGTCACGAGGTGACCCCCTCCCGTACCGAGCCAGCCGGAACACCGGAACACCGGAACAATGGACTCAGCGTCACACGAGGGGTGAAACAGGGCATCCCGGGCGGCCGGGTCACCACCCGGAGGGATGACCGCGCACCCGGAGGGGTGACCGTTCCCGGTGAGGTGACCGCGTGGCGGAGGGTGACCGCCCCCGATAGGACGACCGGCTACTCAGGGGATCGGTCCGCCTCCCTCGAAGGACGACCGGCTACCCGGAGGGGTGCCTTACCGGAGGGACGAGCCGCCGCCTCGTAGGGCAACCGGCACCCGGGAAACGTGACGTCACCCGCCGGGACGAGCCACCCACGGTGAAGGAACCGGCTACCCGCCGGGACGAGCCATCCACCGTGAAGGACGACCGGCGACCCGCCCAGATGACTCCCCGCCCGGGAGGGCGGCCGCCCGTCCGCGGGGGTCACTCGCCGGGGTACCCCGAGGCGACCTCCAGCTCGAAGGTCTGGTTGCCGGGGACGACCGCGCTGCCCTCCGTCGGGAACTGCGAGACGACCTGGTCCTCGACGAACTGCGGGTTGTCCACCTCGGTGATCTTGAACTGCCACCCGGCGGCCTGGATGCAGCTCTTCACCGAGATGATGTCCTTGTAGACGAAGCTCGGCGCCATCACCTTCTGCGGGTCCTTGCTGTCCTCCGGGGCGTCGGAGCACTTCTCCGGGTCGATCTTCCGGTTGCGCTCCGGCGGCTTGTGGCCGGCCTGGGCCGACTCGCTCGCACCGCTCGAAGCCTTGTTCCCTTCGGTGCCGTCGTCCTTGTTGAGCGCGACGGCCGTGATCACGCCGCCGATCGCGATGAGTGCCACGACGATCGCGCCCACGATCACCGGCATGTTCCGCCTGCCTCCGCCGCCGCCCGTCTGCATGGACGCCGTGTAGGGGGACGAGGCGGGGCCCGGCGCGGGGGTCTGGTACGCCGGGACCGGGGCGGGCGTCGGCGCCTGCTGCGGATAGCCGTACGAGGGCGCGGGCGTGGGAGCGGGGGTCGGCGTGCCGTAGGGGCCCGGCTGGTACGGCGCGTGGACGCCGTGCGGGCCGGGCGCCGGGGTCGTGTGGTCGACCGGCGGGAACACGGCGGAGCCCACGCCGGCGCCGCTGTTCGTGGGTGCGCCCTGCACGATGACGGGGGCGCCCGTCTGGCCGGCCGACAGCACCCGCAGGCACTCGTCGCGCATGGCGGCGGCGCTCGGGAAGCGCTCGTTCGGGTTCTTCTTCAGCGCACGGGCGACGAGCGCGTCCATCGCCGGGGTCACGGACCGGTTGATGGAGGACGGCGCGACGGGCTCCTCCTGCACATGCGCGTACGCGATGGCCAGCGGCGAGTCCGCGTCGAAGGGGATACGGCCGGTCAGCAGCTGGAACAGCATGATGCCGACCGAGTACAGGTCGGAGCGGGCGTCGACGCCGCGCCCGAGGGCCTGCTCCGGCGACAGGTACTGCGGGGTGCCGACGACCATGCCGGTCTGCGTCATGGAGGTGACGCCGGACTGCATGGCGCGCGCGATGCCGAAGTCCATGACCTTGACCACACCGCGCTTGGTCATCATCACGTTGCCCGGCTTGATGTCCCGGTGGACGAGGCCCATCTCGTGGCTGGTCTCCAGCGCGGCCAGCACGTCGGCCGTCACCTTGAGCGCCTTCTCGGCGGGCATCGCGCCGTACTGCTGGACGTCGGAGTGGAGGACCGAGCCGAGCGGCTGCCCCTCGACGTACTCCATGACGATGTACGGCATCAGCGCGCCGTCCAGCTCGTCCTCACCGGTGTCGAAGACCGACACGATGTTGGTGTGCTGGAGTTTGGCGACGGCCTGCGCCTCGCGCCGGAACCGCTCGCGGAACGACTGCTCGCGGCCGAGCTCCGTGTGGAGGGTCTTGATGGCCACCTGACGGTCCAGCGCGGTGTCGTACGCGAGGTACACGGACGCCATGCCGCCCTCGCCCAGCAGGTCGCGAAGCTGGTACCGGCCGCCTGCTACCGAACCGCCCGCGTAGCGGCCCCGTGCGCCGTCGTGGCTCATTGTTGCTTCCCCCTACGCGCGCGCGTTGTGGCCGCGGTGATCCGGATTTACGGGCCAAGTCTGCCCCAGGGCAGTGACACGTCAAGCCGGGTGCCCGTTCCGTGACCGTACGCACAAGAAGCGTCTCGTAAGCGTTACCTGGCTCGTAGGGAATTTGCACAGGTGTACATGGAACCGGTTGGATGTCCGGTCCATCCCGAACCGGCCAGGCGCGTGAAGGCTGTAGCGTGACGTGGCGTAGGACCTCAGGCAGGACCCTTAAGACACGGCGGCACACCGCACGCGCGGACCACGCGGACGCGGACGCGGACAGAAACGACGGCGAGGACTGATGGCACCCGAATCCGAAGCAGGCGGCGGCGGATTGTCGGATGGCGGAGCGTCGGCGTCGGACGCCGCGGAGTTCGGCGTCGGCGGTCTCGTCGGCGACGGCCGCTACCGGCTGACCCACCGTCTGGGCCGGGGCGGCATGGCCGAGGTGTTCGCGGCCGAGGACGTACGGCTCGGACGCACCGTGGCGGTCAAGCTGTTGCGCCCCGATCTCGCCGAGGACCCCGTCTCCAAGGCCCGGTTCACCCGCGAGGCGCAGTCCGTCGCCGGGCTCAACCACCACGCCATCGTGGCCGTGTACGACTCGGGCGAGGATGCCGTCAACGGCCAGTCCGTGCCGTACATCGTTATGGAGCTGGTCGAGGGCCGGACCATCCGCGACCTGCTGATGAGCGCCGAGGCGCCGGGTCCCGAGCAGGCCCTCATCATCGTGTCCGGCGTCCTGGAGGCGCTGGCCTACTCGCACCAGCACGGCATCGTGCACCGTGACATCAAGCCCGCGAACGTCATCATCACGCACAGCGGCGCGGTGAAGGTGATGGACTTCGGCATCGCCCGCGCCCTGCACGGGGCGTCCACGACGATGACGCAGACCGGCATGGTGATGGGCACCCCGCAGTACCTGTCGCCCGAACAGGCCCTCGGCAAGGCCGTCGACCACCGGTCCGACCTGTACGCCACCGGCTGTCTGCTCTACGAACTGCTCGCCTCGCGCCCGCCGTTCACCGGTGAGACCCCGCTGTCGGTGGTGTACCAGCACGTGCAGGACATGCCGGTGCCGCCGTCCGAGGCCGCCGATGTCGCGCCGCCGGAGCTCGACGGGCTCGCCATGCGCGCGCTCGCCAAGGACCCGGACGACCGGTTCCAGAGCGCCGAGGAGATGCGGGGCCTGATCCAGTACGCGCTGCAGATGCTCCAGGAGCAGGGCAGCCACACCGGTACGTGGAGCACGGGCCCGGTCGACATGGGCGACGGCGGCCACCCGGCGCACGGCGGGCCCGTCGCCGCCACCGCCGTGATGGGCCAGGTGCCCGGCGGCCACCAGGGGCACGGCGGTCACCTGGGATCCACCGCCCACGCGGGGCGGCCCGGCCACCTCATGCACGGGGACACCTCGCAGAACCCGATCCTGCCGCCCCCGAACCCCGACGACGGCGCCTACGACGGGTACGGCGGGCAGGGCCGGCGTCCCGGGTCGGGCCGCGGCAAGGTGCTGCTGTTCGTCGCGTTCGCACTCGTGGCGATGGTCGCGGGCGTGGTGTACGCGCTCGGCCCCGGCAGCGGCACGAAGGAGGGCACGAAGACGCCTGCGCCGGCCTCCGGTTCGCCGAGCCCGTCGGACAGCTCAAGCCCCTCCCCTTCGGCGTCCCGGTCCGAGGAGAACGAGGACCCGGACGACTCGACCGGCGGCAACCAGGACTGGAACCGTCCGCCGTACACGCCGCCGCAGCGGACGTGGAGCCATGACCCGTCGCCGTCCGGCAGCGGCTCGTCCGACCCCGGCACCACCGACGGGGGCACCGACGGGGGCACCGACGAGGGCACGACCGAGGGCGGCACCGAGGGTTCCACCGAGGGCGGCAGCCAGGGCACCACCGAGGGCGGCGCCAACAGCGGTACGACCGACGGCGGCAGCGGCGACACCAACGGCGGTACCACCACCAGCGGTACGACGTCGGGCCAGCAGGCCGGCACCACCACCGGCACCTCCACGGGCGTCACCGGCGGCAGCTGACGGACCGACAGGCCCGGGGTGCGCCGCCGGACCCGGCCTACCGGCGAGGCCGGCCACGGGCAGGCAGAGGGTACGGGCGGGCCCGGTGTACGCGCGGGTGCGCCACACGGGCAGGCAGAGGGGCCCGGTGTACGCGCGGGTCCGGGGTGCCGCGGGGCCCGTCAGCCCGCGAACGCGTCGCAGACCGCCTCGTACTCGCGCGTCCACCACACCGCCAGGGCCGATGCCGCGGGAAACTGCGGGTCGGCCCTGCCGTCGTTCAGCTGGTAGCGCCAGCGCAGGATCCAGAAGTCGTTCAGCCGCTCCCACCACACCCGGTGGGCCGCGACGGCCAGTTCGGCCGCGTCGGCGCCGGCCGCCCGCCGGTACGCGCGCGCGTACGCGCGCACCTTCGGCAGGTCCAGCCCACCGGTCGGCTGGACGAAGAAGATGACGGCCGCCCGGACCGCCTCCTCGGCCCTCGGCTGCACCCCGAGCCGGTCCCAGTCCACGATGGCGGCGGGCTCCGCGCCCTGGTACAGCAGGTTCAGCGGGTGGAAGTCCCCGTGCACCCAGCCGCCCGCGGCGGCGGGCGCGGGGCGCCGGTGCGCGTGCTCCGCCAGCATGCGGCGACGTTCCATGAGCCGGTGCTCGGCCAGCTCGTCGAAGGAGTCGCGGCGGCGCCGCCCGCGCGCCAGGGCGAGCAGCCCGTCGATGAGCCGGAACGTGTCCTCCGGGTCGGCGCTGCGGTACCCGGGCGCGTGGCCGGGCGTGTGGTCCTGGGGCGGGCCGTCGCCCTGGCCCTCCATGACCCGCTCCAGGCAGGTGTGGACGAGGCCGAGGAGGGCGCCCAGCCGACGGGACCCGGCGGTGGTGAGCTGCGCGCCGCCCCGGTGGCGGCCCTCGACCCAGGGGTGCAGGGCGTAGCAGTGGCCGCCGATCACCGCGACGGTGCGGCCCTCGGTGTCGGGCAGCGGTGGGGCGACGGGCACGCCGAGGTCGTGCAGCCGCTGGGTGGCGCGGTGCTGGCGGACGATGGTGTCCCGGTCGGCGGTGGGGGCGTCGACGTGCTGTTTGAGGAAGTAGGCGCCGCGCGTGGTGGAGAGCCGGTAGCCGCGGTTGAGCAGACCCTGTGTGACCGGCACGCACGAGAGGGGCTCACCCGTGTCGGCGTAGCGGCGCAGGAGGGCGCTCACGGGTGGGGGATCGGTCGTGACGGTGGCGGCGGTGACAGATGAGCGCGGCACGCGACAGATGTTAGATCAACGGGAGATCACTTCGCGGTGGAGTTGACAGAGGGCCGCTCGGTGTAGTCGAGGGTGTGGACGGTGACGAAATGCGGCTCGATCCGCAGGTAGACCGGATCGAAGTCGGCGCCGTCCACATGGTGGGGGCCAGGTCCGAACAGGACGAGTTCGCGTTCCGTGGGCTCGATCAGGCGCGCGGTGCCGACGAACTGCACCGACCAGACGATCTCGGCGCCCGAGTTGAAGTTGTCCGCCCCGTACGCGACGACGTTGCCGTCGCAGGCCCGGTGATAGCCGAGACCGTTGTGCATCCGCAGCAGGACGCGGCCGTCGACCAGGACGTGGCGGGCGGGCGCGACGAACGGCATCGCGCGCATGCTGGTCGCCACCCGGCCGTACGCGACCCTGCCGAGCAGCTCGATGGGATCCGTGGCGTTGGTGCGAGGCGCCTCGGTGGAGGTGGACATGCCTCCACTCTCCGGCAGGGGCGGGGACCGGAACAGGGGCGGCGGCCCCGCATCACTCAGGACGTAAGTCCTGTTTCGCTTCGTTTCACGTGAAACACGCGGACCGATCGGGCCCTCCGGCGCCGGCCCGGCCGGACACATTCTTCTTGATCGCCTTCCCGGCGGGAGCCGACTTCATGATCATCGAGTAGGGAAACGGTGTTTTCTCCCTCTTCGCGCACGACCGCGGTCTCGCACACCGAACTCTTCCCGAGCCCGGGGTGCGCGGGATAACGTGCCCGTGTTCCGGCGGCCTGCCAGGCTGTTACCAGCGCTGTCCCCAGCGCTGTGACCAGTGGTTGTTCCCCTTTTCCTCGATTTACTTGGAAATCCAAGCAAAATCGCAGGTCAAATGGGGTTTCGCAGTAATGCGGCGCACTGGGTAACGTGCCTATGACAGGGTGCTCGCCGGGGCACCTGTCACGCCTGTTCCCGGCCGAGGGCACCCACCCCGTGCACGCGTACGGAACCAGGCGAGCCGCTCCCCCACGCTCAAACGAGTACGGGGGAACCCCAGCGCCCGGCGGACCCCGGGGGCCGGACAGACGGAGGAGCACGCACGTGACCGTGGAAGGCACTGCCGCGCGCAAGCCGCGCCGCAGCAGCGGCACCAGCAGCAACAGCGGGAACACCGGCACCAAGCGCGCCGCCGGCGCCAAGAAGGCGCAGGCGACGCAGGGGAAGCCGCAGAACCCGGCTTCCGAGCACCCGCTCGTACAGCTGCTGACGCCCGAGGGTGAACGCGTTCAGCACCCGGAGTACGACATCGACCTCAGCCCGGAGGAGCTGCGCGGCCTGTACCGGGACATGGTGCTGACCCGCCGCTTCGACGCCGAGGCCACCGCGCTGCAGCGGCAGGGCGAGCTGGGCCTGTGGGCCTCGCTCCTCGGCCAGGAGGCCGCGCAGATTGGCTCCGGCCGTGCCCTGCGCGACGACGACTACGTCTTCCCGACGTACCGCGAGCACGGCGTCGCCTGGTGTCGCGGCGTCGACCCGACGAATCTGCTCGGCATGTTCCGTGGTGTGAACCACGGCGGCTGGGACCCCAACAGCAACAATTTCCACCTGTACACGATCGTGATCGGCTCGCAGACGCTGCACGCCACCGGCTACGCCATGGGCGTCGCCAAGGACGGGGCCGACAGCGCGGTCATCGCCTACTTCGGCGACGGCGCGTCCAGCCAGGGCGATGTCGCCGAATCGTTCACGTTCTCGGCGGTCTACAACGCGCCGGTCGTGTTCTTCTGCCAGAACAACCAGTGGGCGATCTCGGAGCCGACCGAGCGCCAGACCCGCGTCCCGCTCTACCAGCGCGCGCAGGGCTACGGCTTCCCCGGTGTCCGTGTCGACGGCAACGACGTCCTCGCCTGCCTCGCCGTGACCCGGTGGGCGCTGGAGCGGGCGCGCCGCGGCGAGGGCCCGACCCTGGTCGAGGCGTTCACGTACCGCATGGGCGCGCACACCACATCCGACGACCCGACGAAGTACCGGCGGGACGAGGAGCGGGAGGCGTGGGAGGCCAAGGACCCGATCCTGCGGCTCCGCAGGTACCTGGAGCAGCAGGGTCACGCCGACGCCGGCTGGTTCGACGAGCTGGAGACGGAGAGCGAGGCGCTCGGCAAGCGCGTCCGCGAGGCCGTCCGGGCCATGCCCGACCCCGACCACATGGCGATCTTCGAGAATGTGTACGCCGACGGGCACGCGCTCGTCGACGAGGAGCGCGCGCAGTTCGCCGCGTACCAGGCGTCGTTCGCGGATGGCGAGGTCAAGTGATCATGGGTGTTCAGAAGCTTCCCCTCGCGAAGGCGCTCAACGAGTCCCTCCGCACCGCCCTGGAGACCGACCCCAAGGTCGTCATCATGGGCGAGGACGTCGGCAAGCTCGGCGGTGTGTTCCGGGTGACCGACGGTCTGCAGAAGGACTTCGGCGAGGACCGGGTGATCGACACCCCGCTCGCCGAGTCCGGCATCGTCGGCACGGCGATCGGCCTGGCCCTGCGCGGCTACCGCCCGGTCGTGGAGATCCAGTTCGACGGCTTCGTCTTCCCCGCGTACGACCAGATCGTCACGCAGCTCGCGAAGATGCACGCCCGGTCGCTGGGCAAGGTCAAGCTGCCGGTCGTCGTCCGGATCCCTTACGGCGGCGGCATCGGCGCGGTCGAGCACCACAGCGAGTCGCCCGAGTCGCTGTTCGCCCATGTGGCGGGCCTGAAGATCGTCTCGCCGTCCAACTCGTCCGACGCGTACTGGATGCTCCAGCAGGCCATCCAGAGCGACGACCCGGTGATCTTCTTCGAGCCGAAGCGGCGCTACTGGGACAAGGGCGAGGTCGACACCGAGGCCATCCCCGGCGAGCTGCACAAGGCCCGCACCGTCCGCACGGGCACCGACCTCACCCTGGCCGCCTACGGGCCGATGGTGAAGGTGTGCCTGGAGGCCGCGGCGGTCGCCGCCGAGGAGGGCCGTTCGGTCGAGGTGCTCGACCTGCGGTCGGTCTCGCCGATCGACTTCGACGCCGTCCAGAAGTCCGTCGAGAAGACGGGCCGGCTCGTCGTCGTGCACGAGGCGCCGGTGTTCTTCGGCTCGGGCGCGGAGATCGCCGCCCGCATCACGGAGCGCTGCTTCTACCACCTGGAGGCCCCCGTCCTGCGGGTCGGCGGCTACCACGCGCCGTACCCGCCGGCGCGGCTGGAGGAGGAGTACCTGCCGGGCCTCGACCGGGTGCTCGACGCCGTCGACCGCTCGCTGGCGTACTGAGGAAAGGGCGTGACGACGAACATGACGAACGCGTCCATCCGCGAGTTCAAGATGCCCGACGTGGGCGAGGGACTCACCGAGGCCGAGATCCTCAAGTGGTACGTCCAGCCGGGCGACACCGTCACCGACGGCCAGGTCGTCTGTGAGGTCGAGACCGCGAAGGCGGCCGTCGAGCTGCCGATCCCGTTCGACGGGGTGGTGCACGACCTGCGCTTCTCCGAGGGCACGACGGTCGACGTCGGCCAGGTGATCATCTCGGTGAACGTGGCACCCGGCGGCGCCGCCCCCGAGGCCGCGCCCGCCGAAGCCGCCGCCCCCGCCCAGGAGACCGTCCAGGAGACGGGAACGGGAGCGGGAACGGAGACGGGCACGGGCACGGAGCCCGAGGCCGAGGAGCCCGCGGGCCGGCAGCCGGTGCTCGTGGGCTACGGCGTGGCGGCGACGTCCACCAAGCGCCGCCCGCGCAAGCAGGCCCCGACCGCCGGGGCGCCCGCCGCCCAGGCGCCCGCTCCCGCCCAGGCCCCCGCTCCCGTGGAGGCACCGGCCGCCGCCCAGGCGGCCGTGCAGGGCGAGCTGAACGGCCACGCCGGTACGGCCACGGGGCAGCGTCCCCTGGCCAAGCCGCCCGTGCGGAAGCTCGCCAAGGACCTCGGGGTCGACCTGGCGACGGTCACGCCGACCGGCCCGGACGGCGTCATCACCCGCGAGGACGTGCACAAGGCGGCCGCGCCCGCCCCCGCCGCCGTACCGGCCCAGGCACCGCAGCCGGCGGCCCAGGCCGCGGCTCCCGTCGCCGCCCCGGCGGCCGAGGCCCCGGCTGCGCAGGCCGCGGCCGGCGCGCGGGAGACCCGTATCCCGATCAAGGGCGTACGGAAGGTCACCGCGCAGGCCATGGTCGGGTCGGCCTTCACGGCGCCGCACGTCACCGAGTTCGTGACGGTCGACGTCACGCGCACGATGAAGCTCGTCGAGGAGCTGAAGGCCGACAAGGACATGGCCGGGCTCCGGGTGAACCCGCTGCTGCTGATCGCGAAGGCGCTGCTCGTCGCGATCCGCCGCAACCCGGAGATCAACGCCTCCTGGGACGAGGCGGCCCAGGAGATCGTGGTCAAGCACTACGTGAACCTGGGCATCGCCGCGGCCACCCCGCGCGGTCTGATCGTGCCGAACATCAAGGACGCGCACGCCAAGACCCTGCCGGAGCTGTCGGAGGCGCTCTCCGACCTGGTCGCCACGGCCCGCGACGGCAAGACCACGCCCGCCGCCATGCAGGGTGGCACGGTGACCATCACCAACGTGGGCGTCTTCGGGGTGGACACGGGTACGCCGATCCTGAACCCCGGCGAGTCCGCGATCCTGGCGGTCGGCGCCATCAAGCCGCAGCCGTGGGTCCACAAGGGGAAGGTGAAGCCCCGTCAGGTGACCACGCTCGCCCTGTCCTTCGACCACCGGCTGGTGGACGGCGAACTCGGCTCCAAGGTGCTGGCGGATGTCGCCGCGATCCTGGAACGGCCGAAGCGGCTGATCACCTGGTCCTGACGGACCTTACGGCAGGCGGCCGGTGAAGGGCCCGGGCGCGACGGTGCGCCCGGGCCCTTCCCGTGCCCGGCCCTTCCCATGTCCGGCCCCTCCCGCGCCCGTACGCGGTGCGGCCCCGACTCCTCCCGGGGTCCGTCATATGGACAGGCCCACTGATGCACCCCTGTTGTATCTATCCTGTGCGCATGCCCGCCGCCGCGCTCCCCTCCGCCGTGCCGTCCCCCGCCGTGCCGTCCCCCGCCGTGCCGTCCCCGACCCCCGCCGCCCCTGCCCCGCCCGCCGCCGAGCGCGTCTACGCTCACGTCAAACAGGCCGTCCTGGACCGCCGTTACGAAGGCGGCACGCTGCTCACCGAGGGCGAGGTCGCCCAGGCCGTCGGCGTCTCCCGCACCCCCGTGCGCGAGGCGCTGCTCAAGCTGGAGATGGAAGGGCTGCTCAAGCTCTACCCCAAGAAGGGCGCGCTGGTGCTGGCCGTCTCCGCGCAGGAGATCGCCGATGTGGTCGAGACCCGGCTGCTGGTCGAGGAGTTCGCCGTACGCAAGGCCGTCCCCGCACCGGCGCGGCTCGTCGCGCGGCTGCAGGAACTGCTGGAGGAGCAGCGGCAGCACGCCGAGGCGGGCGACCTGCGGGCCGTCGCCGTCACCGACCGCCGCTTCCACGCCGAGCTCGTCCGCAACGCGGGCAACGAGATCCTGTCCCGGCTGTACGACCAGATGCGCGACCGGCAGCTCCGCATGGGCGTCGCCGTGATGGAGGCCCACCCCGACCGCGTCGCCAAGAACATCGCCGAGCACGCGGAGATCCTCGCCGCCGTGCGCGCCGGTGACGCCGAGGCGGCCGCGCAGGTCGTCCTGCGTCACATCAGCCGGGTGAAGGTGCTGGTCCGGGGCGAGGACCGATGAGCCAGGCCTCGTCCGACGCCGCCCGGCCCCCGGGGGCGGCGCCCTCCGGTCCACCGGGCGGACGGGTGGCCGTGCTGGTCTGGGGCGTCGGCGTCTGCGTCTACCTCGTCGCCGTCGTCTTCCGTACGTCCCTGGGCGTCGCCGGACTGGACGCGGCCGACCGGTTCCACGTCAACGCCTCCGCACTCTCGACGTTCTCCATACTCCAGCTGCTCGTCTACACGGGCATGCAGATACCCGTCGGCCTGCTGGTCGACCGGCTGGGCACCAAGAAGGTCCTGACGCTCGGCGCGGTCCTGTTCACGGCGGGCCAGCTCGGGTTCGCGCTGTCCCCGTCGTACGGGATGGCGCTCGCCGCCCGCGCGCTGCTGGGCTGCGGCGACGCCATGACCTTCATCTCCGTGCTGCGGCTCGGCAACCGCTGGTTCCCGGTCCGGCGCGGGCCGCTGGTCGCCCAGGTCGCCGCGTTGTTCGGGGTGCTCGGCAACATGGTGTCGACGATCGTCATCGCGCGGCTGCTGGACGGCGTCGGCTGGACGGCGACGTTCGTGGGCAGCTCGGCGGCCGGAGTGCTGGTCCTCGTGCTGGTCGTGCTGTTCCTGCGGGACCACCCGGAGGGGTACGAGCCGGAGCCCGCGCCGCACGCGGGCGCCGCCTACGTCCGCCGCCAGATCGCGGCGGCCTGGCGTGAACCGGGCACCCGGCTCGGGATGTGGGTGCACTTCACGACCCAGTTCCCGGCGATGGTGTTCCTGCTGCTGTGGGGCATGCCGTTCCTGGTCGAGTCGCAGGGCATGAGCCGGGGCGAAGCCGGTGACCTGCTGACGCTGGTGGTGATCGCCAACATGGTCTTCGGCCTCGCCTTCGGACAGCTCATCGCCCGCCATCACGGCGCGCGGGCGCCACTGGCGCTCGGCACGGCCGGTATGACGGCGGCCGTCTGGGCGGCCACCCTCCTCACCGCCGGCGACCGGACGCCGATGTGGCTGCTGGCCACCCTGTGCGTGGTGCTCGGCGCCTGCGGCCCCGCGTCGATGATCGGGTTCGACTTCGCCCGTCCCGCCAACCCGCCGGAGCGGCAGGGCACCGCGTCCGGCATCGTCAACATGGGCGGCTTCACCGCGTCCATGACGACGCTGCTGGCCATCGGTGTCCTGCTGGACGCGACCGGCGGCGACTACCGGATCGCCTTCGCGTCGGTGTTCGCGCTGGAGGCGCTGGGCGTCGTCCAGATGCTCCGGCTCCGGGGACGCACGGCCAGGCGCGAGCGGGAACGCCTCGTGGCGAGCCGCGTGGAGGCCGTGCACGTCCCCGTACCGTGAGCGGCGGGGGCGGTGGCGCGGCGCGCCGCGCCCTTACGGTGCGGTGGCGCGGTGCGCCGCGCCGTTACGGCGTGATGGCGAACGCGCCGAGGATCGCCGCCGCGAGGTCCTCGTCGCCCTCGATCTTGACGCGGTCGGCGACGGCGGCCGGCCGCACCCGTCCGCAGGCGAGCCGTACGTACGTCTCCCAGTCCAGCGCGAACGTCACGGCGGGGCCCAGGGAGGGCGAGCCGTCGACGCTGCCCCGGCCGTTCGCGTCGACGCGGACCGTGCGGAGGAACTCCACCGGGCCGCTGACGTCGAAGACGACGGCCGAGTTCGGCGGGGCCCCCGCGTCCTTGGCGACGACCTTCGGCAGCACGGTGAGGAACATGTCACGGGCGACGTAGGCGCCGGGGGAGTCGAGGTTCCCCGGCTTGTTGAGCGCGACGCGCAGATCCTGTTCGTGCACCCACACGTCGAACGCGCGGGTCCGGTAGGCGACTTCGAGGCTCTGCTCGGCCCCCAGCGGCGCGCGGACCAGCGTGTCGGGCGAGCGGCTCTCGTTGCGCAGCATGCGGGCGCGGCGGATCAGGACGTACTCGAGCTCGGAGGTCATCTCCGGCGCGGTGTGGTGCCGCCGTACGTCGACCTGCATCTCCATGTAGCGGGCGAAGTCGCTGCGCACGTGGTACAGATCGCGCGGCAGCGAGTGAATCGGCCGCGGGTCGCCCAGCATTTCGCACTCCATGCCGATCACATGGGAGACGATGTCCCGGACCGACCAGGAGGGACACGGCGTGGCGCGATTCCACTCCCCCTCGACGAGCGGCTGCACCAGCTCGGCTATCGCTTCGATGGAGTGGGTCCAGGCGTCGGCGTAGGTCTGGAGGCTGGGATGGACGGTCACGGGACCCCTCGTGCGGATTGGTACGCGGGCTGGGTGCTGTGGCAACTGCCGGGGGTCCGGGGGTGGCCCCCCGGAGAGAACAGTACGCTGCCCCCGGTCACCCCGGCAGTGCTTTCGTGTGACGATCGTAGGCCCGTATTGACGGCTCGAATGCCAGGACGGTGGTAGTGTGCGCGCCTCGCTGATCCAGATCGCAGTAGACCCGGATGAATCGGTTGACGTACGGAGGCGGCGGGTCGCCTCCCTCGTGGGTGAGCAGCGGGAAGCGGACATTGTCGTCCTCCCGGAGCTGTGGCCGGTCGGGGCGTTCGCGTACGAGTCGTTCGCGACCGAGGCCGAGCCGCTGCGGGGACCGACCTGCGCGGCGATGGCGGCGGCGGCGGTGGAGGCGCGCGTCTGGCTGCACGCCGGGTCCGTCGTCGAACGCGCCCCCGACGGGCGCCTCTACAACACGTCGCTGGTCTTCGCGCCGGACGGCGAACTCGTCCGCACCTACCGCAAGATCCACCGCTTCGGGTTCGACACGGGTGAGGCCGTCCTGATGGCGGCGGGCGACGAACTGGTCACCGTGCCGCTGCCGGAGCTGCCGTTCGGCGTGGCCACCTGCTACGACCTCCGCTTCCCCGAACTGTTCCGGGGCCTGGTCGACGCCGGTGCGCGCGCGTTCGTCGTCCCGGCCGGCTGGCCGGCCAGGCGCCGCGAGCACTGGACGCTGCTGGCCCGCGCGCGGGCGGTCGAGAACCAGTCGTACGTCCTGGCCTGCGGCACCGGCGGTACCCACGCGGGCGTGGAACAGGCCGGGCACAGCGTCGTCGTGGACCCGTGGGGCGAGGTCCTGGCGGAAGCGGGCACGGGCGAGGAGGTCCTGACGGTCGATCTGGACCCGGCGGAGGTCACCGCGACCCGCGACCGCTTCCCGGCGCTCAAGGACCGGGTGCTGGGCGTCCCGGCCCCGAAGCCCCCACCGCACTGACCGCGCCCCGGCCGCGGCGCACATGTGCGGACGCCGCCGGTGGGGTCAGTAGTGGTAGCGGGCCTGGGCGATCTCCACCGCCCCGTCCGTGACGCGGTACACGAGCCGGTGTTCGTCCGTGATCCTGCGAGACCACCAGCCCGACAGACTCTCTTTGAGGGGTTCGGGCTTTCCGGCGCCCTCGAACGGGGTCCGCTGGATCTCCTTGATCAGTCGGTTGATCCGCTTGAGGATCTTCGGATCGGCCGTGGCCCAGTAGGTGTACTGGTCCCACGCCCGCCCGGAGAACACGACCTTCACGCGGCGGATCCGGCTTCGTGGTCCGCGTCGATCAGGTCGCGGGCCTGCCCGTGGCCCGCGTCGAGTTCCGCGATGGACTCCATGAGGATCTGGGCGTTGCGCGGCGAGCGCAGGAGGTAGACGGTTTCCTGCCAGGACCGGAAGTCCTCCGCGGACATGATCACGACGTCCCCGTGCTCGCGGGACACGACCTCTATCGGCACGTGATCCTCGTTGACCTGCCGGATCAGCGGGTAGAAGCGCTGCCGGGCCTCGTTCGCCGAGATGGACATGCGCTGACCTCCGAGTACGTGTGAACGGCGTCACCGGCCGCGCGGAGTCGTACGGTAAAACCGTACCAGTGTGCCGGTGCGGTGAACCTGTCGTAGCGCGAATGGCAAGCTTGAACCATGAACGATGCCGGCCAGGCGCCCACCCCCGCGCCCGCACCCCGCAAGCGTGCCCGTGTCCGTGCTCATCGTGGGCTCTGACCAGCGCATATCGACCGCCGAAGGCGCGAGAGCGGCACAGTTAACGCCCTGCAAAGCCCGCCGAAGGCCCCACCCCGTGGGGTCTTCGCCCCATCAGGTGCCCCGTCGGATGTCACTCCGGCGGCTGGCTGTACCTCTCCAGCGTCGCCTTGCTCGTGGACCGGTCCACCAGCCGCAGTTCCCAGGGGCCGGTATTCACGTCGAAGTCCTTGCCGAAGCCGACCCACTTTCCGGCCATGCGCCGTCCGGTCGGCTCGACCAGGAGTTGGATGGCCCCGTGGTAGCGGGCCCCGTTGTAGTAGCCGTCTGCGGCAGTCTGCTCGACCCACGTACCCGTGACCACGTTGCGATCGACCGTGAGATCCAGCGTGAGCGGGCTGTCCGGGTTGCTGCTCGCCCCGGGCAGACTCTGAACGGTCAGCCGGTTCCCGTGCTGGACGATCACTACGTAGTGCTTGCCCTCGTACGAGTCGCCCCGGCTCGAAGAGAAGAACTCGTAGCGACTGAGCCACACTCCCGAAAACGTCTCCTCACCTGTCTGCGCGGTGGGCTGCGCGCCTACAGAGGCAGACGCGACACCGGTTGTGCCGGTCTCCATGTCATGCCCTCCCTTCCCGTCTGCGTGGACTCGTGCCGTCGGCACCGGCAGGGCGAACCCCAGTGCCTCGACCGGACGCCCAGTGACCCGTTCTAAGGCCCTGGCGTACACGCCCCGAGGCGTCTTGCTCGTGCCGGACTCCCAGCGCTGCACCAGCCGCTTGGAAGCCTCGTTCGGCTCCCCCAGTTCCGTACCTGCCCGGCGGAGCGCCTTGGCGAAGTCGTCTTGGCTTAAGCGCAGGCCGATACGCACGGCCCGCAGCACATCATTCGGCACCACGGCGGTCGTCGTCATGACGTCAAAGCTAGACCGAACAGCCATGCAGTGACACCGCTTTGACGCCCTGGAGGGCGTCATTGACACCCCACTGAGTGACGCCCAGGCGACGCCCGAAGCGTCGTCGTTCCGACCGACCGGCGGCGGGAACATCGCTTCACCAAGCCGACCGGGCAAGCGGAAGGCCAACGATGACCACGACCCTGCGGGTGTCTCGCGACTCCGGCCAGACGTTCGGCTCTGAGGTGATCTACCCCAGCAGCAGTGCCGAGAAGCCGTTGACCCCCATGGCCTCCGCCGCCTGGCCCCCCTGCAAGTGCCCCCGAAGTTCCTCACAGACCAGGAAGGCACAGACGTGACGATCACCGACACGACGAAGACCGTGTACGACCTCATCACCCCGGAGCTGAGGGCCGACCTCATCACCATGGTCCGCGAGGACTCCTGGCCGGAGATGACCGACGACCAGGGCCAGCGCGGCGTCAACCAGGTGGCGGCCTTCCTCGCCGTCGCCGCGAACACCACGGAGAGGGCCACGCCCAGCCTTCGCGTGGACCTCTTCTGGCACGCACTCGTGCTCCACACCAAGGACTACGCCAGGGTCTGCGACGCGCTCGGCGGCGGATTCATCCACCACGTCCCCGACCGCAACAACGGCCACGACCCCGCCGAGGGCCGGGCCGCGATGCGTCGGACGGCCGAGGTGATCCGATCGGCCGGCTTCGACGTGGACCCGGAGTTCTGGCCGATCAACGGCGCAGCCGACTGCACCCAGAGCTACGCGGGCTGCTCCGACAGCCCCGTTGCCACATAGCTCCGACTCAAGCGGAGCGACTGACCCACGAGAGCTTCAGCCGCCCGGTATCGTGCCGGGCGGCTGTCGCCGTGAACGAGAACGGACAGGTAGTGACTGACGCTCGCAGCACCGCATGGGACACCTACTCGCAGAGCAAGCCCCAGCGGCGGAAGACCAACGCCAAGGGCGAGACCACATGGTTCAACTGGACCCAGTACCCGGACCACGGCCCCAGGGCCGACGTGCTCAACCTCAACCCGGGAGACCGCGTGCTCGATCTCGGGTGCGGGTCTGGAGGGAACGCCGCTCATCTCGCAACGCTCGGCATGAAGTCCGTCGGGATCGACCTCTCCGCCAAGCAGCTCGACAAGGCACGCGAGCGGTGGCCGGGCGTGGACGGGATGGAACTCCACCAGGCCGACGCGCTCACCTATCTCGGAGACACGTTCACGATCTTCGATGCGGTCTACAGCGTGTTCGGCGCTGCCTGGTTCACCGACCCCGGTCTTCTGCTGCCGATGGTTCACGTGAACCTCAAGCCGGGTGGCGTCTTCGCCTTCTCCCAGCGTCCCCCGGTTGAAGGGTGCTACGGCTGCCAGGCGTCATACATCCCGCGCGGGCCCGAAGAAGACCCCGCTGTCGTCAAGCGGTGGGACTACGAACCCGATGTGTGGGCGCTGATTCTCAAGGAACACGGCTTCGTGGACGTGTCAGCGTCCGTGCTTGCCCCACCCGCCGGGAGTCGGCGCACAGGAACCCTGTTCGTCCGGGGCGTCCAAGGAGGCTAGTCCGTGGTGGAGCGGATCCCGTAGCTGCGCAGGACAACGGCGTCGTACGGTCGTGATCCGGTGTTCATGGGCCAATGGCAAGCTTGAAGGATGAACGATGCTGCCCCGGCGCCCACCCCCGCGCCCGCACCCCGCAAGCGTGCCCGTGTCCGTGCTCCCGAGCTGATCGGCAAAGGTGGGTGGCTGAACACCGGCGGCAAAGAGCTCACCCTCGCCGACCTGCGAGGTAAGTGCGTTGTTGTGGATTTCTGGACCTTCTGCTGCATCAACTGCCTGCACGTCCTGGACGAGCTGCGGGAGCTGGAGGAGAAGCACCGCGACACCGTGGTGATCGTCGGGGTGCACTCGCCGAAGTTCGTGCACGAGGCGGAGCACCAGGCCGTCGTGGACGCCGTCGAGCGGTACGGCGTCCACCACCCCGTACTGGACGACCCGGAGCTCGCGACCTGGAAGCAGTACGCCGTGCGGGCCTGGCCGACGCTCGTCGTGATCGACCCCGAGGGGTACGTCGTGGCGCAGCACGCGGGCGAGGGGCATGCCACGGCGCTTGCCAGGCTCGTCGCCGAGCTGGAGGCCGAGCACGAGGCGAAGGGCACCCTGCGGCGCGGCGACGGCCCGTACGTGCCGCCCGAGCCGGTCGCCACACACCTCCGCTTCCCCGGCAAGGCGCTGCTCCTGGAGTCGGGGAACCTGCTGGTCTCGGACACGACCCGGCACCAGCTGGTGGAGCTCGCGGCGGACGGCGAGACCGTCGTACGGCGCATCGGCGCCGGTGAGCGGGGTCTCGCCGACGGCGGTCCCGGTGACGCCCGGTTCAGTGAGCCGCAGGGCATGTGCCTGCTCCCGGACGGGCGGGTCGTGGTCGCCGACACCGTCAACCACGCGCTGCGGGTCCTGGACCTGGCAACGGGCGAGGTCGGCACGCTCGCCGGGACCGGCGCGCAGTGGATGCAGGGCTCCCCGACGTCGGGGGCGGCCCGCGAGGTGGCCCTCTCGTCGCCGTGGGACGTGGCGTGGTGGCAGGGCCGGGTCTGGATCGCCATGGCGGGTGTCCACCAGCTGTGGGCGTACGACCCGGAGGCGGGCACCGTGGGGGTCGCGGCGGGAACCACGAACGAGGGCCTGGTCGACGGGCCCGCCGCCGAGGCGTGGTTCGCGCAGCCGTCCGGTCTGGCCGCCGCCGCCGACCGGCTGTGGGTGGCCGACTCCGAGACGAGTTCGCTGCGCTGGGTCGACCCGGAGGGGGCCGTGCACACCGCTGTCGGCACGGGCCTGTTCGACTTCGGCCACCGCGACGGTGCCGCCGGCCAGGCCCTGTTCCAGCATCCGCTGGGTGTCACGGTCCTCCCCGACGGTTCGGTCGCCGTCTCGGACACGTACAACCACGCCCTGCGCCGCTTCGACCCGGCGAGCGGCGAGGTCACCACGCTGGCCACGGATCTGCGCGAGCCCAGCGACGCGGTCCTCGTCGGTGACGACATCGTGGTCGTGGAGTCGGCACGGCACCGGCTCACGCGGCTGCGCCTGCCGGAGGAGGCCGTGCGGGTGGAGGCCGTCGCGCACCGGACCCGGCGTGAGGCGACCGAGATCGCGCCCGGCAGGCTGAAGCTGGACGTCGTCTTCCGGGCGCCGACCGGTCAGAAGCTGGACGACCGGTACGGTCCGTCGACGCGGCTGCTGGTCTCGGCCACCCCGCCGGAGCTCCTCGCCGGCGGTGAGGGGACCGGCACCGACCTGTCCCGGGAGCTGGCGCTGAACCCGGAGGTCGCGGAAGGCGTGCTGCACGTCTCGGCGATGGCCGCGTCCTGCGACGACGACCCGGCCAACGAGTACCCGGCCTGTCACGTCCACCAGCAGGACTGGGGCGTCCCGGTGCGGATCACGGCGGACGGCGCGGACCGGCTGCCGCTGATCCTGGCGGGCCTCGACACGCCGTAGCGGGGGGTGGGGGCCCTCACATGAGCCCCTGGTGGCGGGACGGGCGTCCGGCCGCCCCGTCCAGGCAGCCCTCGACCCACCGGCCGGGGTTGTGGGCGGCCTTCGGGCCGCCCACACCCTGGTCCCGCATCCGTGCGCAGCCGCCGTCGAGCAGGTCGCGCGTGAGGTGCCCGTCCCGGTCGTGGTGGCGGATGCGGTTGCCGGTGACGAAACCGGCCTCGTACGCGATGTCGTCGCCCCATGGCGGTCGTTCGCCGTACGTGTGGATCGCCGCGCCGCCCGCGGCCACGACGACCGCGACGGCGGCGGCGCACGCGGCGAGCGTCTTGCCGCGTGCGGGGCCGCGGTGACGGAACGCGTCCGTCGTCTCCTGTCCGAGCAGAACCATGCCGGACACGGTGTCAGGCGGGCCCTTTCGCGGATGTTTCGCGCGCCGCCGCGACGGTGGCCGTCGTCTCGGGTACCGCAGGTACCGGTCGGATGTCCGCTAGTACCGGGGGTCGTCGTCGCGCGGGTCGACCACCGTCGTCGGCGCGACCGGCGGGACGACGGCCCTGCGCCGCCTGGCGATGCTGGTGAAGGTCGCGACGCCGATCAGCCCGACCGCCATGAGGATCACCCCGACCATGTCCAGGTCGACGCCTTTGGCCTCCCAGTCCGTCGCGAAGGTGAGGATCGCACCCGCAGCGATCAGAAGAATGCAGCCACCCAGGCCCATTGTCGTTCGCCTCCTCGTCCGCGTGAGGTGTCGCGAGTACCCCGAACGGGCCCCGCGACGCCTGTACGGGGCCGGTTGGGCGCTGATCCCGCGAACCGTCCGCGAACCGCCCGCCGTAGGGGGCTACTTGAGGAAGGCGACGAGCGCGTTGGCGAGGAGGTACGGGTCGTCCGCGCCGCACAGCTCGCGCGCGCTGTGCATCGACAGGCAGGCGACGCCGATGTCGACGGTCCGGATGCCGTGCCGGGCGGCGGTGATCGGGCCGATCGTCGTGCCGCACGGCATGTCGTTGTGGGAGACGAACGACTGCCACGGCACGCCCGCCTCCTCGCACGCGGCCGCGAACACGGCCCGGCCGCTGCCGTCCGTGGCGTACCGCTGGTTGACGTTGACCTTGAGGATCGGGCCGCCGTTGGCGCGCGGCTGGTGCGTGGGGTCGTGGCGCTCGGCGTAGTTGGGGTGCACGGCGTGGCCGACGTCGGACGAGAGGCAGACGGTCCCGGCGTAGGCGCGGGCGCGGTCCTCGAAGGTGCCGCCGCGCGCGAGGACGGATCGTTCCAGCACGGTGCCGAGCAGCGGTCCCTGGGCGCCGGTGTCGGACTCGGAGCCGGTCTCCTCGTGGTCGAACGCGGCCAGTACGGGGATGAAGGCGGGCTGTTCGTCGGCGGTGGCGACGGCGGCGAGCGCGGCCGTCCCCGCGTGTACGGAGAGCAGGTTGTCCAGGCGGGGCGCGGCGACGAGTTCGCGGTCCCGGCCGAGGTAGGCGGGCGGCTCGATGGAGTGGACCATCAGGTCCCAGCCGGTGACGTCCTCGGGGTCGAGGTCCGCCTCGTGGGCGACGAAGCGGATGAGGTCGCCCTCGTGGATGTCGTCGCCGAGGCCCCAGATGGGCTGCATATGGCGCTGGCGGTCCAGCTTCAGCCCCTCGTTGGCCTTGCGGTCGAGGTGGATGGCGAGTTGCGGTACGCGCAGCAGCGCCCGGTCCACGTTGACGAGCCGGTGCGTGCCGTCGCGGAGGCTGAGGCGGCCGGCGAGGCCGAGGTCCCGGTCGAGCCAGGAGTTGAGCAGGGGGCCGCCGTACACCTCGACGGCGACCTGGCGCCAGCCGTGCGTTCCCGCGTCCGGCTGCGGCTTGACGCGCAGGTTGGGCGAGTCGGTGTGGGCGCCCACGATCCGGAACGGGGTGTGCGGGGCGGCACCCTCCGGCACGTACCAGGCGATGATGGCGCCGCCGCGGATGACGTACCTGCCGCCGGCCGTCCCGTCCCACGCGTCGGTCTCCGCGACCTGCCGGAAGCCGGCCTTGTCGAGCCGCTCGCCGGCGTTCGCCACGGCGTGGTAGGGCGAGGGCGAGGCCGCGAGGAAGGTCATCATGTCGTCGGTGTGGCCGCGGTCGAAGCGGGTGGGTGAGCTGCTCATGCCCACACCATACGGGCGGGGGCAGGCCGGATCGCAGGGGTTTCGGCGGCCCCGTCGCCGTGCCGCGGGCGCCCGTCACGGGGCCGTTGTCAGTGGTGGCTGCGAGTATCGATGGCAGGTGACCGATCGATGACCGCACGTGACCGGAGGTGCCCTGGTGAAGACGATGCGCGCGACCACCCCGACCACCCCGACGACTTTGCCGAACGCGCCCGCCTGTGCCGAGTGTGAGGCACCGGGCGCCGCGTGGAGCCTGCTGTACGGCATGCCGCTCTGCCCGTCCTGTACGAGGGCGGCGGCCGGCCCCCCGGACCGCGAGCCGGTCCGGCTGGGCGACCTCCTCCCGCCACCGGTACGGGTGCCGGTACCGCGCATAGCCGCCTGACGCGCGGACGGCCCGCTTCCCCGGACCGGACCGTCCGGGGAAGCGGGCCGTCGGGCCGCGCTCGGTGTCTCTCAGGTGGTGCGGCGGGTGAGGCGGCTCAGAAGGCCGCCTCGTCCAGCTCCATCAGGGAGTTGTCGACCGCGTCGGCGATGACGCGCTCGGTGGCGACGCCCGGCAGGACGTTGGCCGCGAAGAACTTCGCCGCCGCGATCTTGCCGGTGTAGAAGGCGCGGTCCTTGGCGGACGCGGTCTCCAGCTTCTCGGCGGCCACGGCGGCGCCGCGCAGCAGCAGGTAGCCGACGACGACGTCGCCCGAGGCCATCAGCAGGCGGGTGGTGTTGAGGCCCACCTTGTAGATGTTCTTGACGTCCTCGCCGGTGGCGGCCAGGTCGGTCAGCATCTTGCCGACGATGGCCTCCAGCTCGACGGCGGCCTTGGCGAGCGCGTCGCGGGCGCCGGCCAGCTCGTCGCCGCCGGTGCCGACCGCGAGGAACTTCTTGATCTCCTCGGAGAGGGCGTTCAGCGAGGCACCCTGGTCGCGGACGATCTTCCGGAAGAAGAAGTCCTGGCCCTGGATGGCCGTGGTGCCCTCGTACAGGGTGTCGATCTTGGCGTCACGGATGTACTGCTCGATCGGGTACTCCTGGAGGTACCCGGAGCCGCCGAAGGTCTGGAGCGACTGGGCGAGCTGCTCGTAGGACTTCTCGGAGCCGTAGCCCTTCACGATCGGCAGGAGCAGGTCGTTCAGGCCGTTGAGCGCCTTGGCGTCCTCGCCGGCCGCCTCCTTGACCTGGATCGCGTCCTGGACGGCGGCGGTGTACATGACCAGGGCGCGCATGCCCTCGGCGTACGCCTTCTGCGTCATCAGCGAGCGGCGCACGTCCGGGTGGTGCGTGATGGTGACCTTCGGCGCGGTCTTGTCCATGAACTGCGCCAGGTCGGGGCCCTGGACGCGCTCCTTGGCGTACTCCAGCGCGTTGAGGTAGCCGGTGGACAGCGTGGCGATCGCCTTCGTGCCGACCATCATGCGGGCGAACTCGATGATGCGGAACATCTGGCGGATGCCGTCGTGCTTGTCGCCGATCAGCCAGCCCTTGGCGGGGTGCTTGTCGCCGAACGTCATCTCGCACGTGTTGGACGCCTTCAGGCCCATCTTGTGCTCGACGTTCGTCGCGTACACGCCGTTGCGGGCGCCCAGCTCGCCGGTCTCCCAGTCGAACTCGTACTTCGGCACGAGGAAGAGGGACAGGCCCTTCGTGCCGGGGCCGTGACCCTCGGGGCGGGCGAGGACGTAGTGGAGGATGTTCTCCTCCATGTCGTGCTCACCGGACGTGATGAACCGCTTCACGCCCTCGATGTGCCACGAGCCGTCCGCCTGCTGCACCGCCTTCGTGCGGCCCGCGCCCACGTCCGAGCCGGCGTCCGGCTCGGTGAGGACCATCGTGGAGCCCCAGCGCTTCTCGACGGCGATCTCGGCGACCTTCTTCTGCGCCTCGGTGCCCTCCTCGAAGAGGATGCCGGCGAAGGCCGGACCCGAGGAGTACATCCAGATCGCCGGGTTCGAGCCGAGGATCAGCTCCGCGTACGCCCAGATCAGCGAGCGCGGCGAGGTGGTGCCGCCGATCTCCTCCGGCAGGCCCAGGCGCCAGTACTCGGAGTCCATGAACGCCTTGTAGGACTTCTTGAACGTGTCCGGTACCGGCGCGGTGTTCGTCTCGGGGTCGAAGACGGGCGGGTTGCGGTCCGTGTCGGCGAAGGACTCGGCGAACTCGTTCTCCGCGAGACGGCAGAGCTCCTCCAGGACGCTCTTGGCCGTGTCGACGTCCATCTCCTCGAACGGACCGGTGCCGTACACCTTGTCGCGCCCGAGAACCTCGAAGAGGTTGAACTCGATGTCGCGGAGATTCGACTTGTAGTGCCCCATGGCGACGGCTCCGTAAGGGATCGGGAGGCAGGTTCCTCGTGCATCTACCAGTTAGTAGCTACGATGATGCTACCCGTCGGTAATAAGGGCAACCCCTGCCGCCCGAACTGTGACGCGGTTCCTACCGCCGAACCGCGTCGGCCCCCGCCCCCGCCTCCGCCTCCACCTCCGCCTTCCGCAGGACGGTGATCAGCGACCGCGCCGTCGCCAGGTTGCAGTTGCCGAGCGTGATCAACGGCGGCGTGCCGTAGTCACGCCCGAGCGACGGCAACTTGATCCCGTGCGAGCCGAGGATCACGCGCAGCTCGTTGACGCAGGCCCGCGCCTCTCGGTCCAGCTCCGGTTCCAGCTCCAGACTCATGGGTGCGCCTCCTGCGCTTTCTGTGACGGTCGCGTCACACAGTGGCGTCATGCCGCGTACGGTGGAAGGGTTTCGGGTTCCACGGCGCGAGGTGTGGAGGGCTGCTGGCTGTGGCGGGGCGGCGGAAGGATATCGACGGTTCCCTGAGCGTGCCGTGCTTCTACGGCAAGGAGCTGCGCTTCCAGCGGGAGAAGGCAGGGCTCACGCTGGAGCAGGCCGTGAGGGGCAGTTTCTACGCGGCGACGTACCTGAGCGAGATCGAGCGCGGTCAGCGGCGGATGCCCGAGGATCTGGCCCGCCACATGGACCAGGTGCTGAAGACGGACGGCTACTTCGGGCGATGCTGCGACGATGTGCGCAAGGCGCGCAAGGCCGGTCACGCGGGGTACTTCATGGCCGTCGTGGAACTGGAGGGCCGGGCGCGGGACATCGATCAGTGGGAGCCGTACTACATTCCCGGGCCGCTCCAACTGGAGCCCTATATCCGGGCGACGATCAAGGCGGACCACCCGCGCATCACGGATGAGCTGCTCACCGCCAGGGTGGCGGCTCGGCGGGAGCGCGCTTGGCTCCATGAGGACCCCAAGGCGCCGGAGTCCTGGGCGGTTCTTCACGAGGCGGTTCTGCGGCGGCCCGTCCTGGAGGACAACGAGATGGCCGAACAGCTGGCGCATATCGCCGAGGTCGCCAGGCTCGGTCGGCTCGTGCCACAGGTTCTTCCGTGGAACACCCCGACGCATCCGTTCGCCATGGGCTCGACACGGTTCATGTCCTTCAAGGACGCGCCGCCCGTCATGTATACGGAGGGCATGTACAGCGGCCAACTCATCGACGACCCCGATGCGGTGAGGCAGTATCAGAAAGCGTACGAGCGGCTGAGGGCCACCGCGCTCTCGCCGGAGGAATCGCTGAAGATGATCGAGAGCGCTGCGGAGGCCTACCGGAATGGCAAGCGGACCATCTGACGTGGCTTCCTCGCCGACCCGAGCGCGCCGCGCCACGGTGACGACGCCAGGCGCACCGGGCGGACTCTCGGCCCGCTGGCGTAGGAGCACGTACAGCAGCGGCGGCGGCGACTGCGTCGAAGTGGCCGAGGGGTTCCCGGGTGCCGCCCGCTGGCGGAAGAGCAGCTACAGCAGCGGCGGCGGCGAGTGCGTCGAGGTCGCCGACAACCTTCCCGGGGTCGTGCCCGTCCGGGACTCGAAGGTGCCCGACGGCCCCGCCGTGATCGTCGGGGCCCGCGCGTGGGCGGTGTTCGTCGCGGGGCTCGGGGCGTAGACGGGGCGCCGGGGCCCGGCCCCGCGCGGCCATACCCCGCCCGGGGCGGGCGGGGTTCTCGGTACCCTTGTGCGCATGTACGGCTACGAGCAGAATCCGGGTGCCCAGCAGCAGTACGCTCCGCCGCCCCACCAGGGGTACGCGCAGCAGCCGCCGCTGTACCCCGAGCCGTCTCCGCCGTCGCTGGCGGACGCCGTGCGGGCGTTCACCACGGGTTCGCTGTCCGCCGAGGACTTCCAGCAGATCTTCGCGACCTCCAAGGTCTACTGCCCCCGGGGTGACAACCCCGGCTTCCTCGCGCTGCACAACACGCAGCAGCCGGTCATTCCGATGTTCACGTCGCTGAAGCAGCTGCGCCGGTACGCCGGCAAGGAGTCCAAGTACTTCGTGATCACCGGCGCCGAGGTGATCGACCTCCTGCCCACGGGGTACGGGTTCGTCCTGGACATGGAGGGCGAGCACCGGATCGTCTTCGACGCGAAGGCGGTCGAGGAGATGGTCGACTTCGCGATGCGGCGGATGTACGGCTGACCCGCTGTGCGGCTGGTCAGCCCGCTCAGCCGGTGGGCTCCGCGAGCCGCGACTCGTACTGCGCCGCGCTCATCAGGGCGTCGAGCTGCGCGCGGTTCGCGGGCTTGACCTGTGCGATCCAGCCTTCGCCGTAGGGGTCCTGGTTGATCAGCTCGGGGTCCCCGTCGAGCGCGGGGTTCACGGTGGTGACCTGACCGTCGACGGGCATGTAGATCTCGGTCACGGCCTTCACCGACTCCAGGGTGCCGATCGCGTCTCCGGCTTCCAGCGCGGTGGCCCGGCTGGGGACGTCTACGAAGACGATGTCGCCCAGTTGCCGCTGGGCGTATGCGGTGATGCCGACGCGGACGGTTCCGTCGCCGTCGACCCGTACCCACTCGTGGTCCGTGGTGTAGAGCAGGTCGGTCGGGTTGGTCGCCAAGGGGGCTCCTTCGGGGTGGGGCGGGGTGCGCTGTGGGCGCCGGACGGGCTGTACGGCCCGGTGAGGGCTGCCCCGTCGGGGCCCGGGTATGCCCCGTGTCACCCGCATCGGTGATCGGTTTCCGGTCATGCCGCGCCGGGGGCGGACCGGGCCGGGGGCGGGGCGGGCCGTCCGGGAATGCGTCCGGCGCCGGCCGTGTTCCAGTGGCAGAAAGTTCAGAATTCAACTAACCTGATCGTGTCGCCCCGCCCTGGAGGACCGCCATGCCTGCCGTGACCGTCGAGAACCCGTTGACCCTGCCCCGTGTCACCGCGCCCGCCGGTGTCGCCGCGCGGCCCGTGCTGGCCGTGACGACCGCACCGAGCGGGTTCGAGGGGGAGGGCTTCCCCGTCCGGCGCGCGTTCGCCGGGATCAACTACCGGTACCTCGACCCGTTCATCATGATGGACCAGATGGGTGAGGTGGAGTATCAGCCCGGGGAGCCGAAGGGCACCCCCTGGCACCCGCACCGGGGCTTCGAGACCGTGACGTACCTGATCGACGGAACGTTTGTGCACCAGGACTCCAACGGCGGGGGCGGCACCATCACCAACGGGGACACCCAGTGGATGACCGCCGGGTCCGGGCTGCTGCACATCGAGGCGCCGCCGGAGGCGCTGGTCATGTCCGGCGGGCTGTTCCACGGCCTCCAGCTCTGGGTCAACCTGCCCGCCAGGGACAAGATGAAGGACCCCCGCTACCAGGACATCCGGGGCGGTCAGGTCCGGCTGCTCACCTCGGGCGACGGCGGCGCGCTGCTCCGCGTCATCGCGGGCGAGCTGGACGGGCACGAGGGGCCGGGCATCACGCACACGCCCATCACCATGGTCCACGCCACCCTGCGGGCGGGGGCGGAGGTCACCCTGCCGTGGCGCTCCGACTTCAACGGCCTCGCGTACGTGCTCGCCGGGCGCGGCTCCGTCGGTGCCGAGCGGCGGCCCGTGCGCATGGGGCAGACCGTCGTCTTCGGCGACGGAGGAGCGGTCACCGTACGGGCCGACGACACCCAGGACGGGCACACCCCCGACCTGGAGGTCGTGCTCCTCGGCGGGCGGCCCATCCGGGAGCCCATGGCGCACTACGGGCCGTTCGTCATGAACAGCCAGGACGAACTGCGCCAGGCCTTCGAGGACTTCCAGGCCGGCCGGCTCGGCCGCATCCCGGCCGTGCACGGGATGGGCGAACCGCTCGGCGGCTGAACCGACGGCCGCCTGACGGGGCATCACGGGCCGTGACGGGGCGGAACCGCCGGGAGGCGGACTCCGCCCCGCCGTGTTCCCCTGGAAGAATGCCGACGCCCCTCCTGCCCGAGCCCGTCCGGTGTACCGCCGCCTGGTGCGTCGTCATCCTGCTCGTCAGCGCGGTGGTGGCGGTGGCCGTCTGGCTGGCCGTCACCTTCCGCACGGCGGTCACGGCGGTGCTGCTGGCGCTGCTCGGAGCCGCCCTGCTCGGACCGCTCTACCGGCGGCTCGTCGCCCTGCACGTCAACCGGTCCGTCGCGGCCGGGCTCACCTGCGCGGCCATCGTCGCCGTGTTCGGCGGCGCCGGGTACATCGTCGTCTCCGCCCTGATCGACACCGGCGACCAGATCGTCGCCTCGCTGCGGCGGGCCGTACGCGACCTGTCGGCCACCCTCGGCGCACCGGGCACCACCCTCGACGACCTGATCACCCACGCGCAGGAGCTGCTGGGCGGCATCGGCGGCGGCACCGCGTCGCGCGTGATCAGCGGCATCGGGGTGGTCGGCCAGGTGATCACCGTGGCCCTGCTCGCCCTGCTGCTCGTCTTCTTCTTCCTGCGGGACTCCGGCCGGGCCGTCGACGCCCTGCGCTCCCTCGGGCCCGCCTCCACCGGCGACACCGTGGAGGCGATGGCGCGGCGCGCCTTCGCGGCCGTCGAGGGCTTCATGCGCGGTACCACGTTGATCGCGCTGATCGACGCCGCGTTCATCACCGTCGGACTCGTCATCCTGAAGGTCCCCGGGTACGTCGGACTCGGCGCGCTCGTCTTCATCGGCGCCTACATCCCGTACCTCGGCGCGTTCATCTCCGGCGCCGTGGCCGTGCTCGTCGCCCTCGCCGACCGGGGGTTCGCCATCGCGCTGTGGGCGCTCGGCATCGTCCTCGCCGTCCAGGTGCTGGAGGGGAACATCCTGCAGCCGATGATCCAGAGCAGGACCGTGCACATCCACCCGGCCGTCGTGCTGGTGGCCCTCACCATGGGGGCGTCCGTCGCCGGCATCGTCGGCATGCTGCTGGCCGTCCCGCTCACGGCCGCCGCGTTCGGCGTCGTCGGCGAGCTCCGCAGGACCTACGAGGGCAGGCCGTCCACGGGCCCCGGGGCCTCGTCCACGTCCGGGACGTAGGGGCCGCCCTCGTGGATCTCGAACCAGATCGACTTGCCCTCGCCGCGCGGATCGACGCCCCACGTGTGGGCGAGCATCTCCATCAGGACCAGACCGCGCCCTGACGACGCCATCTCGCCGGGCCGCCTGCGGTGCGGCAGCTCGTCGCTGGTGTCCGCGACCTCGACCCGCAGCCGCCGCTTGCCGTGCTCGCCGGTCGCCTCCGCCACCAGCAGCGCGTCCCCGTCGGTGTGCACGAGCACGTTCGTGACCATCTCGGACACCATCAGGACCGCCGAGTCGACCTGCTCCTCGTCCGCCCAGTCGTGCAGCAGGTCCCGCAGCTGGCGGCGGGCCTCCGCGATCCGCTCGGGTTCGGCCTGCGCGACGCTCAGCGCGGTACGGCGGGCCGGCGCGAGCTGCCGGGCCGGGGCGCCCGTACGGGACAGCAGCAGGATCGCTATGTCGTCCTCGCGGCGGTCGGCGAGCGGCCCCGTGGTGTGGTGGGAGCCGGGCCCGTGCACGGCCTGCACCAGGGTGTCGGCCAGCGTCTCCAGCGCCTCGGCCTCGCCGTCGTACCGCTCCAGCAGCGCCCGGACCCGCTCCCAGCCGGTGTCGAGGTCGTGACCGCCGGTCTCCAGGAGCCCGTCCGTGCAGATCATCAGCGTCTCGCCGGGTTCCAGCGTGAGCCGGGTCGTCGGGTAGTCCGTGTCCGGCACGATGCCCAGCGGCAGCCCGCCCGCGGTGGGTCTCAGCATGACCGTGCCGTCGGCCATCCGGATCGCCGGCTCGGGGTGCCCCGCCCGCGCGATGTCGAGCGTGCCCGTCGCCGGGTCGACCTCCAGGTACAGGCAGGTCGCGAACCGCGCCCCGCCCCCGTGGTCGTCCTCGGTGATCCCGTACAGGAACCTGGACGCCCGTGACAGCACCGCGTCCGGGCGGTGGCCCTCGGAGGCGTACGCGCGCAGGGCGATCCGCAGCTGGCCCATCAGCCCCGCGGCCCGCACGTCATGGCCCTGGACGTCGCCGATGACGAACGCGATCCGCCCGCCCGGCAACTGGATCATGTCGTACCAGTCGCCGCCGACCTGGAGCCCGCCGCCCGTCGGCACGTACCTGGCCGCCACCTCCATGCCCGGGATCGCCGGCCCGAGCACCGGCATCATGGCCCGCTGGAGGCCCAGGGACAGCTCCCGCTCCGACTCGGCGACCCCCGCCCGCGCCAGCGCCTGCGCCAGCATCCGCGCCACCGTCGTCAGCACCGACCGCTCGTCGGGCGTGAACCCGACCGGGTACTTGAACGCGGCCATCCAGGCGCCCATCGTGCGCCCCGCGACGATCAGCGGCAGGAACGACCACGACTCACGGCCGAACCGCTGTGCCAGCGGCCAGCTCGCCGGGTACCGCTCGCGGTACTCCTCGGGGCTCGGCAGATAGATCGCCCGGCCCGTGCGCACCACCTCGGCGGCCGGATAGTCGGTGTCGAGCGACATCTCGGCGAAGGGCCCCTCGTCGCCCGGGTCGTGCCCGTGGTGGCCGATGATCGTCAGCCGGTCGCCGGCGACCCCGAACACGGCCAGCCCGTCCGGTGAGAACCCGGGCATCGACAGCGACGCCGCCACCCGCAGCACCTCGGCCGTCGACCTGGCCTCCGCCAGCGCCCGCCCCGCGTCCAGCAGGAACGCCTCCCGCGAGCGGCGCCAGTCACCGGTGACGGGCGTGCGCGCCGCCGTGCCGGGCTGCGGCTCGGCGACCTCCTGGAGGGTGCCGACGAGCTGGTAGTCGTCCCCCTGGACCAGCGGCTTGGACCGGCTCCGTACGGTACGGATCACCCGGCCCCGCTCGTCCATGATCCGCAGCCGGGCCTCGGCGAGGGTGCCCTCGGCGACCGCCAGGTTCACGATGCCGTCGATCTCGTTCCAGTCGACGGGGTGGAACCGGGACCGCACGGCGGCCTCGCTCAGCCGCACCGGCTCGGCGGGCAGACCGAGCAGCCGGGCGGCCTCCGCGTCCAGCGTGACCATTCCGGAGGCGTTGTCCCAGCGCCACAGGCCGGTGAGAATCGCGGCCAGGACGTCCTCGGTGCGCATTGCCCCACTTTAAGAAGATGGACCGATGAGACGCCACTGTGCGGATGATGTGAGCTGCGGCTCAGTAATGCAGCTAATGGGTCGTGGGGCGGACGGTAACCTTGACTGGTCGAGCCCTACCCATCACCCCGAAGACTGGATGAACGACGATGCATCGGTACAGGTCCCACACCTGCGGCGAGCTCCGCGCCTCTGACGTCTCCACCGACGTCCGGCTGAGCGGCTGGCTGCACAATCGGCGCGACCTGGGCGGCATCCTCTTCATCGATCTCCGCGACCACTACGGCATCACGCAGCTGGTCGCCAGGCCCGGCACCCCCGCGTACGAGGCGCTGGACAAGCAGACCAAGGAGTCGGTCGTCCGGGTCGACGGCAGGGTCGTCTCGCGCGGCGCCGAGAACGTCAACCCGGACCTGCCGACCGGCGAGATCGAGATCGAGGTCTCGGACGTCGAGGTGCTCGGCGCGGCCGGCCCGCTGCCGTTCACGATCAACGCGGACGACGGTGTCAACGAGGAGCGGCGCCTCGAGTACCGCTTCCTCGACCTGCGCCGTGAGCGCATGCACCGCAACATCATGCTGCGCACGGCGGTCATCTCCGCCATGCGCGAGAAGATGACCGCGCTCGGCTTCAACGAGATGGCGACGCCGATCCTCACCGCGACCTCCCCCGAGGGCGCCCGTGACTTCGTCGTCCCGTCCCGGCTGAACCCGGGCAGGTTCTACGCGCTGCCGCAGGCCCCGCAGCAGTTCAAGCAGCTGCTGATGATCTCCGGCTTCGACCGGTACTTCCAGATCGCGCCCTGCTTCCGTGACGAGGACGCCCGCGCCGACCGCTCGCCGGGCGAGTTCTACCAGCTCGACGTCGAGATGTCGTTCGTGGAGCAGGAGGACGTCTTCCAGCCGATCGAGAAGCTCATGACCGAGCTCTTCGAGGAGTTCGGCAACGGCCGCCACGTCACGTCGCCGTTCCCGCGCATCCCGTTCCGCGAGTCGATGCTGAAGTACGGCAACGACAAGCCGGACCTGCGGGCCACGCTGGAGCTGGTCGACATCACGGACGTCTTCGCCGACTCCGAGTTCAAGGCGTTCGCCGGCAAGCACGTGCGCGCCCTGCCGGTGCCGGACGTCTCGGGCCAGCCCCGCAAGTTCTTCGACGGGCTCGGCGACTTCGCGGTCGAGCACGGCGCCAAGGGCCTGGCCTGGATCCGCGTCGCCGACGACATGGCGTTCAGCGGCCCCATCGCCAAGTTCCTCACCGAGGAGAACGTCAAGACGCTGGTCGACCGCCTCGGCCTGAAGCCCGGCCACGCCGTGTTCTTCGGCGCGGGCGACTTCGACGAGGTCTCCAAGATCATGGGCGCGGTCCGGGTCGAGGCCGCCAAGCGCGCCGGCCACTTCGAGGAGGACGTGTTCCGGTTCTGCTGGATCGTGGACTTCCCGATGTACGAGAAGGACGAGGAGACCGGCAGGATCGACTTCTCGCACAACCCCTTCTCGATGCCGCAGGGCGGCCTGGAGGCCCTGGAGACGCAGGACCCGCTGGACATCCTCGGCTGGCAGTACGACATCGTCTGCAACGGCATCGAGCTGTCCTCCGGCGCGATCCGCAACCACGAGCCCGACATCATGTTCAAGGCGTTCGAGATCGCCGGGTACTCGCGGGAGACCGTCGAGACCGAGTTCGCGGGCATGCTCCGCGCCTTCCAGTACGGCGCCCCGCCGCACGGCGGCATCGCCCCGGGCGTCGACCGGATCGTCATGCTCCTCGCCGACGAGCCGAACATCCGCGAGACCATCGCCTTCCCGCTCAACGGCAACGCCCAGGACCTGATGATGGGCGCGCCGACGGTGCTGGAGGAGGCGCGGCTGCGGGAGCTGAACATCGCGCTGCGGAAGCCGCCGACGGAGAAGTGACCCGTCGTCGGCGGTGAAGCGACCCGTCGTCGGCGGCGCGGGCCGTCGTCCGCGTGAAGGCCCCGGGAACCGGACGGTTCCCGGGGCCTTCACGCGTTCCGGCCGCCACTTCTCCGCACGAGGCAACCCGAACGCGAGGCCAAGGCGTTGACAGGGTGTGATGCGCCACCGAGACGACGACGGACGGCCGAGGCCCAGCGCATCCTGGACGGCGCCATGTTCGCCGCCGACGCGTCCCCCGTACCCAGCAGCTCCGAAAGGCCCTGACACCCATGCGTGCCCCTCGTCACCGCCTCGTCCCGGCCACGACGCTCCTGCTCCTGCCCCTGACGCTCAGCGCCTGCGCGGACCCCGGCGGCGTACGGGAGGACCCGGCGCGGCCCGACCGCGCGACGCGGGCGGCGTCGGCCGACCCCGTACGGGAGGGCTCCGTACAGGACGACCGCGGCGGGGACGACCGCGGCGCCGCCCGCGCCGCCGCGCCCCGCGAGATCCCGGGCCTCGGCCCGCGCACCCGGGCGGGCGTCCCGGCCGCCAGCCGGCAGGCCGTCGTGGTCAGGGGCGACGCCCCGGACGCGAACACGTCCACGGTGACCCTCTACGAACGCGACCCCGGGGAGGGCTGGAAGCCCGTGTCGGACCCGTGGCCCGCGCACAACGCGCTGAAGGGCTGGACCGACCACCACACGCAGGGCGACCTGCGCTCCCCGATCGGTGTCTTCACGCTCTCGGACGCGGGCGGTCTCCTCGACGACCCGGGCACGAAGCTCCCGTACGACCAGGGCCGTGCCTTCACCGCCACCGGGACGGGCGTGCTCGGCGAACCCCTGGCGGGATCCTTCGACTACGTCGTCGCCATCGACTACAACCGCGAGCCCGGCACGACGCCCCTCGACTGGACGCGTCCCCTCGGCGATGAGCGCGGCGGCGGCATCTGGCTGCACGTGGACCACGACGGGCCCACGCAGGGGTGCGTCTCCGTGGAGAAGCCCCGCATGCGCGAACTGCTGCGCTGGCTGGACCCGGCGAAGAAGCCGGTGGTGGTGATGGGAGACGTGACGAGCCTCGGTCGGTGACGCGGCCGGGGCGGGGATGAGTGTCGGGCGAGGCGCCCCGGGAGGTGACGCGTCCCGGGCGACGGGCCCCGGGAGGTGACGCGTCGGGCGGTGACGTGCCCCGGGCGGTGAACGGTTCCGGGCGACGGGTCCCGGCGGTGACGCGTCCGGGCGGTGACGTGCCCCGAGCGGTGAACGGTTCCGGGCGACGGGCCCCGGCGGTGACGCGTCCCGGCCGGTGGGGCCGGGCGCGTCGGCCGGTGAGCCGTCAGTCGGAGTCCGGCACCGGCTCCGGGCCCAGGAGCCCCTTCGTCGCGATGAGGAAGCCCAGTTGGGCGCGGCTGCTGCTGCCGAGCATGGTCGAGATGCGGCTCACGTGGCCCGCGACCGTTCTCCGGCTCATGCCCAGACGGCGGGCGATCGAGTCGTCGGTGTGGCCCGAGACGAGCAGCCGCAGTATGGCCTGCTGGATCTCCTCGCTCACCGCGGGGCCGGCCTCCTTCGCCTGCGTCGACCGTACGGGCAGCGCCCGGTCCCAGGAGTTCTCGAAGCTCTTGACGAGGAACTGGATGACCGCCGGATGCTTGATCTCCAGGGCGGAGACGCGCCGTTCACCCACCCCCGGGACGTAGGCGACCCGGCGGTCGCAGATGATGAGCCGGTCGATGAGCTGGTCCAGGGTGCGGACCTCGGCGCCCATGGTGGTGACCCTCTCGACGTAGCGCAGCGTCGGCGGATGCGCCCGGATCGAGTGCTGGTACAGGGTCCGCTGCCGGACGCCTCCGCTCAGGATGACCAGATCACGGCGGAGCGCCTCGTCCAGCAGCTCCGGCTCCCGGCCGCCGCCCGGCTGCATGGTGAGCAGCTCCTCGCGGCAGGAGCGCACCGCGTGGTCGAGGGTGGCGCTGATCAGCTCGTCGCCGGTGATGGTGGTCAGCGAGCCGCGCTGCTCGTGCTTGGCGGCGGTGTACGCGGCCTGGATGGGCACGAACAGGCTGATGAGCGACTGGAGTCTCGACTGCTGGTCGCGGAGGGACTCCTCCAGCGGCCGGGTCAGTTCGGCCAGCGCGACATCCGCGCTCACCGGCACCAGCGACGCCGGGTCGGACGGGGAGGGCGCCAGCAGGCCCAGCCGGTGCAGGCAGTCCGGTGCCGTCTCGGCCGGTACGGACCCGTGGATCACGGCGTCCCGGTAGCAGCTCAGACCCTCGGCGCAGAGGATTTTTGTACTGGTATGGAGTATTTCACTGCAGTCCTTGCTCATGACCCTCCCTGCATATTTGTGCAAGCGGTGATTGTGCAGGGAGGAACCGTCGATTCCCCGGCGGGGTGGCGGCAGAATTTCTGTGGTGGCGGCAACACCTGCCGCTCGCACATGGAGGTCTGTAAGTGCCGGGTACCCTGCCGCTCTTCGGTTTTCGCGCGTTTCTGTCTGTCCACATCATCGCCGTTTTCTGTTTACTCGCGCTTTCGCTTTCGCTCTCGGTTACGGGCGGTGAGCGGGCCCTCAACGGGCTCGCGGACGATTCGGCGTGGGGCAAGAGGACCAGTCAGCTCGCCGACTCCGCCTGGGGGAAGTCCCCCGTGGCGCCGATCGGGCGCCCCTGATCGGCAAGCGGCCCACCAGGAACGTCGTACCTAGCGGAAGGCATTACGCATGACTGTCCACGACATCGTCGGAATCGGCTTCGGGCCGGCCAATCTGGCTCTTGCCATCGCACTGGAAGAGCAGGAGGCCGGACTCGACGCCCGATTCCTGGAGGCGCGTGCGGAGCCCGCCTGGCAGCCCGGAATGCTGCTGGACGGCTCGGACATCCAGAACCATCCGTCGCGTGATCTGGTCTCCCTGCGTAACCCCCGTAGTCGCTACTCTTTTCTCAACTACCTTTTCGAAAACGGCAGGCTGCTTGAGCACCTCAACCTGCCGATCGAATTCCCGCTCCGAAAGGAGTACGCCCGATACATTACCTGGGTCGCCCGGCACTTCGACCAGGTCGTCGACTACGGTCGCCGTGCCGCCGACGTCCAGGTGGTCGAGCGCGACGGCGAGCGGCTCTACTCCGTCACCGCCCAGACCGGTGAGACCTACCTGGGCCGGTCCCTGGTGGTCGGTCCGGGCCGTACGCCCTACGTACCCGCGCCCTTCGACACCGCGGGCAGCCGGCGGATCTTCCACCTCACCGACTACCTGTTCCGGCTGGAGGAGTTCACCGCCGACCGTGCCCCCGCATCGGTGGCCGTCATCGGCGGCAGCCAGAGCGCCGCGGAACTCACCCTGGACCTCGCCCACCGCTTCCCGAAGGCACGGGTACGGAACCTGGTCCGCTCCTTCAGCCTGCGCCTGAAGGACACCAGCCCGTTCAGCGAAGAGGGCTACTTCCCCGCGTTCACCGACTACTACCACCAGGTGTCCCCCGAGGCCCGGCGCCGGCTGGACTCCTACATGCACGCCACCAACTACTCCTCCGTGGACGGCGACGTCCTCAAGGAGCTGTACCTGCTCATCTACGAGCAGCGGCTGGACGGCGACCAGCGGGTGTCCGTCGACGGCAACCTCCAGGCCGTCGCCGCCCACGAGGAGAACGGCAAGGCGGTGCTGAAGCTCCGCGAGGTCAACACCGGGGCGGAGGAGACCGACTCCTTCGACCTCGTCGTCGTCGCCACCGGCTTCCGCGACCTGGGCCCCGGTGAGCACCAGGAGCTCTGCCCGAGCGTCATCTCCGACGTGGCCGACCGGTTCAGGACCGAGGAGACCGGCGCCCTGTTCGTGAACGCCGACTACGCCCTGGAGGCCCGGGACGAGCACGCGGACACCCCGCCGCTCTTCCTCAACGGCCTGTGCGAGTCCTCGCACGGCATCGGCGACGCCGGTTCGTTCAGCCTGCTGTCGCTGCGCGCCCAGACGCTGCTGGACGGCGTCGTCAAGCGCACGCGCATGCCCCACGCGTCCGTCTGAACGACGGCCCGCTCCCGACTCGACGACCTTTCGAGAGGCCATGCCTTCGCTCACCCAGCCACGCGTCTCCACGGAGATCCCCGGCCCGCGCAGCAACGAACTGCTCAAACGCCAGGCCGACCGTGAGTCCAACGCCCGCAGCTACCCCAGGCGCCTGCCCATCGCGGTGGCCCGCGCCGAGGGCAGCCTCATCGAGGACCTGGACGGCAACGTCTTCCTCGACTGCCTCGCCGGAGCCGGCGTCCTGTCCCTGGGACACGGCCACCCCGATCTGGTGGCCGCCGCCGAGCGCCAGCTGAAGACCTTCGTCCACGGCCTCGACCTGCCGACGGAGCCCAAGGACGACTTCGCCGAGGAACAGCTCGGCATGCTCCCCGAGTCGATGCGGCAGTCCACGCGCATCCAGTTCTGCGGCCCCACCGGCGCCAACGCCGTGGACGCGGCGCTCAAGCTCTGCAAGACCTACACCGGCCGCGGTGACATCGTCTCCTTCCAGGGCGGGTTCCACGGCAGCACGCACGCGGCGATGGCGCTCACCGGACTCGTCGAGCAGAAGAGCCCGATCGCCAACGGCCTGCCGGGCGTCCACTTCTTCCCGTACTCCTCGTGCCACCGCTGCCCGCTGGGCCTGCGGCGGGACACCTGCGACACCAACTGCGCGACCTACCTGGAGCGTTCGCTCGAGGACCCGAACGGCGGCATCGCCAAGCCGGCCGCCGTCATTCTCGAACTCGTCCAGGGCGAGGGCGGTGTGATCCCCGCCGACGCGGACTTCGTCCGCCGCGTACGGCAGGTCACCCGGGAGCTCGACATCCCGCTCATCGTGGACGAGGTGCAGACCGGCTGCGGCCGCACCGGCACCTGGTTCGCCTTCGAGCAGTACGGCATCGAGCCCGATGTCATCGTCGCCTCCAAGGCGCTCAGCGGCATGGGCCTGCCGGCCGCCGTGATCATGTACCACGAGCGGCTCGACACCTGGGCCCCCGGCGCCCACTCGGGAACGTTCCGCGGCAACCAGATGGCGTTCGCCACGGGCGCCGAGGCGATCCGGGTCATCCGCAGGGACAACATCCTCGACAACGTGCGGGCCCGCGGCGAGCAGCTGACGAACCGGCTGAACGCGCTGGCCGAGCGCTGCGCCTGGATCAGCGACGTCCGGGGCCGGGGCCTGATGCTGGGCATCGAACTGGCGGACCCGCACACCGGCGAGCGCGCCTCCGACCTGGCCAGGTCGGTCCAGTCCGAGGCGCTGCGCGAGGGCCTGATCCTGGAGCTCGGCGGCCGGGACGACTGTGTCGTCCGGCTGCTGCCGCCGCTCGTCATCACCGAGGCCGAGGCCGACTTCGCGGCGGACGTCCTCGACCGTGTACTGGCGCGCCTGACCGCCTGACACCCCCGACCGGTGCGGGGCCGGACGTCTCGGAGCCAACCGGCGTCCGGCCCCCACCTCTCCCGGCCCTCACCCTCTGCCCGGCCCACCCGCCGCCGCCCGTCCCGGCCACCCGCCGCCCGCCCGGTCACGACCGCGCGGCCGCACGGCGGCGGCCCGGGCCCGCGCCCGAGCCCCGGAGCTTCGACCATGCCTCTGATCCTGCCCGCAGCCATACCCGCCAAGGCCGAGCTGGCCAAGGAGAACATCCCGATCGTGGACGCGGTCGCCCCCGGGACCGCCGTCATCGACGTGGCCGTCCTCAACATCATGCCGAACAAGCCGGTCACGGAGACCCAGTTGCTCCGGCTCCTGTCGGTCGCCCCGCTGCCCGTGCGCGTCACCTGGCTGCGCCCGGCCGACCACGTCTCCAAGAGCACCCCGCAGTCCTACCTGGACGAGCACTACCAGGTCCACGCGGACATCGCCGACCGCCGGTTCGACGCGCTGATCGTGACCGGCGCCCCGGTCGAGGAGCTGGAGTTCGAGGAGGTGACGTACTGGGACGAGCTCTGCCGGATCATGGACTGGGCCCGGGAGAACGTCACCTCGACCATGTACATCTGCTGGGGCGCGCAGGCGGCGCTCCGCCACCACTACGGCATCCCCAAGCACCACCTCGGGGGGAAGCTGTTCGGCAACTACGCCACCCGCGCCGTGGACCCGGCCGCCCCGCTGCTGGCCGGCTTCGACGACGAGTTCCGCGTCCCCCACTCCCGTTACACCGGCACGGCCACGGAGGACCTGCTGGCGGAGCCGGAGATCGAGGTGCTGGCGCAGGCCCCGGAGACCGGCTTCTACGTCGCGGGGCGCCGCGACGGGCGGGAGTTCTACGTCACCGGCCACCCCGAGTACGACCGGAACACCCTGCGGGACCAGTACGAGCGGGACGTCGCCAAGGGACTGCCCATGCACGTGCCGCCCGGCTACTACCCGGGCGACGACCCGACGGCGGAGCCGGTACGCGACTGGCAGGCCCACGGCCGTCTCCTCTACGCCAACTGGCTGCGGCACCACGTACTCGGCGGCTGAGCCCCGGTTCGGCCCCCGCGCCCGTTCCTCCTCGTCCACCCCGTTCCCGCTCGTCCGCCCGTTCCGCCCCGTTCCTTCTCGTTCCCTTCTCGTTCCTTCTCGTTCCTTCTCGCAAGCACCAAGCCAAGGAGTCTGAGCCCCGTGCGCGACACCACCACCCCCGACGACGGAATCCTGCTGGTCATCGGCATCGGCAGCCAGAAGGACCGGGACAGCCGTCCCTACCGCGAGTACCTGCTCTCCGCCGCCGCGCAGCGGTTCAAGCTGTGGCTCTTCGACTCCGGCGAGCCCACCTGGCAGAAGGAGTACGTGGTCGGCGCCACCGCGCTGAACTGCTACGACCCGCAGGCGGTGGTCGACGCGGCCCGCGAGGTCGCCGAGGAGCACCGGGTGATCGGCATGTTCTGCCCCGACGAGGGCACCCTGCTGGCCGCCGCGCACGCCACCGAGGCGCTGGGCGTCACGGGCATGTCCGTCGACACCGTGCTGGGCTGCCGGGACAAGAAGCTGAGCCGGGCGCGACTGACCGAGGCCGGTGTCCGCCAGCCGCAGTTCACCACCGTCCGCAGCGCCGACGAGGCCCTGGAGGCGGCGGAACGCCTGGAGTACCCCGTCGTCATCAAGCCGCGCACGCTGGGCTCCAGCCTCGGCGTCGTCAAGGTGTCGGGGCCCGACGAGATGGCCGATGCCTTCGCCGTCAGCACCGCGGCCGCCTACCCGGGCGTCCACGTCCCGGACGACTACATCGTGGAGCAGTACCTGGACGGCCCCGAGGTCAGCATCGACGGCGCCGTCTTCGACGGCGAGTACACGCCGCTGTTCGTCGGCCGCAAGCAGCTGGGCGGCGAGCCCTACTTCGTGGAGACCGGCCACTACGTCTCCGCCGACGACCCGCTGCTGCGCGACGAGGAGATCCGCGCCATGCTCCAGCAGGCGCACGCGGCCCTCGGCATCACCCACGGAACCACACACACCGAGGTCAAGCTGACCTCCCGGGGGCCGGTGATCGTGGAGGTCAACGGGCGGCTCGGCGGCGACCTCATCCCCTACCTGGGCAAGCTCGCCACCGGCATCGACCCCGGTCTGATCGCCGTGGACGTCATCACCGGGCGCCGCCCGGTCGTCGAGCAGACGCACGCCAAGACGCTCGGCATCCGCTTCCTCGGCCCGTCCGAGGACCTGCGGGTGCGGGAGATCACCATCGACGAGCCCGGCGACGTGGACGGCGTCGTGCAGGTCACCGCCGCCGTGCCGGCCGGTGCGGAACTCCGCACCCCGCCCGGCGACTTCGTCGCGCGGTACGCGTTCGTCATCGCCGAGGGCGCCGACGAGGCCGAGTGCGGCAAGCGCCTCGACGCGGGCGAGAGCCTCGTCCACCTCTCCTACGAGCCCCTCGGGCAGCAGCGATGACGGTGCCCGGCCGACAGGACGAGCGGCAGCCCGCGAAGGCCCCCTCGGGGGGCCGCGCGGGCCTCCGCTCGCTCCTCGCCGTCCCGCGTCCGATCGCCGTCGTGTCGCTGGGCGTCTTCCTGAACCGGGTGGGCGGCTTCTTCTCGATCTTCCTGACGCTGGTCCTCGCCGACCGGGGCTACGGCCCCGGCCAGATCACCGTCGGCCTGGCGCTGGTGGCCGTGTCGGGCATGGCGGGAGCCGGGTTCTCCGGCTGGATCGCCGACCGGATCGGACGGCGCACCACGCTGCTGTCGGCGACCTCCCTGACGGCGGTGTTCTCCCTGGCGCTGGTGCAGGTCACCGGGTACTGGGGGACCCTCGCGCTCGCCTGCCTCATGGGCGCCGCGGTGCAGGCGTACGGACCGGTGGCGCAGGCGGTGGTGGGCGAGGCAGCCTCCCCCGAGCGGAGGGTGACGCTCTTCGCCGTCTACCGGATGGCCCTCAACACCGGTGCGGCGATCGGCCCGCTGCTCGGCGGTTTCTGGGCGACCAACCACATGGGCTCGCTGCTCGTCGGCAACGCCGTCGTGTCGATGGCGGCCACGCTGATGCTCCTGTTGCTGCCCAGGGACGGGGCACGCGAACCGGAGGGCCCGGCGGAGCCGACCGCCGCCCCGACCGCCGCCCCGGCCGGGGAGACGCTGCCCGGCGGCCTCTTCGGCGACCTCCGCTTCGTCGGGGTGAGCGTGCTGCTCGGCGTCATCGCGCTGTTCTACGCCCAGCACACGGGGCCGCTGCCGCTCGCCATGAAGGACAGCGGATTCAGCACCAGCGCCTTCGGGGCGCTGCTCACCATGAACGCCGTGGTGGTCATCCTCTGCGAGGTGCCCCTGTCGACGGTGCTCGGGAGGCTGCCCGTCCAGGTGCCCATCGGCCTGGGGGCGCTCTGCGTCTTCGGCGGCTTCTTCGTCAACTCCTTCGGCATCACCTGGCCGGTCCTCATCGGCGGCGTCCTGCTGTGGACGCTGGGCGAGATGCTGATCTCGCCGGTCGCGGCGGCGGCCGCCACCGAGGCCGCCCCGCCCGGAGCGGGCGCCCGCTACCAGTCCTTCCTCGGCTTCTGCCAGTCGACCGGGATGTCCATGGGCCCGGCCTTCGGCGTGTTCCTGTACGGCATGGGGCCGCTGTGGCCGTGGATCGTCAGCGGCGTCGCCGGCCTGGTCGCCACACCGGTCCTGTACCGGCTGCTGCGGGCGCGGGCGGACCGGTCAGGGACCGGCACCGGGACCGGGATGGTCCGCGTGCCCTGAGAGGACCGACCGGAACCGCCCCGACCACCAACCGCCCCAATGACCCGTGGATCAACAAGGAGCACACGTGGGCCTTGTCGTGCAGAAGTACGGAGGCTCCTCCGTCGGTGATGCCGAGGGCATCAAGCGCGTCGCCAGGCGTGTCGTGGAAGCGAAGCAGAACGGCCACCAGGTGGTCGTCGTCGTTTCCGCGATGGGCGACACGACGGACGAGCTGATCGATCTCGCCGAGCTGGTGTCCCCGATGCCTTCGGGGCGTGAGTTCGACATGCTGCTGACCGCCGGAGAGCGGATCTCCATGGCCCTGCTGGCCATGGCGATCAAGAACCTGGGCCACGAGGCCCAGTCGTTCACGGGCAGCCAGGCGGGCGTCATCACCGACTCCGTCCACAACGAGGCGCGGATCATCGATGTCACGCCGGGCCGGATCCGCGCGGCGCTGGACGAGGGCAACATCGCCATCGTCGCCGGATTCCAGGGCGTGTCCCAGGACAAGAAGGACATCACCACGCTCGGGCGCGGCGGCTCGGACACGACAGCCGTGGCCCTGGCGGCGGCACTCGACGCCGAGGTGTGCGAGATCTACACCGATGTCGACGGCGTGTTCACCGCCGACCCCCGGGTCGTGAAGAAGGCCCGGAAGATCGACTGGATCTCTTTCGAGGACATGCTGGAGCTCTCGGTCTCCGGGTCCAAGGTGCTGCTGCACCGGTGCGTCGAGTACGCGCGTCGCTACGACATCCCGATCCACGTCCGGTCGTCCTTCAGCGGATCCCGGGGCACGTGGATCAGCAGTGATCCGGCCGACGACCATCGGCAGGGGGAACCGAAGGGGGAACAGAACGTGGAGCAGGCCATCATCTCCGGTGTCGCGCACGACATCTCCGCCGCGCAGGTCACCGTCGTCGGGGTGCCCGACAAGCCGCAGGACACGGCCAGGCTGTTCCGGGCGATCGCGGACGCCGGGCTGAACATCGACATGGTGACCGCGACGGTCTCCGCGCACTCGCCCGAACTGGCGGACATCTCCTTCCTCCTGCCGAGGAGCGAGGTGGGCCGGGCGGTCGAGGCGCTGCGGGAGGTACGACCCGGCGTGGGGTACGAGTCGCTGAACTACGACGAGGACATCGCCAAGATCTCCCTGGTCGGCGTGGGCGTGCGCACCACGCCCGGTATCGCGGCGACGTTCGTGGAGGCCCTGTCGGCCGAGGGCGTCGACGTACGCCTCGTGACGTCGGCGGGCGCCCATGTCTCCGCCGTCGTCCACCAGGACCAGATCGACACGGCCGTACGGGCCGTGCACACCTCCTTCGACCTCGACCGGGCCGAAGGAGAGGCACGGGTCTACGCCGGGACCGGCCGCTAGGCGGCGTCCGGCGGCCCGGTCCGCCGGCGGGACGCGAAACCCCCTGGTCCGCGCGGACGCGGACCAGGGGGCCGGGGCCTGCCGTGGGGCGGCCCGTTACGCCTTCTTCGGCTCCTCGAGGCGCGGGAAGAGCACCGCGCCCTTCGTGACCGTCGCGCCCGGGGAGAGCCGGCCCCAGGTGGCGGCGGAGCCGAGCGGCTGGGCGGCGAGGGCGCCCAGCCCGGGTTCGGCGCCGAGGGACTCCCACAGCTTCTGGGACGTCTCCGGCATGACCGGGTTCAGCAGGACCGCGACCGCGCGCAGCGACTCGGCGGCCGTGTAGAGGATCGTCGCCAGGCGGGCCCGGCCGGTCTCCGAGTCGTCCTTGGCGACCTTCCACGGCTCCTGCTCCGTGATGTAGCCGTTGACCTGCTTCACGAAGTCGAAGATCGCCAGGATGCCGCCCTGGAAGTCCAGCTCGTCACCGATCTTCCGGTCCGCCTCCGCGACCGCCTTCGCCAGGCCGTCCCGGACGGCCTGCTCGGCCTCACCGGCGGCCGTGGCCTCGGGGAGGGCGCCGTCGAAGTACTTGCCGACCATCGCGGCGACCCGCGAGGCCAGGTTGCCGTAGTCGTTGGCCAGCTCGGAGGTGTAGCGGGCGGTGAAGTCCTCCCACGAGAACGACCCGTCCTGGCCGAACGCGATCGCCCGCAGGAAGTACCAGCGGTAGGCGTCCACACCGAAGTGCGAGGTCAGGTCCTGCGGCTTGATGCCCGTCAGGTTCGACTTCGACATCTTCTCGCCGCCGACCATCAGCCAGCCGTTCGCGGCGACCCTCCCCGGCACCGGCAGACCCTGCGCCATCAGCATCGCGGGCCAGATGATCGCGTGGAAGCGCAGGATGTCCTTGCCGACCAGGTGCACGTTCGCCGGGAACGTCGCCTCGAACTTCGCCTGGTCCGCGCCGTAGCCGACCGCCGTCGCGTAGTTCAGCAGCGCGTCCACCCAGACGTAGATGACGTGCTTCTCGTCCCACGGGATCGGGATGCCCCAGTCGAAGGTGGAGCGCGAGATGGACAGGTCCTGCAGGCCCTGCTTGACGAAGTTCAGCACCTCGTTGCGGGCCGACTCGGGCTGGATGAAGCCCGGGTTCGCCTCGTAGAACTCCAGCAGCTTCGGGCCGTACTCGGAGAGCTTGAAGAAGTAGTTCTCCTCCTTGAGGATCTCCACCGGCTTCTTGTGGATCGGGCAGAGCTTCGTGCCCTGCTCGTCCTCGATCAGGTCGCCGGGGAGCTTGTACTCCTCGCAGCCCACGCAGTACGGGCCCTCGTAGCCGCCCTTGTAGATCTCGCCCTTGTCGTACAGGTCCTGCACGAACTCCTGGACGCGGTCCGTGTGCCGCTTCTCCGTCGTACGGATGAAGTCGTCGTTCGCGATGTCCAGGTGCTCCCAGAGGGGCTTCCACGCCTCCTCGACGAGCTTGTCGCACCACTCCTGCGGGGAGACCCCGTTCGCCTCGGCCGTGCGCATGATCTTCTGACCGTGCTCGTCCGTGCCGGTGAGGTACCACACCTTCTCGCCGCGCTGACGGTGCCAGCGCGTGAGCACGTCGCCTGCGACGGTCGTGTAGGCGTGGCCCAGGTGAGGAGCGTCGTTGACGTAGTAGATGGGGGTCGATACGTAGAAAGCCTTCACGCTTTCGTCCCCCTGCTTCTCGGATCCAGTGGCCGCCATGGTCGAAATCCTATCGGGCCGCAGATCCTCTCCTCACCTTCGTTCCAGGTGGTGGAAGGGGCGGAGACCTTCCGGAAACACGTGGAGGAGTAGACAGGAGGCGCACGAGCGGTGGACAGGCGGCGGGGAGCCGCCCGCCGCGCGGAGCAGGGAGGGGTGCGCCCTTATGCGGGTACTGGTCGCCGAGGACGAGGAGGTCCTCGCCGAGTTCGTCGCCACCGGGCTGCGGCGGGCCGGCTTCGCCGTCGACACGGTGCACAGCGGCGACGCCGCCCTCGACCGCCTCGGCCTGCACGCCTACGACGTCGTGGTCCTCGACCGGGACCTGCCGCGCGTCCACGGCGACGAGGTCGCGCGACGGCTGGTCGACGCAGGGTCCGCGACCCGCATCCTCATGCTGACGGCGGCGGCCGGTGTCGACGACCGGGTCGCCGGGCTCGACCTGGGAGCCGACGACTACCTGGGCAAGCCGTTCGAGTTCCCGGAGCTGGTGTCCCGGGTGCGCGCGCTGCGGCGGCGCGCCGCCCGGCCGCCCGTACCGCCGGTGCTGGAGCGGCACGGGCTGCGGGTGGACACCGTCCGCAGGACCGCCGAGCGGGACGGGCGGGACCTCGGGCTCTCGCCGAAGGAGTTCGCCGTCCTGCAGATCCTGCTGGAGGCGGACGGCGGGTTCGTCCCGGCGGAGGAGCTGCTGGAACGGGCGTGGGACGCCCACGCGGATCCCTTCACCGGAGCGGTACGGGTGTGTATGAGCAAGCTGCGCGGGAAGCTCGGCGCGCCGCCGCTCATCCGGACCGCGCAGGGAGCGGGGTACGCGCTGTGAACGAGATGGGGGCGACGACGGGTTCGTGGCCGGGGCCGGGTTCGGGCACCGGGCGGGGGCCGGGAGCAGGGACGGGTCCGGGGCCGGTGCCGGGGGCAGGGCCGGGTTCGGGGGCCGGGCGGGGGCCGGGAGCAGGGACGGGTCCGGGGCCGGTGCCGGGGGCAGGGCCGGGTTCGGGGGCCGGGCTGGTGCCGGGGGCCGGGCGGGGTCCGGGGACCGGTGCCGGTGCCGGGATCGGTATCGGGAGCGGGTCCACCATCCGTACGCGGATCGCGTTCGTCTACGGGGGTGTCTTCCTCGTTCTCGGCGCGTGCCTCCTCGGTGTCGTGAACCTGCTGGCGCGGGCCGGTACGCGCGGCGAGGCCGAGGCCATCGCGGCCCGGGTCGTGGTGCTGCCGCCGGACGGGCCGCGGCCGGACTTCGCGTACGCGGAGCTGACGGACGAGGTGAGCCGGGCCGCCTCCGAGCAGATGCTGGTCTGGTCCGGGTTCGCGCTGCTGATCACGGCGGTATGCGCGGTGTGCGTGGGCTGGTGGACGGCCGGGCGGGTGCTGCGGCCCGTGCACGTCATGACCGCGCGGGCCCGTCGGCTCTCCGAGCGGAACCTGCGCGAGCGGATGGCCGTCGTCGGGCCCGACGACGAGCTCAAGGAGCTCGGCGACACCATCGACGCGCTGCTCACACGGCTGGAGAGGGCCTTCGACAGCCAGCGGCGGTTCATCGCGAACGCCTCGCACGAACTGCGCACCCCGCTGGCCACGCAGCGCACGGCGATCCAGGTCGGCCTGGACGAGGACGAGCCGCTGGCGGCCGAGCAGCTCGCCGCGCTGAAGAGGGTGCTGCTGGACAGCAACCGGCGCAGTGAGCGGCTGATCGACGGCCTGCTGTCGCTGGCGCGGAGCGAGCGGGGCCTCGACGAGCGGGAGGACGTGGACCTCGGGGACGTCGTGGCGGAGGAGTGCGCGCGGTACGACGTGCGGGCCGGGGGCGCGGGGGGTGTCGTACGGGGCAACCGCGCGCTGCTCGGGCAGCTCGTCGGGAACCTGCTGGCCAACGCGGTGGCGTACAACGTGCCGGACGGATCGGTCGACGTACGGGTCGACGGCGGGGTGCTGACGGTCGCGAACACCGGGCCCCGCGTGCCCGCCGCCGAGGTCCCCGCGCTGTTCGAGCCGTTCCGGCGGGGGAGGGGGCGGGACCGTACGGGGCCGGGCGCGGGGCTCGGCCTGTCGATCGTGCGGTCCGTCGCGGAGGCGCACGGGGGCACGGTGAGCGCCGTGCCCGGCGGGGCCGGCGGGGGCCTGGTCGTCACGGTCGACCTGGCCCCCGCGCTGGCGGTGCCGCCTCAGACGGACCAGGAGGCGAGGACCTCCCGGTAGAACCGGGCGTGCGGGACCTCGCGGGGGGCGGGACCCGCGTGGAAGAACGCGGTGCGGTCGACGGTGAGGCGCCGGAGGTAGTCGAACGCCTTGCTGTCCTCGTCGCCGAACGCCACGAACTGCCAGAACACCGGCCGCCCGGACGCCGCCGCGTCCGTGAGGGCCTGCGTGGCGGCCGTCCTGGACTCGGGGGCGCCGTCCGTCTGGAACAGCACGAACGCGGGCCGCCGGGGGTCGCCGCTCTTCTCGTGGTGGGCGAGGACCTCGTGGACGGCCCGGTCGTAGTAGGTGCGCCCCATGCGGCCGAGGCCGCTGTGCAGCTCGTCGATCCGGCCCTCGACGTCGTCGAGACCGATCTCGGCGGTGCCGTCGACCTCGGTGGAGAAGAACACCACCGGGACGGTCGCGTCCTCGTCCAGGTGCGCGGCGAGCGCGAGCGCCTGCTCGGCGAGGTGCTGGGCGCTGCCGTCCTTGTAGTACGGGCGCATGGACGCCGACCGGTCCAGGACCAGGTACACGGTGGCCCGCGTCCCGGCGAGGCCGCGCTTGCGCAGGGCGGCCCCGGCCGCCTTGTACGCCTCGGTCACGGACTGCGGCGCCCGCGCCTTCACCCGGGCGAGCGACACCGCCGGCTTACCGGCGACGGCCGCCCCGGGCTCAGGGGCGGTCTCGGTCCCGGTGTCGGCCTCGGTGCCGGTCTCGGTGTCGGCCTCGGGGGCTTCCGCTTCGGGCGCTTCGGCGGCGGGTGCTTCGGCGGCGGCCGCGGCCGGCTCGGGTGCGGGCTCCGGGGTGGCCTGGGGCTCGGGCTCCGGGGTGGGCTCGGGGGCGGTCGCCCTGGGCTCGGCCTCGGCGGCGGGGGCCTCGGCGGCAGGGGTCTCGGGGGTGGCTGCCTCGGGCTCGGCCTCGGCGGCGGCTTCGGGGGTGGCCTCCGGCTCGGTCTCGCTCTTGGCGGCGGGCTCGGGGGTGGTGTCCGGCTCGGTCTCGCTCTTGGCCTGTTCGGCCTCGGGGGCCGGGGCTTCGGCGGCGGGCTCGGGCTCGGCCTCGGCGGTGGCGGGCTCGGGCTCGGCCTCGGCGGTGGCGGGCTCGGGCTCGGCCTCGGCGGTGGCGGGCTCGGGCTCGGGCTTCGGGGTCTCGGCCTGGCGCGGCTCCGCCGGTGGCGGGGTCTCGCGGGTGGGCGGCTCGGCGTCGCGGGCCGCGGGGACCGTGGCGCGGCGGGGCGGCGGGTTGTCGAACGACGCGGCCACCAGGTCCGCCGCCGTCGGCTCCGGCCTGTCGGTCCTGTCGGTCCTGTCGGTCCTGTCGGTCTTGTCGGTCCGGTTCGTGCGGTCCGTTCGGGGCGCCCGGTCGGTCCGCTCCGATCCGTCCGCTCGTTCGGCGGCGGTCGGGGCCGACGGGGACGGGACCGTCGCCGTGGGCTCCTCCTGGGGCACAGTGCGTTCCGCCTGGGGCGGGACGGAGGCGGTCGTCGACTCGTTTCGCTCCGCACGGTCGCGTCCAAACACCTTGCGCAGCAAGCTCCGAATGCCCATGGGCGAGGCCTTTCGCATGTTGGGTGCCGTGTATGTCCGTACTGCTGGGATTCACTAGGAATCATCCCTGGCCAGGGCGGACACGTAAGGTTAGCCGCCCCGAGTGGCGTGGAAAGGCAAGGGCCATTCGCGTCAACCCCGGCCCGGTCGCACCCTCTTCACCCGGCGTTCACTCTCGCGCCTCCGGTGTGCACATATGCCCGCCTAACGTCGCCGCCGGACGAGAATTCCGACACCATGTCGGCGCGGGTGCGCCGGAGGAGGACAACGTGCGCAAGCTGCTGCCGTTGCTGAGCGTCAACTCGCACGCGGGCGGCCGTTCGGCCCTGACCTGCCGCTACCGCTGCGGTGACGCGTGTTTCCACGAGGTGCCCAACACCAGTGACAACGAGTACGTCGGCGACGTGATAGCGGGCGCTCTGTCGCGCCGTTCCATGCTGCGGGCCGCCGCCGTGGTGACCGTGGCGACCGCGGCGGGCGGTGCCGTCGTCGGCGCGGCGGCCGGTGACGCGCAGGCCGCGCCCGCCGCGGGCCACAAGCCCGGGAAGCCCGGCCCCGCCCACGGCGCCCGGGGCCTGCGGTTCGCCGCCGTGGCGCCCAACAAGGCGGACCGGGTCACCGTCCCGGCGGGCTACGCCCAGAACGTGGTCATCCGCTGGGGCGACCCCATCCTGCGCGGCGCGCCCGCGTTCGACGCGGACAGGCAGACCGCCAAGGCGCAGGCCGGGCAGTTCGGGTACAACAACGACTTCCTCTCGCTGCTGCCGCTGCGCGGCGAGCGGGGCCGCCAGGTGCTCGTGGCGAACCACGAGTACTCGGACGAGGTGCTGATGTTCAAGGGGTACGACCCGGAGAACCCGACGCGCGAGCAGGTCGAGATCGCCTGGGCCGCGCACGGCATGTCGGTCGTCGTCGTCCAGGAGGAGCACCGCAGCGGCAGGCTGACGCCGGTGACCCGCCACCCGCTCAACCGGCGTCTCACCGCGACCAGCGTGTTCGAGCTGACCGGCCCCGCGGCGGGCGGCGACCTGCTGAAGACGTCCGCCGACCCCACCGGCCGCAAGGTCCTCGGCACGCTGAACAACTGCGCGGGCGGCACCACCCCGTGGGGCACGGTCCTGTCCGGCGAGGAGAACTTCAACCAGTACTTCGCGAACGGCTCCAGCGCCACCGACAAGCGGTACGGCATCGGGTCCGGCGCCACCGAGCGCAAGTGGGAGCGGTTCGACAAGCGGTTCGACCTCGCGCGGGAGCCGCACGAGGCGCACCGCCACGGCTGGGTCGTGGAGCTCGACCCGTATGACCCGGACTCCACGCCCCGCAAGCGGACCGCGCTCGGCCGGTTCAAGCACGAGGCCGCGCAGCCGCGTCTGACGGACGACGGCCGTCCCGTCGTCTACATGGGCGACGACGAGCGCTTCGACTACTTCTACAAGTTCGTCTCCAGCCGGCGGATGAAGAAGGGCGGCGGCCGGGCCGCGCACGCCCACAACCTGACGCTGCTGGACGAGGGCACGCTGTACGTCGCCAAGCTGACCGGCGACAGCCCGGCGGCCGAGATCGACGGCTCGGGCAGGCTCCCGGACGACGGCGAGTTCGACGGCTCCGGTGTCTGGATCCCGCTGGCCACCGGTGACGTCTCGCACGTCCCCGGCATGACCGCCGAGGAGGTGTACGTCTTCACGCGCCTCGCCGCCGACAAGGTCGGCGCCACCAAGATGGACCGCCCGGAGGACGTCGAGCCGTCGCCGCGCACCGGCCGCGTGTACGTGGCGCTGACCAACAACTCGCGGCGCGGCACCGCGGGCCACCCGGGCGCCGACGAGGCCAACCCGCGCATCGGCAACAAGCACGGTCAGGTGCTGGAGCTGGCCGAGCACTGGGACGACCCGGCGTCCGACGCCTTCGCCTGGCGGCTGTTCCTGGTGGCGGGCGACCCGAACGACCCGGCGACGTACTTCGCGGGCTACCCCAAGGAGAAGGTGTCGCCGATCTCCTGCCCCGACAACCTGGCCTTCGACCCGCACGGCAACCTGTGGATCTCCACCGACGGCAACCAGCTCGGCTCCAACGACGGCCTGTTCGGTGTCGCGACGCACGGCGAGCGGCGCGGTGAGCTGAAGCAGTTCCTGACCGTGCCGGTCGGCGCCGAGACCTGCGGGCCGATCATCCAGGAGCGCCGCGTCCTCGTCGCCGTCCAGCACCCGGGCGAGGTCGACGGCGCCAGCGCCGACAAGCCGGCCTCGGCCTGGCCCGACGGACCGGGCCGGGCGGTCCGCCCGGCGGTCGTCGCCGTCTACCGCGAGGACGGTCGCGGCATCGGCCGGTAACCCCGGTTCTCCCCGTTCTTCACGAGGTGGCGTGGGCCTGTGCACGCCACCTCGTGAACTGTTCCGCCGGGTCGCCCGTGTACGACCAGGGGACCCGGGACGCGCGGGCGCCCAGCAGGCCGAACAGCTCCCCCGCGACCTCGGGCAGGCCCGCGTGGCAGGCGGCGTGGACCAGGTAGTTCAGCGGTTCGACCTCCTCGGGGCGTACCGGGCCCGGCGTACGGCCGCCGATCCAGCGCTGCCAGGTGCGCCGTACCTCCGTCACCGCCAGTTCGTGCTTCCAGTGCTGGTCGAAGCCGCGCACCGGGCCGCGCCCGAGCGCCCCGTCCACGATGTGGCGGTACTCCTCCACCCGCGCGATCTGCACCAGCAGCGGCAGCGGCGACCCGGGCGGCGCCGCGCCCGCCGCGTCCCGCGCGACGTCGTACATGGCGCCGTGCGTCCCGTGCCACCGCGCCGACCAGTAGCGCAGCAGCTGCACGTGGCCCTCCAGGTTGTCCGGGTCGCGCTTGCGCAATTCGTCGCGCCAGGAGCGCAGTTCGCGGCGCCCGACGCCGCCCTCGTACAGTCGCGCGACCGTCAGCAGCGACACCCAGGGCATCGGGTCGGCGGGCCGGGCGTCGGCGGCGGTCAGGCAGACCAGGACGGTGGCGTCGAGCCGGGCCCGGTCCACGGCGGCGCCCCGCCCGGCCGCGATGGCCGCGTTGAAGACCCGTACGACCTCGGTGGCGGCCCGCAGCACCGCCGCGTCCCGGCTGTCGGGTTCGGCGGCCCGCCATGCCTCGACCGCCGTGCTGCCTGCCGCGGCGTGGGCGAGGAGCCGCATCCTGTGCGTGCGCAGCGGCCAGTGGTCGCCGGTGGCCCGCAGCAGGTCCCGCACCCCCTGCCAGCGGCCGATAACGATGTCGTGCCGGGCTTCGGTCAGGGCCCGGTCGCCGACATCGGGGTCGAGGTCGGGGACGAACCGGGCGGCGCGGGCGGCGCGCGCGGCCCGTACGGACCGGACGGTACGGGATGGCGGGGTGTCGTCCCCCGTGTGCGCGGTGTGGCGTGTGGAGCGGTGGCGTGCGGCCATTCCTTCTCCCCCCATCGGACGTCGGGTCGGTGACGTCAGAAGTCGGTCGCGAACGTCTCGTCGGCGCGGTCGTGGTCACGCTGGCGCGGCACGGTGTACGGGTCGGCGGCAGCCAGGACCCGCGCCGCGTCCAGTCGCGCCGGACGGTAGTACGAACTCCCCTTTCGCCAATACCAGATCATCGGAACAACGCCTACCCCGAGACCGCCCAGTCCGATCGCGACCGACGTACCGGAAAGTTCTCCGAGCGATTCGAAGAAGATCCAGAACATGAACGCGGCGCCCAGCAGCGGCCACACGCCGCCGAGGACGAAGTCCCGTACGGACGTCAGCAGCAGTCCCCGGTACGCGACCACCGCCGCGAGACCCGCGAGGCCGTAGTAGAACGTGATCTGGAGGCCCATCGCGCTGACCGCGCTGCCCAGGATGTCGGCGACCGACCCGAGCGCGTTCGCCGCGACGAACAGGAGCAGCGCCACCGCGCCGACCACGGCGACCGCCACATACGGGGTGTTCCAGCGGCGGTGCACGGCGCCGAGCGCCGCCGGCATCGTCCGGTCGCGGCCCATCGCGAAGAGCGACCGCGTGACCTGGATCAGAGTGGTCTCCAGGGTGGCGACCGTCGACAGCATCACCGCAACGACCAGCAGCTTGCCGCCGATGCCGGGCCAGATCGCCTCGCCGAGCAGGGCCAGGACGTCCGCCCCGCCCGCCGTGATCTCACCGGCCGGCAGGATGACGTTGACCGCGATCGTGAACGCCTCGAAGAGCAGGAACACCACGCCCATGCCGACGAGCGCCGCCAGCCCCGCGGTACGGCGGCTGTCCCGGGTCTCCTCGCTGAGGTTGCCGGTGACGTCCCAGCCCCAGTAGTAGAAGGCGGCGATCAGCGCGCCGGACGCGAACCCGGCCGCGCCGTCGAAGTGCCCGAAGCCGAACCACGACCAGTCGAACGCCGCGCCCGCCCCCCGGTGCAGCAGCGCGCCGAGCACGAACAGCAGCAGTATCGCCAACTCGACGCCGGTCATGATGAGTTGGGCGCGCGCGGTGAGCCGGGCGCCGCCCAGCACCACCAGCAGCATCACCAGGAACCAGCCCGCGCCGACGGCGGTGGCGAGCGCCGTGTTCCCGGCCAGCTCCGGATCGAACAGCGCGAGCGTCAGCTGACCGGCCGGCAGCGATCCCGCCACCATGAACAGGGTCGTCGACACGACGAGCGCCCAGCCGGAGAGGAAGCCCAGGAACGGGTGGAGCGTGCGGCCCACCCACGAGTACGCGGCGCCCGCGTTGACGTCGATCCGGCCGAGGCGGCTGAACGCCAGCACGATGCCCAGCATGGGCAGCGCGCAGTAGAGCAGCGCCGCCGGGGCGGCGAGCCCGACGGTGGCGACGAGGACGGCGGTCGTGGCGGCGAGCGAGTACGCGGGCGCGCTGCCCGCGACGGCCATCACGATCGTGTCGACCGTCCCGAGGACATTGGGCCTGAGCCCTCTGCCGAAAGAGCTGCGCATGGCGAATGTCCTTGCGAGGCACGCCCTATGAGGCCATGGGGATGCCATGCCGGCACAGGGGCGAAGGCGGAGGTGGAGACGTCAGGAGCGCATCGTAGTAGGGCGGCGGACGGACGGTGACGGGCACCCGGAAGGATGCGCTCCACCGCTGGTCGGCTCAGCGCTCACCCGGTGCGCTCACCCGGTGCCGTCACCTCGGTGCGCGCAGCTCCAGGTCGGCGAGGACCGCCCGGTGGTCGGTGTGCGGCAGGTCCAGGAACCGGACGCCGCGCACCGTGAAGTGGTCGCTGACGAGCACGTGGTCGATCTGCGTCCACGCGGGCAGCGCGCCGCCCCGGGGCCAGGTCGGGGTACGGGCCCGGCCGGCGAGCCGGGCGGCGTCGTGCAGGCCGCCCGCGTCGAGGAGGGCGCGGAACGCGGCATGGTCCTGCGAGGCGTTGAAGTCACCGGCGACCACGAGCGGGCCGCCGCCACCGGCCCGGTGCGCCGCCGCGTCGTCCCGCAGCCGGCCGAGTTCCCGCCGCCACACGTCGACCTGGCCGGGCAACGGCGGCAGCGGGTGGGCCAGTCGCAGCCGGACGTCCCGCCCCGCGACCCGTGCCGTCGCCCCCGGCATGCCGAGGGTGCCGGGGAGCGTCGGCCCGGGGGACAGCGGGAACACGCCGAGGATCAGGGAGCCGGCCGACGGCCCGCCCGTCCCGGCCCGCACCCGGTACGGGTACGTGTCGCCGAGCCCGGCGGTCAGCACCTCCGCGCAGCGCGCGTCGCACTCCGGGACGAACAGCAGCTGCGGCCGCTCGCGGCGGGCCGCCGCCACCAACTCGGGCGCGGCGGCCCCGAACTCCAGGTTCGCCGTCAGCACCCGCACCGGCGCGGCGACCACCCCCCGGGAGTCCGCCGTGTCGCCCGTGGTGTCGGGACCGTACGGCTGCGTGAACCATCCGGTGACGGCGAGCGCGGCGGCGGCCCAGCCGGTGAGCAGCCGGCGCCGCGCCGACGCCGCGACGACCAGGGCGATCCCGGCGGGCACGGTCAGCCACGGCAGGAACGACAGCAGCTGCGGCAGGGGCGTCACCCCGTCGACGCCGATGAGGCGGCCGCCGCCGGCGACGGTGGGCGGCGCGAGCAGCAGCGCGGCGGCCCAACCGGCGGCGGTCCGCCGCCGGGTGACTCCGTCGGCGGCGGGCCGTTCGTGCTCCGTACGCTCCCCGTCGTTCACGGCTCCCCCGGTCCAGATCCGCCCGATCCCTCTGCTCCCCGTGTCCCCATGTTCCCCGTGTCCCCTCGTGTCCCACGCGTCCCCCGTGTTCCGCCTGTTCTCTTCGTGCCGCCCGTACCGCCAGTACCGCCCGTACCGCGTGTTCCGCCTGCTCTGCCCGTTCCTACTGTTCCGTCTGATCCACTTGCCGAGCGCCGGTGGCGGGTGTGCCCTGGGAGGGGGGTCCGTGGGAAGGAGTTCCACCATGGCCGCACACGCAGCCCCGAGCACGCGGCGCCGCCGCTCATCGGTACGACTCCCGGAGGGTGCCGCGGAACGCCACACCCTCCGCTGGGCGCTGCCCGCCGCACTCGGCTTCGTCTACGGCCTGTACGCGGCGTTCATCAAGCGCGGCGACGGCCCGACCACCTGGGGACAGGTGTGGTTCGGCCTCGTCTGCGCGATCGTGTTCGGCGGACTGTGCTACCTGCTGGGCCGTACCCAGCGGGCGCTGCCCCGGGAGCTGCGCGGCATCGCGTACGGGGCGCTCACCGGCGTCGGTATCGGGTTCCTGTACAGCCTGACCGGCGGGAGCGTCCTGAGCGGTGTGGTGCTGGGCCTGATCGTCGGCGCGGCCATGTTCTGCGCGGCGTTCTACGTCTTCTACACGCGCGAGTGACCGTGACCGTCCCGACCGCATGCGCCCACGGTAGCGGCGGGCGCGGGACCGGTACCCGGTGCGGGACCGGCATCCGGTAATGGGGTGGCGCCGTCCGGGTGACGGCCGGAGACTGGGGGAGTGAAGACGACGCGCGCCGCGAGCGCCACCGACCTCGCTGTCGAGACGAACGGACTGGTGAAGGTCTTCGGTACGAACAGGGCCGTCGACGGCATCGATCTGCGGGTGCCGGCGGGCACCGTCTACGGAGTGCTCGGACCGAACGGCGCGGGCAAGACGACCGCCGTGAAGGTGCTGGCGACGCTGCTGCGCCCGGACGCCGGGGAGGCCCGGGTCTTCGGCAGGGACGTGGTCAAGGAGGCCGACGCGGTCCGGGGGCGGGTGAGCCTCACCGGGCAGTACGCCTCCGTGGACGAGGACCTGACCGGTACGGAGAACCTGGTCCTCCTCGCCCGTCTCCTGGGCCACTCCAAGGCGGCGGCCCGCCGGCGGTCCGGGCAGCTGCTGGAGGCGTTCGGGCTGTCCGACGCGGCGAGCAGGCAGGTGAAGAACTACTCGGGCGGCATGCGGCGCCGTATCGACATCGCGGCGTCCATCCTGAACACGCCCGACCTGCTGTTCCTGGACGAGCCGACGACGGGGCTCGACCCCCGGTCGCGCAACCAGGTGTGGGACATCGTCCGGGCGGTCGTCGCGCAGGGCACGACGGTGCTGCTGACGACGCAGTACCTGGACGAGGCGGACCAGTTGGCGTCCCGTATCGCGGTCATCGACCGCGGCAAGGTGATCGCGGAGGGCACGAAGGGCGAGCTGAAGGCGTCGGTCGGGTCGGGTTCGGTGCACGTACGGCTGCGCGACCCCGAGCAGCGGGGCGAGGCCGAGCGGCTGCTGACGACGGCCCTGAACGCGACGGTGCAGCTCGACCCCGACCCGGTGGCGCTGACCGCGACGGTCGACGGCGGGCGTACGGAGCTGGGCGCGGCCGAGCAGGCGGCGCGGGCCCTGTCGGAGCTGACCCGCGCGGGCATCACGGTGGACAACTTCGCGCTGGGCCAGCCCAGCCTGGACGAGGTGTTCCTGGCACTGACCGGCAAGGAGGGCACGGCATGACCACCACCACGTCCCCGTCCGACTCCCCGTCGCCGAGCGAGGCGCGGGAGCGGGCGCAGACGGACGAGCTCGCGTTCGTCGCGCCCCGGGCGGACGAGCTGGCGGCGCTGCTGGTCGCCGGGGCGGATGAGCGGCCGCCGAGACCGAGCGCGCTGTCGGCGTCGCTGACGTTCGGCTGGCGGGCCATGCTGAAGATCAAGCATGTGCCGGAGCAGCTGTTCGACGTGACGGCGTTCCCGATCATGATGGTGCTGATGTACACGTACCTCTTCGGAGGGGCGCTGGCCGGGTCGGTCTCGGCGTACATCCAGTTCCTGCTGCCCGGCATCCTCACCATGAGCGTCGTGATGATCACGATGTACACGGGGGTCGCGGTCAACACGGACATCGCGAAGGGCGTCTTCGACCGGTTCCGTACGCTGCCGATCTGGCGGCCCGCGCCGATGGTCGGCTACCTCCTCGGCGATGTGCTGCGGTACCTGATCGCGTCGGCCGTGATGCTGTCGGTCGGCCTGATCATCGGCTACCGGCCGGCGGGCGGGGTGCCCGGGGTGCTGGCCGGGGTGGCGCTGCTGATGGTCTTCTCGTTCGCGTTCTCGTGGATCTGGACGATGTTCGGTCTGCTGCTGCGCAGCGAGAAGTCCGTGATGGGCGTCTCGATGATGGTGATCTTCCCGCTGACGTTCCTCAGCAACGTGTTCGTGGACCCGAGGACCATGCCGGGCTGGCTCCAGGCATTCGTCAACAACAGCCCGGTGACCCATCTGGCGACCTCGGTGCGCGAGCTGATGGCCGGTGACTGGCCGGCGGCCGACATCGCCTGGTCGCTGGGGTGGTCGGCGCTGTTCGTCGTCGTCTTCGGCGCGGTGACGATGCGGCTCTACAACCGCAAGTAGCCGCCGCAGGCGAGGCGCGGCTCATGACCGGGAGCGGCCACGGGCTGACGACCGGGAGCGGCCACGGGCTGACGACCGGAAGCGGTCGCGCGTGCTACGGCCGTGAGCAGTTCTCGGGCTACGGCCGGGAGCGGTCGCGTGCCAGGGCGGGGTGACGGGGGGCCGTCGCCGGTACGCCGGGGGGCCGGAGCGCGGCGAACTCCTCGCGGAGGACCGGGACGACCTCCTCACCGAGGATGTCGAGCTGCTCCAGGACGGTCTTGAGCGGCAGCCCCGCGTGGTCCATCAGGAACAGCTGGCGCTGGTAGTCGCCGACGGAGTCGCGGAAGCCCAGCGTCCGTTCGATCACCTGCTGCGGGGAGCCCACCGTCAGCGGCGTCTGCTCGGTGAACTCCTCCAGCGACGGCCCGTGCCCGTAGACCGGCGCGTTGTCGAAGTACGGCCGGAACTCCCGTACCGCCCGCTGGGATTCGCGCCGCATGAACACCTGGCCGCCGAGGCCGACGATCGCCTGTTCCGGACCGCCGTGGCCGTAGTGCGCGTACCGCTCCCGGTAGTGGCGGACCATCCTCCGTGTGTGTTCCATGGGCCAGAAGATGTTGTTGTGGAAGAAGCCGTCGCCGTAGTACGCGGCCTGCTCGGCGATCTCGGGTGACCGGATGGAGCCGTGCCAGACGAACGGGGGGACACCGTCCAGCGGCCTGGGCGTGGCGGTGAAGCCCTCCAGCGGCGTCCGGAAGTGGCCCTCCCAGTCGACCGCCTCCTGCCGCCACAGGAGGTGGAGGAGCCCGTAGTTCTCGATGGCCAGCGGGATGCCCTGGTGGATGTCCTGACCGAACCAGGGGTACACCGGGGCGGTGTTGCCGCGCCCCAGCATCAGATCGACGCGTCCGTCCGCGAGGTGCTGGAGCATCGCGTAGTCCTCGGCGATCTTCACCGGGTCGTTGGTGGTGATCAGCGTGGTGGAGGTGGAGAGGATCAGCCGCCCGGTGCGGCCGGCGACATGGCCGAGCAGGGTCGTCGGCGACGACGGAACGAAGGGCGGGTTGTGGTGCTCGCCGGTCGCGAAGACGTCGAGGCCGACCTCCTCCGCCTTGAGCGCGATCGCCACCATGGACTTGATCCGCTCGTGCTCGGTCGGTGTCCGGCCGTCGGTCGGGTCGGGCGTCACATCGCCGACGGTGAAGATCCCGAACTCCATCGCACTCACCCGTCTCAGGTCGAACCCATGAGGTTGAAGGTTTCACTTCCGGCGCGGGACGACCGCACGCCCGATCCCTTCCCCCGCCTGGCGCGTACCCTGACGGCGGCCGGCCACGGTCACCCGACCGAGAAGACCCGGCCCGAGGCCCCGAGCGGCCGGACTCCGCAGGCGGGCACGCGAACAAGCAGCCCGGCCGGTGACCGCCGGTGACCGGCCGGTAGGGTTCCGGCCCGTGAGCAGCCCACGCCCCGGCCCCGAGAACCCCCGGCCCGTCACCGTCGTCGGTATCGGCGCGGACGGCTGGGCCGGGCTCACCGACCCCGCCCGTGCCGCCCTCCGCGCGGCCGACATCGTCATCGGCGGCGGCGAACGCCAGCTCGGGCTCCTCCCGGCCGGTGAGGTCACCGCCGAACGCGTCGCCTGGCCGTCGCCGCTGCGTCCCGCCGTCCCCCGGCTGCTGGCTGCCCACGCCGACCGCGACGTGGCGGTCCTGGCCAGCGGCGACCCCATGTTCCACGGCATCGGCCGCGCCCTCGCCGAGACGCTCGGCCCCGGGCGGCTGCGCGTGCTGCCGCACCCGTCGTCCGTGGCGTACGCCTGCGCCCGGCTCGGCTGGCCGCAGGAGGACACCGACACCGTCACGCTCGTCGGGCGGCCCCTCGACACCCTGGCCGCCGCGCTCCACGACGGGCGCCGGCTGCTCGTGCTCAGCGCGGGCGCCGCGACCCCCGGTGAGGTGGCGGGCCTGCTGCGGGACCGGGGCTTCGGGCCGAGCCGGCTCCACGTCCTGGAACAGCTCGGGTCCCCGCGCGAACGGGTCGTCGACGCGGGCACCGCCGACGGCTGGGCGCTGCCGCCCGGCGACCCGCTGAACGTCGTCGCCGTGGCGTGCGTCCGCGAGCGGGGCGCCCTGCGGATCGGCGCCGTACCGGGGCTGCCCGACGCGGCGTACGAGCACGACGGGCAGCTCACCAAGCGCCATGTGCGCGCCGCGACCCTCGCCGCGCTCGCGCCCGCGCCCGGCGAACTGCTCTGGGACATCGGCGGCGGCTCCGGCTCCATCGGCGTCGAGTGGATGCGCGCGCACCGCTCCTGCCGGGCCGTCACCGTGGAACGCGACCCCGTAAGGGCCGGGCGGATCGCCCGGAACGCGGCCGCGCTCGGCGTGCCGGGACTCCGGGTCGTCACCGCCGCCGCCCCGGCGGGGCTCGCCGGCCTGGACGCCCCCGACGCGGTGTTCATCGGCGGCGGGCTGACCGCGCCCGGCCTCATCGACGCCTGCTGGGACGCGCTCGCGCCGGGCGGCCGGCTGGTCGCCAACACCGTGACGCTGGAGTCCGAGGCGCTGCTCGCCGACCGGTACCGGCGCCACGGCGGCGAACTGGTGCGGCTCGCGGTCGCGCACGCCGTGCCCGTGGGCGGCTTCACCGGCTGGCGCCAGGCCATGCCCGTCACGCAGTGGTCCGTAACGAAAACGGGAGCAGAGCAGACATGACCGTGTACTTCATCGGCGCGGGCCCCGGCGCCGCCGACCTGATCACCGTGCGCGGCGCGCGCACCCTCGCGTCCTGCGGGGTGTGCCTGTACGCGGGTTCGCTGGTCCCGCGCGAGCTGCTCGCCGAGTGCCCGCCGGACGCGCGGCTGATCGACACCGCCCGGATGGACCTGGACGCGATCGTCGCCGAGATCGTCCGCGCGCACGAGGAGGGCCACGACGTGGCCCGGCTGCACTCCGGCGACCCGTCGGTGTTCAGCGCCGTCGCCGAGCAGATGCGCCGGCTCGACACCGCCGGGATCCCGTACGAGGTCGTGCCGGGCGTTCCGGCCTTCGCGGCGGCGGCGGCCTCGCTCAAGCGGGAGCTGACCGTGCCGACCGTGGGCCAGACCGTCATCCTGACCCGGATCGCCCAGGACGCCACGCCCATGCCGGAGGGCGAGGACCTGGCGACCCTCGGCCGCTCGGGGGCCCTGCTGGTGCTCCACCTCGCCGCCAGGTACGTCGACCGGGTCGTCGGCGAACTCGTCCCGCACTACGGCGAGGACTGTCCGGCAGCCGTCGTCGCGATGGCCAGCCGCCCCGACGAGGTGGTCCTGCGCGGCACCCTCGCCGACATCGCCGACGCGACGAAGGCGGCGGGCATCACGCGCACGGCCGTGATCCTGGTGGGCCGCACCCTCGCGGCGACCCAGTTCCGCGACAGCCACCTGTACTCGCCGGAGCGCGACCGCCACACCTGCTGACGCCCCGCCGGGTCCCGGCCTCCCCGCTCCGTGGAGGCCGCGCCGCGATGATGCGGCGGGTGAACGCTCTGAGCTTCTCCGCCGCCTTCATCACGTTCTTCTCGGTCGTCGGCCCGCCCAAGGTGATGCTCTCCTTCGCGGGGCTCGCCCAGCTCCACCCGCGGCGTCAGCTGCGCACCATCGCGCTGATCTCGACCGCCGCCGCGCTCTTCGTGGGACTGGTCACCGGCTTCACCGCGCCGTGGCTGCTCGACCTGTTCCACATCACCACGCCCGCGCTGAAGCTGGCCGGCGGCCTGATCTTCTTCCTGTACGCCGTGGGGCTCGTCGTCGGTGTGCACGTCGGCTCCGACCGGCCGGGCCAAGACGCCCCCGACCTGGTCAGCGGCGTGCGCGAGTTGCTCATGCCGTACGTCGTCAGCCCGCTCGCCATGACCGGCCTGCTCGTCGAGGCGGCCGCCCGCGACTCGTGGACCTGGCGCTCCACGGTCGTCGGCGCGTACGTCGCGGTGATCGTGCTCGACCTGCTCTGCGTCCTCGTGCTGGCCAGGCTCCTGGAGCGCACGCACCACGCCACCATCGAGCTCCTCGGCCGGCTGCTGGGCCTGCTCCTGGCGGCGGTCGGTGTGGACCTCGTCCTGGACGGCCTCTCCGACCTGGGCGTCCCCGGCCTGCACCGGGCGGACTAGCGCAGGTGCCGGACGTCCCCCGACGGAGGCGCCGGTACCAGACGTCCCCTAGGGCGACGCGTACCGGGCGAGGAACACGTCGACGCCGCTCGTGACCAGCCGGTCGGTCAGGTCGTCGTCCAGGTCGGCGCCGTACTGGCCGAAGACCATGTGCGGGAAGACCAGCAGCGCGTACAGCTGGATGATCGCGACCTCCAGGTCGGGGACGTGGAGGCGGCCCAGGTCGGCCAGGGTGCGCAGGGCGTCGGCGACGGCCGGGTGGTGGGCCGCCGGGCCGTGCGACCGCCACGCGTCGCCGAGCTGCGGGAAGCGGTGGAGCTCGGTGGTGACGAGGGCGCGCAGGGCGGCCACGTCCTGGTTGGCGCGTACGGCGTCGACCCAGGCGCGGGCGGCCGCCACGAATGCGGTACGCAGGTCGTCGGCGTCCGCGGCGTCGGTGAGGCGGGCGAGCGCGGCGGCCGAGTCCTCGCCGAGTGTCTCGTCGAGCGCGCCGGTGATGACGGCGGTGAACAGGGCTTCCTTGCCGCCGAAGTGGTTGTAGACCGTCACTTTCGACACGCCCGCCTCGGCCGCGATCGCGTCCATGCCGACGCCGAACCCGTCCCGCAGGAACAGGGTCCTGGCCGCCGCCACGATGGCCTGGCGCTTAGCGGCCGCCCGGGGGCCGCTGGGCGGCCGCTTGCCGCCGTCCGCGCTCCCGTCGCGGTCGGCGTTCGTGTCGCCCTCGTGCTCGGTCTCCGCGCTCATGGGGCCGAGGTTAGCAGGACAACTGAACAGTTGAGTTCATGTGAACTGCACCGTACAGTTCAGTTCATGGCTCATGCTCCCGCACACCCCCAGCCCCAGGGCGGCCACGGCGCCGCGCACGGCACGCACCACGGCCACGGCGGCCACGACGCGCACCACGGCCACGGCGGCCACGACGCGCACCACGGCCACGACGCGCACCACGGCCACGGCGGCCGCCCCGACGCGGCCGCCCCCCGCCGCTGGTGGGCGCTCGCCCTCATCTGCGCCGCCCAGTTCATGCTGGTCCTGGACGTGACCGTGGTGAACGTGGCGCTCCCCGACATGGCCGCCGACCTGCGGCTCGACCGCGCCACCCTCACCTGGGTCGTCACCGCGTACACCCTCTGCTTCGGCGGCCTCATGCTGCTCGGCGGACGGCTCGCGGACGCGCTCGGCGCCCGCCGCACCCTGCTCGCCGGGCTCGCCCTGTTCACCGCCGCGTCGCTGGTCGCCGGGCTCGCCGACAGCGCGCCGACCCTGCTCGGCGGCCGCGTCGCCCAGGGCGTCGGCGCCGCCCTGCTGTCGCCGAGCGCCCTCGCCCTCGTCACCACCGCGTTCCACGGGCCCGAGCGCAACAAGGCGCTCGGCGTCTGGGCCGCCATCGGCGGCACCGGGGCCGCGGCCGGGGTGCTCATCGGCGGCGCCCTCACCGCCGGGCCCGGCTGGCCCTGGGTGTTCTACGTCAACGTCCCCGTCGGCCTCGCCCTGCTCGTCGCCCTGCCTGCGGTCGTACCGGCCCGCGCGCCGCGCCCGGCCCGGCTCGACGTCCCCGGCGCGCTGCTGGTCACCGCCGGCACCGGCGCCCTCATCTACGGCCTGGTCCGGGCCGGCGACTCCGGCTGGACGTCACCGGCCGCGCTGCTCCCGCTGCTCGGCGCGCTCGCGCTGTACGCCGTGTTCGCCACCGTCGAGCGGGCGAGCCGCGCCCCGCTGATGGACCCGCGCGTGTTCACCCGGCGGCCGGTCGTCGCGGGCGCCTTCCTGATGCTGGTCGCCACGGCCCTGCTGATCGCGTTCTTCTTCCTCGGGTCCGTGTACCTCCAGCACGTGCGGGGCTTCAGCGCGCTGCGCACCGGCCTGGTGTTCCTGCCGGTCGCCGTCACCACCGGTCTCGGCGCGCACCTGGGCTCCCGGCTCGTCGGGCGGCTCGGCAGCCGGCCGACCGCCGTGGCGGGCATGGCGGTCGCCGCGGCCGGCTGCGTACCGCTGACCGGGCTCGCGGGCGGGTCGGGGGTGTACACGAGCCTCATGCCCGGTCTGGCCGCCGCGGCGCTCGGGCTCGGGGCGGTGTTCGTCACGGCCACCACGACGGCCCTGGCGCTGGTCGGTCACGAGGAGGCGGGGGTCGCCTCCGGAGTCGTCAACACGTTCCACGAGGTGGGCGGTTCGATCGGAGTGGCGGTCATGTCCACGGTGGCCGCCGCCGGGATCGAGCGGGGCACGGCCGGCGGGTTCGCGGACGCGTTCACCGTCTGCGCGGTCGCGTCGGCGGCGAGCGCGGTCGTGGCCATCGGCCTCGTACCGTCCGTGAAGCCGGAGTCCACGGGCGGCCCGCACGTGCACTGACACGCGACTCCGCCCGAACCGGGTTGACTTGACGTGCGCTCCAACGCACAGACTGCCCCGTACCGCCCGCCGCGCCCGGCGGGCCGTACGAGGGGAACCCGCATGCGCTACCGCACCATCGGCACCACTCCCGCGACGCGCCGCGAGGTCAGCGTGATCAGCCTCGGTGCCATGCTGTTCGGCACCGCCGTCGACGAGGCGACGTCCTTCGCGATCCTCGACCGGTACGTCGAGGCGGGCGGCACGTTCATCGACACGGCCGACAACTACGCGTTCTGGGTCGGCGGCAGCCGGGGCGGCGAGAGCGAGCAGCTGCTCGGCCGGTGGCGGCGCAGCCGAGGCATCGGCGACGAGGTCGTCATCGCCACCAAGCTGGGCGGCCGGCCGCTCACCCCGAGCACCCGGTTCAGCCGCGACATCGAGGGGCTCTCCGCCACGACGATCCGCGCGTCCGCCGATGCCAGCCGCGAACGCCTCGGCATGGAACGGCTCGACCTGCTGTACGCGCACGTCCAGGACGTGCGCGTACCGCTCCAGGAGACCGTCGAGGCATTCGCCGGGCTCGTCGCCGACGGCGCCGTGGGCCTGCTCGGCGCCAGCAACCACTGGGCGTGGGCGGTCGAGCGGGCCCGCGGCTTCGCCCGCGCCGCCGGGCTGCCCGGCTATGACGTCCTCCAGTACCACCACACCTATCTGCGCCGCCGCACCGACGCACCGGGGCTGCGCTCCCCGGACGGGGAGATCGGTGTGGCCGACGGCCATGTGCTGAGCTATGTGCGCGCCGAACCGGAACTGGCGCTCGTCGCCTACAGCCCTCTGCTGGCGGGCGGTTACGTGCGCGACGACAAGCCGCTGGACCGTGCTCTGGACCACGCGGGCACGCCCGTCCGCCTCGCCGCGCTGCGTGCGGTGGCCGCCGAGACCGGCGCGACGGTCAACCAGGTGGTGCTGGCCTGGCTGATCGGCGCGGACGTCCCGTCCATCCCGCTGATCGGCGCCTCCTCGGTGGCACAGCTCGACGAGAGCCTGGCGGCGGCCGACCTCGACCTGACGGTGGATCAAAGAGCCCGGCTGGACGCGGCGGTGTGAGGGACGCGGGAGCGGCGATGACAACAGTCACAGAGAAACCGGCGCGTGCGGAGGCAACTGCGCCGATTGCCCTTTTTCGGAGGGTGGTGGAGGGGGAGATTCCGCTGGTTCGCCGAGTAACCGGTGCAAAAGCCCCTTCACTGTGCTTCCGCAGCGCTTTACGATCACGTGCATCTCTGACTTGACATCTTCCGCTCCCAGAAAAGGGCACTTGTGAAGATCCGCCGTACTCTCGCAACGGCAGTCGCCGTTGCTCTCACCTCTCCCGTCGTCCTGCTCGCCGCCGCCCCCGCGATGGCCGCCCCCGCGCTGCTGCCCGCGTCGGCGCTCGCGTCGGCGCCGGCCTCCCCGCTGGCGGACAAGCCCACGGACGCCGAGATCGAGAAGCTCGCGCAGGCCGTCGCCGATGCCAAGAAGGCGTTCGAGGCCGCCGTCCTCGCCAAGGCCGCCGCCGAGGCCGCCGTGGAGGCCGCCGTCTCCGACACCGCCCCGCACGCCCTGGCCGTCGCCGCCGCCAAGAAGGAGGCGGAGGCCGCCGGGACCGCCAGGACCGCCGCCGACAAGGCCCTCGCCGACGCGAAGGCCGCGCTGGAGGCCCTGGACGAGACCGCCACGGAACAGCAGAAGGCCGACGCCGAGAAGGCCGTCGCCGAGGCGGCCACGGCCGCCGACGCCGCCGCCACCGCCAAGACCGAGGCCGACGACAAGCTGGCCAAGGCCGCGCAGGCCGCCGCCGACATCCGCGTCGCGGCGTTCCGGGAGCTGCACCGGGCCACCGAGGCGCACAAGACGGCGTACGCCGCCCTGGTAGCCGCCGAGAAGGCCCTCGCCGACGCCAAGAAGGCAGCCGACGGCGACGGCGGCGACGAGGGCACCTGCGTCGACGCCGACATCAGCACCGCCGTCATCGGTATGCCGACCAAGGTCGCCGCCGGGTCGACCGTGAACTTCTCGCTGCGCCTGACCAACGACTCCAAGGAGACGATGGACAAGGTGCACGCGTTCGCGACGGTCTACGCGTCCGACAAGAACGGTGACAAGGACCTGGACCACCTGCTGAAGCTCCAGTGGTCCACCGCCGCCTCCCCGAAGTGGCAGAACTTCGACCGGGACGGGCGCACGGCCTCCCTCGGCTCCCTGGCGAACGGCAAGCACACCGACGTGAAGCTGCGGCTCACCGTCGACGCGAAGGCCCCGGCCGGTGAGGGCGTCGCCCTCGCCGCGGGCGACTTCGTCAACGACGACGGCACGTGCGGCGAGGCGCCGGGCCTGGAGGTCGAGGAGTTCGAGATCACCGCGGCGCCGGGCAAGCCCGGCGGGGGTACCAAGCCGGGCACGACCGTGCCCGTCACCTCGAACCCCACGCCGCAGGGCGGTACGTCCACCCAGGTCGTGACCACGACCGCGAAGGGGCAGCTCGCCTCGACCGGTTCGGACTCCGCGCTGCCGCAGCTCGCCCTCGCCGGCGGTGCCGCCGTGGCCCTCGGCGCGGGTGCGATGTTCGTCGTACGCCGCCGCGCGGCGGGCTCCGGCGCCTGACGCGTCCATGAGCACGAGGTGAGGCCCCGGCCGGGTTCCCGGCCGGGGCCTCATCCGTCGCCGTGCGGACCGGTCAGTCGGCGACCGCGAGGACCCGGGTGAACGTACGACCCGCGTCCTTCGACTCGTACACACCGCTCCCGGTCGCCGCGAGGACGCGGTCGGCCGTCACCGCGGTGAGCGCCTGCGGCCGCCCGCCCGGTACGGAGCCCGTGCGCTGCCAGGTCGCGCCGCCGTCGTCGCTGCGGTGCACCGTGCCGGACAGGTCGACGCCGAAGAGGGCGTCGGGCTCCGCCCAGGACAGGTACGCCAGGACCGGTCCCGTCCCGGGAGCGAACGTCCTGCCGCCGTCGGACGACCGGGCGACGCCCCGCTCCGTCGTCGCCAGGATGGTGTCCGGGTCCTTGGGGCCGACCGCGATGTCGAGGGCGCCGATCTCGGCGCGGTCGTCCCAGTCGACCCGGTTCTCGCTGACCCGGAGGCGGCCGTTGGTGCTGTCGTAGCCGTACACGGTCCCGTCCACGTGGTCGAGGGCGTGGAAGTCGACGCCCGCGAGGGACCTGACCTTCCAGGTCTTGCCCGCGTCGGTGGACTCGACGAGCCCCCGGTTGGCCGGCTCGTCGTCGTTGCCGTGCCCGGGGTGACCGCTCGCGACGAAGGTGTTCGGACCGGCGACGGTGAAGCCCATGAAGTCGTCGTGACTGTCGCCGACGCGCTGCGCTGCACCGTTCTCGCCGGGCGTGACGATGCCCTCGTGGGTGGCGACGTAGAGCCGCCCGTCGGCCGGGTCGATGCCCAGGCCGTGGACGTGGCTGACGGAGACGCCGCCGGTCGCGGCGCCCGCGTCGGTCGCCTTGTCCGTGTCGGCGCCGCAGGCCCCGAGGACCAGGGCCAGGGCGAGGGAGCCGGCGGCGGCCGCCGCCGCGTGCCGCTTCCGGTCGTGCCGCTTCCGGTTGTGCTGCTGGTGGTTCATGTGTCCGTCCTGATGGGTCGCTGCTGTGGTGCGGGCCGGTGCGCGGGGGCGCGCGCGTCGGCCTAGATCCGCAGGACGGACAGCCTGGCCAGGTCGGGGCGCGGGGGCGGCGGCGCTTCGGCGTGGGGTACGGCGGCGTCCGGGGCGCGCGGCCGGCCGGACCGGGCGGGGCGGCGGGTGGCCGCTCTGACGAGCGCGGCCAGCACCCACGTACCGAGGAACACGGCGACGCACAGGGTGGTCGCGTCGGCCGGAGCGAAAGGCTCGGGGTCCGCCGCGGCCTGACCGTGCCCGGCGGCGGGATCGTGCGCGGCGGGCCGAGTGAGAGGGGAGCTGAGCTGCGCGGCGGTGGACTGCGCGGCGGTGGACTGCGCGGTGTAGGGCTGCGCGGTGACGGACCGCGCGGCGTGCGAGCCGTGGGCCGGAGCGATCGCGTGTGCCTCGTCCGGGTGCCCGACGGTGTGCATCGCGAACACGCCGAGCGCGAGCACGGCGACGAGCAGCAGGTACCCGACGGCCCCTGCCGCCCGTAGGTGTCCACGCGCGGTCACTGGTGCTCCTTCCGCTTCGAGCCTAGCGAAGGGGGCGGACGAGCCGTTCCGCTGTCCGTGACGCGCGCTGACGTATGCGCGACGTTCGCGCTGGCGCTGGCGCTGGCGCTGGCGCGGGCCGGGTGCGCCGGCCCTCATGCCCGGACCGGACGGGGACGGGCTCCGCCGGGGCGGGCGCACCTGGCCGCGACGACAGGACATCACTCCGTACCGCCGCCTACCCAGAGGCCGACGGACCCCTGAGCCGGGGCCGTTCGGCCCCTGCCTCGGCCGCGACCGCGCGTGTTCACTTCGCTACCGGGCCCGCCCGCGCGACACCGGGCGGGCCCTCACGTTCAGCAGTGCGCAGACCACGGACGGAGGCGCCGTATGGCGGGGAATCGAGCGGAACGGTGATCGCGGCGGTGGGCCACGCCGACCTGACCCCGGACACCCTGAGGCTCGTGCAGCACGAGCTGCGCGGACGGCTCGAGCGCCTGACCGAGGGCGCGACCGGCCTCGTACGGGTCGGGGCCGGCCTTCCGGTCGCGTTCGGCCGTGCCGTTCGGGAGGCGGGGCGGCGGCTGGTGGTGCTGCTGCCCGCGCAGGGTTCCGTGCCCGCGACCCTGCCCGGCCAGGATCGGGCGGCGGCCGGCGAACTGCTGCTGCTGGCCGAGCACATGCGGCTGCTGGCGTACGACCCGCGGGGCCGCGACGCCTGCGTCGGCGCCGACGAGCGCCTGATCGACGGCAGCCGCCGGGTGCTGGCCGTCTGGGACGGCTCGCCGACCGACGGCCGGGACGCCACGGCCCACCTGGTGGCGTACGCACGGGCGCGCGGCATCCCGGTGGAGGTCGTGTGGCCCACCGGCGCGGCCCGTGCCGCCCGTGCCTCCCGCGCGGACGGTGCCGCCCACGCCCCGGGGGGCGCTCGCACCGGGCGTGACGCCGGTGGCGCTCGCACCGGGCGTGACGCCGGTGGCGCCGACCGGCCGAGCGGTACGGCCGGTTCACGGTGACCGCGCGGACCCGGAAGGCGGGGGCCAAGAGGACCGGGGGGACCAGGGGGGCCGGGGGGACCGGAGCCCGAGGGGTGGGGGTCGGGCCCGGTGTGGAGGGGGACGACGGGGCCGGGGGTGCCGGGCCGGGGGGTGACGGGGGCGGCGGTATCGCGGCCGGGCGGGCTTTCGCCTGGCTGCTGGTCGTCACCGGCGCGCTCGGCACCCTCGCCTCGTTCGTCATCACGCTCGACAAGTTCACGCTGCTCCAGGACCCCGACTTCGTCCCCGCGTGCAACCTCAACCCCGTGCTGTCGTGCGCCAGCGTGATGAGCAGCGACCAGGCGTCGTTCCTCGGCGTCCCGAACCCGCTGTTCGGCCTGCCGGCGTACGCCATGGTCGTGGCCATCGGCTTCGGGGCGCTCGCCGGGGGCCGGTACCGCCGCTGGTTCTGGCTCGGGTTGAACCTCGGGACGGGTGTCGGCGTCGTGGTCTCGATGTGGCTGATGACGCAGGCGCTGTACGCGATCGGATCGCTGTGCCTGTGGTGCTCACTGGCGTGGGTGGCCACGATCTTCATGTTCTGGTACACGACCGTGCACAACCTCCGGCACGGTGTCGTCCGGGCGCCGCGCGCCCTGGTCGGCGCGGTGCGGGAGTTCCACTGGGTGGTGCCGGTGGTGTGGTGCCTGAGCATCGCGCTGCTGATCGCGACCCGCTTCTGGTCGTACTGGCAGACCCTGCTGCCCTGACGGGAAGCACCAGACCGGAAGCCCCTGACGGGAAGCACCTGACAGGAACCACCTGAGGGGAAGCACTTGACCGGAACCACCTGATGGGAAGCGCTTGACCGGAATCTCCTGACGGGAATCTCCGGTGCGGAACCTCCGGGCCGGGAAGCCGGGGCCGGGACCTTCGGGCCGGGACCCTGGGCCCGGCCCGGGACTGTTCGGCCCTATTCGGCCCCTACACCCCCGCGCCGATCATTGGGCGGCGGCCCGGGAGGCGCGTCGCTGTGCCCCGTACACATCACTCACGATCCGTCTCCCGGCTCGTCGCCGATCAACCGATGACGTCGATGTTGGGGAGGGCACCGTCCGGTGGACGAGGCAGAGGAAACGAAGCAGTCGGAGGCCGGCGGTCGGCAGGCCGCACGGCCCTCGTGGGTGGAGTGGCTGACCACCACCGATCACAAGCGGATCGGCACGATGTATCTGGTCTCCGCCTTCGTCTTCTTCATCGTGGGCGGTGTGCTGGCGCTGCTGATGCGCGCCGAACTGGCCAGGCCCGGCACGCAGATCATGTCGAACGAGCAGTTCAACCAGGCGTTCACCATGCACGGCTCCATCATGCTGCTGCTGTTCGCCATGCCGCTGTTCACCGGGTTCGCCAACTGGCTCATGCCGATCCAGATCGGCGCCCCCGACGTGGCGTTCCCCCGGCTGAACATGCTGTCGTTCTGGCTGTTCCTGTTCGGTTCGCTGATCGCGGCGGCCGGGTTCCTGACGCCCGGCGGCGCCGCCGACTTCGGGTGGTTCCTGTACGCGCCGCTGTCGGACGCGGTGCACTCGCCGCAGCTCGGCGCCGACCTGTGGATCATGGGCGTGGCGCTGTCCGGGTTCGGGTCGATCCTGGGCGCGGTCAACTTCATCACCACGATCATCTGCATGCGCGCCCCCGGTATGACGATGTTCCGGATGCCGATCTTCACCTGGAACGTGCTGCTGACCGGTGTGCTGATCCTGATCGTCTTCCCGGTCCTCGCGGCGGCGCTCTTCGCCCTCGAAATGGACCGGAAGTTCGGCTCGCACGTCTTCGACCCCGCCAACGGCGGCGCCCTGCTGTGGCAGCACCTGTTCTGGTTCTTCGGCCACCCCGAGGTGTACGTCCTGGCACTGCCCTTCTTCGGCATCGTGTCGGAGATCGTCCCCGTTTTCGCGCGCAAGCCGATGTTCGGCTACATCGGTCTGATCGCCGCGACCATCGCCATCGCGGGTCTTTCGGTGACGGTGTGGGCGCACCACATGTATGTCACGGGCGGTGTCCTGCTGCCGTTCTTCTCCTTCATGACCTTCCTGATCGCCGTGCCGACCGGAGTGAAGTTCTTCAACTGGATCGGCACCATGTGGAAGGGCTCCCTGTCCTTCGAGACGCCGATGCTGTGGGTCGTCGGCTTCCTGATGACGTTCACGTTCGGTGGCCTGACCGGCGTGATCCTGGCGTCGCCGCCGATGGACTTCCACGTCTCCGACTCGTACTTCGTCGTCGCGCACTTCCACTACACGCTGTTCGGCACGGTCGTGTACGCCATGTTCGCCGGGTTCCACTTCTGGTGGCCCAAGTTCACCGGCAAGATGCTGGACGAACGGCTGGGCAAGATCACCTTCTGGACGCTCACGGCCGGCTTCCACCTGACGTTCCTGGTCCAGCACTGGCTTGGCGCCGAAGGCATGCCCCGCCGGTACGCGGACTACCTGGCCGCCGACGGCTTCACCCTCCTCAACACCCTGTCGTCCGTGGGGTCGTTCCTGCTCGGCATGTCGTTCCTGCCGTTCTTCTACAACATCTGGAAGACGGCCAAGTACGGCGAGCGGGTCGAGGCCGACGACCCGTGGGGCTACGGCCGCTCACTGGAGTGGGCGACGTCCTGCCCGCCGCCGCGCCACAACTTCCTGGTGCTGCCGCGCATCCGCAGCGAATCCCCCGCGTTCGATCTGCATCACCCGGAGATCGTCGCGCTGGAAGCCGGCTCCGGCTCCTCGCTTCTGACCCCGGCCCTGGCGTCCGCCTCGGTAAACGCGGGTCCGGGCTCTGCGGGTCCGGGCTCGGGTTCGGCGGGTCCGGGCTCTGCGGGTCCGGGCTCGGGTTCGGCGGGTCCGGGCTCTGCGGGTTCGGGCTCGGGTTCGGGTTCGGGCTCTGCGGGTTCGGGCTCGGGTTCGGGTTCGGGCACGAAGGCCGCGGGCGCCTGACGAGGCCGGGAAGGAGCATCACGATGGCCCATCTCGTACCGGCCCTCGGTGTCGGCGTGCTGACGGTGTCGGGCTGCGTCTGGTACCTGCCGGCGCTGGCCGACCTCCGGGCGGGCGACGACCGGCCGGTCTCGCGCCGCACCGCCGCCACCGCGTGCCTGACCGGCTGGACCGGCTGCGCCGCCGTCGCCCTGCTCCTCCTCGTGGGCGGCCCGTGGTGGCTGCCCGTCGGTGCCGCGACGACCGGGGGCGCCGCCACGGCGACCCTCCGCGTCCGTGCGGCGGTGCAGCGGCGGCGGGAGGCGGCGGAGGAGGCCCACCGCTGGGCGGCGCTGCACCGCGTCACCGGCGAGGCGGACGCCTGGGGTCGGGCGGGCGTCGCTGGGCGCGGCATGTGGGCGCCGTACCGGTTCGCCGCCTGGGCGGGGGCGGGGCTGGTCGCCGCGACCGCGCTGGCGGCGGTGCTGATGTCCGGCGCGGCCGGCCGGCTCGCGCCGGTGGCGATCGGCGGGCCGCCGGTCCTGGTGGCGGCGGCGTTCCTGGCCGTCGCCGGTGTGGCCGCGACCCGGGGCCGGTGAAGGGCTCGCCCCAGGGGGCGGCGGCCGGAAACGCGGACCGGTCGGGCGGTCAGCCGAGGTTGCGGGCCAGCGCGGTGACGTAGTTCCGCATGAAGTGGTCCCGCACCCCGTCGCCCGCGGGGGCGAACGGGTCGCCGGTCAGGCCCTTCGCGCGGTCGGTGAGGGCGCCGATCAGCGGCATGGAGTCGCGGAGCTTGCCGGCGGAGTCGATGTAGCGCAGCGTCTCGACGTGGGTGTAGACGGGCTCGGGCGGCAGCTGCGGCACGATGTCGTTGTTGTTGACGAAGCGGTGCACCCGGTCCCTGAACTCCTTGTTGCAGGCGGCCGCGAGGAGCCGGTCGCAGGTGCGCGGCTGGCCGTAGGTGTACACCCCGTCCGCCCGGAGCCTCGGCTCCTCCAGGTACAGGCGGCAGCCCGCGAGCATGGCGAGGGCCCCGCCGAGGCTGTGACCGGCGAACCACACGGTCTGCCCGTTGTCCCGGAGCTCGGCGAGGCTGTCCCGTACGGACGGGAAGACCGAGTCCAGGGCCTTGCCGAAGCCGTAGTGCACGTACCCCGTCTCGCCGGGTCCCGGCCAGGGCGGGGTGGTGGCGTCCGAGAGCCAGTCGCGGATCCGTGCCGGCTCGGTGCCCCGGAACGCCGTGATGATCATGCGGTCGCTGGCCAGCGTGTACGCCTGGGTGTCCTCCAGCGGGAACGGCGGCGTGAACCGGGTGTGGTGGTGGCGCACCTTGTTGAAGCCCCACTGACGGGCCTGCCGTTCGATGGTGGCCTCGTCCTTGTAGGTGAGGTCGGCGGCCTGCGCCATCCAGTAGGCATGGGTGAGGCTGTATCCGGTGGCGCGGTGGTCGATCGTGGACGGTACGGGCACGGTCGCTTCCTTCCGGGCGGTGACGGCATCGGTGTGTTTCGGTTCGTTTCCACCGATACGGCCCCGCAGACGGGGACCCGCCCGCCTTCACCCGGAAGAGGCCGCCCCCGGCGGGTCGCCGACCTGGTCGTCGTCCTGTATGAACGGCTCCGCGCGCCGTACGCCCTGCTCGGAGCGGAGCCGCACGCCCGGGGCCGCGAGCGGTCGTACGAGCCGCTCCACCAGGTCGTACCAGCCGGCTTCCAGCCGCTCGACGGGCATGCCGCGCTGGGTGAGCAGATGCTGCACGACGGCGGTGTCGAGGTAGCCGAGCAGGGTCTGCGCGAGGAGCGCGGTGTCGCCGCCCGCGTCGGTCTGGCGCAGCAGCACGCTGAGGTGGGTGTGGCGGACGCGGTACGGGGGGATCGTGTAGCGCCGTAGGGCGTCGGGTTCCGACGCCACGTACAGGTCACGGTGGAGCGACTCGTGGCGGATGACCGCGGGCCCGAACGCCCGCAGGCGTTCGACCGGCCCGGCGCCGGGGCCCAGCGGCGGCGGCCCGCTGAGGAACGCGGCCTGGAGCTGCTGCTCCACATGGTCGAGCAGGGCGAGGAGCAGCCCGGTGCGGTCGCCGAAGCGCCGGAAGACGGTGCCCTTGCCGACCTGGGCCGCGCAGGCGACGGCCTCCATGGTCAGGTTTCCCGCGCCGTGCTCGGCGGCGAGCCGGGCGGCGGCCTCCAGGAGCCGCGCCCGGTTGCGTTCCGCGTCGGCCCTGACCGGCGTGGCCTCACCGACAGGTGTCAGCGGCAGGGAGGCCCGGCCGCCGACGGGGTCTGCCGGGTGGGGGGTGGGCGGCGGAGCAGGGGTCATGCCTTCCAGCGTAGCCCCCTCGGGAATCAAAGTGGACCGTGGTCCGTTTGGGTGGTAAGAATGAAAACGGACCACGGTCCGGTTGCCTTCATCCGCTCTTCCTGTCCCTTCCTGCCTTCTTCCTGCCAAGGAGTTCCGTCCATGTCTGTTCGCATCCTCGCGCTCGTCGGCAGCCTCCGCGCTGGTTCCCACAACCGTCAGCTGGCCGAGGCCGCTGTCAAGCTCGCCCCCGAGAACGTCGAGGTCAGCGTGTACGAGGGCCTTGCCGACGTGCCCTTCTACAACGAGGACATCGACGTCGAGGGCGGCGCCCCCGCGGCCGCCGTCCGGCTGCGCGAGGCCGCCACCGATGCCGACGCGTTCCTGCTGTTCTCGCCCGAGTACAACGGCACGATGCCGGCCGTCCTGAAGAACTCCATCGACTGGCTGTCCCGCCCGTACGGCGCCGGGGCCCTGGTCGGCAAGCCGGTCGTCGTGGTCGGCACCGCCTTCGGCCAGTACGGCGGCGTGTGGGCGCAGGACGACGCGCGCAAGGCCGCGGGTGTCGCGGGCGGCGCCGTGCTGGAGGACGTCAAGCTCGCCATCCCGGGCTCCATGACGCGCTTCGCCGAGACCCACCCGGTGGAGGACGCCGAGGTCGCCGCCGAGCTCGCCGCCGTCATCCAGCGCCTGGCCGACCGCGCCGCCACGCCGGTCGCCTGACCCCGGCCACCGGCCATCGGCCCCCGGGGCTGCCGGCCGGCGGGTGGACGCTGACACGATGGGCACATGAGTGCTCCACGTCCTCGAAGTCTTCGAAGTCCTCGGAGTGTGAGGGAGCTGCTGGCCGAGGCCGAGCGGCTGCGTGAACAGGGACGTCTTGAGGAAGCCGCGGAACACCTGCTGACGGTGTCCGCGGCTTTCCCCGATGACGCCGAGGTGGCCTATCTGACGGCGTCGGCCCATGACCGCCTGGGCCGCGAGGCCGAGGCCGTCCCCTTCTACGAGCGCTCCCTGCGGCCCACCGGAGGGCTGTCGGACGAGGACCGCCGCGGCGCCTTCCTCGGCCTGGGGAGCACCTACCGGGTCCTCGGCCGGTACGAGGACGCCGTCGACACGCTCCGCCGGGGCGTCGCCCGGTACCCGGACGACGGTGCTCTCCGGACGTTCCTCGCCATGGCCCTGTACAACACCGGGCGGCATCACGAGGCGATGCGGACCCTGCTGACCCTGCTCGCCGCCACCAGCCGCGACCCCGGCGTCCAGGAGTACCGACGTGCCGTCGAGCACTACGCCGACGACCTGGACGGCACCGTCTGAGCACCTCAGGGGCGAGAGACGGACAGGCCGCACGGGTGGGACGATGACGACCCGCTACCGGGTTCCGGCGGAGGCGAGGCGACCGAGGGCGGCGGCGCTGCGCCGCGCGTCCCGGAGCCGTACGTGTGCGAGCCGAGCCGAGCCGCCCGCGTCCCGCTGACCGCGTCCCGCGATCAGCTCGGACCGGAACCGGGGCCGTGGCGCGCTTCGCTCGCGGCGCGGCGGTACTCGGCGTTGATGCGCTGAGCATCCTCGAGCTGGTCCTCGAGGATGACGATGCGGCAAGCGGCCTCGATCGGGGTTCCCCTGTCCACGAGCTCGCGGGCGCGGGCGGCGATCCGCAGCTGGTAGCGGGAGTACCGGCGGTGTCCGCCCTCGGAGCGCAGCGGAGTGATCAGCCGAGCCTCACCGATGGCTCGGAGGAAACCGGGGGTGGTGCCGAGCATCTCGGCTGCCCTGCCCATGGTGTACGCGGGGTAGTCGTCGTCGTCCAGACGACTACCGAGTGGGGTATCTGCTGCCATGTCACCTCGTTGTACAACGCGTCGAGGGGCCCTGGTGCCGTACGGCACCAGGGCCCCGAAGGAAATTCAACACCATCTGTCGGCCCTCATGCTGTGCCGACCTTCTGTTTCCACTACCCGGCCCGCAGAGGGGAGGGGTGTGGGGATCGCGGCTGCGTGACCGGGGACCACCATCCATTCCGGGGTCTTGCGGTACCCGAACCGAGGGCTTCCCCGGGCCGGGCGATCCTGATGGCGTCTGCTCCTCCGTCCTTCCTCTGAACCAACCGATGGGTGAACGGGTACTGCGTACTGCGGTTCTGCTACCCGCCAGTTCGTCTCTGCCGGGTCTCACTTGACCGTGTTGACGAGAAAAAGATTAACGACGCGAGGAGCCGATGTCTACTCTGACAAGAGGAGATTTTGGTGCTCGGAAGCCAGAGGTATCCCTGAGGCCCCCGGATAGCCGACGACAGGGTCCCGCACCCACAGGAGGACGACAGTGAGGCCCTGCCGACGCGCGTCGGCAGGGCCTCACTGGTCTCTGGTGGCGGTGTTGTTCCGCCTGTGTCTCACGCCGCGCTGGAAGCAGGGCCTCCGAGCAGCGCGGACGCGGTCTGGAGCGCGGTGGGAACACGCGCCGGCGCCGCCTCGGGGTGGTCGTGGCAGGTGAAGCCGAGGCGGGTCATGGCCCGGACGACCTCGCCGGTGGTGAAGTCGCGGCGGTTCTGACGAGTGATGACCTGGCCCACCTGCTTGACCGGGTAGCGGCGGCGGCCGATGGTCACGGACTCACCCGCGACGAGCTCGGGCCTGACGCCCTTCATCGAGGCCAGCACCCCGCTCTTGGTCAGCTCGAACGGGTAACGGGCGATGACACAGCGCATGATGCCTCACAGACGGAAGAGAGGGGACGGGCCGGCCGCGCGGGTGGATCGGCGGCCGAGATGGATCAGCGGGCGGGACGGATCAGCCGCTGAGGGTGAGGACGCCCGTGGCGCGGCCATGCTGCCCGACGGTGCTGGGCCGCGTGCCGGAGGAGGCGAACGGTACGGCGAGGACGTCCCGCAGCCGGATCCGGTCCGTATAGGCGGGGCTGTCGCGGAGAACGGCGAGCCGGTTCCGAGTGATCATGCCCGTGCTCTGGTCGTCCTCGTCGCAGAGGACCAGATGGTCGACGCGGGCACCGGCCATGAGGGACAGGGCCACCTCGACCGTCATGTCGTCACGGACCCGGGGTCCGGACGCGTGCCCGTCGAGCTGGTCGTCGGTCACGTCCCGGGAGCGGTGCCCCCGTGCGTGGTGCTGCTGCGTTCGAGCCGGCGTCATAGGTCTCCAACGGAAGGGGGCGGGCGGGCTGGTGATCACACGCTCGGGGCTCGGGGCTCGGGGCTCGGGGCTCAGGGCGACAGGCTGCGGCCCCGGCTTCCGGGCTGCGGACTCCTGGCTCCCAGCTTCCGGGCCCCGGGCACCCCGGCTTTCGGGTTCCGGGCCCCGGGCACCCCGGCTTTCGGGCTCCGGGCCCCGGGCACTCCGGCTTTCGGGCTCCGGGCCTCGGGCACTCCGGCTTTCGGGCTCCGGGCCTCGGGCACTCCGGCTTTCGGGCTCCGGGCACCCCGGGTTCCGGGCCCCGGCTTCCGCTAGGCGGCCGAACCGACGCCCGGCCGCCGCCGGGCACCGCGGCGCGCCGCTTCCCCGACGGGCCGGCTCTGGCCGGTGTGCGCCCGGCGGCGCCGCCGGCCCTGGGAGGGGGAGGACGCGCCACGCGGGCGCTCTGCGGCCGGCGTGGTGATGACGACCGGGACTCCTGAGGGGGCCTGGGCTCCTGTGATGCGGTTCAGCTCCGCCTCCCCCGAACGTACCTGGGTGATCCGGGGGGTGATGCCCGCCGTGGCCATCAGCCGGCTCATACCGCGACGCTGGGCGGGGGTCACCAGCGTGACCACGCTGCCGGACTCGCCCGCGCGGGCCGTACGACCGCCGCGGTGCAGGTAGTCCTTGTGGTCGCTGGGCGGGTCCACATTGACGACCAGGTCGAGGTTGTCGACGTGGATCCCGCGCGCCGCGACGTTGGTCGCGACCAGGACCGCCACGTGCCCGCTCTTGAACTGCGCCAGGGTCCGGGTGCGCTGCGGCTGGGACTTGCCGCCGTGCAGGGCCGCGGCGCGTACACCGTTGCTCAGCAGGTGCGTGGTCAGCCGGTCCACCGCGTGCTTGGTGTCGAGGAACATGATCACTCGGCCGTCCCGCGCCGCGATCTCGGTGGTCGTGCGGTGCTTGTCCGCGTCGTGCACATGGAGCAGGTGGTGCTCCATCGTGGTGACCGCGCCGGCCGACGGGTCGACGGAGTGGACGACCGGGTCGTGCAGGTAGCGGCGGACCAGCAGGTCGACGTTGCGGTCCAGGGTGGCCGAGAACAGCATGCGCTGCCCGCCGGGACGCACCTGGTCGAGCAGGGCGGTGACCTGCGGCATGAAGCCCATGTCGGCCATCTGGTCGGCCTCGTCGAGCACCGTGACGCCGACCTCGTCCAGCCGGCACTCGCCCCGGTCGATGAGGTCCTTGAGCCGTCCGGGTGTCGCCACGATCACCTCGGTACCGGCGCGCAGCGCACCGGCCTGCCTGCCGATGGACATTCCGCCCACGACGGTGGTCAGCCGCAGACTCACGGAGCGGGCGTACGGGGCGAGCGCGTCGGTGACCTGCTGGGCGAGCTCGCGGGTGGGTACGAGGACGAGCGCGAGCGGCTGCCACGGCTCGGCACGCCGCCCCGCTGTACGGGCCAGGAGGGCGAGACCGAAGGCCAGGGTCTTGCCCGAGCCGGTGCGGCCGCGGCCGAGTACGTCACGACCGGCCAGGGAGTTCGGCAGGGTCGCCGCCTGGATCGGAAACGGCACGGTCACGCCTTCGCGGCCGAGTGTGGCCAGCAGTTGCGCGGGCATCGTGAGGTCGCCGAACGCCTCGACGGCGGGTAGCGCGGGCGTGATGGTCTTCGGGGGCGCGAATTCGCCCTGTACGGTCCGTCCGGCCTGTCGGTTTCCGTAGCCCTTGGAACGGCGCGGACCGCCGGAGCGGGCGGCGCCGCCGCCTCCCGCGAAGCGGTCATATGTTCGGGATGTGTGGGCACGCTTCATGCGGGACCTTCCTTGTTGGGCGCGTGGCAAGGAATTCCCGCAGCAGTTGAGCGGCGCAGAGAATCGCGAGACGAGCCGAAGTCGTTGGGCCTGGTCGGCCCGGTCGGGAAATACGTCGCACGTCACCTGTCGGTGACGCGGTGGGCCGTCCCGTCGCGCCCTGAAAATGCGGCGAGCCGGGGCCCGCACCCCCAGAGGTGCGGGCCCCGGCTGCGAAGTACGCGTGCGCCGGTGCGTCAGGCGGGAACGATGTTCTCGGCCGTCGGGCCCTTCTGGCCCTGCGCGATGTCGAACGACACCTTCTGGCCCTCGAGGAGCTCGCGGAAGCCCTGGGCGGCGATGTTCGAGTAGTGGGCGAAGACGTCGGCGCCGCCGCCGTCCTGCTCGATGAAGCCGAAGCCCTTTTCCGCGTTGAACCACTTCACGGTGCCAGTAGCCATGTCATTTCTCCTTCGGAGACGGTGTCAGGAATTCACCCTGTGTGAATTCCGTGTCGCCGTGATGATTACCCCGTCGGAAATGAACCCTCTGGCAACCACACCTGCAACTGAGATCGACAGTAGCACGGTGGGATCGGCCCTGCGCGGCAGATAATTCCATCCTGTTCGGCGGCCGAGGAATACTCGCGGTGCCCCGCGCCTATTTCTCATTTGGCGGGCACAGATATTGCGGTGCGCGGGGCGTGCTCTTCCTGCTGTGGGTGTCCGCCCGCAGCCCTGTGACCTCCGCCTACGGACGATGCGCCGCTGCCCCCGCCGTCACCGGACGGCACGGCGGCGATCGCGCCGGGACTCCGTCGGCGCGATGGAGGTCACATACTCCGGAAGGGTGCGGCCGGTGTGGCTGGAGGGGCCGGAGTCACCGCTGCGGCCGGTGTGGCGGTGCCGCCGGAGTAGCCACCGCAGCCGGAGCGCCGGCCGATGTCCCGCTCACACGGGCGCGGACGCGGACGCGGACGCGGGGGCGGATGCCGGCGCGGGCGAGGGGACGGACGCGGGCGAGGGGACGGACGCGGGCGCGGGCGAGGGGACGGACGCGGGCGCCGTCTCCGTCAACCCGGTGGCCAGCCACCGCACCACCGTCTCGGCGCTGTACCGCCCGCCGTCCGGAGCGATGTGCCGCAGGAACTCCAGATCCTGTCCGATGGTGACGATGGGCGGTTCGACCACGCCACGAGGGCGGCGCTGGCCCAGCCCGACGGCGGCGAGCAGACCGTTGCACAGGCACTGCCGTCCCTCCGTCTGCTCGGGGGCTCCGCCCTTGCGGACGTACGCCGCCGCGGGCTCCGCCGGGCAGCGATAGCCGATGGTGCCGCGATCGGTCCGGTACGGCGTACGGAGATAGCCGAGGTCGCAGACGCGGGCGCGGTGGGCGCTCGTATCGGGGTCGGCCAGCGTGCCGGGCAGGTCGGCGACCTTGAACGGGAAGGCGGTCGGTGAGGCCGCCGGATCGTTGTGCACCGTCAACTCGCCCGCGAGCTCGCGCTCGACCAGGTCCCGCCGCAGCCCCTCGTCCAGGCCCGACTCCTCGCAGAGCGCGAAGACACTGCCGAGCTGGACGCCGGCCGCGCCCATCGCCCTGGCCCGGCGGAGCTGGTCGGGTCCGCACTGGCCGCCGGCGATCCAGAACGGCAGGCCGAGGGCGGTCATCTTCGTGAAGTCGGGGGTGTCCCGGGGTCCGTAGACGGGATCGCCGTGCTCGTCCAGGCGCAGGGGCCCGCGCGGCGGGGCGCTGTGGCCGCCCGCGCTGTGGCCTTCGATGACGAATCCGTCCGGCCTGGTCTCCTCGTCGCGGTTCAGGTACGCGGCCAGGGCCGGCAACGAGACGATGGCCAGGACGCGAGGGCGGCGCAGCGGGCCCGGCCCGGCTCCCCGCAGTACGGCGGCCGGGTCGAAGCGCAAGGTGAGGGGCTGCTCGTCGCCCTCCACGGTCGCCCGCGCGGTGACCGGCTCGCACCGGGTGAGCTCGTCGGCGATGCGGGGGATCTGCGCGGGAATGCCCGCCCCGACCAGGACGTAGTCGACGCCCGCCAGGATCGCCCCGAACATGGCCGGGAGGGTGGCGAGTTGGATCTTCTCCAGGTAGTTGACGCCGACCACACCGTCGTGTCCCTGCTTGGCGAGCCACACCTCGCAGAAGTTGGCGACGACGGTCAGCGACCGGGCCGGACACGCCTCGTCGGCCGTCAGCCGGGGAGTGGCCGCGAACCGCTCACCGGAGCGGACCCCGCCCTCGACGAAGTAGCGCTCCCTCACGGCGTCGGCGACTTCCGGTACGGGGAAGGCGGCCAGCGCCCGCCGCAGGTGACCGCCAGGGTCGCCGGTCTGCAGCACGCGGATCAGCAGAGTGTCGAGAGCGGTACCTGAGACCACCCCCAGCTGGCCGGTGCGCGCGACGGCCCGAGCGAGCCGCCACCCGGACACCCCCACACCCATTCCGCCCTGGATGAGCCAGGGCAGTTCGGTAGTCGTCCGGGATGTGCTCATGGGTCCTCGCAAACGTCGATGCCGTGCCGCGGAGGCAAACCTTCGGTTCCGTAACTTACGGTACCGTAGGTCAGGGGGCGCAATCGGACGAGTGTGCGCATTCCCCCAGGCTCGTACGGCGGTCCAGCGCGCGTTCACAGGTGCCCTGCACCGTGGCGGAGCTTCGACGTCCGCTCGGCTGACGGGGCACCGTCCTGCCGGACTCGGCTCCCGCATCGCTCGGCGGGGCGGGGCGGCAGCAGGCCGCCCGGGGCGCACGGTCCGCAGCAGACCGGCCGAGGAGCAAGGGCCGCAACAGGCCGGCCGGGGCGTACGAGTCGGAGGCGGCCGACTGCCACGAGCCACGACTGGAAGCGGCTGCTCCGAGACGCCGGGGTTCGGGGCGGCTCGGCTGCACGACGCCCGGCACGCGGCCGCCACGGTGCTCATGCTGCTCGGTGTCCCGGCCCGCGTCATCGACCAGATCATGGGCCGGGAGCCTGGCACCTCCGCGAGCATGCGGGCCCGGTACCTTCCGCGAGGGGACAACGTCGAAGGGCCCCACCTTGCGGTGGGGCCCTTCGACATCGTGCCCGGTGAGGCACTGGCGGAGGATGCGAGATTCGAACTCGTGAGGGGTTGCCCCAACACGTTTTCCAAATGTTCGTACGGGGGTCCGGCGGAGGTCGTGGGCGTCCTGACCTGCGGCGGCTCGTCCTGGGTGGCCTTGTCCGGACGGCCCCGGACGGAGGTGAACGCAACCAGAACCGCAACTACTGTTCGGCTACTTACGGCCCTCCGGGCCGTACCATTGGACGGGCTGGCCGGTCACTGCGGCGATGCAGTCGAAGTCGTGGTCACAGTGCAGGAGGGTGAGCCCCTGCAGCTCGGCAGTCGCTGCGACGACGAGGTCGACCGCACCTGCGCTGCGGTGCTTGCCTTGCTTGGTGAGGGCCTCCTGGACCTGCCAGGCGCGGTCGTAGGCGCGGTCGTCGACAGGAACCCAGCCGAAGAGCAGTCTCATGTCCTCGATGCCGCGCGCCCGGTCGGCTGCCGACCGGGCGCTGTAGAAGAACTCCAGCTCCGTGATGGGGCACGTGGCGATCAGGCCGGCGGCTGCCGCCTGGTCCCAGCCGTACTGCTCCGCGTCGCCCCGCATGAAGCGGGCGAGGGCGCTGGTGTCGATCAGGTAGAGCGCTGCGTTCACCGTCGGTAGTTCCGCTTGTCCTCGAAGAGCGACAGATCGAATGCGCCGTCGTCGGCTGCGGCGCGCAGGCGGGTCAGGGCCAGCGCGCGCCGCCTGCTCTCCAGCACCTCGCGCAGGGCGGTGTTGACCGTCTCCTTCTTGGTGCTGGTCCCCAGAGCCTTGGCCACGTCCGCGACCAGCTCGTCATCGAGATCGATCACCGTACGACTCATGGTGCACCTCCTTGATATCAAGTATGGAGAAAACTATACCTCCGATAGTTCATCGCTGTGCTGCGTCCTCTTCCTCGCGGCTGTCGGGTACCCGCAGCGGGCTCGGGTGGAGGTTCGGAGGCGTGAACGGGCCGCGCCCTGTCCGGGTGGGGGCGGTGTCGGAGTCCGTTCGGTGCGGAAGGGTGGAGCCTCCGGGTGTTCGTCGGTCGGGCGTGAGTCGCGGCCGGCTGGCTGCCTTCTGGTCCGCGGCTCCATGGGATGCGACGCCCCTCGTGCCGCGAGCGCCTGTTCCGGGCTCGTATCGGCATCGCGTGTGTGGAGTGCTCTCGACTTAGCGCGAGACTGTCGGCATGCACCTTATGCCGGATGTAAATGCAACCGGAACTGCGGCCAAGACCGCAGTCGCACACGTCGAAGGGCCCCACCTTGCGGTGGGGCCCTTCGACATCGTGCCCGGTGAGGCACTGGCGGAGGATACGAGATTCGAACTCGTGAGGGGTTGCCCCCAACACGCTTTCCAAATGTTCGTACGGGGGTCCGGCGGGGGTCGTACCCGTCCTGACCTGCGGCGGAGCGTCCGGGGTGGCCCCGTCCGGACGGGGCCGGACGGGGGTGAATGCAACCAGAACTGCAACCACGCGGCCGCCGCCGTGGATCACAGCGAACCGCTCTCCAGCAGGTCGCGGATCGCGTCTTCCTTCCGACGGACAACGATGCGCCCATCTCCGTCGCTGTACACGACGACGGCCGCTCCTGGCGACAGACCAGCCTCCGCGAGTACCCCCAAGGGGAGCTTGACGGTGCCGGCTTCGGAGACGGTGGTCTCGGCTGGTTCCCTGATCATTCCGTCAGTGTGGCACCGGCACTTTCGTGACATACGCCCGCCGACGGACGGGAATGAGGTTGATCGCGATCAGATCGCTCCGGGCGGTCGCCCCGCCGCGCTCGTCGGAGGCTTGGCGTGCAGCTTCAGGTGCTCGCGGATGGCCTCCCGGAGCGGCTCGGGCCCCGACGGCTGGGGTCGCATCCCGTCGGCCCATGGAACGCCGACGTGCACCTCATGCCACTTCGGCCGCATCTGTTCGGCCTGGCGCGGCCCTCCCTGGGGATTCACGCCGAAGCCCTCGAGTATCACGTTCCAAACAGGCTGGAGGTCCCTGATCATCAAGCGCTCGGCCATCGGCGTGAAGAGATCGTCGGCCGGGAGGTAGCGAATGTAGAAGTCCTCCACCTCCAGATCAGCAGCCGCTTTGAGCTTCCGCCGGTGGGTCGAGATCCGATTCCAGAGTGGGGTCCCTTCCCAGGCTTCCGCGACCTCCACACCCTTGCGGCCACCCTGAGGATCCGACTTGCCCACGTAGACCGGTACGTCGAAAGAGTCGGAGATCGGAGCGTAGAGCTCGTGGTCACCCCTGTAGTAGATCGCGTAGATCCCACAGCCATTGAACGACTGGACCCTGTCCATCCGAACAGGATCCCCAGAGGTGAGTGCCCAGAGCACACTGCGCCCGAGGTTCTCCCGGCGAAGCGGGTCGTAGATGCCGTCGGCACCTGACTTCGGCGGCTCCTCCACGGTGCCATCGAGCGGAAGTTGAGCGGTCACGGTGTCTTCTTCGCCTCTTGTTCGGGATGGTCGGCTATCGGCTATGGGCTATCGGCTGCGGTCTGGGTTGACTCTGCCTGGGGTGGCGCCCAGGAGTGGGCCAGGGGCGGGTGTCGGAAGCGCCTCACCGCCCGTCGCCTCACCGCCCGTCGCCTCATCGATCGGCCTGACGGCCACGCACTCGCGTGAAGGGGCCTCAGTCATCTGTTCCGTCATCCACTGAGGGTTGTTCGGCTTCGACATCCTCCGCCGGCTCTGCCTCGGGCACGGCGAAGATGCGCTGACCGTCGCGGTAATACCGCCACGCGCTCCTGTACGTATCGGGGCTGTCGTCATACATGATCACGTAGCCCATGAGAGCGGTGATCTGCCACCTGGCTGGTATCTCCGCGGAGACCAACCGAAAGACCTCGTCGGCTGTCATGTCAGCCGACGGCACATGGACGCTTCGGGTTTTGAACTCCGCCGACTTCCCGTACCGGAAGTTGTACGGAAGGCCGGTCTTGGTCGTCTCCAGGAGTTCGTGCAGCGTCGTCTCGCCGGGCGACAGCCCCTCGATGGGCCGGTCCAGGTCGATGGGGAACACGACGTCGAAGTGGTTCTGCTTCAGGACGGTGCTGTCCCGCTGGCGACCGGGGTCCTTGTTGCCGAAGCCGTTGTTGTTCCAGGGGATGTTCCCCATGCCCTTGTGGTGGCTGATAAGCAGTTGTTCCGGGGCGAGCGCGGAGAAGTCCTCGGCTACGTACAGGCACGAGAAGGTCATCTGGCCCAGGGAGATGTTGCGCCGCCCCGAGATCTTGCGGAGGTGGTTGCGGAGCCGGGTCGGAAGCGACTTGTCGGCCTTGCCGACGTAGACGAAGTCGTCGTTCAGGTACAGCTGGTAGACCCCGGGCTTCTCCTTGAGTCTCGCGATGTTCTCCTCCGCGAGTGGAGCCCTGTCGAGCCCATCGAGGGCGGCGGACAACTGGTCACCGAGCGCCTTGGTGATGCTCAGGGTGAAGTCCTTGTGGTACTGCGTACCGTCTTCGGGGCCCACCACCGGCGCCATCCGCCCCCACTCCCTTGGTCGACGTGATCCTAAAACCCTATCGGTGACCTGTGCGGACGGACGTACCTTCGCCGAGAAACGCCTTGATGATCTACAAGTCCGCGGTATGCTTTTGGAATGGCTGAACTGCGAGAAGAACCAAAGAAGGACCGCACGGGCGTCGAACTCTTCGCCGGCGCTGGCGGTCTGGCCATGGCCGTCCACCGCGCCGGATTCCGTCCCCTGCTCTTCAACGAGTTCGCCAAGCGGGCGTGCGAGACCCTGGAGGCCAACGGGGCTCAGCGACTGCCCGAGGGCCAGAAGCCGACTCGAGCCCCCGGACCTGACGAGAAGGTGCCCCTCGTCGCGGGCGATGTCCAGGGCCTCGACATGGACTACCTGGCGGGCCAGGTGGACGTGCTCGCCGGCGGTCCTCCCTGCCAGCCGTTCAGCCTCGGCGGCGTCGCCAAGGGTGACGAGGATAAGCGGAACATGTTCCCGCAGATGTTCAAGGCCGTCCGGCAGATCCAGCCGAAGGCCGTGATCTGCGAGAACGTCCGCGGCCTGCTCAGGCCCTCGTTCCGCCGCTACTTCGACTACATCCAGCGCGAGCTGGAACTGCCCTTCGAGGAGCGAGCCGAAGGCACCCAGTGGGAACAGCACTACGAGTATCTGTTGGAGCGGCGCGAAAAGGAGCCGGACGACCCCAGGAAGCGGTACGACATCGTCATGATGCCGGTGAACGCCGCAGACTACGGGGTGCCCCAGATCCGCAACCGCGTGATCATCGTTGCTTTCCGTCGCGACTTGAACGTCGACCGTGAGCTGTTCAAGGAGCTCGTGAAGCCGACGCACTCCGAGACCGCCCTTTTGCGATCCATGGAGGACGGGAGCTACTGGGAGCGGCACTCGAATGTGCCCGATCACGTGCGCGAGTGGGTCATGGCCCGCCTCCCGAAGACCATGCCGCTGGACGATGGCCTGCTCCCCTGGTACACCCTGCGCGACGCGATCGTCGGCATCGGTGACAACAAGCCGTTGCCGGACGTGCCGGACGAGTGGCTGGACCGCACCGAGCACTTCCTCGGCGGGTTCACGGACCACATCGGCTGGCCCGGTGCCCGCGTCTACGACGGGCACACCCCCAACGAACTCGACCGCCCAGCTAAGACGGTCAAGGCCGGTGTGCACGGTGTGCCCGGTGGTGAGTCGGTCATGCTCCTGGATGAGTTGGTGGCCGACAAGGCCGCTCAGGGAGGCCGCCGGTACAAATACAGATACATGACGGTCCGCGAAACGGCCCGCGTCATGACCTTCCCTGACACGTGGGAGCTCAAGGGGCCGCGAGGCGAGAAGATGCGCCAGCTCGGCAACGCTGTCCCCGTTGCTCTGGGCGAGGTCTTCGCCAAGGCCGTCGCCACCGTCCTGGACGAGGCGGAGGAGCGTCAGAAGTGACCGGGCCCACCAGCAGGGCGCAGAGCGGTTGGAAGCACGACTCACCGCCGGAACGGTCGTGGAAAGGGCGGCCCGGTAGAACCCGGGCAGCCATCGCGGCCGAACAGGACCGGGCCGCCGGTGGTCGCCACAGACGCTCTGTGGATCTCGGCGAGGGGCGGTTCGCCCGGGCGTCGGTGGAGCTGAAGGTACTTCCCGACACGCGACGCATCCGTGCGTACCTGCGCTGGTCCGACGGTGGAAAGTCTCCAGCCCGCTACCTCGGACAGGTTGAGCACGAGACCCGGGCCGCGAACCTTGCCGAGGGTTGGAAGATGGCCTGGGAGAAGGGCCTTCTCAGCGAAGAACCGCCGACGGAGGGCTCCTGGGCTTCCTCGCCGTCGGTACGCGCGGTGATGCGGGCCAATCGGAGTAAGGACACACGTCCCGAGCTGAGGCTCCGCTCCCTGCTGCACAAGCAGGGGCTCCGCTATCGCGTGACGGCGCGGCCGCTGCCCGACCTGCGGCGAACCGCCGACCTTGTCTTTCCTAAGCTCAAGGTCGCGGTCTTCGTCGACGGATGCTTCTGGCATGGCTGTCCAGAACACCTTCGCGAGTCGCACAAGAACGCTGAGTTCTGGCGCGCCAAGATTGAGGGTAATCAGGCGAGAGACGGGGAGACGGATCGCCTGCTGCACGAGGCTGGCTGGACGGTCGTTCGTGTCTGGGAGCACGAGGACCCTGACATGGCAGCCGCCCGAGTGATAAGTGCTGTGCGAGGTTCGCCAACGAACAACAAGCGTGAATCGGCCGAGACCGGGCCTCATGTGAAGAGCTAGCCGGTCTTTCATCCTGGCTGCCTGTGGATGCCCGGCCTTCGAGGAGACAGCCCCCGCGCGGCGGGTATGTGCCATGGGCTTGCGTGCGCCGCAGACCAAGGAGCTGTGGTCCACGGCGCACAGGGGCCCATACGGCCTCGTCAGCGAAGAATCGCTCGTCTCCGACGAACTCCGGGCGCGGGATCCCCCGTTCCCCGGCACAGGCGCGATCCAGCCTCGAGTTGGGCGGCCAGATCTGCGGGGCCGGTGTTCACCGTCGTCTCGTGGGGCGTCCAGCGCCGTGTACTCGCCGTGAATCCGGTAGTCCGCTTGGAGCGCTGCCGCTACCTGACCAGCCGCGTCCTCAAGGGCCGCCGCAGGGCGTCGGCCTCGTGTGGGGAATGGACCAGACCGAGGGGAGGGCCGCGCCGGAGGCCGGCCAGAGCCCCGTGCCCGCCGAGCTGGTGGTACACGTCACCCACCTCGGAGAGTGGCTGCCTTTGTCGAGGCTTGTGCACAGGCTGTGGGCCGCGCTCAGAACTCGCGGAAGTGCCGAGCCGCAGGTCGACCGTACCTGCTGGGCGGGAAAGGAGGGCTGGACCGTTAGCGACGGCCGGCCTCTCCGCGATCTTGACCAGCCGACCGGTGGCTTCATCCCGCCCCGCATGCCGGTCCAGCGATCCGGGGACCCGAGCTCGGGGTGTGCGTCGGCTGCGGCCGGCCACGCGGCGGTACGGGCGGAACGCCCCATGTACCGCAACGTGTGCGGGGCCGTCCTCAACGGTCGGTAGCCCGGAACTGCGGCCAAGACCGCATCCCCACACGTCGAAGGGCCCCACCTTGCGGTGGGGCCCTTCGACATCGTGCCCGGTGAGGCACTGGCGGAGGATACGAGATTCGAACTCGTGAGGGGTTGCCCCCAACACGCTTTCCAAGCGTGCGCCCTAGGCCTCTAGGCGAATCCTCCGCCGCAAACAATACAAGACGTTGAGGAGTGCTCGCGAACTCGTTCCCCACCCCGGGGATCAGGTACTCTGTGCGGAGCCCCTCACGTGGCGCTATCTGACTGAACTCCCCCAGGGCCGGAAGGCAGCAAGGGTAGGTCGGCTCTGGCGGGTGCGTGGGGGGCGCTTGCGTTGTGCGGACGGTCAGCCGGTCCGTACGGGTGGGGGCGGGTGCGACCGGCGGGGTCGGGGTCGACCGGCGGGGGCCTTGGTGCGGTCGTGGCGCCGGGTGTGGGCCGCGTGGCGCCGGGTGTGGGCCGCGTGGCGCCGGGTGTGGTCGGCGGGCCACGGGTGTGGCCGGGCGGGGCCCGGGGCGGCCGGGGTCGGGGGTGATCGCGGGCGGTGGTCCGGGGGTCTCGGGCCGGATCGTTTGTCGGTGGGGCCCGATATCGTCGTAAGCGTGTCGTCCCTTGCGCTGTACCGCCGCTATCGTCCCGAGTCCTTCGCCGAGGTCATCGGGCAGGAGCATGTCACCGACCCGTTGCAGCAGGCCCTGCGGAACAACCGGGTCAACCACGCGTACCTGTTCAGCGGGCCGCGCGGATGCGGAAAGACGACCAGCGCGCGGATCCTCGCCCGGTGTCTGAACTGTGAGCAGGGCCCCACACCGACGCCGTGCGGCGAGTGCCAGTCGTGCCGGGACCTGGCCAGGAACGGGCCGGGGTCGATCGATGTCATCGAGATCGACGCAGCTTCGCACGGTGGTGTGGACGACGCCCGTGACCTGCGCGAGAAGGCGTTCTTCGGGCCGGCGGGCAGCCGGTACAAGATCTACATCATCGACGAGGCCCACATGGTCACGTCGGCGGGCTTCAACGCCCTGCTGAAGGTGGTCGAGGAGCCGCCGGAGCATCTGAAGTTCATCTTCGCGACGACCGAGCCCGAGAAGGTCATCGGGACGATCCGTTCGCGGACCCATCACTACCCGTTCCGGCTCGTGCCTCCCGGCACGCTGCGGGACTACCTCTCCGAGGTGTGCGGCAAAGAGGGCATTCCCATCGAGGACGGGGTGCTGCCGCTCGTCGTGCGCGCGGGCGCCGGTTCGGTGCGTGACTCGATGTCCGTCATGGACCAGCTGCTGGCCGGTGCGGGCGAGGCGGGTGTGACGTACGCCATGGCGACATCGCTGCTCGGCTACACCGACGGGTCGCTGCTGGACTCCGTGGTCGACGCCTTCGCCGCCGGGGACGGGGCCGCCGCGTTCGAGGTCGTGGACCGGGTCATCGAGGGCGGCAACGACCCGCGGCGGTTCGTTGCCGATCTTCTGGAGCGGCTGCGCGACCTTGTGATTCTCGCCGCCGTACCCGACGCCGCCGAGAAGGGGCTCATCGACGGGCCGTCCGACGTGGTGGAGCGGATGCAGGCGCAGGCGTCGGTGTTCGGGGCGGCCGAGCTCAGCCGGGCCGCCGACCTCGTGAACACCGGCCTCACGGAGATGCGCGGTGCCACGTCGCCGCGCCTCCAGCTGGAGCTGATCTGCGCGCGCGTGCTGCTGCCGGCCGCGTTCGACGACGAGCGTTCCCTGTTGGCCCGCCTCGACCGGCTGGAGCGGGGTGCGCACTTCCAGGCCGCCGGGCCCGGCCCCGCCATGGGGTACGTGCCGGGGCCCGAGGCGCACGCGCCGCTCCAGGCAGACGGGCCCGCCGCCGCCCGCGCGGCGGTACGTGGACCGGGCGCCGCCGCCCCGGCCGCCGCTCCCGCCCCTGCCCCCGTGCCCGCCCCCGCCGTCGCGTCTCCTCCGGTCGCGCAGCCCGATGCGCCGGTGGCCGCCGCGCCCGCCGAGTCCCGCCCCGGGGCCTGGCCCGGTGCCGCCGCCCCCGCGTCGGCCGCCGCCCCCGCCGCTCCTCCGGCGCCCGCCACTCCGGCGCCCGCTCCTCCTGAGGCCCCCGCTCCGGACACCGGCGCCCGCCCGGGGGCCTGGCCCACCGGGGGCGCCGCCCGCCAGCCCGGCGGCTGGCCGACCGCGGCCGCGCCCGGCCAGGCACCGCAGGCCCCGCAAGCCCCGGCCCCGGCCGCCGCCCAGCCCGCCGCCCCGCCCGCATCGCCGCAGCCCGCCGCGCCCGCCCAGCCGTCCGCCGCGCCGGGCGGGGCCGCCATGGCCCAGGGCGCCGGTCAGGTGCGCAACATGTGGCCGGACATCCTGGAGGCCGTCAAGAACCGCCGCCGCTTCACCTGGATCCTGCTGAGCCAGAACGCGCAGGTGGCGGGCTTCGACGGGACCACCCTCCAACTCGGTTTCCTCAACGCGGGCGCCCGCGACAACTTCGCGAGCAGCGGCAGCGAGGACGTGCTGAAGCAGGCGCTCGCCGAGCAGTTCAACCTCCATTGGAAGATCGAGGCGATCGTCGACCCGTCGGGCGGCGCCGGCGCGCCCCCGGCCCCGCAGGGCGGCGGCTTCGGCGGCCGGCCGGCCGGGGCTCCGGCGCCCGCGGCGCACGCCGCGCCCCACTCCGTACAGCAGTCGCCGCAGGGCGCGCACGGGACGCAGGCATCGCCGGGAGCGCCGTACGCCTCAACCCCGCAGGGGCAGGGCGGCCGGCCGCACCAGGCCCCCGGCGCGGCGGCCTCCGGCATGGCGGCCACCGGCCCAGGTGCCGGCTCGAGCGCGCACGGCCAGAGTGGTCACGGCCAGGGCGGTCACGGGCAGGGCGGCCAGGGTCCGGGCGCCGGGGCGGGCTCGTCGTCGGGCTCGTCCTCGTACGAGTCGTCCCGGGGCGGCGGACACCAGCAGGTCGCCCCGGAGGACGACGTACCGGAGGAGGACGATCCGGACCTGGTCGACTCGGCGCTGTCCGGTCACGACCTGATCGTGCGGGAGCTCGGCGCGACCGTGGTGGAGGAATATACGAACGAGTAGCGGCGGCGGCCTCGGTGGCCCGCACAAAGATCACCCCACGCAGCGGGCTACCCTGGCTGGCGTGAAGGTCCTCGTCATCGGCGGCGGCGCCCGCGAACACGCCCTGTGCCGCTCTCTCTCCCTCGATCCCGACGTCACCGCTCTGCACTGCGCGCCCGGCAACGCCGGAATCGCGGAGGTCGCCGAGCTGCACCCGGTGGACGCCCTCGACGGCGCCGCCGTGGCCCGCCTCGCGGGTGACCTCCAGGCCGACCTGGTCGTCATCGGCCCGGAGGCGCCGCTCGTCGCCGGTGTCGCCGACGCCGTGCGCGCGGCCGGCATCCCCTGCTTCGGCCCCTCCGGGGAGGCCGCGCAGCTGGAGGGCTCCAAGGCGTTCGCCAAGGACGTCATGGCGTCGGCCGGTGTTCCCACGGCCCGCAGCTACGTCTGCGCCACCCCCGACGAGATCGACGCGGCCCTCGACGCCTTCGGCGCCCCGTACGTCGTCAAGGACGACGGTCTCGCGGCCGGCAAGGGCGTCGTCGTGACCGACGACATCGAGCAGGCCAGGGCGCACGCCCGCTCCTGCGACCGCGTGGTCATCGAGGAGTACCTCGACGGTCCCGAGGTCTCCCTCTTCGCGATCACCGACGGGACCACCGTCCTGCCGCTGACGCCCGCCCAGGACTTCAAGCGCGCTCTCGACGGCGACGAGGGCCCGAACACCGGTGGCATGGGCGCCTATTCGCCGCTGCCGTGGGCCGACCCCAAGCTGGTCGACGAGGTCATGGCGAGCGTCCTCCAGCCGACTGTGGACGAGCTGCGCCGCCGTGGCACGCCGTTCTCCGGTCTGCTGTACGCGGGCCTCGCGATCACCTCGCGCGGGGTGCGGGTCATCGAGTTCAACGCCCGTTTCGGCGACCCGGAGACGCAGGTCGTCCTGGCGCGCCTGAAGACCCCGCTGGCGAGCGTCCTGCTGAACGCCGCCAACGGCACGCTGGACGCGGAGCCTCCGCTGAACTGGCGCGACGACGCCGCCGTCACCGTGGTCGTCGCCTCGCACAACTACCCCGGCACGCCCCGCACGGGCGACCCGATCACCGGCCTGGACGAGGTCGCGGAGCTGGACGCGCCGCACGCGTACGTCCTGCACGCCGGGACCAGGCGGGACGGCGACGCGATCGTCAGCGCGGGTGGCCGCGTCCTGTCGGTCACGGCGACCGGCAAGGACCTCGCGCAGGCCCGGGAGCGGGCGTACACGGCGGTGGAGCGCATCCGTCTCGACGGTTCGCAGCACCGTACGGACATCGCCCGCAAGGCCGCCGGGGAGTAGGCGCCCGGAAGGCCGGGGAGCACACGCCCGCAAGGCCGCCGGGAAGTAACCGCCCGTAAGGCCGGGGAGCACACGCCCGCAAGGCCCAGGAGCACACGCCGGCAGGCCGGGGAGTACACGCCCGCAAGGCCGCGGGGAGTAAACCCGCAGCCCCCGGAAATCGTCCTCACCTTTACCCAAAGCCATTCCATCGAGTGACGGCTCACCCATCCGGATGACGCCTGCCGACGCCCCAACTAGGGTGCCGCGCAGGCGTTCCGGCACTTGGCCCACCGGCATTGCGATGTCAGTGGTGGATGCCACAGTGGGGGAGTGAGCAACACCGCCGCAGGGGACCCGAAGCGGGGTCGCCCGCCACTGGGCAGAAGGGGGTGAGGTAGGGCCGTGTCCGGTTCCGGATCCCACAGGGACAGCAGAGGCGCCACGGGCTCGCTGGGCTCGACGAGTTCGACGGGGCCGTCGGGGTCCCTGGGCGACGAGCGGGGCGCCCGGGTCGCGCGCGCCCGTGCCCTGGCCGTGCTGCGGGTGCGCAGCAGGGCCCTCGCCGTCGCGCTGCTCCCGGCCGCCGTCGCCGTCGTGCTCCTGGCCGGAGGCGCCATGGGCCGGCTCACGGGCCCCGGGTGGGACGCCGCGCGCTGGGTGGCGACGGTGCTCGCACTGATCGTGGCGCTGGTGGCCGCGGCCGTCGCGGCCGTGATCGCGCGCGCCAGGCCCGCGCTGACACCGACGGTGGAGATCGCCGAGGCCTCGGCGCCCGACCTGTACCGGATGGTCGAGGACCTGGCGGTGCGGCTCGCGGTGCCCGCGCCGTCGGCGATAGCCCTGACGCCCGACTGCGACAGCTGGCTGGAGGACCGTACGCACCCGGCGCACGGGATATCCGGCGGCATAGCCGAGCGGAGCGGGCGCGGGACCGCCGCCCCGGGCCGACGCGGCCGCTCGGACGCCGCTCCCGTGCTGGTCATCGGTTCGCCGTTCCTGTGGTGGATGCGGATCGGTGAACTGCGGGCGGTGCTGGCCCCGGTCGTCGCCGGTACGGGACCGTCCGCCCACCCCGACATAGCCGCCGCGCGCCGGTTCGTCCGGGGGCTGGACGCGGCTGTCGCCGTCCCCGGCCGGCCGGGCCTCGATCCGGTACGGCGCCTGGGCGCGCGGTTCGTGGGCCTGTTCGCCCGGGTGCTGCTGAGGGCGAGCGGCGAGCACGCCACGGAGATGGAGCGGGGCGTCGCCGCCGCCGCGTCGGAGCGGGCGCAGAGCGTCGACTACGGCCTGCGGATCGTCGCGCAGGAACAGGTCGGGCTCGCGTACGCGGGCTGGGACCGGCTGCTGACGCGGGTCGCCCTGCCCGCCTGGCGGATGGGCCGCTGGCCGTCCCGGCTGGACGCGGGCGTCGTCTCGGCGCTCACCGAGCTGTCCCGGCGCGACCGGCTCGCGGAGGGCTTCGCCTCCAGGCTCGGCGAGCGGCCCGCGTGCGACCTGCTCGAAGAGCCCGGGCTCGTGGACGAGGCCGCTTCGCTGCTCGCCGCCCGGCTGTTCCACGGCGGCCCCGCGGACTGCGGGCCCGGCTGGGCGCCGGTGGAGTGGCAGCGGTATCCGGAGGAGGTCGTCGACCGGAAGTGGCGCTCCGAGGCAGCCCGTCTGCACCGGGTCCTCGACCGCATGGGCGTTCCCTACGACACTGGTGCGGACACCGGGACCGGGCGCACGACCGGCGCGCACGAGGGCCCGACACTCGCCCGGGTCATGGACCATCTGCTCGCCGAGCGCAGCGGCGACACCCTGGCGGCCGCGATCACGGCGGAGATGGCCCGCGAGGAGGCCACGACGGCCACCCCGGGCCCGTCCGGTACGCCGAACCTTCCCCGTACGCCGAACCCGTCCGGTACGCCGGGCATATCGGCCACGTCGGCCACGTCGGCCCCGTCGGGGGCGGCCACCCCGTCCAGCACCTCGGCGTCCGGTGACGCGACCTCCGCTCCCGCCGAGGGCTCCGCTCCCGCCGAGGGCTCCGCTCCCGCCGTGGGCCGCACCGGTGCGGCCCACGACGCCGCGGCGGACCCTGTCGGCGGGGCCGTGCGAGGGACCGGGGGCGGGTGCGCGGCCGGGGCGGATCCGGTCGGAGTACCGGGTCCGGAGCCGGACTCCGGTGGCTCACCCGGCCAGGAGGCCGGCTCAGGTGGCGGTGGTGTGCCGCCGGTCGGCTCGTGGGGCAGTGAGCAGCTGCCGCTGTTCCCGCTGCAGCCGCCGCGCACCGGGCGGGAGCTGCTCGCCGACCATGTCACGGCCATGGTGTGCTGCGCCGCCGTCGACAGCGCGGGGGCCGCGCCCGGCCTGGACTGGCTGGACGGTCCGACGCTGCTGGTCGAGGGCGACGACGGCAACAAGCACCGTGCCGATGTGGCGGCCGGGGTGCTCGCGCTGATCGAGGACGCCGACCCGGGGCCGTTGCGCCACTGGCTGGCGACGGTCGGCGTACGCCCCGAGAAGCCGGTCCGCCTCGTCTGACCGCTTCCCGCCGCCTCCGACCCGTCTCTGACCCGTCTGCCACCGGTCCCCGACCCGTCCCTGACGGGCCTCCACCCGCCCCGACCCCACAAGGCCGCGTCCGACCCGACAAGACCGTCTCCGACCCGACGAGGCACCTCGGCCCCCACGAGGCCGCGTCCGGTCCCACGAGGCCACCTCCCCCAAGCCCCCTGACCCGCCTCCCCCCGCCCCTTGACGTGCCTCCGACCCGCCCCGACCCCCACAAGGCCGCCTCCGGCCGTCTCCGGCCCGCCCCCGGCCGCCTCCGGCCCCCACAAGGCCCCCTTGACCCGCCTCCGGCCGCCTCCCCCGCCTCCTGACGGGCCTCCGGCCGCCTCCGGCCGCCTCCCCCGCCTCCTGACGGGCCTCCGGCCGCCTCCGGCCGCCTCCGACCCCCACAAGGCCCCCTGACCCGCCTCCGGCCGCCTCCCCCGCCCCCTGACGGGCCTCCGATCCGCCCCTGGTGGGCCTCCGGCCGCCTCCCCCACCTCGGAATGCCTCATTCCGTTCACATCGATCGGCGACGAGCGGTGACGGAACGCATGCGTCATGTGATGTGCTGTGGACCGGCGCCGACCGACGGACGGGGGCGAGGGCCGAGGAACCGAGCGCCGGATCGCGTAGACGCATCGGGGGATCGAGGGAGGGGGCACAGGCATGGGGGCGGAACGGATGCGACGGTGGGAGTCGGGGGCGCTCGCCCACGCGGTGAACGATCCGTTCGGTCAGGGACCGCTGCCCTGGCTGCGCGGCAGGGAGCACTACGTCGACGAGACGGGCCGGCTCGTCCCCTGGTACGTGGAGCCCGCGCTCCCGGCGCAGGAGCGCACCCACGGCGGCGGGCCACGGCCCGCCGATGACGTGCGCCTCCAGATCAAGGGCTTCGCGTCGACCGGCGCGGTGGCGCCCGGCGAGGCGATCGACTTCCACGTCACCGTGGACCCGCCGCAGCAGTTCGCCGTCGACATCTACCGGATCGGTCACTACGCCGGGGACGGCGCCGCCAAGATCACCACCAGTCCGCGGCTCTCCGGCATCGTCCAGCCGCCGCCGCTGACCGCCGACCGGACCGTCTCGTGCCACCACTGGTGGCTCTCGTGGCGGCTCCAGATCCCGTCGTACTGGTCGATAGGCGCGTACGTCGCCGTGCTCACGACGCCGGACGGCTACCGCTCCCACATCCCGTTCACGGTCCGCGACAGCCACCCGGCCGATCTGCTGCTGGTGCTGCCCGATGTGACCTGGCAGGCGTACAACCTGTACCCGGAGGACGGCCGTACCGGGGCCAGCCTCTACCACGCGTGGGACGCTGACGGCCGGCTGCTCGGCGAGCGGGACGCGGCGGTCACGATCTCCTTCGACCGGCCGTACGCGGGCGCGGGCCTGCCCCTGCACATCGGGCACGCGTACGACTTCATCCGCTGGGCCGAGCGGTACGGCTACGACCTCGCCTACGCGGACGCCGCCGACCTGCACTCGGGCCGCGTGGACCCGACCCGCTACCGGGGCCTGGTGTTCCCGGGCCATGACGAGTACTGGTCCGTGCCGATGCGCCGCGCCGTCGAGCGCGCCCGGGACACCGGAACGTCGCTGGTGTTCCTCTCCGCCAACACCCTGTACTGGCAGGTTGAGCTGTCGCCGTCGCCGTCCGGGGTCCCGAACCGGCTGCTGACGTGCCGCAAGCGGCAGGGCCCCGGAAAGGCGGTGCTGTGGCGGGAGGTCGACCGCCCGGAGCAGCAGCTGCTGGGCATCCAGTACGCGGGGCGGGTCCCCGAGCCGTATCCGCTGATCGTGCGGAACGCCGACCACTGGCTCTGGGAGGCCACCGGCGCCGGGGACGGGGACGCCCTCGACGGCCTGGTCGCCGGTGAGGCCGACCGGTACTTCCCGCGCACCGCGCTGCCCGATCACCAGGGCCGCATCCTGCTCGCCCACTCGCCCTACCGGGACGCCGACGGCGCGGCGCGCCACCAGGAGACGTCCCTGTACCGCGCTCCGTCCGGGGCCCTGGTCTTCGCGTCCGGCACCTTCGCCTGGTCGCCCGCCCTTGACCGGCCGGGCCATGTGGACGCGCGGGTCCAGCGGGCCACGGCCAACCTCCTGGACCGGATCTGCAAGCGCGACTAGGACGCTCCCGGACCCTGGCCGCTACCGGTCCCCGCCGTGCGGGAGAATCGGAGCTGTTGGGACAGAACCACGGGGAGGAACCGTGTCCGGATTCGTAGAAAAGCCCGAGCCGCTTCAGGTGCCGGGCCTGGTACATCTGCACACCGGCAAGGTGCGCGATCTGTACCAGAACGAGGCGGGCGACCTCGTGATGGTCGCCAGTGACCGTATCTCCGCGTACGACTGGGTGCTGCCGACCGGCATCCCCGACAAGGGCCGGGTGCTGACGCAGCTGTCGCTGTGGTGGTTCGACCAGCTCGCCGATCTCATCCCGAACCATGTGATCTCCGCCGAACTGCCGGCCGGCGCACCCGCCGACTGGGCGGGCCGCACCCTGGTGTGCCGGTCCCTGCGGATGATCCCGGTGGAGTGCGTCGCCCGTGGCTACCTGACGGGTTCCGGCCTCGCCGAGTACCGGGAGACGCGTACGGTCTGCGGCCTCGCCCTCCCCGAGGGCCTGACCGACGGATCCGAGCTCCCGGCGCCGATCTTCACGCCCGCCACCAAGGCGGCCGTCGGCGATCACGACGAGAACGTGTCGTACGAGGAGGTGGCCCGCCAGGTCGGCGCGGAGACCGCCGCCCAGCTGCGCCAGACGACCCTGGCCGTGTACAGCAGGGCCCGTGACATCGCGCGGGACCGGGGCATCATCCTCGCGGACACGAAGTTCGAGTTCGGGTTCGACGGTGACCGCCTGGTCATCGCCGACGAGGTGCTGACGCCGGACTCCTCGCGCTTCTGGCCGGCCGCCTCGTGGGAGCCGGGCCACGCCCAGCCGTCCTACGACAAGCAGTACGTACGGGACTGGTTGACGTCGCCGGCGTCCGGCTGGGACCGCAAGAGCGAGCAGCCGCCGCCCGCGCTCCCGCAGGAGGTCGTGGACGCTACCCGCGCCAAGTACATCGAGGCGTACGAGCTGCTGACCGGCACCGCCTGGCAGTAGCGCCAGCGGGCGCGAGCAGCAGGAGCAGGAGTAGGACCAGCAGCAGGAGCAGGAGCAGGAGCAGGAGCAGGAGCAGGAGTAGGCGCGGGTGCCGGACCGGCGGGCTGTCCCCCGACGGTCCGGCACCCGGCCGGCCCGGCGAGCACAGTCCGCCCGGCGGGCGCAGTCGGCGCGGCGCGGCGTGGCGTACGGCCGCTCGACACGAAGAAGCCCCCGGTCGGATCGACCGGGGGCTTCTGCTGGAGCGGACGACGAGATTCGAACTCGCGACCCTCACCTTGGCAAGGTGATGCTCTACCAACTGAGCCACGTCCGCATGCGCCGTAGCGCGGGAACCACTATACCCAACCTCGCGCGCGGGCGAGACGCACCGCGGCGTGCCGGTTCTCCGCGCCGAGTTTGGAGACGGCCGACGACAGGTAGTTCCGGACGGTTCCCGGCGACAGCGAAGCGCGCCTGGCGATCTCGGCGACCGGCGCCCCGTCCGCCGCGAGTTCCAGTACTTCGGCCTCCCTCGCGGTCAGCGGGGAGTCCCCGGCGGAGATCGCGTCGGCGGCCAACTCCGGATCCACGTAACGGTTTCCGGCGTGGACGGTACGGATGATCTCGGCGAGCCGCTGGGCGCTGACGGTTTTCGGGACGAAGCCGCGCACGCCCGCCGCGAGGGCCCGCTTGAGGTGTCCGGGGCGGCCGTGGCCGGTGACGATCAGGGTCTGGCAGCCGGGTAGTTCGGCGCGCAGGGATGTGGCGACCCTCACACCGTCGGCGCCGGGCATCTGGAGGTCGAGTACCGCGACGTCGGGCCGGTGCGCCAGCGCCATGGCGATCGCCTCGGGCCCGGTCGCCGCCTCGGCGACGACGACGAGGTCGTCCTCCAGGCCCAGCAGGGCGGCGAGCGCGCCCCGGATCAGATGCTCGTCGTCGGCGAGCAGTACGCGTACGGTCACGCCACTCCTTCTTCCTCCCGTACGGGGATCCTGGCCGTCACCCGGAAGCGTCCACCGCTCAGCGGCCCGGCCTCCAGGGTTCCGTCGAGGGCGGCCAACCGCTCCCGGAGCCCGGCGAGCCCGGACCCTCCGCCGGTCGCGCCCCGGCCTTCGCCGCTGCCCGCGGCGGTGCCACCGCCGGTGTCCGGGGCGGCTCCGTCGTTCACGACCTCCAGCACGGCGTGCCCGTCCGCCACCCGGACGGACACGGTGCAGTTCCGGGCGTCGCCGTGCCGCAGGACGTTCGTCGTGGCCTCGCGGACGACCCATCCGAGAGCCGACTGCACCCGCGCGGGCAACACGGCCGTGTCCGCCGCCGGACCGGACCCCGCCGTACCCGCCGCCGGACCGGACCCCGCTGTGCCCGCCGCCGGACGAGACACCGCCGCGCCTGGCGCTGTGCCCGCTGTGCCCGCCGCCCCGCCGTCGCGCATGGTGCAGGTGATCCCGGCGGCCGTCAGCACGCCGCGCGCACCCTCCAGTTCGGTGGGCAGGTCCGCCTCCCGGTAGCCGCGGACGACGTCCCGTACCTCCCGCTGGGACTCCTGGGCGATCCGCTGCACCTCGGCCATCTGGTCCACGGCCCCGTCGACGGAGCCGCGCCGGCCGAGCTGTACGGCCAGCTCGCTCTTCAGCGCGATCACGGACAGGTTGCGACCCAGCACATCGTGCAGGTCCCGTCCGAAGCGGAGCCGTTCCTCGGCGACGGCGAGCCGGCCCTGCAGCTCGCGGGCCGCGTCCAACTGCCACACGGCCCGGAGCAGCCAGCCCGAGAAGCCGCTCGTGAAGGAGAAGACGAGTCCGCCGATGAGCGTGGCGGCCGCGAGCCCGGTGACGTCCACGGGCGCCAGGCCCAGCAGGGCCGCGAAGAGCCCGGTGCCCGCGGCCGCGGCGAGCGTCAGGTACAGCATGTGCCGTACGGCGGGCAGGCAGAGCACCAGCGCGCTGATCCCGAAGGAGAGGAAACCGGGCACCAGGATCACCCCGGCGTCGGTGACGTCTCTGTGCGGCTGGCCCGGCGGGTCCAGCGCGCCCAGCCTGCCGAGGAGGATCACGCCGATGGCGCTTCCGGCGGAGAGCGCGGCCACCGTGGCGATGAGCCGGTAAGGACGGCGTCGCCGCCCCAGGCCCCAGTCGAGGGCGCGCGACGCCAGCGCGGCGACGAGCAGGGCGTGGACGCACACCAGCAGGAACAGCCAGCCGTTCAGCGGCGCGGGGATCTCGCGGGGCGAGGCGAAGCCGACGGCGAGGATCTCGATGAAGACGAAGCCGTGGAACGTCCAGCGGGTGTAGAGCTCGACCTTCGCCGCGTGGCTCCGACGGCTCCACCACCCCGTGAGCCTCACCGTTCCGTCCCCTCCCCGGCGGTCTGCCGCCCGATCAGCGGCGCGGCTCCCAGCGGAACCACCGTCGCACAGCAAACACCGAGATCACCGTCCAGGCCAGTGCGGTCACGGCCGCGATCGCCAGGTCCTCGGTGTCGTCGCCGGAGAAGCCGAGCCATCCGGCCCGTACGAGGGTCATCACCCCGGTCAGCGGCAGCACTTCGCCGACCTGGGCCACCCGCTCCGGCAGCATCTGGAGCGGGATGAAGAGCCCCGACCCGAAGGCGGAGACCAGGAACAGGGGCATGGTGGTGAGTTGCGCGCTCTCCACGGTCCGGGTGATCGCCGCCGTCAGCGCGGCGAGCGCCGTCAGCAGCACCGTTCCCACCAGGACGCCGGCGACGAACACCTCGGGCCTGCGGGGCGCGGTCATGTCCAGGAAGAGCACCGCGGCCGCCACCATCAGCACGCACTGCGCGAGCGCCACCGCACTCGACGGGAGGGCGGTGCCGGCGAGGATCTCGCGGTCGGTCGCCTCGCCGGTACGCAGCCGCTTCAGCACGAGTTCCTCACGCCGTCCGACGTACGCGGAGACGAGGTTGAGGTAGACGACGAGGATCAGGATCATGCCGATGCCGCCGGTCATGACCCCTTCGGTGACGCTCATGCCCGTCTCGTCGGCCCCGATGCGGTCGAGCGACCCGCGCAGTGAGGCGATCATCAGCAGGGGCATCAGCAGGGCCACGAACAGCGCGGTCCTGTTCCGTATGAGGAGGGTGAACTCGGCCCGTCCGAGGGAGGCCATGCGGCCGATCGCCGTCGTGGTCTCCGGGCCGGCGGAGCCTTCCGTCTCCGGCCGGGCGGAGCCCTTCGCGGCTCGTGTCCGTGTCGTCATGCCGGTCACACCCCCACCGTCGTCGCCGTGCCGTTGTCCGTCCGGGTCTGCGCGATGTCCAGGAACGCCTCTTCGAGGGAGGCGGACCGGGCGTCGAGACCTGCCAGCCGTACGTCGTGGGCCGCGGCCCAGGCCAGCAGCTCACCCAGCACGTCCTGGAGGGCGTGCGTACGGATCTCGATCCGCCGCCCGGTCGGCGCCGCGCCGCGCAGTGCAGGCGGCAGCAGGCTCGCGTCGGCGCCGTCCGGCAGGGTGAAGCGGATGCGGGCCGGCCGCTCGGCCGTGACCTGCGCCGGAGTACCGGTGACCACGACCCGGCCGCCGTGCATGATGGCCAGCCGGTCGGCGAGCGACTCGGCCTCCTCCAGGTAGTGGGTGGTCAGCAGCACGGTCGTGCCGCTGTCCCGCAGCTCCCGTACGAGTTCCCAGGTGTCGCGCCGCCCTTCCGCGTCGAGCCCGGTGGACGGTTCGTCGAGGAACAGCACCTCGGGCCGCCCGAGCAGGGCCAGCGCCAGGTCCAGCCGCCGCCGCTCGCCACCGGACAGCTGCTTGACGCGTACGGAGGAGCGGGCGCCCAGGCCCACCATGTCCAGGGCTTCACCGGTCGGCCGGGCACCGCTGGTGCAGCCGGCCCACATCCGCAGTGTCTCGGTGACCGTCAGGTCGGACGGGAAGCCGCCCTCCTGGAGCATGACGCCGATCCGTGGCCGCACGACGGCCCGCTGCCGGTACGGATCGTGGCCGAGCACCCGGACGCGTCCGCCGCTGGGCACGGCGAGCCCCTCCAGCAGCTCCACGGTGGAGGTCTTGCCCGCGCCGTTGGTGCCGAGAAGGGCGAAGATCTCGCCCCGGGCGACGGAGAAGGTGATTCCGCTCACGGCTTCGAAGCCGCCGGCATAGCTGCGGCGCACGTCGGACGCCTCGATCACGAGCTCGCCGTCCGCGTGCTCATGGCTGTTGTAGCTGGTCATGCCTCCAGCGTTCCGGCGGAGCGGGCCGGTCGGCAGTGCGTGCTGTCACCGGGGCCGATGACAAATGTCATGGGGCCCTCGGAGACGCGGCGCACGGACGGGAAAGACCCGCTGGAAATCGCGGAGGGACGGGTGAAAGACGGAACCCGGAAGAAGTCCACGAAACGAGCAGAACGCAGAAGAACCCGGAAGCCAGTGAAGCCAGAGAAGCCGGGAGCCAGAGAAGCCGGGAGCCAGTGAAGCCGGGAGCCAGAGAAGCCGGGCAGGCCGGGGAGAATCCAGAAGAACCCTGGCAAGCGCTGGCAAACGCTGACAAGTGCTGGGAAACGCGGAAGCCCCCGGTCGGATCGACCGGGGGCTTCTCTCTGAGCGGACGACGAGATTCGAACTCGCGACCCTCACCTTGGCAAGGTGATGCTCTACCAACTGAGCCACGTCCGCAGTGCTGCCACTCGGCGGCTTCCTCGTGAGAGGCGCCCCCGGGCGGTGCGAACACCACTGTACCTGATCCACCGGGGTGGTCGGTAAGTGATGAAGAGCGGGTGACAGGAATCGCACACTGCGCCTTCCCCCTGGAAGGGGGATGTTCTACTACTGAACTACACCCGCACGCTCCGTGAAGCGGGCCTTTCGGCCTTGCCCCTCGGCGTGATCCAGACTCTAGCCGATCAAGGGGGGTGCCGTGCAACTCGCCGCCCGCCAGCCCGCCACCGCCCGCGCCTCGGCCCACCGCCCGCTGGTGGGGGCCCGTGGGCTTCCGGTCGCCTCGCCCCACCGCCCGCAAGTCCGCCGCCCCCAGCCCACCACCGCCAGCCCGCCGACAGGGCACCCGCCAGCCCGCCGCCAGTCAGCCCGCCGTCAGGTCACCCGTCAGCCGTCGGGCGCGGCGCCCGCCAGTCAGCCCCCTGCCCACCGCCCGTCAGCCCGCCGCTCGCCGGGCGGGCCCGCCTGGGCGGTCTCAGCTCGCCGCGCGGAACGCCTCGTACACGCGCTTCGGGATCCGGCCGCGCGCGGGCACGTCCATCTTGTTGGACTGGGCCCAGGCGCGGACGGCCGCCGGGTCGGGCTCCAGGGAGGTGTGCCGGTACGAGGTGCGCGGCCGGCCGGGCTGCGCCTGCCTGGCACCGGCAGCGGCACCGGCCCCGGTGCCGCCCCCCGTGCCGGACTGCTTGCGGCCCGCCGCCATGTAGGGGGCGAGCGCCTTGCGCAGTTTCTTTGCATTGGCTGCATTGAGGTCGATCTCGTACAACTTACCGTCGAGGCCGAACGTGACCGTTTCCGCCGCTTCTCCGCCGTCGATGTCGTCGGAGAGCGTGACTACTACGCGCTGCGCCACGGATATCGGTCCTTTCGCGCGGAGCGCCGGACGTCGACGCCCGTGTGTCGACTTGCGTGAAGCGCGGGCTGACGTGCGGCGATACCGTCTATACGGCTGACGAGGGGCAATGCTGCTTTCCTCTGTATTCCTTTGTACAGCGGAAGGTGTCGCATTGTGAAGCCCAGGCAATTGCGTCCGCGTGTCCGCCGGCAAAGGCGGAGTGTTTCTTTTCCGGGATTTTCCCGGGCCGTTCCTGCCGTGTTCTCGGGTGCTTTTGTAGGGTCCTCCAGAGATCTACTCGCGTAGATTTTGGAGACAGGTACGCTGAGGGAACCGCCCACGCAACACACCACCGGGAGTGCCAGTGGCACGCGTCGTAGTCGACGTCATGCTCAAGCCGGAGATCCTCGACCCGCAGGGACAGGCGGTGCAGCGTGCACTGCCCCGTCTCGGCTTCGAGGGGATCGCGGACGTCCGTCAGGGAAAGCGCTTCGAGCTCGATGTGGAGGGGCCGGTCGATGACGCCGCCCTCGCCCGCATCCACGAGATGGCCGAAACCTTTCTCGCCAACACCGTCATCGAGGACTTCGTCGTCAAGGTGGAAGAGTCGTGACCGCTCGCATCGGCGTCGTCACCTTCCCCGGGACGCTCGACGACCAGGACGCGCTGCGCGCGGCCCGGCTCGCGGGCGCCGAGCCCGTCTCGCTCTGGCACCGTGACAAGGACCTGAAGCAGGTCGACGCGGTCGTCCTCGCGGGCGGCTTCTCCTACGGCGACTACCTGCGCGCCGGGGCCATCTCCCGGTTCTCGCCGGTGATGGAGACCATCATCGAGCAGGCCAGGGCCGGTATGCCGGTCCTCGGTATCTGCAACGGCTTCCAGATCCTCACCGAGGCGCACCTGCTGCCCGGCGCGATGCTGCGCAACAACCATCTGCACTTCATCTGCCGTGACCAGAGGCTGCGGGTGGAGAACGCGGACACCGCGTGGACCGCCGACTACGAGCAGGGCCAGGAGATCTCCGTCCCGCTCAAGAACATGGACGGCCGGTACACCGCCGACGAGCGCACGCTCGACGAGCTGGAGGCCGAGGGCCGGGTCGCGTTCCGGTACCTCGACATGAACCCCAACGGCTCGCTGCGCGACATCGCCGGCATCACCAACGCCGCCGGAAACATCGTCGGTCTCATGCCGCACCCCGAGCACGCCGTCGAGCCGCTCGTCGGCACGGGGCGTACGGACGGGCTCGGATTCTTCACCTCGATCCTCAAGAAGCTGGTCAACGCATGACTCTCGACACCGTCAAGCACGCGGCCGAGACGCCCGACGTCGAGCAGCCGTGGGCCGAACTCGGCCTCAAGAAGGACGAGTACGAGCGCATCCGCGAGATCCTCGGCCGCCGCCCGACCGGCGCCGAGCTCGCCATGTACTCCGTCATGTGGTCCGAGCACTGCTCGTACAAGAGCAGCAAGGTCCACCTGAAGCAGTTCAGCGAGAAGAAGCCGCAGTCCGACGCCATGCTCGTCGGCATCGGTGAGAACGCGGGCGTCGTGGACGTCGGCCAGGGGTATGCGGTGACCTTCAAGGTCGAGTCGCACAACCACCCCTCGTACATCGAGCCCTACCAGGGCGCGGCCACCGGCGTCGGCGGCATCGTCCGCGACATCCTCGCGATGGGCGCCCGCCCGGTGGCGGTGGTGGACCCACTGCGGTTCGGCGCGGCCGACCACCCCGACACCAAGCGCGTCCTGCCGGGCGTCGTCGCCGGTATCGGCGGCTACGGCAACTGCCTGGGCCTGCCCAACATCGGCGGCGAGGCCGTCTTCGACTCCTGCTACCAGGGCAACCCGCTGGTCAACGCCGGCTGCATCGGCGTGATGAAGCACGAGGACATCCATCTCGCCAAGGCGTCGGGCCCCGGCAACAAGGTCATCCTGTACGGCGCCCGCACCGGCGGCGACGGCATCGGCGGCGTCTCGGTCCTCGCGTCCGAGACCTTCGACGACACGAAGCCCACCAAGCGGCCCGCCGTCCAGGTCGGCGACCCGTTCCAGGAGAAGCTCCTCATCGAGTGCACCCTGGAGATCTTCGGCGAGAAGCTGGTCGCCGGTATCCAGGACCTCGGCGGCGCCGGTCTGTCCTGCGCGACCTCCGAGCTGGCCTCGGCCGGCACGGGCGGTATGCGCGTCGAGCTCGACACCGTCCCGCTGCGTGACGCGACGCTCTCGCCCGAGGAGATCCTCATGAGCGAGTCGCAGGAGCGCATGTGCGCGATCGTCGAGCCGCGGCACGTCGACCGGTTCATGGAGATCTGCGAGAAGTGGGACGTCATCGCCACCGTGATCGGTGAGGTGACGGACGGCGAGCGCCTTGAGATCTTCTGGCACGGCCAGCAGATCGTGGACGTGCCCCCGGGCACCGTCGCCCACGAGGGCCCGACCTACCACCGGCCGTACGAGCGCCCCGAGTGGCAGGACGCCCTCCAGGCCGACGACGCGAACGGACTGCCCCGCCCGCAGTCGTCGCAGGAGCTGAGGGACCAGGTCCTGAAGCTGGTCGCGCACCCGAACCAGGCGTCCAAGGCGTGGATCACCGACCAGTACGACCGGTTCGTGCAGGGCAACACGGTCCTGGCCCAGCCCGAGGACTCGGGCATGATCCGGATCGACGAGGAGACCAACCTCGGCGTGGCCATCGCCACGGACGGCAACGGCCGGTACGCGAAGCTCGACCCGTACGCGGGCGCGCAGCTCGCGCTGGCCGAGGCGTACCGGAACGTCGCCGCGTCCGGCGCCAAGCCGCTGGCCGTGTCGGACTGCCTGAACTTCGGCTCGCCCGAGGACCCCGCGGTCATGTGGCAGTTCGCCGAGGCCACGCGCGGTCTCGCGGACGCCTGCCTGGAGCTCGGCACGCCGGTCACGGGCGGCAACGTGTCGCTGTACAACCAGACCGGTGACGTCGCCATCCACCCGACGCCGGTCGTGGCCGTGCTCGGTGTCATCGACGACGTGACGCGGCGTACGCCGATCGCGTTCGCGCACGAGGGCCAGCTGCTCTACCTGCTCGGTGACACCCGCGAGGAGTTCGGCGGCTCGGCGTGGTCGCAGGTCGTCCACGACCACCTCGGCGGCCTGCCGCCCGAGGTCGACCTGGACCGGGAGCGGCTGCTCGGCGAGATCCTGATCGCCGGGTCCCGCGACGGCATGATCGACGCGGCGCACGACCTGTCCGACGGCGGCCTGGTCCAGGCGGTCGTGGAGTCCTGCCTGCGCGGTGGGAAGGGGGCGCGGCTGGTCGTCCCGGAGGGGCTCGACGCGTTCACGTTCCTCTTCAGCGAGTCGGCCGGCCGCGCGGTCGTGTCCGTCCCGCGCAGCGAGGAGCTGCGCTTCACCGACATGTGCGGCGCGCGGGGTCTCCCGGCGACGCGCATCGGTGTCGTGGACGGCGACGAGATCGACGTCCAGGGCGAGTTCGGCATCGCGCTGAGCGAGCTGCGGACGGCGTACGAGGCGACCATCCCGGCGCTGCTGTCCTGATCCCGGTACGTCGTACGAAGGGCCGGTCCGTCCGTACGGGCCGGCCCTTCGGCGTGCGTGGAAGCCGACCGTTCGGCATGTGTGCGGATCGGCCCTCGGCCTGTGTGCGGGCCGGCCCTTCGGCATGCGTGGAGGCCGGCCGTTCGGCATGTGTGCGGGCCGGCCCTCGGCCTGTGTGCGGGCCGGCCTTCGGCATGCCGGCGTGGCGCCGGGAGGGCCCGGCGCGCTGGTGGGAAACCGTTCCCACTGCTGCGATAACCTCGGCGAACTGGCATGCAGGACAAGGAATTCGGGGGGTTCCGTGTCGGATCAGAGTCGTTCGCCGTCCCATGCGCTGCGGCAGACGGGGGCGGTACCGCCGACGCCGTCGGACCCGCCGGTGATCGGTCCGTACGTGCCGCTCGGCGTGCTCGGCAGCGGGGGGATGGGCCGGGTGTATCTCGCGCGCCCGGCCGAGCGCGGCGGTGCCGGGCCACGGGACGGCGCCGGGCACGGGGCCGTGGCCGGAGACAGGGCCGGGGCCGGGCTGGTCGCGGTCAAGGTGATCCGGCCGGAGTACGCGGGGGACGCCGAGTTCCGGCGCCGGTTCGAGCGTGAGGCGGCCGTACAGGCCCAGGTCGACACCCCGCACGCGCCCCGGCTGCGCGGCACCGGCTTCCACGACGAACTGCTGTGGATGGCCACGGAGTACGTCCCCGGGCTCAGCCTCGGCGACGCCGTCCAGCAGCACGGAGTGCTCGGCCCCGACGCCGTGTGGCGGCTGGTGGGCGAGCTCGGCCGGGGGCTGCTCGCGCTCGCCGCCGCCGGGATCGTGCACCGCGACCTGAAGCCGTCCAACGTGCTGCTGTCCGCCCGTGGCGCGCACGTGATCGACTTCGGTATCTCCAAGGCCACGGGCGCCAGCATGCTCACCATGACCGGCCAGCGGGTCGGCACGCCCGCGTTCATGGCCCCCGAGTACCTGAAGAGCGGTCACTCGGACACGGCGTCCGACGTGTTCTCGCTGGGCGGCACCCTGGTCTACGCGGCGACCGGCGACGGCCCCTTCGGCCTGGGCACCGGTCTGGACGTCATGCACCGGGTGGCGTACGAGGATCCGAACCAGGAGGTCATAGGGCAGGTGTCGGCGGCCGATCCGGCGCTGGGCGCGCTGCTCGTCGCCTGCCTCGCCAAGGACCCGGCTGCCCGGCCGGCCCCGATGGCGCTCGTCGAGGCCGCCGATGCCCGACAGGCGGCCGGCGTGCCGGGACCGGGCGGGAGCGGACCCGTCGTGCCCGGAGCCGTCGGGCCGGGTGCCGTCGGGCCGGGTGCCGTCGGGCCGGGTGCCGTCGGGCCGGGTGCCGTCGGGCCGGGTGCCGTCGGGCCGGTGTGGCCGGAGCCGCTCGGGTCCCGGCTGGCGGGCCTCCAGGACGCGTACGAGATGCTGAGCCGACGCCCGGCGCACCCCGCGACGGAGCGCGTCGCCCCGCCGTCGCCGCCCGGTTTCGGCCCCCCGTCCCAGCAGTACGGCGCCCCAGCGCCCGGCTACGCCGCCGCCCCCGGGTACGGCGCCGCCCCGGGGACCTGGCCCACACCGCCACCCGCGCCCGCGCCCGCCACCACGTTCCCACCCACGCCCGCGCCCGGGCCCGCGCCCGTACCCGCGCCCATGCCCGCACCGACGCCCGCGTCCGTCGGCGCCGGGCGGCGGAGCAAGGGCCCGTACGTCGCCGTCGCCGCGGTCGTCGCCGTGTGCGTCGTGGCCGTCACCGCCTTCCTGTTCACCCGGCCCGACTCCAACTCCACCCGGGAGGCCGGCGCCGCCCGGCCCGCCACACCCTCCGCCGAGGCGTCCGGCGGCGCGGTCCCCGACGGGATCGGCGCATCGCCGCTCTCGCCCGGCGGCTCACCCGACGCGTCCGCCGGCGCGTCCCCCTCGCCGTCGGCGGAGCCGGACCGGGACGGCGCCGCCGACCCGGCCGTACCCTCGTCCCGCCCCGAGCCGGTCGCCTCGGCGCCCGGCGGCGCCGGAGCCGAGCCCGCCCCGGTGGTCACGGTGACCGCGACCCGGAGCGCCGCCCCCGCGCCGCGCCCCACACCCACCGCGTCGCCGACGCCGCCGTGGCTGTCCCAGTGCGCGTTCTACGACGGCACCCAGCTCACCCGGTACGGCGACAAGGGCGTCCGGGTCACGCAGGTCCAGTGCATGCTGACCCGACGCGGCTACAGCGTGGGCGGCGCGGGCGTCGACGGGCAGTTCGGCACCGACACCAAGAACGCCGTCGTGGCCTTCCAGAAGGCCAAGGGCCTGTCCGTCGACGGCGAGGTGGGCACGCAGACCTGGGCCGCCCTCCGCCGCACCACCTGACACCGCCGCCCTCCGCGCCGGTAGCCTCAGCCCATGCCACCGGCCAGGAAACGCTCCCGCAGTTACGACTCCGCCAAGATCCGGGCGGCCCTGCTCGCGCAGTTCGCGGAGGTCCGTACGGCAGTGCTCACGCTGACGCCCGAGCAGCTCGCGCTGCCCACGCGGCTCGGCGCGTGGACGGTACGGGAACTCGCGGCGCACATCGCCCTGGTGCTGAGGTCCGTCGTGGGCGGTGTGGCGGCCCCCGAGCCGGCCGCCCGGGACGTCGGGCTGCTCGACTGGCCGCTCGCCACCCGGCGGTTCGCCGGGCAGGTGGACGAGGACACCCGGGAGCTCGCCGGCGCGGCCGAAGGACCGGAGGGCCTCGCCGAGCTGTACGCGCGGATGGCCGAAGGGTTCGCCGACGCCCTAGCGGGCGCGTCCGACGAACGGCTGATCACGACGCGGTTCGGCGGCATGCGGCTCGGCGACTTCCTGGTGACCCGTACGGTCGAGCTGATCACGCACACCGACGACCTGAACGACGCGACCGGCCTCGGCGTCCCGTACGACCGCCAGGCGCTGGCCGCCTGCACCCGGCTCCTCGCGGACGCGCTCGCCGTGAAGGCGCCCGGCGGGTCGGTGGAGGTCCGGATTCCGCCGTTCGCGGTCGTGCAGTGCGTCGAGGGCCCCCGGCACACCCGGGGGACGCCGCCGAACGTCGTGGAGACGGACCCGCTGACCTGGGTGCGGCTCGCCACGGGGCGGACGACCTGGGCGGCGGAGCTGGACGCCGCGCGGGTCGGCGCGAGCGGCGACCGCGCGAACATCTCGGAGCTGCTGCCCGTACTCGGCTGAGCCCGCCGCCCGTACGGGCCCGGCCCGCTGCCGTTCCGGGCCGCGCCGAGGGAGGGGTGGGGAAGCCGGAACCGGAGCGTCATCCGTTCCGTCCCATCGGCATGCGGACCACGAAGAAGCAGCACCTCGCCACCGCCGCCGTCCTGGCCGCGCTGCTCGCCCTCACCGCCTGCGGTACGGAGGGCGGTGGCGCGGGTCCGGGCGACGGAGCCGGCACGGTACGGCCCGACCTGCCCGTGACCGGTGCCCACTGGATCGTCGGCAGCGTCACCGTCGACGGCAGGAAGACGGCGTCGCCGACCCCGAGCGCCCATGTCGAGTTCGGCGAGAAGGACGCCAAGGGCAACTTCGGCTGCAACCACTTCACCGCCGAAGCGGACATCGAGGGGGACACCGTCACCGTCGGTACGACCACGATGACGGAGATGGCCTGCGACGGGCCGGTCCAGAACTTCGAGGACGCCCTCCGCGAGACCTTCAGCGGCAGGCTCACGGGGGCCGTGAAGGACGGCGTGCTCACGCTCACCGCGGCCGACGGCGACACCATCACCCTGTCCGAGCAGCCCCCGGCGCCGCTGGTCGGCACCGTCTGGTCGATCGACTCCCTCCTGTCGGGCGAGACCGCGATGTCCCTGCCGGCCGGAACGGAGGGCAGGGCCTACCTCACGATCGGTGACGACGGCAGTGCGCGCGGCAACCTCGGCTGCAACACCTTCACGTCGACCGTGAAGACGAAGGGCGACACGATGACGCTGGGTCGTCTCGCGACCACACGGAAAATGTGCGAGGGCCCGGGGATGGAGCTGGAGCGCAGCCTGCTGAAGACGCTGAACGCAGGCACGGTCACATACGACCTGGATCACCGGCAGCTGACCGTCACCGCCCCCGACGGCAGCGGCTTCGCGGCCCACGCGGCCCTGAAGTAGCCCACCGCACGCCCCACGCGGCCCTGCAGCAGCCCACCGCGCGGCCCACGGGGCCCTGAAGCATCCCACCGCGCGGCCCGCGACCACCCGCGACCACCCGCCCCTACCACCCGCGACCACCCGCCCCTACCGCCCGCGAGCACCCTGCCCCTACCGCCCGGGACCGCCCCGCCTCCGCCGACCCGCCGTCGGTCCGCTGCGAGGTCCGTCACACCGCGCAGCGGCGGCGGCAGGGGCCCGGGGCGGCCCGGAGGGGGCCAAAAGGCCCCTGGTCAGCGGCGCGAGCCAGGATCGGGCCGGGCCGGGGCGCGGGCCGCGGTGGTATCCCCAATTCGGACCAGTGGTCGATCTCGCCTACACTCGGTGGCGTGCCACGTGGTGACGGTCGACTCAATCACGATCTGCTTCCCGGCGAGAAGGGCCCCCAGGACGCTTGTGGCGTCTTCGGTGTCTGGGCGCCGGGTGAAGAGGTCGCAAAGCTCACGTACTTCGGGCTCTACGCCCTCCAGCATCGGGGCCAGGAATCCGCGGGTATCGCGGTCAGCAACGGCTCCCAGATCCTCGTCTTCAAGGACATGGGCCTGGTGTCCCAGGTCTTCGACGAGACCTCTCTCGGTTCCCTCCAGGGTCATATCGCGGTCGGTCACGCCCGCTACTCGACCACCGGTGCCTCCGTGTGGGAGAACGCGCAGCCGACCTTCCGGGCGACCGCCCACGGGTCCATCGCGCTCGGCCACAACGGCAACCTGGTCAACACGGCGGAGCTCGCCGAGATGGTCGCCGACCTCCCCAAGGAGAACGGCCGTGCCACCCAGGTGGCCGCGACCAACGACACCGACCTCGTCACCGCGCTCCTCGCGGGCCAGACCGACGACGACGGCAAGCCGCTGACCGTCGAGCAGGCGGCCGCCAAGGTCCTGCCCGACGTCAAGGGCGCCTTCTCCCTCGTCTTCATGGACGAGCACACCCTCTACGCAGGCCGTGACCCGCAGGGCATCCGCCCGCTGGTCCTCGGCCGCCTGGAGCGGGGCTGGGTCGTCGCGTCCGAGACCGCCGCCCTCGACATCTGCGGCGCCAGCTTCGTCCGCGAGATCGAGCCGGGCGAGCTCATCGCCATCGACGAGAACGGCCTGCGCACCTCCCGATTCGCGGAAGCGAAGCCCAAGGGCTGTGTGTTCGAGTACGTCTACCTGGCGCGTCCCGACACCGACATCGCCGGGCGGAACGTGTACCTGTCCCGGGTCGAGATGGGCCGCAGGCTCGCCAAGGAAGCGCCGGTCGACGCCGACCTCGTCATAGCGACGCCCGAATCGGGCACGCCCGCCGCGATCGGGTACGCGGAGGCCAGCGGCATCCCCTTCGGCGCGGGCCTCGTCAAGAACGCCTACGTCGGCCGGACCTTCATCCAGCCGTCGCAGACCATCCGCCAGCTGGGCATCCGCCTCAAGCTGAACCCCCTCAAGGAAGTCATCAAGGGCAAGCGCCTGGTGGTCGTGGACGACTCGATCGTCCGCGGCAACACCCAGCGCGCCCTGGTCCGGATGCTCCGTGAGGCCGGCGCCGCCGAGGTGCACATCCGGATCTCGTCCCCGCCGGTGAAGTGGCCCTGCTTCTTCGGCATCGACTTCGCCACCCGCGCCGAGCTGATCGCCAACGGCATGACGGTCGACGAGATCGGCAAGTCGCTGGGTGCGGACTCCCTCTCCTACATCTCCCTCGACGGCATGATCGAGGCCACGGCCATCGACAAGCCGAAGCTGTGCCGCGCCTGCTTCGACGGCGAGTACCCGATGGAGCTCCCCGACCCCGAGTTGCTCGGCAAGCAGCTCCTGGAGACGGAGCTGGCCGCCGGCCCGGCCGCCACCGCGGCCGCCGACGCGCTCCGCCGCCCGTAAGACCCCGCAGCACACCCAGCTGTACGACACGAAAGCTCTGAACCCATGTCTCAGACCACTGGTGCCAGCTACGCGAGCGCGGGCGTCGACATCGAGGCGGGCGACCGCGCCGTCGAACTGATGAAGGAGTGGGTGAAGAAGACGCGGCGTGCGGAGGTCGAGGGCCTCGGCGGCCTCGGCGGCTTCGCCGGTCTCTTCGACGCCTCCGCCTTCAAGCGCTACGAGCGTCCCCTGCTGGCCTCCGCCACCGACGGTGTCGGGACGAAGGTCGACATCGCCCGCCGGCTCGGCGTGTACGACACCATCGGCCACGACCTGGTCGCGATGGTGATGGACGACATCGTCGTCTGCGGCGCCGAGCCGCTGTTCATGACCGACTACATCTGCGTCGGCAAGGTGCACCCCGAGCGGGTCGCCGCCATCGTCAAGGGCATCGCCGAGGGCTGTGTCCTGGCCGGTTGCGCGCTGGTCGGCGGCGAGACCGCCGAGCACCCCGGGCTGCTGGGCCCGGACGACTTCGACGTCGCCGGTGCCGGCACGGGCGTGGTCGAGGCGGACCGGCTGCTCGGCGCGGATCGTATCCGGACGGGTGACGCGGTCATCGCCATGGCGGCGTCCGGCCTTCACTCCAACGGGTACTCGCTGGTGCGGCACGTGCTCTTCGACCGGGCGGGCATGAGCCTCGACCAGCGGGTCGAGGAGCTGGGCCGGACGCTCGGCGAGGAGCTGCTGGAGCCCACCAAGATCTACTCGCTGGACTGCCTCGCGCTCACCCGCACCACCGAGGTGCACGCGTTCAGCCACATCACCGGAGGCGGTCTCGCCGCGAACCTGGCGCGGGTGATCCCGGACGGGATGCACGCCAGGGTCGACCGGTCCACCTGGGCGCCGGGCGCGATCTTCGACCTGGTCGGCACGGCCGGTCAGGTGGAGCGGCTGGAGCTGGAGAAGACGCTGAACATGGGTGTCGGCATGATGGCCGTCGTTCCCGCCGAGTCCGTCGACGTGGCGCTGACCACGCTGGCGGACCGGGGCGTCGACGCCTGGGTCGCGGGTGAGATCACCGAGCGCGGTGACCACGCGACGGGTGCCGAGCTGATCGGCGACTACGCGAGCTGACGCCGGACCCCGGGCTGGACAGCGCAGAACCCGGTCCGGGGCTGGACCCCGGACCGGGCTCGGAAAACGCGGGCGTCAAGCGCCGCGACGCTGTGGCGACGGACCGGACTCCTCGTCCTCGTCGTCGTCATCGTTGTACAACTCCGCGTAGCGGGCGTACGGGTCGTCTTCCTCGTCGTCGTCCTCGAAAGGCTCGCCGTTCGGCGGCTGGTTCGAGAGCGGACTCGAAGTCGATGCGCCCAGCTCGCTGGCCAGGCGCGACAGGTCAGTCCCGCCGCTGTTGTACTTCAGCTGGCGGGCGACCTTTGTCTGCTTGGCCTTGGCCCGGCCGCGCCCCATGGCTCGACCCCCTCGGTGACGGGGCTCGACGGCCCCAGAGTCTTGACACGCGTTCATGATTCGGGACGGACTCTCCGTGGAGAGACCGGCCCGTAGGGCTTTAACGGTACCTGCTTCCGCGGCCATACGGTACGCCGCCCGCATGACGCGCCTCGGAGCCGAACCTTCAAGGCGCCCTGTCCTCGCTGGTCAGCTGCGATTTTAACCTCTTCCGGAGGGCGACCCGCCGACTGGCGTGAGTCTTGTCTCGCTCTCGGCGAACGCATGTGTGTACGAACACACAAGGGAGCGAAGCGGACCCACGCCTTCCGACGGATCGTTTCCGTATCGACTCTCCTACCGTACGTGACGATAAGTGATCGTAAGTGACATCGGCGGGTGTCAGGGACGGCGAGCTTCGGCCATCCGCTGCTCGGCGATGCGGTCGGCCGCCGCGGCGGGCGGAATCCCGTCACTCTTCGCACGTGCGAATATCGCCAGCGTGGTGTCGAAGATCTTCGTCGCCTTCGTCTTGCACCGGTCGAAGTCGAAGCCGTGCAGCTCGTCGGCGACCTGGATCACCCCGCCCGCGTTGACGACGTAGTCGGGCGCGTAGAGGATCCCCCGGTCCGAGAGGTCCTTCTCCACACCCGGGTGCGCGAGCTGGTTGTTGGCCGCGCCGCACACCACCTTCGCCGTCAGGACGGGCACGGTGTCGTCGTTGAGGGCGCCGCCCAGCGCGCACGGCGCATAGACGTCCAGGCCCTCGGTACGGATCAGCGCGTCGGTGTCCGCGACCACCGTGACCTGCGGGAACCTGTCCGTGATGCGGCGGATCGACTCCTCGCGGACATCCGTGATGACGACCTCGGCGCCGTCCTGCAGCAGATGCTCGACCAGGTAGTGGCCCACCTTGCCGACACCGGCGACACCGACCTTGCGGCCGCGCAGCGTCGGGTCGCCCCACTGGTGCTGGGCGGAGGCGCGCATGCCCTGGAAGACACCGAAGGCGGTGAGCACGGAGGAGTCGCCGGCGCCGCCGTTCTCGGGGGAGCGGCCGGTGGTCCAGCGGTTCGTCCGCGCGACGACGTCCATGTCCGCGACGTACGTGCCGACGTCGCAGGCCGTGACGTAGCGGCCCCCGAGGGAGGCCACGAACCGGCCGTAGGCCAGCAGCAGTTCCTCCGTCTTGATCAGCTCCGGATCCCCGATGATCACGGCCTTGCCGCCGCCGTGCTCCAGACCGGCCAGGGCGTTCTTGTACGACATCCCCCGGGAGAGGTTCAGCGCGTCCATGACGGCTTCTTCCTCGGAGGCGTACGGGTAGAAACGGGTGCCGCCGAGGGCGGGGCCCAGGGCGGTCGAGTGGATGGCGATGACGGCCTTGAGGCCGGAGGCGCGGTCCTGGCACAGCACGACTTGCTCGTGGCCTCCCTGCTCCGAGCGGAACAGGGTGTGCAGGACGCCGTCGGTCACATCGGTCACGGTGGTGACTCCCAAGTACGAAGCGGCGATTGAGGACCCCCCTGCGGGTGGGGAGGGACCTTGTTCGGCAAGAGAGTAAGTCCTACCTGGGCGTAGATCCGACGCAGTGCTCAGGATCACCCCCTGGCGGAGTACGGGCGTGGAAGGATTCCGGCATGCCTGCGGTCTCCTCCGTCCTCGTGCCGTACGCCTCCTACCTGCGGGTGTACGAGCCGCTGGCGGCCTTTCCCGAGCCCGAGCGCGGCCACTGGACCCGCTACGCGCGGCTCGCGGCGCAGCGCGGGGCGCCGACGGCGCAGGACGAGCTGCGCCGCGCGCTCGCCGATCTGGTGCCCACGCCCCCGGTGCCCGTGCCGGTGCACGAGAGTGGCGACGCGTTCGTGACGGAGGTGGACGGGGTGGTCTGCGTCTGCCCGTGGCGCACCCGGCTGCGGGGCTGGCTGGCCCTGGAGGAACTGCCCGAGCTGCTGCCGCCGAACGTGCTGGACCTGGTGCTGCCGCCGGTGGTGCGGGAGCAGGCGGCGGCGGACCACGAGCGGTGGCGTGAGGCGAACCCGGACGCGCGGCCGTGGATCAGGACCGCGGTGTGGCAGGTGCCGGTCCGGTGGTTCGTGCTCTTCGCCGACGACGAGCGCGAGTACGAGGAGCCGGTGCCGGCGCCGGCGCCAGAGTCCGAGTCGGAGCCCGGGTCGCGGGCCGGGTCGGGGCCTGGCGGCCGGCCGGCGGTCCTGCGCTACCGGACGCCGATGGTGCAGGCCAGGCGCCGGGTGGCGCGGGCGCTGAAGGTGCTGCGCGAGTCGGTGGACCAGGGGCCGCTGGTCGAGGGCCTGGTGGATGTGGGGCGGTGGCTGGAGGAGTTCCATCCGCGGTCGCTGGTCGAGCTGGACTACGGCGGCCTCGTGCACGCCCTGCCCGCCAAGGACCTTGCCGATGACCGGTCGGCCGCGGACGTGGCGGAGGGCATCGCGGCGCTGAGGGCCGGTGACGGCGAGGGCGCGGCGGCGGCGTACGAGCGGTTGGTGGAGCGGTGGCGTGCGGTGCGGAATCTGCAGTTCGCCAACTGAGGTGCGCGTGGGGTCGCTGGGGCCACAGGTCGTAGGTCCCGATACGGGCCTTTGGGCCCAAGCGTGATGGATCGCACTAACGGGGCTCTTGCGCCCATCGCCCAACCTCATGCCAAAATAGGACAAGGAGTCCGGGGAGGGCTCCATCCGTCCAACTATGGGTGGAAGGCTCAGCATTGCACGCTATGGGGGGTCTGGTGGCTCCTGATCGCTCTGTGACTGATCGTTACTGTGACGTGACTGTCCGCTATGGCATGGTCCATCGGCTTCCGCCGCTGATGAACACCTGAGAGGGCAATTCCATCGGTTTGGCCGAAGGTGGCTGGACAGATGGTGTAGTTGTAGTGCCGAGGACAAGCCGTTCGTCCTATAACCGACTCGGCTCGCGTCCGCCATTTCGGGCAACGCGGGTCAAGGTGCAGAATTTAGAGGAAAGAACCGAGAAGGTTCGGTTCTCCCGAGGAGGCCGCTCATGACCGCTCGCACCCCTGATGCCGAGCCGCTGCTGACCCCCGCTGAGGTTGCCACGATGTTCCGCGTGGACCCGAAGACGGTGACCCGTTGGGCCAAAGCAGGCAAGCTCACGTCCATTCGCACGCTGGGTGGACACCGCCGCTACCGCGAGGCAGAGGTCCGTGCTCTGCTGGCGGGTATTCCCCAGCAGCGCAGCGAGGCCTGAACAACCCTGATGAACCGGGCTTTTCCGGGTCCCCCAACCTGGTTCGCCCACCCTTGGCTCCACCGATGACGCCCGCCCCAACGGGCTTCATTCTCGGTCGCGCCGGACTCCGCCGGGTCCGGTGCGATCTTTTTTTGTGCCCTGGGACCGGTCCGGTCGCCGCCGACCGGACCTGCCCCGGCGGGCGATAGCGGGCGATAGGTGCCTTCGCGGGGGGTGTGGAGCGGTTGTTCGGGAGCGGATGACGGGGCGGTGCAATTGCACGTATTAAATTGGTCGGTTGTAGGGAGGGTGTAAGTTGAGGGGTTTTTCAAACAGGTTCCGTGACTCCCGTCACACCGTCCGCCTCTTGCCAAGGTCAGTGTGGCCCCTTCCGTGACGGGACCAACGTGCCATTGGTCAGGGGTTGGTGGGCCGATGGTCCCGGGTGTCGGCGACCCGCTCGGTGGCCTCCGGGACGTCGAGGTCGTCCGACTCGTCGAGCGGTGAGGGCAGCTCCATGGCGAGCCGCAGGAGCCGGTGGCAGACAGCGCAGTGGTGAGTGACGTGCCGGTAGCCGGACGCGGCCGCCAGATGGGCGCGCAGCAGAGCGTGGGTCTCGTGCCGGACGGTGGATGCCGCCATGCGCGTCACCTCCAGTGAAGGGCCCCCGATGCCCTGCTCATTGGGTACCGGCGGCAGATGACCCAGTCAAGACACCCGGCTCCGCCACCACCCGACGGTGTACCGCGCGACCCGCCGGCCCCGGCGCGGTCGCCCCTGCCCGTGGCGGTGCCTGTGGCGGTGCGTGTCCCGTGGGCGCGGCCTGTGCGGCTTCGCCGCGTGCGCGGCCTCCGGTGGGGTGCCTGCGGCGACGCAAACGACGAAGCGGCCCGCGCCGTTTTCCGGTGCGGGCCGCTTCGTATCCACTGCGGTCCTGACGGGATTTGAACCCGCGGCCTCCACCTTGACAGGGTGGCGAGCACTCCAAACTGCTCCACAGGACCAGGTTTCGCAGCCGGACTTGCTGTTTGGCTGCGAGAGAGACTGTACAGCAGGTCAGACGGTCAGGTCGAACTCACTCAAGGCTACGGGCCCGTCACGGGGCGGCCGCGTCGATCGCCTTCACGATCCGCTTGTCCGAGACCGGGTACGCCGTGCCCAGCGCGTGCGCGAAGTAGCTGACGCGCAGCTCCTCGATCATCCAGCGGATGTCCCGGACCTCCTGCGGTACCGGCCGCCCCTTCGGGAGCTGCTCCAGCAGCCAGGCGTACTCGTCCTGCATCTCGTGGACCTTCTCCATGCGCGTGGTGTCCCGCTGCACGGACGTCGGCATCTGCTGGAGCCTGCGGTCCACCGCCACCAGATACCGCATCAGGTCCGGCAGCCGGCGCAGGCCCGTCTTCGTCACGAAGCCCGCCGGCATGAGGGCCGCCAGCTGCTCCCGCACGTCCTGGACGTTGCCGACCAGGGTCAGGCTGTTCGTGGCCTTCAGGCGGCGCTCACAGGCCTGCCAGGCGGCCAGGATCTGCTGCACCTGACCGACCGTCCGCACGGTGAGGTCGACCAGGTCGGCGCGGACGTTGTCGTACAGCTTCCGGAAGGACTCCTCGTCCCAGACCGGGCCGCCGTGGTCGGCGATCAGCCGGTCGGCCGCGGCGGTCGCGCAGTCGTCGAAGAGCGCCTGCACGGAGCCGTGCGGATTGCGGGACAGCGCCAGCTTCTGCTGGTTCGTCAGCTTGTCGGAGGCGAACTTCGCCGGGTTCACCGGGATGTTGAGCATGATCAGTTTCCGGATGCCCGGCCACATGGCCTGCGCCTGCTCGGCCTCGGTGTCGAAGAGCCGTACGGCGACGGTCTCGCCCTGGTCGACCAGCGCCGGGTACGCCTTCACCGGCTGCCCCGCGCGGCGCGTCTCGAAGACGCGGGTGAGCGTGCCGATCGTCCAGTCCGTCAGCCCCGTGCGCTCCAGCGACTGCCCCGATCCCGACGGGCCGGCGGTGGCGGCAGCGGCGGCCTTGGAGAGCGCCTGGCGGGCCTTGGGGCGCAGCCGGAGCTTCAGCGCCTCCAGATCCTTGTCCTCGGCCAGCTTGCGGCGCCGCTCGTCGACGATCCGGAACGTGATCTTCAGATGGTCGGGGAGGCGCGTGAGGTCGAAGTCGTCGGCCGACACCGGCACGCCCACCATCCGCTGGAACTCCCGCGCCAGGGTCGCCGTCAGGGGCTCCTGCCCCGGGACGGCACGCTCCAGGAACGCCTTCGCGTAGTTCGGCGCGGGCACGTAATGGCGCCTGACCGGCTTCGGGAGGGAGCGGATCAGCTCCGTGACGACCTCCTCGCGCAGGCCGGGGATCTGCCAGTCGAAGCCCTCGTCGGTGACCTGGTTCAGCACGTGGAGCGGGATGTGGACGGTGACACCGTCCGCGTCGGCGCCCGGCTCGAACTGGTACGTGACCCGGAACTTCAGCGGGCCCTGGCGCCACGAGTCCGGGTAGTCGGCCTTGGTGACCGCCCCCGCCTTCTCGTTGATGAGCATCTCGCGCTCGAAGTCGAGCAGTTCGGGCTCGTCCCGGCGCTTGTGCTTCCACCAGGAGTCGAAGTGCGCCCCGGAGACCACGTGCTCGGGGATGCGCCGGTCGTAGAAGTCGAACAGCGTCTCGTCGTCCACGAGGATGTCGCGGCGGCGGGCGCGGTGCTCCAACTCCTCGACCTCGGTGAGGAGTTTGCGGTTGTCGGCGAAGAACTTGTGGTGCGTGCGCCAGTCGCCCTCGACGAGCGCGTTGCGGATGAAGAGCTCCCGCGACACCTCGGGGTCGATCCGGCCGTAGTTCACCTTGCGCTGGGCGACGATCGGCACGCCGTACAGCGTCACCTTCTCGTACGCCATGACGGCCGCCTGGTCCTTCTCCCAGTGCGGCTCCGAGTACGTGCGCTTCAGCAGGTGCTGGGCGAGCGGCTCGATCCACTCGGGTTCGACCTTCGCGTTGACCCGCGCCCACAGCCGGGACGTCTCGACCAGCTCGGCGGACATCACGAACCGCGGGGGCTTCTTGAACAGCGCGGAACCGGGGAAGATCGCGAACTTGGCGCTGCGCGCGCCCAGGTACTCGTTCTTCGCGCCCTCCTTGACGTCCTTCATCCCGATGTGGGAGAGGAGCCCGGCGAGCAGCGACACATGGATCTGCTGGTCGGCCGCGTCGTCCTCGTTGAGATGTATGCCCATCTGCTTGGCGACCGTGCGCAGCTGCGTGTAGATGTCCTGCCATTCGCGAATGCGCAGATAGTTGAGGTACTCGGATTTGCACATCCGGCGGAAGGCCGACGAGGAGAGGGCCTTCTGCTGCTCGCGGATGTACCGCCACAGGTTGAGGAAGGCGAGGAAGTCGGAGGTCTCGTCCTTGAACCTGGCGTGCTGCTGGTCGGCCTGCGCCTGCTTCTCGGCGGGCCGCTCGCGCGGGTCCTGGATCGACAGGGCCGCCGCGATGACCATGACCTCGCGTACGCAGCCGTTCTTGTCGGCCTCCAGGACCATCCTGGCCAGCCGCGGGTCGACCGGCAGCTGGGCGAGCTTGCGGCCCTGCTCGGTGAGCCGCTTCTTCGGGTCCTTCTGCGCCGGATCGAGGGCCCCCAGCTCCTGGAGCAGCTGCACGCCGTCGCGGATGTTGCGGTGGTCCGGCGCGTCGATGAACGGGAACTTCTCGATGTCGCCGAGGCCCGCCGCCGTCATCTGGAGGATGACCGACGCCAGGTTCGTACGGAGGATCTCGGCGTCCGTGAACTCCGGGCGCGAGAGGAAGTCGTCCTCGGAGTAGAGCCGGACGCAGATGCCGTCGCTGGTACGGCCGCAGCGGCCCTTGCGCTGGTTGGCGCTGGCCTGGCTGATCCGCTCGATCGGCAGCCGCTGCACCTTCGTACGGTGGCTGTAGCGGGAGATCCGGGCGGTGCCCGGGTCGATCACGTACTTGATGCCGGGCACGGTGAGGGACGTCTCGGCGACGTTCGTGGCGAGCACGATCCGGCGGCCCGCGTGCGCCTGGAAGACCCGGTGCTGCTCGGCGTGCGACAGCCGGGCGTAGAGGGGGAGCACCTCGGTGGCGCGGAGCTTCTTCTTGATGAGCGCGTCCGCCGTGTCGCGGATCTCCCGCTCACCGGAGAGGAAGACCAGGATGTCGCCGGGGCCCTCCGCCTGGAGCTCGTCCACGGCGTCGCAGATCGCGGTGATCTGGTCGCGGTCGGACTCCTCCGAGTCCTCCTCCAGGAGCGGCCGGTAGCGCACCTCGACCGGGTACGTGCGGCCCGAGACCTCCACGATCGGCGCGTCTGCGAAGTGGCGCGAGAACCGCTCGGGGTCGATGGTCGCGGAGGTGATCACGACCTTGAGATCGGGGCGCTTGGGCAGCAGCTGGGCCAGATAGCCGAGCAGGAAGTCGATGTTGAGGGACCGCTCGTGGGCCTCGTCGATGATGATCGTGTCGTACGCGCGGAGCTCGCGGTCCGTCTGGATCTCGGCGAGCAGGATGCCGTCCGTCATCAGCTTCACGAAGGTGGCGTCCGGGTTCACCTGGTCGGTGAAGCGGACCTTCCAGCCGACCGCCTCGCCGAGCGGGGTCCGCAGCTCCTCCGCGACGCGCTCGGCGACCGTCCGGGCCGCGATCCGGCGGGGCTGGGTGTGCCCGATCATGCCGCGGACACCGCGCCCGAGCTCCAGGCAGATCTTCGGGATCTGCGTCGTCTTGCCGGAGCCCGTCTCACCGGCGACGATCACGACCTGGTGGTCGCGTATCGCCTCCAGGATGTCGCCCTTCTTCTGGCTGACCGGCAGCTGCTCGGGGTACGTGATCTCGGGCACCCGGGCCGCGCGCAGCGCCGTGCGGTCGGCCGCCTTCGCCGCCTCGGCGGCGATCTCGTCCAGCACGGCCTGCCTGGCCTCGGGCTTGCGGATGCGGCGGGCGCCTTCGAGACGGCGGCCGAGGCGGTGGGAGTCGCGCAGCGAGACCTCGGCGAGCAGCGTCTGGAGGTCGGCGAAGGAAGTAGACATACCGTGACCCAGGATCTCACCCGTGGCTCCGGAGTGGCGAACCCATTTCCCCGTACCATTTCGGGCGGGCCGACGCGCCGTGCGCCGACGCCGTGCCGCCCTGACGCCGTGCCGCTCCGGTGGGCCGCCGCCCCGCTGGGCTGCGGGCTCGGTGGGCAACCGGCCCGGTGGGCAACCGGCCCGGTGGGCAACCGGCCCGGTGGGCAACCGGCCCGGTGGGCCGCAGCCCCGCCCGTGACCGTGACCCCCGAAAGGCCCGCCCCATGTCCCGCGCCCCCGCCCGGTGGAGCCGCACCGCGGCGACCGCCCTGGTCGCGGTGGGCACGCTGCTGGCGCTGGCGGGACTGCTGCTGTGCGGCGGCGCGGGCGCCCCGGGCGTCCCGTACTCCGCTGCCGGTACGAGCGCGGAGGCCAGGGGAGGCACCCCGGTGGTTCACGGCCCGGTGACGGACATCGCGTCCGTGACGGACATCGCGTCCGTGACGGAGGCCGCGTCCGTGACGGAGGCCGCGTCCGTGACGGAGGCCGCGTCCTCGACGGAGACCGTCTCCGGCGGGACGGGCGGTACAGGCGGTACGCGGCCGCCGGGATGCGGTGACGACTCCCCGTCCGAGGACGGGGGGCTGCGCCCCGCGACGCCCCCGCGCGGCGGCTCGCCCGGCGAGCTGCTGCCCGCGCTGTCCGACGCACGGGCGGTGACGGGCGCGTGCGGCACGTACGACGCGATCCGGACCGTCCGGCCGGAGCGGGCGCCACCCCGGCTCGTACCGCCCTCCCCGATGGACCTGTCGATCCTGCGCGTGTAGCCGACCGGTGCGCCCCCGTACGCCCGGGGCGCCGACGGTCGCCTCCGAAACCTCCCCTCTTCCTCACGCGCAGGAGTTCCCATGCCCAGAACCCCGTCGAAGCCCAGCCCGAAGCCCCGCACCGCGTCCGGTCCCACGTCCTCGGCCAGGGCGTATGTCATCGGCGCCGGTGTCGTGGCCGCCGCCGCGCTGCTCGGCGTCGTCTCGTACACGGCGACCAAGCCCGCCGCCGAGCCGGGCGGCTCGGGCACGTCCGTCGCCGAGTCATCGGCGGAGCCGTCGGCCGGGGTCTACCCGGAGCTGGAGAAGTACGCCCGGCGCGACGCCCGGGACCCGCTCGCCCTGGGCCGTGCCGACGCCCCCGTCGTCCTGATCGAGTACGCCGACTTCGCGTGCGGCTACTGCGGCAAGTTCGCCCGTGACACCGAGCCGGACCTCGTGAGGAAGTACGTCGCGGACGGCACCCTGCGCATCGAGTGGCGCAACTTCCCGATCTTCGGCGAGGAGTCCGAGAGCGCCGCCCGCGCGTCGTGGGCGGCCGGCCGGCAGGGCCGCTTCTGGGAGTTCCACCGGGCCGCGTACGCCGAGGGCGCGAAGGAGAAGGGGTTCGGCGGGGACCGGCTGGCCGCGCTGGCGCGGGAGGCGGGCGTCCCCGACATCGACCGGTTCACGCGCGACCTGGACAGCGCGGCGGCCCGGCAGGCCGTCGGGAAGGACCAGGAGGAGGGGTACGCGCTGGGCGCGACGTCCACCCCCTCGTTCCTCATCAACGGGCGCCCCATCGCGGGCGCGCAGCCGGCGGAGGCGTTCACGTCCGCGATCGAAGCGGCGAAGCGTGCCGCCACGGCCGGTACGGCGGGCGCCACGGCCGGCGGCACGAAGGCGGGCCCGGAGCGGCCCGCCACCGCCCCGTCGGACGCGGGCGCGTCGGGAGCGGCCCGGTGACGTCGGGCATCGGCTACTTCGCCGCGCTCCTCGGCGGGCTGCTCGCCCTGCTGAGCCCGTGCAGCGCGCTGCTGCTGCCGGCGTTCTTCGCGTACTCGATCGACAGCCCGGCGCGGCTCGTCGCCCGTACCGGGATCTTCTACGCCGGGCTCGCCACGACACTCGTCCCGCTCGGCGCGGCGGGTTCCCTCGCGGGGCGTCTGTTCTACGGGAACCGGGACCTGCTGGTCGCCGTCGGCGGCTGGCTGATCATCGCGCTGGGCGTGGCGCAGATCCTGGGCCTCGGCTTCGCCTCCCGCAGGATGACCGAGGCGAGCGGCCGGATCCGCCCGACGAGCGCCGTGTCCGTGTACGCCCTCGGCCTGGTCTACGGACTCGCCGGGTTCTGCGCCGGCCCCATCCTCGGCAGCGTGCTGACCGTGGCGGCGCTCAGCGGCAGCCCGGCCTACGGGGGGCTGCTGCTGGCGGTGTACGCCCTGGGCATGGCCGTGCCGCTGTTCCTGCTGGCCCTGCTGTGGGACCGGTTCGAGCTGGGGCGGCGCGGCTGGCTGCGCGGCCGCCCGCTGCGGTTCGGCCCGCTGAAGCCGCACTCGACGTCGCTGCTCTCGGGCCTGTTCTTCCTCGTGCTGGGCACCCTGTTCCTGGCCTTCGACGGAACGACGGCCCTGTCGGGCCCGCTGTCGGTGGACGACTCGTTCGCGGTGGAGGAGTGGGTGTCAGACCTGGGCCGGGCGATCCCGGACTGGGCGCTGCTGATGGCCGTGGCGGCCGTCGTCGCGGTGGTCCTGGGCGTCCGGGGCTGGCGCCGCCGCGAACGCGCATGACAGTCGGCGGGACCGCGTAGGCCCCGCCCGTACGACCGCGGAGCACGCGGACGACCGCCTGAGCGAGAGCCGGACCCCGCCCCCTGGAGGACGGGCCCCGGCTCTCGCCCCTGGCGTACCGGTCGGCGCAAACGACGAAAGGCCCCGTCCGGAGACGGGGCCTTTCGGCTGGTGGCTGGGGCCGGGGTCGAACCGGCGACCTTCCGCTTTTCAGGCGGACGCTCGTACCAACTGAGCTACCCAGCCACGCGGACTCTTTCGAGCCGCAGCGGTCCTGACGGGATTTGAACCCGCGGCCTCCACCTTGACAGGGTGGCGAGCACTCCAAACTGCTCCACAGGACCAAACATCGTGCGAGCACTAGTCTCGCACAGGGTGATGCGTGCCCCCAACGGGATTCGAACCCGTGCTACCGCCTTGAAAGGGCGGCGTCCTGGGCCACTAGACGATGAGGGCTAAGGGCCCACCTGGGCGCTTCATCAGCGCGTCGGGGACGTGAGAAGCATATGGGATGCGGGGACGGTTCGCCAAAACGGTTTACGAGAGCGGTTCACGCGGGCGGTTCACGGGCGGCGTGGCGCGGGCGTCGGTGTGGGCGGGGTCGGGGTCGCGGCGGGTGGGGTGGGCTCCGGTGTGGTGGGGGTGGGCGTCGGTGTGGAGGGAGCGGGGGTCGGGGTCGGTGTGGAGGGGGTGGGCGTCGGTGCGCCCGGCAGGTTCTCGTCCGGGACGCGGCGGGCGACCTCGGCCGTGGTGAGGCCGAGACCGCCGAGGGTGATCTCGTCCCAGGCCTGGAGCATCCGGGTGTCGCGGTCGAGGTACAGGACGGACGCGTGGACCTTCTCCGGCTGATCGTTCTGGACGGCGCGCAGCCCGCCGCCGCCCGTGGAGCCCTCGATCTTCAGCCGGGTGCCGTTCGGCAGGGTCTCGTTCACCCGTCGGTGGACGTGGCCCGCGAGGACGAGGGGGACGGCGCCGTCGGTCTCGCGGGCGGCCACCGGGTTGTGGGCCACCGCGATGTCCACGGGCGTCCCCGCCCGCGCCTGCGTCCGCAGCGCGTACGCGAGGCTCCGGCCCGCCTCGCGCTCCGCGTCGTCTCCGGCGGCCACGACGGAGCGGTCCGGGGTGAACTGGGGGTCCCCGATCCCGGCGACCCTGAGGCCCGCGACCGTGACGGACCGCCCCCCGTCCAGGACGTGCACGTTCTTCAGGCCCTCCAGGTACCGCTGGGTGGTCCGCGAGTCGTGGTTGCCGCGCACCCACACGTACGGCGCGCCCAGGTTCGACGCCGGGTCCAGGAAGCCGTTCTCGGCGGCGCTGCCGTGGTCCATCGTGTCGCCCGAGTCGATGATCACGTCGATCCGGTACTGCTTCACGAGGGAGCCGATGATGTGCCACGCGGCCGGGTTGAGGTGGATGTCGGAGACGTGCAGCACCCGCATGGTGCTGGGGTCCGGCTGGTACGTCGGCAGGCTGGACGTCGCTTCGTACAGCTTGGTCACATTGGTGACGAGACGCGCCAGTTCCTTCTGGTACACATCGAATTCGGTGACGATCGACCGGGCGTTTCCCACCACGGACGGCGCGCTGGTCAGCAGCCCGGAGAACTTCGGCTCCAGGACGGACTTCGGGTTCCAGGTGGCGAACGCGGCGGTCCCCGACGCCGTTAGCAGGGCCAGCGCGAGACCGCCTGCGGCGAGCGCGTGGCGCGGCCGGCGGTAGACGGCGAGCCCGAGGGCGGTGGCGCCGGACAGGACGGCGACACAGGAACGTACGGCCAGCTCGCGGGTGCCGTTCGCGACGTCCCGGGTGATCTCCTCCTGGAGGCCCGAGAGGCGCTCGGGGCGGTCGACCAGGGCCTGCGCGCGGACCGGGTCGAGCTGGTCCACGTCCACGTCGAGGCGGATGGGCGCGGTGTGCGAGTCGAGCTCGAGGGCGCCCAGCGGCGACACGTTGATCTTCGTGCCGCCGGTGAGCGAGGGGCGCAGGGTCATGCTCGTGTCCATGGGCCCGACGGGGGTACGCACGCTGCCCACGACCAGCAGCCCGAGCCAGGCGCCGACCAGGACCACGGCCACCAGTCCGAGCGCGCGGGCGTAGGGGTGCGGGGTGCGTTCGGTGAGCGTGGTGACGGTGGCCGGGGTGCGGGGGCGGGTGCGGGTGCGCGTGCGGCTGCGGCGCAGCAGGCGGCGTACGGGGGCGTACACGGCGTGAACGACTCGGGCCATTGGTGCCGTATGCCCCGGTGTGCGGCGCGGTATGCCCGACCGGCCGCCCGTGCGGCCCGTGGATCGCCGGGGTGGCATCCGTGACAATGGCCACGTGCTGGAGATGACGCGCGAGGAGTTCGAGGAACTGGTCGCCGAGGCCCTGGACCGTATTCCGCCGGAACTGACTCGGCTGATGGACAACGTCGCGGTGTTCGTGGAGGACGAGCCGGCCGCGGACGACCCCGACCTGCTCGGCCTGTACGAGGGCACTCCGCTGACCGACCGCGGTGAGTGGTACGCGGGCGTGCTGCCTGACCGGATCACCATCTACCGGGGGCCGACGCTGCGGATGTGCGACTCGCGCGAGGACGTCGTCGCGGAGACCGAGATCACGGTGGTGCACGAGATCGCCCACCACTTCGGCATCGAGGACGCGCGGCTGCACGAACTCGGCTACGGCTGACCGGGTGTCGCGGCGCGCGGCGTCCGGGGCGCTGTCGGGCGTGTCTCTTGTGGGGGCTGGGGAGTTGGGCAGGAAAACCCGTTCCACCCCCTGTGGAGGTGCCCCCTGTGCGCCAGTTGCCCGCCCCCGTCCGATGGGCCGTCACCGCACTGGCGGTCGCGGTCTCCGCAGGCTCCGTCAGCGGCTGCATGAGCGTCGGCGACGACGCGACCCGGCCGCTGCCCGCCGAGTCCGTGGACCCGTCCGGCGCGGCGGCGGCCGAGGTGGGCAGAGACGCCGCCGCACCGGGCATCCGCCATGAGCCCCGTACCGGACACGACGCGGACGGCAAGGCGGAGGGTGAGGACGAGGACGGCGCGTCGGCCGAGCCCAGCGCCTCCGCGTCCGCGTCGACGTCCGCGCCCCCCGGCGGCGGCACGCCCGGGGCGCGGCCCTCGCCGCCGCACGGGCCCCCGGCGGGCGGAGGCGAAGGCGGGGGTACGTCACCGAGCGCGGCGCCCTCGTCCGACGACCCGAGCACCCCGCCGACAGATCCGTCGCCGAGCCCGACGCCGCCCCCTGACCCGACCCCGAGCGCGTCGGACTCGTCGCCGTCCGCTTCGCCCGCCGCGGACACCCGGACGCAGGCCCTCGGCGCGTCCGAGCGGGGCGGGAGGCGGTCGGAGCCGGCGGCATCACCGCAGGTGGCGCCCGCCTGACGTCACCGAGTTTGCGCTAAGTGGGGGAGGGTGCGTATGGTGGTAGATCGTTTGATCCCATTTGCCCGGCGCCACGACCGAAGAGCGCCGCGTGTGGCGCGTACTCTCCCTTGCCGTGGCTGACCGCATCGAGGCGGTCGTTTGACGAAACACGGAGTTGACGGGCGCGTGCCGAGACTCCGGAAGGTTTCGCATTTCGCATGTCCATTTTCAGTTCTGACCACGCCGTCGTGTCCGAGAACGACGAGATCGTCGTCGCCGACGAGGCGCTGGTCGAGGCCGTAGAGGAAGCCGTCGAGGCGGTCACCGTCGTCGAGGCCGAAGACACCACCGATGCCGCCGATGCCGTCGAGACCACCGATGCCGTCGAGGACGCGCACGACGACGCCGACGACGCCGACAGCCACGAGGCCGACGAGGCCGGTGAGCCGACCGTGACCTTCGCCGATCTGGGCCTGCCCGACGGCGTCGTCCGCAAGCTCGCGCAGAACGGTGTCACCACCCCGTTCCCGATCCAGGCCGCGACCATCCCGGACGCCCTGGAAGGCAAGGACATCCTCGGCCGTGGCCGTACCGGCTCCGGCAAGACCCTCTCCTTCGGCCTGCCGCTGCTGAGCCTGCTGGCCGGCGGCCACACCGACAAGAAGAAGCCCCGCGGCGTCATCCTCACGCCGACCCGTGAGCTCGCGATGCAGGTCGCGGACGCCCTGCAGCCGTACGGCGACGTCCTCGGCCTCAAGATGAAGGTCGTCTGCGGCGGTACGTCGATGGGCAACCAGATCTACGCCCTGGAGCGCGGCGTCGACATCCTCGTCGCCACCCCGGGCCGGCTGCGCGACGTCATCAACCGCGGCGCCTGCTCCCTGGAGCAGGTCCAGGTCGCGATCCTGGACGAGGCCGACCAGATGGCCGACCTGGGCTTCCTGCCCGAGGTCACCGAGCTGCTGGACCAGGTCCCGGCCGGCGGCCAGCGCATGCTCTTCTCCGCGACCATGGAGAACGAGATCGCGACCCTCGTCAAGCGCTACCTGAAGGACCCGGTCAACCACGAGGTCGACAGCGCCCAGGGCAACGTCACGACGATGACCCACCACGTCCTGGTCGTGAAGCCCAAGGACAAGGCGCCGGTCACGGCCGCGATCGCCGCCCGCAAGGGCCGCACCATCATCTTCGTCCGCACCCAGCTCGGCGCCGACCGTGTCGCCGAGCAGCTGCGGGACGCGGGCGTGAAGGCGGACGCGCTGCACGGCGGCATGACGCAGGGCGCCCGTACGCGGACCCTGGCCGACTTCAAGGACGGGTACGTGAACGTGCTCGTCGCCACCGACGTCGCCGCGCGCGGCATCCACGTCGACGGCATCGACCTGGTCCTGAACGTGGACCCGGCCGGTGACCACAAGGACTACCTGCACCGCTCGGGCCGTACCGCCCGTGCCGGCAAGTCCGGCACGGTCGTCTCGCTCGCGCTGCCGCACCAGCGCCGGCAGATCTTCCGCCTCATGGAGGACGCGGGCGTCGACGCCTCGCGCCACATCGTCGGCGGTGCCGGGGCGTTCGACCCGGAGGTCGCCGAGATCACCGGCGCCCGGTCCCTGACCGAGGTCCAGGCCGACTCCGCGAACAACGCCGCCAAGCAGGCCGAGCGCGAGGTCGCCGACCTGACCAAGCAGCTGGAGCGGCTGCAGCGCCGCGCCGTCGAACTCCGCGAGGAGGCCGACCGCCTGGTCGCCCGCGCCGCGCGCGAGCGGGGCGACGACCCGGAGGCGGCCGTCGCCGAGGTGACGCAGGCCGCCGAGGCCGAGGTCGAGGCGGCCGTCGCGGAGCAGCAGCAGCCCGCGCAGCCGGTGCGCGAGGAGCGGTCGTCGTACGAGCGCCGCGAGCGGCGTGACGACCGGGGCAACTTCGACCGCCGGGACCGCCGTGACGGCGACCGTGGCTTCGACCGTCGTGACGAGCGTCCGTCGGGTGGCGGCTTCCGCCGGGACAACGACCGCCGTGACGACCGTGGCGGTGACCGTCGTGACGAGCGTCCGTCGGGCGGCGGCTTCCGCCGGGACAACGACCGTCCGTTCAACCGCGACCGTCGTGACGAGCGTCCGTCGGGTGGCGGCTTCCGCCGGGACAACGACCGCCGTGACGACCGCGGCGGTGACCGTGGCGGTGACCGTGGTGGCTTCCGTCGCGACAACGACCGTCCGTTCAACCGCGACCGTCGTGACGAGCGTCCGTCGGGTGGCGGCTTCCGCCGGGACAACGACCGCCGTGACGACCGTGGCGGTGACCGTGGTGGCTTCCGTCGCGACAACGACCGTCCGTTCAACCGCGACCGTCGTGACGAGCGTCCGTCGGGCGGTGGCTTCCGCCGGGACAACGACCGTCCGTTCAACCGCGACCGCCGTGACGAGCGTCCGTCGGGCGGCGGCTTCCGCTCGGCCGGCCACGACCGCCCGTACGGCCGCCGTGACGACCACCGTGGTTCGACCACCGGTTCCTTCGGGCGCCGTGACGACAAGCCGCGCTGGAAGCGCAACGGCTGACACCCAGTAACACCCGGACCCGTGAGCCGATACCCGATCGGCTCACGGGCTTCGGCGGGCTATGCTCGGGGATGACCCGTCGAGGGCCCTTAGCTCAATTGGCAGAGCAGCGGACTTTTAATCCGTTGGTTGTGGGTTCGAGTCCCACAGGGCCTACCAGGTCGAAACGCCGAGAGGCGGTTGTCGACCAGGGGGTTCGTGCCCCGGCTGCTTTTCAGCGGCCGGGGCACTCGTGCGTCCGGGGCCGTGCCGGGCGGTGTGGTGCCGTGGGGAGATCCATGCCACATCGGCCCCGGCGGTAAATGGTGAACGGTCGTGCTCCGGATGGCGTAAGGTGGTGTTCACCGACGCGGGGTGGAGCAGCTCGGTAGCTCGCTGGGCTCATAACCCAGAGGTCGCAGGTTCAAATCCTGTCCCCGCTACTGAAGACGAAGGCCCGGTGCATTGCGCACCGGGCCTTCGTCGTATTCCCGGGTTCTCCCGTGGTCTTCCCCGTGGCCTGCCCGTAGCTTCCCCTGGCTTCTCCCTGGCTTCCTCGAGGTCTCGCCCCCTGGCTTCTCCCTGGCTTCCTCGAGGTCTCGCCCCCAGGCTTCTCTCTGGCTTCCCCCTGGCTTTCCGGTCGGCCGCTCTGGCTTTCCGGTCGGCCGCTCGGCGGATGGTCGGCGGCTGTGCGGCGCGGCTAAGGTCCGGCCGGATGCGGCGCGGTTACCGTCCGCAGCCGTAGGGACGGCAGGGGAGCACGAGTGGCGCAGCGAGCAGGGTCCGGCGGCCAGGACGGCGGCAGCGGCGGCCACGGCCACGGCCACGGCCACGACCACGGCAGCGGCGGCCACGGCGACGGTGGTGCCGGTTCGGGGGCCGGGGGCGGTGGAGGTGGTGCCTGGACGCGGAGGCTCGTCCGTGTGCTGCCCGCCCTGCTGATCGTCTGCGGTGTGGTCTACGACTGGGCCACCCCGCCGCCCTTCACGGCCGTGCCGTTCTTCGTCGCCGCCCCGCTGATCGCCGCCTCGCTGTTCGACCAGGTGCGGACGCTCGTCACCGGTCTCTTCGCCGTCCTGGCCATCGTGGGCCCGCATCAGCTCTACAGCCCGCTGGAGCGGGGGCCCGCCGTCACCGAGATCCTCACCGTGATCACGGTCGCGGCCCTCGCGGTGCTCATCAACCGGGTCGTACGCCGGGGCAGCGAGCGGCTCGCGTCGGCCCGCGAGATCGCCGAGACGGCGCAGCGGGCGGTGCTGCCGACGCCCGCCGAGCGGATCGGGGGACTGCGGGTGGCAGCGCGGTACGAGGCGGCGCAGGCGGACGCGTTCATCGGCGGCGACCTGTTCGCGGTGCAGGACACCCCGCACGGGGTGCGGCTGGTGGTCGGCGACGTGCGCGGCAAGGGCATGGGCGCCGTGGAGGCGGTGGCCGTGGTGCTCGGCGCGTTCCGGGAGGCGGCCGAGCAGGAGAGCTCGCTGGAGGCGGTGGCCCTGCGGCTGGAGCGGGCGCTGGCCCGGGAAGGCACGCGACGCGACGGGCTCGATGTCTTCGAGGGGTTCACCACCGCCGTACTGGCCGAGATTCCGCACGGCGACGGCGTGGTCCGGGTGGTGAACCGGGGCCACCCCGAGCCGCTGCTGCTGTACGCGGACGGGGGCGTCGGTGCGGTGGAGCCGGCCGAGCACGCGCTGCCGCTGGGCATGTCGGAGCTGGCGACCTGGCCGGACCGGGCGGACGAGGCGCCGTACCCGCCGGGTACGACGCTGCTGCTCTACACGGACGGGCTGACCGAGGCGCGGGACGCGCGGGGCACCTTCTATGATCCGGCCGCGCGGCTGGCGGGGCGGGTCTTCCCGGAGCCCGAGGCGCTGCTGGACGCTCTCGTGGAGGACGTACGGCGGCATACGGGCGGCGGCTCGACGGACGACATGGCCCTGCTGGCGGTCACCCGGCCGGGCCCACGGCATGCGGGGGCCGAGTGACCACTCTCTGTGAGTGAGAGGCACCCCTCCGCATAACATTTGACGCACGGTCAGAAACTGCGTGGTCGGAGAATGTTTCTGAGGTCAGGTCAACTCGCCCGATTGCGCCCGATTGTGCCCCGGTTAGTCCAGGCCAAGGAGTGTTAATGATCAGTAGGAACGGCTTGGAATCCGGCGCCCGCGTCTATTAACGTTCGATAACGCAGCGCGGTCGTCCCAGCCGTCGCCAGAGACGGCGCCGTGCGCGTACGCCGAATTCCGCAAGGGAACCGGGGAACCACCACCTTGGGGTGAATCGGGTCGAACCGACCCGTAGGAGACCTTCCTGCTCCGAACCCGTCAGCTAACCCGGTAGGCGAGAAGGAAGGAAAGGAGTGCGCCTCCGTGGCGTCCAACAGGCCTGCCCCCGAAGCGTCTTTCGACCCGCCGTTCCAGTACTTCGGGTCCTACGGTCCTTCGGGAGGTGCGGGCGGTCCGGACACCATGGGCACGGACACCGTCGTCGGTGAATGGAACCCGACCGAGGAGACCGTCCGCCCTGTCCGGGGCCGGCACCGCGTCGCCAAGCAGCGCGGCGGCCTCGCCCGCAGCTCCACCGTCCTCGGCGTCGGTGTCATCGCGGCGGTCGGAGCGGGTGGCATAGCCACCGCGCAGGACAAGCCCGCGATCTCCATCTCGCTGCCCGACCTGCCGGACGCCTCGTCGCTGCCCGGCGTCGGCTCCCTGATATCCGGCGACGACACCGACGGGTCCGGGGCCGGGAGCGACGGCAACACCGCCCCCCTCACCGCACTCTCCCTCGCCGCCCCCGCCGACGGCACCGATGAGCAGAGCGCCGCCGCGGACAGGGACGCCGGGGCCGGCGAGGCGCTGCGCGCCCGCATCCTCCAGCAGGCCGAGCAGCAGCAGGCGTCCGCCGACGCCGAGGCGAAGGCCGCCGCCGAGCAGGCGGCCGCCGAACAGGCGGCGGCGGAGGCGAAGGCGCAGCAGACCGCCGCTGAGAAGGCGGCCGAGGAGGAGCGGAAGCGGCTGGAGGCCGAGGCGGCAGCCAAGGCCGAGGCCGAGCGGCTGGCCAAGCTCGCCGCGAGCTACGCCCTCCCCACCTCCTCGTACACGATCACCTCGACGTACGGCCAGGCCGGTTCGATGTGGTCCTCCGGCTACCACACCGGCCTCGACCTGGCCGCCCCGACGGGCACGCCCGCGAAGGCCGTGCACGGCGGCACCATCAAGTCGGCCGGCTGGTCAGGCGCGTACGGCTACCGGATCGTCCTGGAGCTGGAGGACGGCACCGAGATCTGGTACTGCCACCTCTCCTCGATGACGGTCAGCGCGGGGCAGACGGTCACCACCGGCGAGACCATCGGACGGGTCGGCGCGACCGGCAACGTCACCGGTCCGCATCTGCACCTGGAGGTCCACACGGCGGGTGGCGGGGGCATCGACCCGCTGGCGTGGCTGCGCGGCAAGGGCCTCACGGTCTGACGCAGCAGCCTGGCGCACTCACGGTCTGAACGCAGCAGCCGGGCTCACTCACGGTCTGACGGAGCCCGGCTCACGGTCTGGCGGAGCCGTCCGGTCGGGGCCGTGGGTCGAATCCCGGCCCCGGCACCCGCGTCCGGCCCCGGCACCCGCGTCCGGCCCCGGCACCCGCGTCCAGCCCCGGCCCCGCTTCGGCTCGGTCCTGGTCCCCGCGTCCAGGCCCGGCCCCATGAATCCCGGCAGCCCCGGCGGTACACCCCCCGACGCCAGGGCTGCCGGTCCGTCCACCGGTCCGCCTACCGCTGCCGGTACGGGTTGTAGCCGCCGTAGTCGCGGTGCGGGGGCGGCGTCCATACGCGGCCGATCGCACGCGCCGCGTACGTGAGCGACGGGCCGGCCACGTCCTTGCGCTGCCACAGGTGGTGCAGCAGCTCCTGTTCACGGGCGGCGAAGTCCTGGCCGACCGCGCCCCGGCGCGCCCGGTGGCGCAGGAACGCCAGCGACGTCGCGAACGTCTCGTACTCCACCACCGCCCGTGCCGCCGCCGGGCCGAACGTGCGCCGCGCGTAGTCCCGGGCCATGCCCCGCGCCCGCATGGAGGCCAGCGCGAGGGGCTCGGCGGGCGAGAGCCAGCCGGCGGCGGCGTACGCGGGCAGTTCGGCCGACACGGTGCGCAGTTCACGCTGCCGGGTCCAGACGGCCAGCCAGGTCAGCAGCCCGAAGGCGGGCACCATGAACGCCCCGTACACGGCGAAGAACCCCCACGGCCCGAACGTGGTCGAACCGTTCCACAGGGCGTGCACCCCCATCGCCAGGAGCAGTCCGAGCGCCGGCAGCAGGGCCCGCAGTACCTTGCCGCGCCGGGCGGCGAGCGCGGCGGCGATCCCGAACCCGATGCCCGTGCACACGGTGAACAGCGGATGCGCGAACGGCGACAGCACGATCCGTACGAAGAAGGTCGCGGCCGTGACGGACTCGATTCCGGACGTCCCGAACTCCTGGTCCTCGTCGAAGGCGTTGCCGAGGTAGAGGATGTTCTCGGTGAAGGCGAACCCGGTCGCCGTGAAGCCGGCGATGACCACGCCGTCGACCAGCCCGGTGAAGTCCCGGCGGCGGAAGAGGAAGATCAGCAGAATCGCGGCGGCCTTCGCGCTCTCCTCGACGACCGGGGCGACGACGGTCGCGCCGATCGTGTCCGCCGAGGCCGGATCCGCGGTGGCCACGGCTATCCAGCGGGTCGCGAACGTGTTGGCGATGATCGCGACGAGCGCGGCGGCGAACGCGCCCCAGGCGAACGCGAACAGCAGGTTCTTCCACGGGCCCGGATCGACCCGGTCGAGCCAGCGGAACGCCGCCATCAGCAGCGGTACGGGCAGCAGCGCGAGCCCGAGCCCCACCAGGAAGCCCTGGGTTCCGGTCTGTTCACGGACCAGGGCGAGGATCACCAGCGCGCACAGGGCCAGCACGATGATCACGGTTGTCGCCCGCACCACCTTGCTGCGCCACAGGCGGCGGGGCTTGTAGCGCCAGCGGGCGCGCTCGGGTACGGCGTCGAACGACGGTTCGGCTTCGTACGCGGGAACAGCCGGTTGCGCGGGCGGGGCGGCCGGTTCCGATGGTGGCGGGGCGGCCGGTTCCTGTGGTGGCGACGCGGCCGGTCGCGTCGGTGGGACGGCCGGTCGCGGTGGCGCGTGCTGCGGTGACGGCGGCGGGTGCTGCGGTGACGGCTCGGACACCAGACGACCCTAACGAGGACCACTGACAGCGCGCGACGGTGTTCCACGCCGGGTGGGCACGACACGTGCGGCCGTCGCCCGGAACCCTTTGCTCCGGCTCAGCCGCGGCGGAACAGCAGGTCGTGGACGACGTGACCCTTGTCCAGGCCCTGTCCCTCGAACCGGGTGAGCGGCCGGAAGTCCGGGCGCGGGGCGTAGCCGCCGTCGGGCACGGTGTTCCGGAAGTCCGGGTGCGCGGTCAGCACCTCCAGCATCTGCTCCGCGTACGGCTCCCAGTCCGTCGCGCAGTGCAGGACCGCCCCCGGCTTCATCCGGGTGGCGACCAGGCTGAGGAACTCCGGCTGTATCAGCCGCCGCTTGTGGTGCCGCTTCTTCGGCCACGGGTCGGGGAAGTAGACGCGGACACCGTCGAGCGCGTCGGGCGTCAGCATCTCCCGCAGCAGGATGATCGCGTCGCCGTTGGCCACCCGGACATTGGTCAGCCCCGCCCGCTCGGCGAGACCCAGCAGGTTGCCCTGCCCCGGGGTGTGCACGTCGACCGCGAGGATGCCGGTCGACGGGTCGTCGGCGGCCATCCGCGCGGTGGCCTCGCCCATGCCGAAGCCGATCTCCAGCACGACCGGGAGCCCGTCGAACAGCTCGGCGAGGTCCAGGGTGCGCTGCCCGTCGATGTCCAGCCCCCAGGCGGGCCACAGCCGGCGCAGCGCGTCGCCCTGCCCGGGTGTGACCCGGCTGCGGCGCGGCTGGAAGCTCCGGATGCGGCGCTCGAAGTGCGACCCGGCGGGGTCGGGCGACGGGCCGGTGCCGTCGGGGAACATACGGCTCCCCCGGCGCGCACGCGCCTGCGCCCTGTCGGGGGCGGCGGTGTCGACGTCCGGGCGCGTCGGGCCGTCGACCAGCGGCTTCGGGCCGTCGGACAGGGGGGCGGGGGACGCGGTCAGCGCGGTTTTCTCGGACACAGTGGGTCCAATTCTACGGAGCCCCCGCCGAACCCCCGACGGATCCGCTTCCGACCTCTTCCGATCTCTTCTGATCTCTTCCGATGTCTTCCGACGGCCAGGAATGGCACCGGCACCGGCCTGGGACCGGCCGGCCCCGCCAGCGGTCGGGACCGGTCGACCTCGGCACCGTCCTCGGTACCTCCTTGGCACCGGCCCTCGGCGCCCGGTTTCGGCATCGGCCCTCGGCACCGTCCCCGGCGCCCGGTCCGGTGCCGGGCTCACGCTTCGGCCTGCGCCCGGGGCCGCCGGTCCAGGTGGGCCAGCGCCCTGCGGGCCACCTCCCGCCCGATCGGGAGCGACGCGGTCGCGGCGGGCGACGGGGCGTTCAGCACGTGGACCGTCCGCGGGGCCTCCCGGATCAGGAAGTCGTCCACGAGGGTGCCGTCCCGCAGCACCGCCTGGGCGCGGACTCCGGCCGGGGCGGGGCGCAAATCCGCCTCCTCCACCGCGGGCAGCAGGCGCCGCACCGCCTCCGTGAACGCACGCTTGGACATCGACCGGTGTATCTCGCCCGCCCCGTACCGCCAGTGGCGGCGGGCTATCCGCCAGGTGCCGGGCCAGGAGAGGGTCCCGGCGAGGTCCCGGGGTTGTACGACCAGCGGCCCGTACCCCTCGCGGGCGAGCGCGGGCACGGCGTTCGGCCCGACGTGGACGCCCCCGCCGATGCCGCGGGTGAGATGCACGCCCAGGAACGGGAAGGCCGGGTCGGGCACCGGATAGACCAGGCCGCGCACCAGGCCGGGCCGGTCCAGGTCGTAGTACTCGCCCCGGAACGGCACGATCCGCACCCCCGGGTCGTCGCCCGCCAGCCGCGCCACGGCGTCGCAGTGCAGCCCCGCGCAGTTCACGAGCACCCGCCCGCGCACGACCGATCCGGCGGCCGTGCGGACCGCGACGCCCCAGGGGCGCCGGTCGACGGCGGTGACCCGCGCCCCGTACCGGACGTCCGCGCCGGAGGCCTCGGCGAGCTGCGCCGCCACCGCCCCGTAGTCGCAGATGCCGGTCGTACCGACATGGATCGCGGCCAGGCCCCGCACCTCGGGCTCGTACTCGGTGATCTGGGCCGGGCCGAGCTCGCGCACCGGGATGCCGTTCTCGCGGCCGCGCTGGACGAGGGCGTGCAGCCGGGGCAGCTCCGACCGCTCCGTGGCGACGATCAGCTTGCCCGTGACCTCGTGGGGCAGCCCGTACTCGGCGCAGAACTTGACCATCTCGGCGGCGCCGCGCACCGCGTACCGCGCCTTGAGCGAACCCGGGCGGTAGTAGATGCCGCTGTGGATCACCCCGCTGTTGCGGCCGGTCTGGTGGCGGGCGGGTCCCGCCTCCTTCTCCAGCACGATCACGCGGGTCCCGGGCGCTGCGCGCGTCAGTGCGTACGCCGTCGACAGGCCGACGATCCCGCCGCCGATCACCAGCACGTCACAGTCGAACACGTCACCGCCGTACCCGGACACCTGTGCCACCTCCCACCCCAGATAGTGCACTGGCCCACTGACAATCCTGTTAAACCAGGTGGGACACGTGAACGGCGAGCGACGCGCGATCCCGTGACGCCGGTGGGACGGGCGTCACAGGGCCCGGGGCGGTTCCGGGAAGAGCACGAAGAGCGCCCGGGGCGGTTCCGGGAAGGCACCCGTCACGCCGGAGCCATCAGCAGCGGGCGCGCCCGCTCCCGCAGCTCCGCCACCCGGGGCTCGTCACCGTACGGCTCCAGCCGGTGCAGCAGATCCCGTACGTACTCCGTGGTACGCGCCGAGGAGATACGGCCCGCCACCTCCACCGCCCGGGTGCCCGCCGCGCACGCCGCGTCGAGATTGCCCGACTCCAGTTCGGCCACGGCGCTCACGACCAGACGTAAACCGTGCGAGCGTACGAATTCCTCCGTCGGGCGCGACAGCGCCTGCTCGGTGAACCGGCGTACCTGGCGCGGGGCCTTCAGGTCCCGGTAGCACTCGGCCGCGTCGGCCGCGAACCGGTCGTACGAGTAGAAGCCGAGCCAGGACGGGTCCGCGTCGCCCTCGCGCGAACGCTCCAGCCACCCCTCGGCGGCCTTCAGCGCCGCACCGGCCGCCGCGGCGTCCCCCGCCTTGGCGTGGGCCCGCGCCTCGACCAGCCGGAAGAACGACATGGTCCGCGCGGTGGCCAGGCCGCGGTTGCGCTCCAGCGCTGCCTGTGCCAGGTCGACGCCCTCGTCGGCGAACCCTCTGTAGGTGGCCTGCAGCGACATCGACGCCAGCACATAGCCGCCGAGCGGCACGTCGGCGGCCGCCCGCGCCAGCCGCAGCGCCTGGATGTAGTACCGCTGGGCGGCCTCCTGCTGGCCCGTGTCGAACGCCATCCACCCGGCCAGCCGGGTCAGCTCGGCGGTCGCCCCGAAGAGGGCCCGGCCGACCTCGTCCGAGTACGAGCCGAGCAGCAGCGGTGCCGCGTCGACCCGCAGGCACTCGGGCACCATCGAGGAACGCCAGTCCCCGCCGCCGTACTTGGAGTCCCAGCGCCGCGCGTCCTCGGCCGCCTCCCGCAGCTTGGCCACGTCGCTGTGCCCCACGCGCGCGTGCCCGCCGTCGGGCAGGTCGTCCGGCGGCGGCTCGACGACACCGGCGGTGGCCGTGGCGGTGACAGCGCCCGCGGTGCCTTCGAGTGCTCCGTCCGCTGCCCCGAGTGAACCGGTGTCCCCGCGTGCCCCTGCCGCCCCGCTGGTCCCGTTCGCCGCCGCTGTACCGGCAGTACCGGAGGCTCCGGCAGTCCCGGGGGCGCCGGGGGCGCCGGTGGTGCCGAGAGGCCCGGCAGTGCCCGTGACTCCGGGGGCCCCTGGACCCTCGGCGGTCCCCGGCGTGCCAGGCGTGCCAGACGCGCCAGGCGTGCCAGAGGCGCCGGGAGCGCCGGGAGTGCCGGGAGCGCTCGGAGTACCGGGTGTGCCCGGAGCCGAGCCCGCCGGCGGGCTCGACACCCGCCGCTCCACCGACGGGTCGGCGGGGGTGATCAGCCAGCGCGATGCGGGCGTGGCGTACGCGCTCACCGAGAACGAGCCCGCCAGCGACTGCCAGATACCGCCACCGCCCGCCCGGCGCCCGGCCAGATCCAGCCGGTACAGCTCGGTCGCCGACTTGACGGCCTCGCCCACGTCGCGCGGGAACGCGAGACCGACTTCGGGCGCCGGGTCGGCGTCCGCGAGCCCGATCTCGTGCAACGGCACAGGACGGCCGAGCTTCTGCGCGATCGCGGCCGCGATGAGATGCGGCGCGGCACCCTGCGGCACCATGCCCTTCGACACCCACCGGGCCACCGAGGTCTTGTCGTACCGAAGAGTCAGACCGCGCTGTGCCCCGAGGTCGTTGACCCGCCGGGCGAGGCCGGCGTTGCTGATTCCCGCGAGGGCGAGAACGGTGCCGAGCTTCTCGTTCGGCCCGCGTAGCTCCCTGGACATGCGCCACCCCTCGACACCCAGACGGCCGCCGCGACGCCAGGCATAGGCGCGCGGCATTCGTAAACCCAGCGTAGTTCGCCGCATCCCTACCGTTAAGAGGCGGTGTTCCGTATGGCGAGATTGTTGTCCGGACGGTTCGCCCGGTGTGCGCCCCGGGACCCCGCCGCCGTGCTCCCGTCGTGTGGCCGTGCGCCTGTCCGTGCGCTCTGCCTCCACCCGCGCGGGGAGCGTTTCCATGGGTCCTGCGTGGGTCGGCCCGCCGGACTGGAACCGGTGGGCTGGGGGACACCGCCGCCTCATTCCCCGCGGGTGGCGGACGGTCCGGGGGGTGGACAACGCCTCCCGGGCCGGGCGCGAAGTCTCCCGGACAGGCCCCCCGCCCGCGCCGGGAACGGGCGCGAACCGGACCCGAAACGAGCGTGAAGCACATGCGAAACCCACGGGCCTACCGTGGGGTTATGGACAGAAGTGCGGTGTGGTGGGCGCGGAGAATGGCTGAATGATGCCCATGGTTCGACAGGTCGAACCATGCCCGGAAACCCCGGTGGCCTCGTCGTCAACTCCCTTCCCCCGAAGGCCGGATCCGGCCGACCGTCATCACATGGCCCATGCCAGGGGCGCGTTCCCGTTCGGGAGTGCGCCGCCGGAGGCCCTCCCGTGCGCCGTTGTCGTGGCAGCATGTCTCAGTGAAGCGCGAGAGCGAATGAGCTGAGGTTGTCCACAGGCTGTGGAGGCGCGATGCGGTGGCTGGTGGGGTGGAGCAGTATCGCCGCGAGCTTCGGTACGGCCGGAGCCGTCAGCGCGGACGACGACGGCCTCACCATGCACCCCGTCGGTGGCCACCTCCTGTGGGGCGACCCCGACCCGCTGTGGGCCGTCGGCGACTGGCGGCCCGACGAGGTACGGGTGATCACCGTCGACCCGTACACCCGCCTCGCCGTACTGGGCTGCTGCGCCGCCAGCGACGACGAGCTGAAGGTCGGTCTGTTCGCGGCGCGTGGCGGTGCCATGCGCCACCTCACCGCGTGGCCCGGCAGCTACACCGCCGTCGTCCAGACAGGCCGCCGCATCATCGTCGCGGGCGATCTCGCCGGGGCACGGCCCGTGTTCCACACCCCCTGGGCGAACGGCACCGCGTACGCCACCGCCGCCCTGCCGCTCGCCGACCTCATCGAGGCCCAGCTCGACATCGGACACCTCGCCGCGCTGCTCGCCTGCCCGGAGACCCCCGAGGCGCTGCGCGACTCCACCCCGTACGCGGGCGTGAAACGCGTCCCGCCCGGTCACGCGCTCGTGCTGCGCGAGGGCTCCCGGGAGATCACCGGGTACGAACCGGTGGCCTCGCTCGCCGTCGCCGCACCGCAGATCGACCCGGACCGCGCCATCGACGGTGTACGGGACGCCCTGGTCGACGCGGTACGGGCGCGGCTCACCGCCCCGCGCCACGCCCCCGTCACCCTGCCCCCCGACCCGGGCCCCGTCCCCGGCATGGGCCCTGCCGAACGGCGCGCCGCGCGCGGGGCGCCCGCGCCCGGTATCGGCGCCGACCTGTCGGGCGGCAGCGCCTCCGGAACGCTCGCCCTGCTCGCGGCGGGCCTGCCCGGCGTACCCGGCACGGTCGTCGGACACGGGACGGGCGCCGGGGAGAGGCTGCTCGCCGTCACGTTCAACGACCTGTCGGCGGGCGGCCGGGAACCGGGGCTGGTCGCCGAACTCGAACGGGCCCACGCACTCGCCGACAACCCGCGCCTCCACCACGTGGTCGTCCCCGCCGGTGAGGAGGCCCTTCCGTACGCCGACCTGGAAGGCCCCCTCACCGACGAGCCGGGGCCGTCCCTCGTCACCGCCGAACGGCACCGCCGCAGGCTCGCCGCCGGCAGCGCCGACCACTTCACCGGCCACGGCGCCCGGCAGGTGCTGGACGCCCACCCGGCGCGTCTCGCCGACCTGTTGATGGACCGGCGCCGCCGCCACCTGCTGCGGCCGGTCACCGCGCTCGCCCGCGCCGCCGGCCCGTCCGCCGGCTCCCTCCTCGTCCCGCTGACCGTGTACCGGGCGGCCCGCCGACTCGCCCGTACGCCCTACCGCGCGGGGCTGGAGAGCGCCGCCGGGCGGCTCCTGGAGGCCAACCGGACGGCATCGCCGTCGGCGTCCCCCGCGTACGGCCCGCTCGGCGCGTCCCTCGCCGCGCTCACCTGGTCGCGGCCGGGGCCCGCGGCGCGCTGGCTCACCGGGGAGGCGCTGGCCGAAGTATCGGTTCGGCTGAACCAGGCGGCGACCCGCCCGACGTCGGTGCAGCGCCCCGGCGAGGCCCGCGCCAGGGCCGCCCTGGCCCGCCACGCGGCGGACCTCCGCATCCTGGAGCAGGCCGCCGAGATCCGCAGCCAGCGGCTGCACGCCCCGTTCCTCGACAACCAGGTCGTACGGGCCTGCCGTGACCTCCCCGAGGCGCTACGGGTCAGGCCCGGAGCCCGCGCCGACATCCTGCGCTCCGTCCTGGCGGGCGCGGGCGTCCACGACCTGCCGCCCGGCTGGGGCGCCACCTCGCACGCCCCGTCCGTGGCGGCGAACCGGGCGGGTCTGCGGGTGGCGCTGCCGCGGCTGCTGGCGCTCTTCGACGCGCCGCTGCTGGCGGACGCGGGCCTGATCGAGGCCCGTGTCGTGCGCGGCGCGCTGCACGCCGCCGCCGACGGCGAACCGGTCGCCCTGGACGGCCTCGCCGAACTGGTCTCCACGGAGCTGTGGCTGCGCCGCCTCCTCGCCCGGCGCGGCACCTGCTGGACGGGCACGGCCGCGCCCCGCCGCCGCGCGGTGGCCGCCGGGGTCCCCCAGCGCCCCAGCCTGCGCTCCTGACCCACCCGCCGGCGTCGCGGGTGCCGGCCATCCGCCCCGGGGTCCGCCCGGAGCGGGTCGCCCAGAGAGGGTCACCCAGAGCGGGCCGGACTGTGTTCAACCGCAGTCGATGCGTGCCTCGGCCCAGTCCGCGAGCGTGACGCCGCCCGTCAGGGACTCCGGTTCGACCACGAGCCGGATCGACGTCCGGCCCGCGATGCCCACCCGTACCGGTACGGGCGCGTCGCCGCGCCGCAGCACCGGCGACCGCCACAGCCGCTCTCCGCCCCCGCCGTACACGGAGAAGCGCACCGAGGCGCCGCCCAACGTCATGTCGTCCACCCCGGCGAGCGCCGCATAGCTTGAACACGACCGGTTCAGATCGATCGTGACCGACGATCGCGCGTGCGTGGTCACGCCGTGTCCGTATGTCGTGCCGGCGATCGACATGCCGTAGCGCTGCCACAGCCAGCTCGACCCGCCGAGCCGCACCTCGGGGCCGGTGTGGTCGCCGAGCAGGCTGTAGCGGAGCTGGTTGACCTGGTAGACGACGGGCTCGGGCGGCGGGGTCGGCGTCGGCTTCGGGACGGTCGGCTTCGGTGACGGCTTCGGTGAAGGCGACGGTGACGGCGGGACGGGCCTCGGCGCGGGAGCCGACGGCGAGAGCGCGGCCTTCGCGGGCGGCGGCGCGGGCTTCGCGGCGGGCGGCGGCGTCGGACGGGGCGTCGGTGTGGGGCTGGGCACGGGTCTCGGCGCGGCCTCCGGCGGCGGAGGCGTGGACGCCGCGCTCACCGGCTCGGGCTCCCGTGGTACGCCGGGGTCGGCGGCGGGCGGCTTCGCGGCGGGCTCCGGTGCGGGCCCCGGGTCGCCCGAGAGCGCCCAGACGAGCCCGGCCGTCGCCGCGGCCATCGTCACGGCCGCCGCGAGACCGGCCTTGGCCGAGGCGCCGAGCCCTTCGGCGGCCGCCCCGCCTGCGGCGCCCCCGGTGCTGCCGCCTCCCGTACCGGTCGCGGCGGCGGCCGCGCCCGCGCCCGCCGCGCCTGCGGCACCACCGGCCACGACCCCGGCCGCCTTGAGCGAGAACCCGGCCGCGAACCAGCCGATGACGGCGACCGGCAGCAGCGCCGGGATCCCGGCGTTGACCTGCGCCAGCTCGCCCGCGGCCAGCCGGCACCGGACGCACTCCTCCAGATGCTGGCGCAGCCCCCGCTCGGCCCGCACGCGCAGTCCGCCCCGCGCGTAGGCACCCAGCCGGTCGGCGTAGCGGGCGCAGTCACCGCCCGAGGTGAGCGCCTGGCTCACATGCGCCTGGAGGTACGCCTGCTTGAGCCCTTCGCGGGCCCGGCTGGCCAGCACCGCAGTGGCGTTGGCGGTCAGCCCGAACAGCGGTGCCACATCGCTCGGCGACTCCTCCTCGATGGTGGTGTGCCACAGCACCGCCTGCCACCGCTCGGGCAGCGACCGGAACGCCCGCAGGGCGAGCGACTGCTCGGCCTCGTGCATCGCCCGGACGTCCGCGCCCAGTTCCAGCGTGTCGTCGTCGGACACCTCGGACGAGCGGGCGGCCTGTGCGGCGAACACCGCGAAGTCCTCGACCAGATGCTCACGCCTCGCGGTCTTCGTCCAGGCGGCGGCCACGCGCCGTACCGTCGTCAGCAGGTACGCCCGTACGGCCTGTTCGGGCCCGGCGCCGCCGCGCACCGCCTGGAGCGTCCGCGCGAACACCTCGGCGGTCAGGTCGTCGGCGGTGTCCCGGTCGCGGCAGCAGGTGTGCGCGTACCGCCGGACGGCCTGCGCGTGGCGACGGAACAGCTCCTCGTACGCGCTGTCGTCCCCGGCGCGCATCCGCTGGACGAGCTCGGAGTCCGACGGCGGCAGTTCGATCGGCGGCGGCAGTACGGACTCGGACGTGCCGCGCTCGCGCTGTGGCGGGACGCTCACCTCCGGGTCGAAGCCGGTGCCGCCGGACGAGCCTCCGGGCCCGCCCTGGCTCGGTACCTGCCGGGGCGGCAGCCCGCCGACGTCCTTGGCGCCCCCGCCACCCAGCGGCTCGCCGCGACCGTCACCGCTCATCGCGACCGCCCCCGTACCACTGCTGAGACCCGAACACCGGGCAAGCGTGCCACAGAGGACGACATGGGTCCCGGGTGTGCGAGAACCAACCACTCGTCCGAGGAGACCGCACGGATACGAGCGCGAGCCCTCACCCGATCGGGACGGCGACCCCGGAACCGGGCCGGGACGCCGAGCACCACAACACCGCACGCCACGGCGTCACACGCGACGGCACCGCACGCCACGGCGTCACACGCTCCGGCCGGACACGCCCCGACCGCGAAGGCCACACCGCCCGGCCCGCGACCACGAGGGACCGCGACCCGGGCGGCTACGACTCCGGGCGGCTACGACCGTGCCCCGCCCGTCACACGGGACGGGAGCGGAGGCCCTCCAGCAGGATGTCCAGCAGCCGCGCCGCCGCCGCGCTCTGCTGCGCCGCGTCCGGGAGCGAAGGCGCCGCCGTGGCGATCACCAGCAGCACGTCCGCCACCGTCACGTCCCGGCGCAGCTCCCCGGCGTCGCGGGCCCGCTGCACCAGCCGGCCCACGACCTCCAGCAGCTCCGAAGCGCCCGCGTCGTCCAGCTCCGCCGGCGGAGCCGGACGCGACGGGACGACCCGCAGCTCGGGCTGCCCGGAGGCGCTCCGCTGCTGCGGCACCCGCGCCCCGTCGAGCGGCTCGGGCGTCTCGTCCGCGTCCACGCCGACGCGCAGCACATGCGGCGGGAGGAGCCGCCCGGCACCCGAGGCCACCGACGTCCGCAGGAAGCGGGAGAGCGCCGACCACGGCTCTTCCTCCTGCCCCAGCGCCGTCCGCGCCTGCTCGGTGAGCCGTGACGTCTCCTCCTGGGCTATTCGGCGTACCAGCACGTCCTTGCTGGGAAAGCGCCGGTAGACCGTACCGACGCCGACGCGCGCCCGGCGCGCGACGTCCTCCATCGGAGCCCCGTAGCCCAGCTCGCCGAAGACCTCGCGAGCGGCCCGCAGGACATGTTCCAGATTGCGCTGTGCGTCCACGCGGAGCGGCGCGGGACGCGTCGCCCCGGCCACACCCGCACGACCGTGCCCGGTCCCGATCCCGTCCGACGACGTGACCACGGCCTGAGCCTGCCCATGCGAACTCTGAATGTGCATAAGCGTTCCCCCGGTAATGACGTCTCCCCCCGGAGACTCCCCGCCCTGACATCGGGGGCCGGCCCGCCGCGCTCATGGTCACGCGCAGCCCTCCGACACCCCGTCGAGATACGAACATAGTTGAGTCGAGGTCAATTCAGAAGGGGCAGTTCCGTCCGGTGCGCCCCCCGATCGGAGCAAGGACCGGAAGACTCCCGATTCCACCGCGCCGCGCCACCCCACCTCACCCCTCTGACCTGCACACCTTCGTCCTCTCGCGGTTCATGCGCCACCCCACCTCCGCCCGCCCCCGCGGTCACACAATTTGCCGAGCCTGTGGACAAACCCCGAAGCCCGTTGCGTCATGGGATGGTGACGGCTGCTATCCCTCGGGGGACGACCCCCGAATCCCCGGTCAGTACGCGCATCCTCGTCGTGGGCGGCGGCTACGTCGGGATGTACACCGCCCTGCACCTCCAGCGGCACCTCAAGGCCGGGCTGAGGAGCGGCGCGGTCGAGATCGTCGTGGTGACGCCCGCCCCGTACATGACGTATCAGCCGTTCCTGCCCGAGGCGGCCGCGGGGAACATCTCGCCGCGCCACGTGGTCGTCCCGCTCCGCCGGGTCCTCGGCCTCTGCACGATCATCATCGGCGAGGTCGAGTCCATCGACCACGCCAAGCGCACCGCGACCGTGAACACCCTCGCCACCGATGAGGAGGGCGCGGGCTCCCTGCACCTCCGGTACGACGAGGTGGTCGTCGCCCCCGGCTCCATCTCGCGCACCCTCCCGGTCCCCGGCCTCGCCGACTACGGCATCGGCTTCAAGACCGTCGAGGAGGCCATCGGCCTGCGCAACCACGTCATCGAGCAGATGGACATCGCGTCGTCGACGCGCGACCCCGCCATCCGCGACGCGGCCCTCACCTTCGTCTTCGTCGGCGGCGGCTTCGCGGGCGTCGAGGCACTCGGGGAACTGGAGGACATGGCCCGCTACACGGCGCGGTACTACCACAACATCAAGCCCGAGGACCTGAAGTGGATCCTGGTCGAGGCATCCGACCGGATCCTGCCCGAGGTCGGCGAGGAGATGGGCAGGTACACCGTCCGCGAGCTGCGCGCCCGCAACATCGACGTACGGCTGGAGACCCGCCTGGAGTCCTGTGCGGACCGGGTGGCCGTGCTGAGCGACGGGACGCGGCTGCCGACCCGTACCGTCGTGTGGACGGCCGGTGTGAAGCCGGCGCCGGTCCTCTCGGCGACCGACCTGCCCCTCACCGGCCGGGGCCGGCTCAAGTGCGCCGCGACCCTCGCCGTCGAGGGCGTCGAGCACGCGTGGGCGGCCGGTGACGCCGCCGCCGTCCCGGACGTCACCGCCGGCGAGCCGGGCAGGGAGTGCGCCCCCAACGCCCAGCACGCGCTGCGCCAGGCCAAGGTCCTCGCCGAGAACGTGGCGGCGTCCCTCAGCGGTCGGCCGCTCAAGGAGTACGCCCACAAGTACGCGGGGTCCGTCGCGTCCCTCGGACTCCACAAGGGCGTCGCCCACGTGTACGGCCGCAAGCTCAAGGGCTACCCCGCCTGGTTCATGCACCGCACGTACCATCTCAGCCGTATCCCGACCTTCAACCGCAAGGCGCGGGTGATGGCGGAATGGACGCTCGCCGGGCTCTTCAAACGCGAGATCGTGTCCCTGGGTTCGCTGGAACACCCCCGCGCCGAGTTCGCGCTCGCCGCCGGGCCACCGGCGTCCCCGGGGGCCGCGAAACCCGGAACGGCCCCCGGAAAGGCGGCCGGTACCCAGAAGAAGGACGACCCGGGGGACGGCGCGGAAGGCGCCACCGCAGACGGCCGCCCACCGACGGACTGACATCCTTGTCAGTGCGGTCGGTCACACTGGACGTGTGACCATAGGTGGGCTGACACCTGCACAGAGTGACTCTGCACGGCCAACGACACCATGAGGCATAGAGATCCGTGAACTTCACGCGTTGGAGCGCCCGATTCCCCGGTACGCAGCGCCGCGCCGCCGCGCGCGGGACCGATCGAGGGGCGTCACCGGCGCAGCGAGGAGAAGGCTCCGTGCCCGCGGCGCGAGGTGAGTACGGCACCCACGACCAGCAGGACGGGTACGGCGACGGAGCCGGGCGTGGCCAGGAGCAGGAGCCCCCGCCCGACGAGGTCCCGGCCCTGGAGGAGTTCTCCGTACGGGAGATCCTGGGCCGCCTCCCCGGCCTGGTCGCCGTCACGTACGGCACCGAACACCGCGTCGCGTACGTCAACGACGCCTATGCCACCGCCTTCGGGCACCGCACGCCCGGCAGCACCGTCGCCGCGGACTGCCCCGAGCTTCACGAGCTGGGGCTGCTGCCGCTCATGGACCAGGTCCTGCGCAGCGGCAAACCGCGTACGGTCAAGTCCCGCCGCGTACAGGGCGGTGGCTCGTACACGGTCACGTGCCTGCCGGTCGACACGCCCCGGTACGGCGGCGGAGTGCTCGTCCACGCGGCCGACGTCACGGACCACGCGGACGCCGCCGAGCGGCTCAGGGCCAGCGAGCGCCGGCACCGCGAAACTGCCGTGACCCTCCAGAGGTCGCTGCTGCCCCAGGAGTTGGAGCAGCCCGACGACCTGCGCGTCGCCGCGACGTACCAGCCGGGCGGTACGGACGCGGCAGTCGGCGGCGACTGGTACGACGTGATCACCCTCGGCGCCGGCCGTACCGCGCTCGTCATCGGGGACGTCATGGGGCGCGGTGTGCGCGCGGCGGCCGTCATGGGCCAACTCCGCACGGCCGTGCGGGCCTACGCCCGGCTGGACCTGCCGCCCCACGAGGTGCTGCAGCTGCTCGACGGCCTCGCCGCCGAGATCGACGCCAGCCAGATCGCCACCTGTGTGTACGCCGTGCACGACCCCAACGAGGGCCGGCTGGTGTACGCGTCGGCGGGGCACCTGCCGATCCTCGTCCGGGACGAGGACGGCACGGTCAGGCGCGCCGCCGACCCGACGGGCCCGCCGCTGGGCACCGGCGGCTGGCTGCACACGTCAGGCACGATCGCGCTGCCGCCCGGTTCCACCGCCGTCCTCTATACGGACGGTCTGGTCGAGCGGCGCGGCGAGGACATCGACGAGGGCGTCGCCGGGCTGGAGCGGGCCCTGTCCGGCGCCGTGGGGGCGCCGCCGGTGGTCTGCGACCGGCTGCTGCGGTCCCTGGGCGTCACCGCCGAGCACGACGACGACGTCGCGGTCCTGGTCCTGCAGCACCCGTCCCGTACGGGCACGGACGCCGAGCTGTTCCACAACGCGGCCCTCGACCTGCTCGGCGGCGTGGAAGCGGCGCCACGCGCGCGTGCCTTCGCGTCCGGTGTCCTGTCGAGCTGGCGGTTCCCGGTGGAGCTGCGCGACCTCGGCGTCCTCGCCACCAGCGAGCTCGTCGCGAACTCCCTCCAGCACGGCACGCCGCCCATGCGCCTCAGGCTCCGCCGTACCGACCGCCGCCTGATCATCGAGGTGACGGACGGCGACGACCACCTGCCGCGCCGCCGCCGGGCCGAAACGGAGGACGAGGCGGGTCGCGGCATCTCGATCATCGCCACGATCGCCTCGTCCTGGGGGAGCCGCCGCACGCCCGGGGGCGGCAAGGCGGTCTGGTGCGAGTTCGCCCTGCCCGGATAGGGAGTGTCCGGCGGATGACCCAGCGGGTCAGGCGGCCGCCTCCACGGTCCGCTCGGCCGTGTGCCGGGCCACGACCCGGGACTTCGCGGCCCGGAACGGATGGTCCTGCGCGTCCGTGAGCCGCTTGCCGAGCCGCAGCGCCAGCACGCTGATGCCCAGCGAGAACAGCACGAACGTCACGATGTACGGCCCGTGCAGCGCGGCGCCCATCGGCCCGCCCACCGCCGGGCCCACCGCCAGCGCGAGCTGCTTGACCAGCGCGAACGCCGAGTTGTACTGCCCGACCATCGACTCCGGGGCGAGATCGGCGACCAGTGGCGCGACGGTCGGCGACAGCATCGCCTCACCGAGCCCGAACAGCCCGTACGTCGTGATGAACGCGGCCGTCGCCATGGCCTGGCCGCCGTGCCCGAGCCCCGCGTACCCGGCGAAGAGCCACGCCACGGTCCAGATCAGGCCCACGGCCGCGATCACCCGTGTACGCCGGCGCCGCTCCACGAACCGCAGCACCACGAACTGCGCCACGACGATGACGGCCGTGTTCGCTGCCAGGGCGATCCCGAGCGTCGACGGCTCGATCCCGGCCGCCTCGGTGCCGTACGCGGCGAGCCCCGATTCGAACTGTCCGTAGCAGGCGAAGAACAGCACGAACCCCAGCACGCACAGCCACACCATCGCCTTGTGCCCGAGCAGCGCCCGCATCCCACCCTTGGCCTTGGCCTCGGTGGTCTCGGGCCGCGTGCCGGTGAGCGATGCCGTACGGGGCATCCGCACGGTCGCCGCGATCCCGGCGAGGACGAGGAACATGCCCGCCTCGATCGAGAAGAGCAGCAGGAAGCTTCCGGGCCGGCTCTCGTCCACGAGCTGCCCGCCGATCAGACCGCCGATGCCGAGTCCGAGGTTCTGCAGGAAGAACTGTGTCGCGAAGGCCCGGGTCCGGGTGGACGGGGACGAGCACCAGACGATCATCGTGGCCAGCGCGGGCTGCATGACGGCCGTACCCGCGCCGAGCAGCGCGGCCGCCAGCACGACGGTGGGCACGCTGTCCGCCACACCCATGCCCAGCGCGCCGACGGCCGCCAGCAGAGCGGCCCCGACCAGCACGGGTAGAGGACCCCGCCGGTCGATGGTGCGCCCGGTGAAGGGGAGGACGACGAGAGCGGCCATGGCGAAGACGGCCAGCACGGCACCGGCCGTGGTGGCGCCCAGGTCCCGCACCTGAGCCACATACACATAGAGATACGGAACGGTGAACCCGAGCCCGAACGCGCTCAACACGTTCCCTGCCTGGATCCGGCGCATCGCCGCGCCCATCGCCTTGGTCACACTCACCCACTTCGAATCCGTAGGGCTGAACCCTGAAGACTTCAATACTAAAGTTCGATGCTTAACTGTACACAGTGAAGGACTTCAACGCCAACCGAGGCCATGGGATACTCCTCCGCATGTCCGAAACGCAGGAGCCTGGCCTCGAGCCGACCCTCGACGAACAGATCGCCGCCTATCAGCGCGAGTTCCGCGACCTCGACCCCCAGGTCGAGAAGGTGGTCTCGGCACTCGGGCGGCTGAACCGCCGGATGAACGTGGCGTACGGCCGCCAAGTCGCCGAGCTCGGCATCAGCAGCGCCGAGTGGGAGGTACTCAAGACCCTCGTCCTCGCGGGCGCCCCCTACCGCCTGGGCCCCAGCGATCTCGCGAAGCGCCTCGGCCTCACCCCCGCGGCCATGACCCACCGCATCGACCGCATGGCCGGCGAAGGTCTCGTCACCCGCGACCGCGACGAGAACAACCGGGTCCGCGTCATCGTGGAACTCACCGACGAGGGCCGTACGAAGTGGCTGGAGGCGATGCGCATGGCGACCGCCTTCGAGGAGGACCTCCTCCAGGACCTGTCGAGCGACGAGCGCGGCGTCCTCGGCGAGATGCTGATCCGCCTGCTCCGCCGCGTGGAACACGCCCAGCCGGACGCGGGCGGCCGACTGACCGACCTCGACTAGCGGCGGAGCACGGCGCGGGCGGGGGGTTGACACGCCCCGCTGCGATCCGTAAGGTTCTTCGGGTTGTCACGGGACCGGAACGGTTCTGCGGCAGCCACTCCCGCCGCGAACGCGGCAAACAAACTCAGCACGATCCCCCGGTCGGGGTGTATTTCGGCATGCCGGAATTCATTTCGAAGGCTCGATTATGAGTCGCCCGGGAAATCCGCTAGAGTTTGAGCGTCGGAACGGCCCAACAGCCGGAAAGACACCCCCCGCTGACTGGGAATCAGGCCCGAAAGGATCTGGTAGAGTCGGAACCGCCGGAAAGGGAAACGCGAAAGCGAAGAACAGCCCGGCAGCCCGCTCCAGCGGGTGGCGGAAACGGAAAACGGATCTGCTAAGCTGGAAACACGAAAGACCGAAGGGAAGCGCCCGGAGGAAAGCCCGCAGGGGTGAGTACAAAGGAAGCGTCCGTTCCTTGAGAACTCAACAGCGTGCCAAAAATCAACGCCAGATTAGTTGATACCCCGTCTCCATCACGGAGA
>NZ_JBIDCF010000004.1:0-33040 GCF_043204435.1 Streptomyces sp. NPDC047886
TCCGCGCCCGCCGTGTGGGCGCGGATCTCCTCCGGCGTGAGATAGGCGTCGGTGTACTCGAAGTCGCGCAGGGTGGCCGGCTTGCGGGCCTGGAAACCGGTCCGTACGAAGTCGTCACCGGCGATCGCGTTCAGCAGCCAGTTGGTCATGACCCGGGTCTTGGCGACGTTCGTCCGCAGCGCCGCCCAGTGGTAGCCGCGCGCCGCGGCCTGGGCCGGCATGCCCTTCAGCTCGATGCCCAGGGGCTTGGAGACGGCGTCCCTCCCGCCGAGGTCCACGACCAGGCCCAGGTCCTTGTGGACGTAGGACTGCATCGGCCGGCCGCGCAGCGACGCGATGATGTTGTCGGCCAGCTTGCGGCCCTGGCGCATGGCGTGCTGGGCGGTGGGCGGGCAGATCGCCCCGTCGCCCTTCGCCAGGTCGGGCACCGCAGCCGCGTCACCGAGCGCGAACACGCCGTCCGCACCGGGCAGGCTCATCTCCGGGGTCACCGCCAGCCGCCCGCGCACGGTCTCGGCGTCCAGGGTGGCGACCAGCGGACTCGCCGCGACCCCCGCGGTCCAGATCAGCGTGCGGCACGGCAGCACCCGGCCGTCCGTGAACGTCACCTTGTCCGGCCCCGCCTCCGCCACGGAGACACCCAGCGAGACCTCGATACCCCGCTTGCGCAGGATCTCCAGGGCGGTGACACCGAGCTTGTCGCCGAGCTCCGGCATGAGCTTCGGCGCGATGTCGATCAGATGCCACTTGATCAGGGCGGGGTCCAGCCTGGGGTAGTGCTTCACGGCGTTGCTGGTCAGCAGCTGCAGACTCGCGGCCGTCTCCGTGCCGGCGTACCCGCCGCCCACCACCACGAACTGCAGCCGGGACGCCCGTTCCTCCTCGTCGTGACTGGCGTCGGCCAGATCCAGCTGGGAGATGACGTGGTCCCGGATGTAGGCGGCCTCGGCCAGGGTCTTCATGCCCCTCGCGTTGTCGATCAGCCCCGGGATGTCGAACGTACGGGTGACGCTGCCGGCGGCCAGCACGATGTAGTCGTACGGCTCGTTGACGATCTCGTCCGTGATCTTGCGGACGACACACACCTTCGCCTTCGTGTCCACCCCGATGGCCCCGCCGGGCACGATCCGGGTGCGATGGCGCCGGCTGCGGCGCAGGGACACGGCGACCGACTGCGGGGTGAGCACCCCGGAGGCGACCTGCGGGAGCAACGGCAGGTAGAGCTGGTACGAGAACGGGGTGACGAGCGCGATGTCCGCTTCGCCGGGAGCGAGGCTGCGCTCCAGCCGGCGTACGCACTCGACCCCGGCAAAGCCGGCGCCGACAACGAGAATCCTGGGTCGTGCCACGGTGTGCGTCCCTTCTCGGGCTTACGCGGTCATCGCTCGCCTGCCCCGTATCCGGAGCCAGTCACTCCCTCATCCTCACCGCAGGGGACGCGGTTCGCCTCCTGTGCGCCACGGGAGGCGGCCGCCCGGGCCGGGGACCGTGCCACTCCCTGCCGTCCGGGAGGGCGGTGTCCCGGTGCGGGCGAGCGGTCCCCCCGGCTGCAGCAACACCGTGCGGTGGCGTACCGGCCCGGTCCGAGTGCGTCAGGCGTCCCCGGGCCGGGCCGGGCCGTCGCTCGGCTCACCCGTGCCAGGAGCGCCACAGCGCCGCGTACGCGCCGTCCGCCGCGACCAGCTCGTCATGGCTGCCCAACTCGCTGATCCGGCCGCGCTCCACGACCGCGATCACATCCGCGTCGTGCGCCGTGTGCAGCCGGTGCGCGATCGCCACGACCGTACGGCCCTCCAGCACCCGCGCCAGCGACCGCTCCAGGTGCCGGGCCGCCCTCGGGTCCAGCAGCGACGTCGCCTCGTCCAGCACCAGCGTGTGCGGATCGGCCAGCACAAGCCGGGCCAGCGCGATCTGCTGCGCCTGCGCCGGGGTCAGCGCAGCACCGCCCGAGCCGACTTCGGTGTCGAGCCCGTCGTCGAGGGCCCGCGCCCAGGTGTCGGCGCCGACCGCGTGCAGCGCGGCCCACAGCTCCCCGTCCCCCGCCCCCGCGCGGGCGAGCAGCAGATTGTCCCGCAGCGACCCGACGAACACATGGTGCTCCTGGTTGACCAGCGCCACATGCTCCCGGACCCGCTCGGCGGGCATCCTCGCCAGCTCGGCGTCCCCGAGGGTGATCCGCCCCGTACGAGGGGCGTAGATGCCGGCGAGCAGCCGCCCCAGCGTCGACTTGCCCGCGCCGGACGGGCCGACGAGCGCCAGCCGGGTGCCCGGCGCGACCTCCATCGACACCCGGTGCAGCACGTCGACGCCCTCCCGGTAGCCGAACCGCACCTCGTCCGCGCGGACATCACGCCCGTCGGGCCGTACCGTCGCGTCACCGGCGTCCGGCTCGATGTCCCGTACGCCGACGAGCCGGGCCAGCGACACCTGGGCCACCTGAAGCTCGTCGTACCAGCGCAGGATGATCCCGACCGGGTCGACCAGCATCTGGGCGAGCAGCGCCCCCGTGGTGAGCTGCCCCACCCCCATCCAGCCCCGCAGGACGAAGAACCCGCCGATCAGCAGCACCGCCGCGAGCACCGTGGTGTGCGTGAGGTTGACGACCGGGAAGAGCACCGAGCGCAGGAAGAGCGTGTACCTCTCCCATGCCGTCCACTCCCTGACCCGCCGGTCCGACATGGCCACGCGCCGCGCACCGAGCCGGTGCGCCTCCACGGTGCGGCCCGCGTCGACGGTCTCCGCGAGGGCCGCGGCGACCGCCGCGTACCCGGCGGCCTCCGAACGGTACGCCGACGGCGCCCGCTTGAAGTACCAGCGGCAGCCGACGATCAGCAGCGGCGCCGCCACGATGACCGAGAGCGCCAGGGGCGGGGCCGTCACCGTGAGCCCGCCGATCAGCAGGCCCGCCCACACGACCCCGATGGCGAGCTGCGGCACCGCCTCGCGCATCGCGTTGGCCAGCCGGTCGATGTCGGTGGTGATCCGGGACAGCAGATCACCTGTCCCGGCCCGCTCCAGCACCCCGGGCGGCAGCCCGACCGACCGGACGAGGAAGTCCTCGCGCAGATCGGCGAGCATCTCCTCACCCAGCATCGCGCCGCGCAGCCGCACCAGCCTGACGAACAGCGCCTGGACGGCCAGCGCGACAGCGAACGCCGGGACGATCCACTCCAGCCGCAGGTCGCGGGCCCCGTCCGCGAGCCGGTCGACCAGTGAGCCCAGCAGATAGGGGCCCGCCATCGACGCGACGACGGCGGCCGCGTTGACACCGATCAGCGCGGCGAACGCGGCGCGATGGCGGCGCAGCAGCTCCCTCACGTAGGCGAGCACGGTCGCCGGGGTACCCACCGGCAGGGTCGTCGCCGTGGTCGGGGCCCCCGGGTCGTACTCCGGTGGCGCCATGCCGATCATGCGGTCTCCTCGATGTCCACGAGTGTGCCGAGCTCTTCGTCGGCGTCACGGGTGACCACCGCGCGGTAGCGCGGCTCGGTCTTGAGCAGGTCCCGGTGCGTGCCCACGGCCACCACCGCACCGTCCGCCACCAGCGCCACCTGGTCCGCGAGGTCCAGCAGCAGCGGCGACGAGGCCAGCACCACGGTGGTGCGCCCGGCGCGCAGCCTCCGTACACCCGCCGCCACGCGGGCCTCGGTGTGCGCGTCGACGGCCGACGTCGGCTCGTCGAGGACCAGCACCTCCGGGTCGGTCACCAGCGACCTGGCCAGCGCCAGCCGCTGACGCTGACCGCCGGACAGCGACCGGCCGCGCTCGGTGATCCGGGTGCGCATCGGGTCGCCGTCGCTGTCCACCGACGCCTGCGCCAGCGCCTCCAGCACGTCCCCGCACTCGGCGGCGGCCAGCGCGGCGTCGGCGGTCACCGCCCCGGACGACGGCACGTCCAGCAGCTCCCGCAGGGTGCCGGACAGCAGAACCGGGTCCTTGTCCTGTACGAGGACGGCGGCACGGGCCGTGTCGAGCGGCAGCTCGTCCAGCGGAACCCCGCCCAGCAGCACGGACACACGCGCGTCGGCCGTGTCGCCCGCCGGGTGCCCGCCGAGCCGGTCGGCGAGCTCCCCGGCCGCGTCCGGGTCGCCGCACACGACGGCGGTGAGCAGCCCGGCCGGGGCCAGCAGACCGGTGACGGGGTCGTACAGATCACCGGTCGGCGGTGCCTGCCCCCCTGGCCCCGCGGCCACAGCGGCTCCCGCCGGAGCGGTGCCCGCGTCCGCGTTCTCCGCCGCCGCGCTCTCCACCGCCCCGCTCTCCGCCGCCGCGTTCTCCGCCGTACGGGACAGGGACAGCACGCGCGCCGCGCGCTTCGCGGAGGGACGCGAGAAGGAGAAGGCCATGGCCATCTCCTCGAAGTTCCGCAACGGATGATGCGTCAGCATGACCATGCCGTACACGGTGACCAGCTCACCGACCGTGATCCGGCCGTCCAGTGCCAGCCTCGCCCCGTACACCACCACCACGAGCAGCAGCAGCCCCGGCAGCAGCACCTGGACCGCCGCGATCAGCGCCCACATGCGGGCGCTGCGCACCGCGGCCTCGCGCACCTCCTGCGACGCCTCGCGGTAGCGGCGCAGGAACAGGTCCTCGCCGCCGATGCCGCGCAGCACCCGCAGACCGGCGACCGTGTCGGAGGCCAGCTCGGTGGCCCGGCCCGCCTTCTCGCGCTGGACGTCCGCCCGCCGGGTGGCGCGGGGCAGCAGCGGCAGCACGGCCACCGCCAGTACCGGGACGCCGACCGCGACCAGACCGCCCAGCGCGGGCTGGTAGACCACCAGGCCGACACAGACCGCGACCAGCGTGGTGGCCGCCGCGGCGAACCGCGACAGGACCTCCACGAACCAGCCGATCTTCTCGACGTCACCCGTGGACACGGCGACCACCTCACCTGCGGCGACCCGCCGGGTCAGCACCGCGCCGAGTTCGGCGGTCTTGCGGGCCAGCAGCTGCTGGACCCGCGCGGCCGCGGTGATCCAGTTGGTGACGGCCGTGCGGTGGAGCATGGTGTCGCCCACCGCGATGGCCGCGCCCAGCAGGGCGATCAGGCCGGTTGCGAAGGCGAGCCCGCGACCGGAACCGTCCACGACCGCCTGGACGGCCAGGCCGACTCCCAACGGTAGGGCGGCGATGCTCAGCTGGAGGAGCAGACCCCAGCACAGGGCCTTGATCTGGCCACCGAGCTGATGGCGCCCGAGCCAGAACAGGAAGCGGGCGCCCGACCTGACGTCGGGTCGGCCCGGATCGGCGTACGGAAGATGGTGGATCTGCATGACGTCCCAGGCGATCGACGAGCGGCACGGGCGGGGAGCGGGGGGCGACGGCCGCCGCTCAGGCGGCGTACGGCGGGGGAGGCGGCGGGGGAGGCGGCGGACGACGCGAGGCGGCGAAAAAGTCGCGACGTGCAAGGTTCGCGGGACGCGCCCGTCCACGGCAATCGGTTTTCCGCACCGCCGAACGGAATGCGCCAAGGTCGAACACCTGCCCCCGCCCGGAAAAGGCCGTCCCTGCCTGGGAGAGCCCCCGCCCGGGCCCGCCTGGGAGGGCCTCCCGGCCCAGAGGGGCCGCCGGCCGGGAGGTACCACCCGGCCGGAAGGACCGGTCGGCGCCGCCGTGGAGCGCCGCCGGTCCTCCGGGCGCCGGGGCGGGCCGGCTGCTACTCCGCGGGCTTCGCCGAGTCCACGCCCGCGCGGGGCCTGCGCCACTCGCCGCGGGTGAAGTCCGGGATCGACTGCGGCGCTCCGTTCGCCTTGACGGAGAGGTGGCTCAGCGGCACGGGCGCCGTCCAGACCGCCGCGTCGTACACGTCGAAGTCGGGGACGAGGCCGAGACGCATGCACTGCGTCAGCCGGTACAGCATGAGGTAGTCCATGCCGCCGTGCCCGCCCGGCGGGTTCGCGTGCTCCTTCCACAGCCAGTGGTCGTAATCGGCCGCGTACGCGCCGAAGTCGCCCCACTGGTGGTTCCGGTGGTCGGGCTCCAGGTAGATCCGCGCCGGGTAGTCCTCGAAGACGCCCTTCGTCCCGCCGAGGCTGTTGATCCTGCTGTACGGGTGCGGCGTCGACACGTCGTGCTCCAGCCGGATCACCCGGCCCCTGGCCGTCCGCACCATGCTGATGGTCCGGTCGCTCCCGACGTACGACTCCTTCCAGCTCGGGTCGCCCGGCGGCATGTGCGCCGCGCGGTACTCGGCCAGGCCGAGCGCGGGCGTGCCGAAGCTGCTGATGCTGACCACCCGGTCGCCCCGGTTGACGTCCAGGTAGTTGGCGACCGGTCCGAAGCCGTGGTTGGGGTAGAGGTCACCGCGCAGCCGGGTGTGCCACAGCCTGCGCCACGGGCCCTCGTAGTACGTGGGCGAGAACATCAGCTGCCGCAGATCGTGGTTGTACGCGCCCGCGCCGTGCAGCAGTTCGCCGAACAGGCCGGCGTGCGCCATCCGCAGCACGCGTGTCTCGTTCCTGCCGTAGCAGCAGTTCTCCAGCTGCATGCAGTGGCGGCGGGTGCGCTCGGAGAGGTCCACCAGCGCCCACAGCTCCTCCAGCCGCATCGCGACCGGGCACTCCACGCCGACGTGCTTGCCGTTCAGCATGGCCGACACGGCCATGTCGAAGTGCAGTTCCCAGGGCGTCGCCACGTACACGAGGTCGAGGTCGCCGCGCGCGCACAGGTTCTCGTAGTCGTGGTCGCCGTTGGCGTAGACGGCGGGCGACGGCTGCCCCGCCCTCACGACCTTGGCCGACGCCGCCTCCGCCTTCGTCCTCACGGGGTCGCAGACCGCGACGACCCGTACGCCGGGGAGCGCCAGGAACAGGTCGATCATGCTGCCGCCCCGGTTGCCGAGACCGACGATCCCGACCCGTACGGTGCCTCTCCGCTCGAAGGGCACGCCCGCCATGGTGCGGCCCTGGCGGGGCGGTGCCGCGGCTCCGGAGCCGGCCGCCCCCTCGGCGGCGCCGGTGGTGTCCGCTGCCGTCGCCGGGGTCGCGGCGGTGGCCGACGGGACACCGCCCAGCGCGCCGAGCCCCAGCCCGGCGCCCGCCACTCCCGCCGTCGTCCGCAGGACGGACCGGCGGCTCGGGGCGCCGCCGGACTCGTCGGAGTCCTGGTTCCCGGGTGCTGCCTCGTTCATCGAACCTCCAGTACGTGTGTGCACGGCTGGTTCACGAATCCCGGGAAGGACCCTGGCCGTCCGGGTCGCGGGCGCGCAAGGGCGACGATTGGACTCTCGGCGCGGGCCCGTGGACTCCTGTACACGCGGGCCCGGGTCGGCCCGGCCTCCGACACCCGCGCCGTCGTCCGCGGACTCCTGTACGCGCGGGCCCGGGGCTCGCCGGCCGAGGCTCCGCCCGTGCCGTCACGGCCGGGTGGCACGCTCCAGCTCCAGCAGCGCCGAGCGGTAGCGCCGCCCCGTTGCATGATCCATGCCGATCTCGCACATCCGGTTCGCCGACAGGTGGGCGTCGAAGTGGCGCGCGGTCACCTCGGCCGCCTCACCGGCCGTCGCCGACTCGGTCAACTCGCGGTGCAGCATGCCCCGGTCGCCCGCGAAGCCGCAGCACCGCACCTCGTCCGGCACGACCACCTCGTCCGCGCACGCCTCGGCGATCGCCGTCAGCCGGTCAGCGTCCCCGAGGTGACGCATCGCGCAGGCGGGGTGCACGACGGCCGAGCCCACGGTGCGCCGCACGTCGAGCCGGGGCAGGAGACGGTCCGCGGCCCAGACGACCGAGTCGATCACTGTGAGCTCCCCGTGCAGGTCCCGGTTCCGCTCGGCGAGGTAGGGCACGACCTCGCGGGCGAGCCCCAGCGCGCAGGACGAGGCGTCCACGACCAGGGGCAGCCGCCCGCCCGCCGTCCAGCCCCAGGCGGCCTCGACGATCCGGTCGGCCATCACCCGGGCACCCTCCTCGTACCCCTTGGAGTGCCAGATCGTCGCGCAGCACGTACCGGCCACGTCGTCGGGGATCCAGACCGGCAGCCCGGCGCGCTCGGACAGCGCCACCACGGCCTGCGGCAGGGACGGCCCGTCATGCCCGCGGGGGTCGCCGAAGATCCGGTTCACACAGGACGGGTAGTAGACGGCCGCCGCGCGTGTACGGTCCGTGCGGGGCAGCCTGGGCCCTGCCGCACCGGGCAGCGCGGGCAGCCACTCCGGGACGAGGTCGCGCCGGACCGCCGTGCGGAGCAGGCCCGTGACCGCGCGCGGCAACCCGTCCCCCGCGATGCCTCCGGCCCGGTCGGCCGCGGCGACCGCGAGCCGGGCCGCGCTCTCCACCGCGGCGAAGTTCCGCGCCGCCAGCGCGGCCGTACGCTCCTCGCGCGGCGAGTGGCGCCGGTGCCGCAGCTCCTTCATCAGGGCGCCCGTGTCGATCCCCACCGGGCAGGCGAGGCCGCACAGCGCGTCGCCGGCGCAGGTGTCGACGGCGTCGTAGCCGTACGCCTCCACCAGTGCGTTCTCCACCGGAGAGCCGGGCGCCTGCCGCATCATCTCCCGCCGCAGGACGATCCGCTGACGCGGTGTGGTCGTCAGGTTCCCGCTGGGACAGACCGGCTCGCAGAACCCGCACTCGATGCACGGGTCGGTGCGCTCATCCACCGCCGGCACGCTCTTCAGGCCGCGCAGATGCGCCCGGGGGTCACGGTCGAGGACCACGCGCGGCGCGAGCACCCCGTCGGGGTCGATGGCACGCTTCGTACGCCACATCAGATCCGTCGCCGCCGGCCCCCACTCCAGTTCGAGGAACGGGGTGATGTTCCGTCCGGTGGCGTGCTCCGCCTTGAGTGAGCCGTCGAACCGCTCCACCGTGAGGCGGCAGAACGCGTCCATGAACGCGGCGTACCGGTCCACGTCGGCGGGGTCCGAGGCGTCGAACGCGAGCAGGAAGTGCAGATTGCCGTGTCCGGCATGGCCCGCGACGGCCGCGTCGAAACCGTACGCGGCCTGGAGCGCGAGCAGCGCCTCGCACGCCTCGGCGAGCCGCGCGGGCGGCACCGCGAAGTCCTCGGTGATCAGCGTCGTACGGGGCGGGCGGGTGGCACCGACCGCCGTGACGAACGCCTTCCTGGCCCGCCAGTAGCCGCCGATCGCCGCCGGGTCGCGGGTGAACGCGTTCGTCACCGAGGCCACCGGCGCGACCGGTGCGAGTCCGGCCACGATGCGTTCCGCCGCCCGCTCGTACGCCGCGCACGCCGCTGTGTCCGGCGCCCGGAACTCCACCAGCAGCGCGGCCGTCCCCCGTGGCAGCTCCGCCCAGTCGGACGGGACACCGGCGACGGCGGCCGAGGCGCGGAGCGTGCCCCCGTCCATCAGCTCCACGGCGAGCGCGCCCGCCCGGGTGAACAGCGGCACGGCCGCGGCGGCGGCCGGGAGCGACGGGAAGAACAGCAGCGCCGATGAGACCGCCGAATCCAGGGGCAGCGTGTCGAAGACGACCTCGGCGATGAAACCGAACGTCCCCTGGGAGCCGACCATCAGCCCGCGCAGGATCTCGACCGGGGTCGCCCCGTCCAGATAGGCGTCGAGACGGTAGCCGTTGGTGTTCTTGATCTCGTACTTGGCGCGGATGCGGGCCGTCAGCGCGGGATCGGCCTCGATGTCCGCCTTCAGCGCGAGCAGCGCCTCGCACAGCTTCGGTTCGGCGCGGGCCAGCTCCTCGTCGGCCGCCGGGTCGGCCGTGTCGACGACCGTGCCGGTCGGCAGGACGAACGTCAGCGAGGACACCGTCCGGTAGGCGTTGCGGGCGGTGCCCGCCGTCATGCCGGAGGCGTTGTTGGCGACGACGCCGCCCACGGTGCAGGCGACGGCGCTGGCCGGGTCGGGGCCGAGCACGCGGCCGTACGGGGCGAGGGCGGCGTTCACCCGGGCGACGGTCGTGCCGGGCCGGACGCGGACCCGCGCGCCGCCGTCGAGTACCTCGACGCCCGTCCAGTGCCTGCGGACGTCCACGAGGATGTCCTCGCCCTGGGCCTGGCCGTTCAGGCTCGTCCCGGCGGCCCGGAACACCACGTCGCGCCCCTTGCCGTGCGCGTACGACAGGATCGCCGAGATGTCGTCGATGTCCTCGGGCAGCAGGATCACGTGCGGGATGAAGCGGTACGGACTGGCGTCCGAGGCGTACGCCACGAGGTCCGAGGCCCGCCACAGGACCTTGTCCGGGCCGAGGACGGCGAAGAGTTCGTCCCGGAGCCGTCCGGGCGTGCCGTGTGCCAGCAGGTCGGGCGCCCGGTCGGGGGAGGGGGCACGCTCCGCACCCGGGCGGAGGGCGTCGGGCTTCGGCTCCAGCAGCGGCATGTCGCGGTCCCCTCGACGGTGCGCGCGCCGGGCACGGCGGCCTCAGCAGCCGCGCTCCGGGACTCCGTCGACCAGTGCGGACAGCAGGCCGCCGAGCACCTCGCGCTGATCGGCGGTCAATGGAGCCAGGATGTCCTCCGCGGCCGCCCTGCGCGCGCTCCTGAGCTGCCTCAGCGTGGCGCGGCCGGTGTCCGTGAGCTCGATCCGCACCACCCGGCGGTTGGCGGGGTCGGGGACGCGACGGACCCGGCCGCTCGCCTCCAGCCCGTCGACCAGGCTGGTCACCGCCCGGGGCACCACCTCCAGGCGCTCGGCGAGGTCGGCCATGCGCGGCGGGTGCTCGTAGTGCGCGACCGTCCGCAGCAGCCGCGACTGCGCGGGGGTGATGCTGATGTCGGCCGACTCCAGCTGGCGCTTCTGGCTGCGGTGCAGCCGTCGGGTCAGGCGCAGCAGCTGCTCGGCCAGCAGGCCGTCGGCGTCGGGGGAGTTCATAATCGAAGGATATCAGGACTACGCTCATTGTGAGCGTAGGTAACAATGAGCTATGCTCTCTTCGAGAGTTCACCGGTCCCGGCCGGCGGTCCCGCCACCGGCCGGGCCGCCGCTTCGGCCGCCTGCCTCGCAGCACCTCACCGAAGGAGCCCATGCGCATCCACGCGGAGTCCACCTGGACGCCACCGCCCCCCGACCCCGACCAGCCGCCCGCGCAGATCCGCCGCATCCTGCGGCTCTTCCGGCCCTACCGCGGCCGGCTGTCCGTCGTGGGCGTGCTCGTCGGCGCCTCGTCGCTGGTGGCGGTCGCCTCGCCGTTCCTCCTCCGCGAGATCCTCGACACCGCGATCCCGCAGGGCCGCACCGGCCTGCTCAGCCTGCTCGTCCTCGGCATGATCCTCACCGCGGTCATGACCAGCGTCTTCGGCGTGCTCCAGACGCTCATCTCCACGACGGTCGGTCAGCGTGTCATGCACGATCTGCGCACCGCCGTCTACGCCCAGCTGCAGCGCATGCCGCTCGCCTTCTTCACCCGGACGCGCACCGGCGAGGTGCAGTCCCGGATCGCCAACGACATCGGCGGCATGCAGGCCACCGTGACCTCCACCGCGACGTCCCTCGTCTCCAACCTGACCGCCGTGGTGGCGACGGTCGTCGCGATGCTGGCCCTCGACTGGCGGCTCACCGTCGTCTCGCTCCTGCTGCTGCCGCTGTTCGTCTGGATCAGCCGCCGGGTCGGCCGCGAGCGCAAGACGATCACCACCCAGCGTCAGAAGCAGATGGCCGCGATGGCCGCGACGGTCACCGAGTCGCTCTCCGTGAGCGGCATCCTGCTCGGCCGCACCATGGGCCGCGCCGACTCGCTGACCCGGTCCTTCGCCGACGAGTCCGAGCGGCTCGTCGACCTGGAAGTGCGCTCCTCCATGGCGGGGCGGTGGCGGATGGCCACGATCAGCATCGTGATGGCCGCGATGCCCGCGCTGATCTACTGGGCCGCAGGGCTGGCGCTCCAGGCGGGCGGCCCGGCCATCTCCATCGGTACGCTCGTCGCCTTCGTCTCGCTCCAGCAGGGACTGTTCCGCCCCGCCGTGAGCCTGCTCTCCACCGGAGTGCAGATCCAGACGTCGCTCGCGCTCTTCCAGCGGATCTTCGAGTACCTCGACCTGCCCGTCGACATCACCGAACCCGAGCGGCCCGTCCGCCTCGACACGGTGCGGGGCGAGGTCCGCTTCGAGGACGTGGCCTTCCACTACGACGAGAAGGACGACAAGACCGGCCCGACGCTCGACGGCATCGACATCACCGTCCCGGCCGGCGGCAGCCTGGCGGTCGTCGGCCCCACGGGCTCCGGCAAGTCCACCCTCAGCTATCTCGTGCCCCGGCTGTACGACGTCACATCCGGCAGGGTCACGCTCGACGGGGTCGACGTACGCGACCTCGACTTCGACAGCCTCGCCCGGGCCGTGGGCGTCGTCTCCCAGGAGACCTACCTCTTCCACGCCTCCGTCGCCGACAATCTGCGCTTCGCCCGGCCCGATGCCACCGACGAGGAGATCGAGGCCGCCGCGCGGGCCGCGCAGATCCACGACCACATCGCCGCCCTGCCCGACGGGTACGACACCCTCGTCGGCGAGCGCGGCTACCGGTTCTCCGGCGGTGAGAAGCAGCGGCTGGCCATCGCCCGCACCATCCTGCGCGACCCGCCGGTCCTCATCCTGGACGAGGCGACCAGCGCCCTCGACACCCGTACCGAGCAGGCGGTGCAACAGGCCATCGACGCGCTCTCCGCGGGACGCACCACCATCACGATCGCCCACCGGCTCTCCACCATCCGGAACGCCGACCAGATCGCCGTCCTCGACGGCGGCCGGATAGCCGAGCGCGGCAGCCATGACGAGCTGCTGGCGCTCGGCGGCCGGTACGCCGCGCTCGTGCGCGGAGACGCCGAGCTGGAGCCCGGGGGGAACGCGACGGCGCCGCCGCTCCCGTGGGACGGGGAGGCGACGGCGCCACGGCGAACGATCGTCAGACGAGCCAACCCACGAAGTGGACGACACCGGCCAGCAGGTTGGTGAGGAAGTTCATGATGGTGCGATCTCCTTGTGCATCGTGCGTGTGGGACAGATGGGACATGCGCCGACGCGGTCTGCAGCCCGTCGCTTGCGCACCGTAAGCATCATGCGCCGCACGGGAGTTGGACAGGGAAAGCCGATACGACCACACGTTCCGGCGAACAACCGATCCCACGTTCGTGTGTTCAGGGGCTCGTGTCGCTCCTCGTGGGCTACCGGGATCCACGGGGACCGCGGGTTAGCGTGCCCGCATGGCCAACGCGTTCTCGAACAAGCGGCCCCGGCGCCCCCGCCTGACCCGGCGCGGCCGCATCGTGCTGGTCGCCGGGGCGATCCTCGTCGTGGCGGCCTCCGTGCTCGTACCGCTGCTGCTGGTCAGGGAGCCCCCCGCCGAACCGCAGCAGACCAGGACCCTGCTGATCCCGGAGGGCTGGCGATCCAGCCAGGTGTACGAGGCGGTGGACAAGGCGCTCGGCGTACCGCCCGGCACCACCCGGCAGGCGGCGGCCGGAGCCGCGCTGGAACTGCCCGCCGAGGCCCAGGGCAACCCGGAGGGCTTTCTGTTCCCGGCCACGTACCCGATCGACGCCACGACCACCCCGAAGAGCCTGCTGCGCTACATGGTGTCCACCGCGGGCGAGCGGTTCGGCGCCGACCGCGTCAGCACCGCCGCCCGGCGCAACGGGGTGAGCCTCTACCAGCAGGTGACCATCGCGAGCATCGTGCAGGCCGAGGCCGACACCCCCGAGGACATGGGGAAGGTCGCGCGCGTCATCTACAACCGGCTCGCGCAGGGCATGCCGCTCCAGATGGACTCCACGCTCAACTACGCACTGGGCCGCTCCACCCTCGACACCAGCCACGCCGACACCAGGATCGACAGCCCATACAACACCTATGAGCGCCAGGGACTCCCGCCGACCCCGATCGACAACCCGGGAGAGCAGGCCATGGACGCCGCGGTTGCCCCGCCGCCGGGTGAGTGGCTCTACTTCGTCACCGTGAAACCCGGCGACACCCGCTTCACCGGCGACTACACGGAGCAGCAGCGGAACGTGCGGGAGTTCAACGAGAACCGCCGCACGGCGACGGACTGACCCCAGCACACCCGCCGCACGGCGACGACCGACCCCGCACCCGCCGCACGGCGACGGACTGACCCCACCACACGCGCCGCACCCCGGCCGCCCCCGTCTCACGCGACCACCGGCCGGCGGGCTGTCTCGTCGGGGTGCCGCGCGGCCGCCGTGGGGGCCGGGGCACGGTCGAGGAGACGCCTGATGTCCCGGACGGCGGCCCGGCCCGCGCGGTTCGCGCCGATCGTGGACGCCGAAGGCCCGTACCCGACGAGATGGACGCGCTCGTCCCGTACCGCGCGCGTACCGTCCAGCCGGATGCCGCCGCCCGGCTCACGCAGCCTCAGCGGCGCCAGATGGTCGACGGCGGCCCGGAACCCCGTCGCCCAGAGGATCACATCCGCCTCCACGGTCAGCCCCCGCCCCGGGCGCTCCTCCAGCGTCGACCCCGCGTCCCAGGCCACTCCGGTCGGGGTGATCCGGTCGAACATCGGCAGTCGGTCCAGGACGCCCCGCTCCCTGGCCCGCCGGACCGCGTCGGTCATGGGGAGCCCGGTGACGCTGACCACGCTGCGCGGCGGCAGCCCGCGCCGTACCCGGTCCTCCACCAGCGCCACCGCCGCCCGCCCCTCCGCCTCGCCGAACGGGCCTTCGCGGTACACCGGCTCACGGCGGGTCACCCAGGTCGTCGCGGCGGCCACGTCGGCGATCTCCATCAGGTGCTGGGTGCCCGACGCGCCGCCGCCCACGACGACGACCCGCTGCCCGGCGAACGCCTCCGGACCCGGATAGCCGGCCGTGTGCAGCTGGCGCCCCCGGAAGGTCTCCTGCCCCGGGTACCGGGGCCAGAACGGCCGGTCCCAGGTGCCGGTGGCGTTGACCAGGGCCCGCGTCGCATACGTGCCCTCCGAGGTCTCCACCCGCAGCCGGCCGTCCTCGCCCTCCCGTACGGACGTGACGTCGACCGGCCGGTGCACCCGCAGCCCGAACCGTTCCTCGTAACGGGTGAAGTACGCGCCGATCACCTCCGACGACGGGCGGCTCTCGTCCGCGCCGGTCAGCTCCATGCCGGGCAGCGCGTGCATCCCGTGCACCTTGCCGTACGTCAGCGAGGGCCAGCGGAACTGCCAGGCCCCGCCAGGTCGCGGCGCGCGGTCCAGGACGACGACGTCGCGGTCCGGCTCCAGCCCGGCCCGGCGCAGATGGTACGCCGCGGACAGCCCGGCCTGCCCGGCGCCGATCACGACCACGTCCACAGCCGTGGCCACGTCCACGTCGGTCACGTCCACGTCGGTCACGTCCCACGTCACGTCCCCGAGGAAATCGTTCACAGTTCTACTAACTCGTGGGGTGCCGTGGATCTTCCCGGGGCCCGCCGTACGCCACCATGGGGGGATGAGCGACGCATTCACCACACGCACGCTGCGCATCGTCACCGGGACGACCGAGGTCGTCCGGGACCTCACCCACGACTGCGCCTCCTTCCTCCGCGAAGCGGCCGAGGGACGCGACGGACTGCTCAATGTCTTCACCCCGCACGCGACGACCGGAGTGGCCGTCCTGGAGACCGGCTCCGGCAGCGACGACGACCTCCTGGCCGCCCTGCACAGCCTGCTCCCCGCCGACGACCGCTGGCAGCACCGCCACGGCAGCCCGGGTCACGGCCGTGACCATGTCGTCCCGGCCCTCATCCCCCCGCACGCCACGATCCCCGTCGTGAACGGGGAGATGGCGCTCGGCACCTGGCAGTCGGTCTGTCTCGTCGACACCAACAAGGACAACCCGGAACGCCAGGTGCGGCTGAGCTTCCTGGGCTGACCGAGTCGATCGAGACCGTCGTGGTGAGGCAACGGCCGCGACGACTTCGCGATCTGCGTCGACGGCCGGGCGCACAGGCCGCGAGCGCTGCGAAAGCGGCGGTCGCACGGCGCCGCAGGCTGCGTGGATTCATGAGGGCCCCTGGTCGCGGGGATGGGGGTGGAGAGGGCCGGTGGTAGCTGTGGCCCGGTCGCGGGGCGGCGGACACCGGGCCACAGGAGTCGGATGTCAGTAGCCGTAGATCATCTTGTAGGCGGCCTCCGGGAGGAACTGTCCGGCCGAGGATCCGGTTCCGACGCCGCAGTTGCCGTCGGACTCGCCGGGGGCCTTGATCCACAGCAGCATCTCGGCGCCGCCACCCAACTGGGTGGGAGTGCCGATGCGGCGGCCCGCGGCGTTGCACCACTCGCCGTTGGAGCCGTTGCCGTTGCGGCTGGTGTCGACGACGAACGGCTTGGTGTAGCCGTAGCGGGCGGCGAGTTCGCTGTTGACGGCGTTGCCGTAGGCGGTGTTCTGGGCGGTGGTGTAGTAGTTCGAGACGTTGAGGGAGAAACCGCGGGCCTGGCGGAGGCCGGCCTCGTGGAGGCGCTGGGCCATCGTCGCCGCGCTCACCCAGCCGGGGTTGCCCGCGTCGAGGTAGACCCAGGTGTTGGGCGCCTGGCGGTTGAACTCGGCGAGGGCGCCCCTGATCATGCCCTGACGTTCGCGGATCTGGTTCTGGTTCAGGCAGCCGTAGTCCGCGAGGGAGTCGGGTTCGAGGACGACGACGGCCGGGCGGTTGGCGATCCCGCCGGCGAACTGCGCGATCCAGGTCGCGTAGGCGGAGGGCGACGTGGCTCCGCCTCCGGAGTGCCCGCCGCACGAGTCTCGGAGGTGGATGTTGTAGGCGACCAGGACGGGCAGTTTGTCCGCGTGGTCCGCCGCCCCGACGTACGCGCCCGTAGCGGTGCCGATGGTGCCGCTCCAGGCGCCGAACCAGCGGGCCGTGGGCGTGTTGGCCAGGGACGTGCTGATGGCGGGCGCCCGGCCGTCACCGGGGTTGGCGGCGACCCACTGCTTCGCACTGGAGTTCGGGTCCACGTAGAAGCCGCTGGTCATGGTGGTGGGGTCCGCCGCGTGGGCGGGCGGCGAGACGGCGAGCACCAGTGGCAGCGCGGCAAGGGCGGCGACGAGGGCGCGGATTGTGTGGCGCATGGCTGTACCTCGGTTTCCTGACGGCGGATGCGTCGCGCGGTCTCGTGCCGAGCGGGCGACGCAGTGGGGAAGTGCGGTGGTACGGGATTCCCGTGCGGCGACGCATCACCAGGCCACCCGGCTGCGCACCCCGCAGCGCAGCGCCCGCTGGTAGGCCGGGGTCAATGCCGCGAACGCGATCCCGGGTCGTCAGCCTGAAGGACGGAGCAGAACTCTCCCGGCGCGGGTATCGCCGCTGCCCGTGAGTGCCATGGCCCGCTCGAACCCGTCGATGCGCAGCTGGTGCGTGCGGAGTTCGAGCGGCGTCAGCCGTTCCGCGGAGAAGGCGCGTACGGCGTAGAACCAGGCGCCGCAGGAGGCTCCGGAGGCGGTTCGATCGACAGCTGCGTGCGACGACGTCCGCGAGACCGCTTCACACGCAAGCACGGCCCGGATGCCTGCTACGGCGACTCGCCCTCCGTCCGACCGTACCGAGGGAGCCAGGATCCTCTGGCCCCCTCCATGGTGCGGGTGTCACTGCACGAGGTCAGGTGCGGGTCCAGCGCTGGTTGGTGCCGTTCCAGCAGGAGTAGAGCTGGATCAGGGTGCCGTTGGCGGTGCCGTTGGCAGCGGCGTCGAGGCAGAGGCCGGACTGGACGCCGACGATGGAACCGTCGGAGTTGAGGCGCCACTTCTGGTTGTCACCGCCCCAGCAGCTGTAGATCTGCACCTTGGCGCCGTTGCCGGTGCCGGCGGCGTCCAGGCACTTGTCACCGTAGACCCTGAGCTCGCCCGTGGCTGTGTGGGTCCACTGCTGGTTGGTGCGGTTGCCGCAGTCCCACAGCTGGAGCTGGGTGCCGTCGGTCGTACTGGCTCCGGGCACGTCCAGGCACCGGCCCGAGGCGACTCCCCTGATCTGTCCGGAGCCGGGGGAGGGCGTCGGAGTGGGGGTGGGGGAGACGGAGTTGAGCGCGTTGAGGACGGAGTTGTAAGCGGGCTTCTTGCTGCCGTCGCCGTTGAACAGCAGTGGCGTCTGCTCGGCTCGCCAGGAGTCGGTGTCCCGCACACCCCAGACGGTGATGCCGACGCACCGGGGAACGGCCAGGCAGTCGTTGGTCACGTTGGCGTAGGTCGTGGCGGGGGCACCCTGGATGTCGAGTTCCGTGATGGCCACGTCGACGCCGAGGGCGGCGAAGTTCTGCAGGGTGGTGCGGAAGTTGCTGTTGTACGGGCTGCCGTTGTTGAAGTGCGCCTGGAAGCCGACGCAGTCGATGGGCACGCCGCGCTGTTTGAAGTCCCGGACCATGGCGTACATGGCCTGCGTCTTGGCCCAGGTCCAGTTCTCGACGTTGTAGTCGTTGTAGCAGAGCTTGGCGGCCGGGTCCGCGGCGCGCGCGGTGCGGAAGGCGACCTCGATCCAGTCGTTGCCGGTGCGCTGCAGGTTGGAGTCGCGCCGGGCCCCCGAGGTGCCGTCGACGAACGCCTCGTTCACGACGTCCCACTGGACGATCTTGCCCTTGTAGTGGGCCATCACGCCGTTGATGTGGTTGATCATCGCCTGACGCAGTGCGCTGCCGCTGAGGCTCTGCATCCAGGCGGGCTGCTGGGAGTGCCAGGCCAGGGTGTGGCCGCGTACCTGCTTGCCGTTCTGCACCGCCCAGTTGTAGACGCGGTCCCCGGCGGTGAAGTTGAACCGGCCCTGCTGGGGTTGGGTGGCGTCGATCTTCATCTCGTTCTCGGCCGTCACCGAGTTGAACTCGCGCGCCGCGATCGTCGTGTACGTCGAGTCGTTGAGCCTGCCCGAGGCGATGGCTGTGCCGAAGTAGCGGCCGCTCTGGGCCGCCGCGCGGCCGAGCGTGCTCTCGGCGGCCTCAGAGGTCGGCGGCGCCACCAGGACGGCGGCCGAACCGAGGACGCCGACGATCAGCGCCGCGCACAGGCCGCCGATCTTTCTGCGGATAGTGGATGGCCGAACGACGTGTAAGTGCATGACTGAGCCTCCAGGACGGAAATCACGGAAGGATTCGAGCGCGGCAGAAGGAATTTTCGTCTGCGATGTCCGCGCCCACTGGAAAGCGGTGCGTGCCGCCAGGACGTGACGATGTGACGATGTGAGACCGGCACGGTGGTGCGGAGGCAGAGAGTGACGCCGCCTCGGAAATCAGTGTGGAAAAATGGCGGGGACATGTCAATGGTTTCGAAAGGGTTTCGAAGTCCTGCCCCTTCGAAATGATCCGGGAGATGTTTTTGCGGGCGCCTTCCACATCGAAATATATTCGATATGGAAGGCGCCCGGTCTGCTCCTGACGTTGAGGTGTCCGCATCTTTTCGATCGGGCAGACGCGGAAGAATCGAGGGTCGGGCCGGAAGCTCCCGCGAAGGTGATCCTCATGAATGAGCACCCCTCAAAGCGCATCTCGGGGGCGTGGGGTGCGCAGTGTGCTCCAGTCGGCGAAGAGGGCGGCGAAGTCGTCGTGGCGACGGCGCCGAGGGCCTGTGCGGCCGGCAGGGGGAGAAGACCGGCCAGCCGTCGCTCCAGGTGACCCTGCTGAGGAAGGTCTCGCGACCGACGGCGGAGCCCGGGCGTACGCCCAGGAGGACGGCCCGCCAGTCGCCGTCCGGGGTCTGGACGAGGTCGGCGTGCCCGGTGCGGGTGACCGGGCCCGTGGCGGGAGGCAGCACCGGGTTGCCGGGGGCGCCCTCGTACGGGCCGGTCACGTGGTCGGCGCGGGCAGCCACCACACTGTGGTCCACATCGGGGCCGCCCTCCGCGGTGAGCAGGAGACAGGTACCGTCGATCCTGTAGAGGTGCGGGGCCTCCGGCCAGCGGGCACCCGGCCGGCTTCCCGACCACAGGACGTACTCGGGTCCCGTGAGCCGCCGTTCGCGGGGTAGGTACTCACGCCTCCAGATCTCGGTGCGGCCGGCGGCCTCGTGCCGGATCGTCGGTGCGAACAGGCCGCGTGAGGGCTCGCACCCGTCGAGGTCGAGCTGGGACGGCCGGTCGAGCGCGGAGCCGCGACGCCGCCGGTTCACGAGATCGCGGCTGTGGAACACGGGAAGACCCGGGAACCATGCGAAGCTGGACGTCGCCAGGTAGTAGTCCGCTCCCACCCGGCACACGGACGGATCGGGCCGGAACCCGGGCAGCACGGGATCACCGAAGGGCGTGCTCACGAGACGGGGACGATCTCGACCGGCACGGACAGCACGCGGTCGGCCGCCGGGTGACGTACAGGGCCGTACAGAGTGAAGGAACCTCGCAGCGGGAGATCGCCGCTCGACCGGCCGACGGCCACGCCGATCTCTCCGGGCTCCACTCTTCTGCGCAGGTCGAGCCCGGTGAAAGAGGTCCGGTCGGCGTGGACGGAGAAGGTGACCCGGGCGGCCGCGCCGGGCTGCAGCTCGACCCTGCCGAATCCGGCGAGCCACCTCTCCGGCCGGACGACGGACGCCTCGGGGTCCGAGAGGTAGAGCTGGACCACCTCGGTCCCGGCCACCTCTCCGACGTTGCGGACGGTGACCGAGACGGCGACGACCCCGTCCGTCGCGGCGACGGGATCCACCGAGAGATCCGAACAGGTGAAGCTGGTCCAGCTCAGCCCGTGTCCGAAAGGGAACAGGGGGGTCGGGTCCACCGAGCTCCACTGGGTGTGTCCGGCGAGCCTGGAGTGCAGGTAAGTGCCGGGCTGGCCGCCGACGTGGCGGGGGATGGAGACGGGCAGCCGCCCGGAGGGTTCCGCGGCCCCGCTGATGATCCGGGCCAGTGCGGTCCCGCCCTCTTCGCCGGGAAAGAACGCCTGGATCACGGCCGACGCGCGTTCGGCCAGTGAGCCGAGCGCGTAAGGCCGTCCGGAGACGATGACCAGGACGGTCGGTACTCCGGAGTCGAGGACGGCGGAGGCGAGGGCGGCCTGGTCGCCGGGCAAGTCGAGGGTCTCGGCGTCGCAGCCCTCTCCCGAGGTGCCCCGGCCGAACATGCCGGCCCGGTCCCCGAGTACCAGTATGTTCACCTCCGGATCGTCCGCGGTGACCGTGAATCCGGCAGCGGTGAGCGCCTCGCCGAGCGTCGGAATCTCCAGCCCGAGGGCGCCGGGCAGGGCGACGTGGTTGGGGAAGGAGTAGCAACCGAGGAAGGACTGGGGGTCGTCGGCGTACGGTCCACTGATCGCGACGCGGCACGGCCGCAGCGGCAGGGCGCCGTCGTTGGCGAGCAGCACGGTGGACCGTTCGGCCAGGAGCCTGGCCAGTGCCCGGTTTTCCGGCGGGTCGAGGTCGACCGGCTCCGGTTTGACAGGTTCCCAGTCGGGGTCGAGCAGGCCGAGTCCGGCCTTCTGCAGCAGGACCCGTTCGGCGGCCCGGTCGATGAGCGCTTCGGGAACGCTTCCTGATCGCACGAGTTCGACCAGCGGCTCGCCGTAGCAGCGGGCCGTGGGCAACTCGACGTCGATACCCGCGGTCAACGCCAGCGCGCCGGCCGCGCCGCGCGATCCGGTGACGCCGTGCCGGGTCTCCAGGAAGGAGACGGCGTAGTAGTCGGCGACGACGACACCGCCGAAACCGAGCTCGCCCCTGAGCAGGTCGGTCAGCAGGCGTTCGTCGGCGGCCGCCGGGACGCCGTCCACGTCGGTGTAGCTGTTCATCACCGACCGGGCGCCCCCCTCGCGAATCGCCCGTACGAAGGGCTCGATCAGCACGTCGGCGAACTCGCGGGGCCCCGAGGCGACGGGGGCCATGTTCCGGCCGCCGCGCGAGGCCGAGTAGCCGGCGAAGTGCTTGAGCGTCGCCACGATGCCGGCGCCTTCCAGGCCCTGTACGTAGGCCGTGCCGATCGCTCCGACGAGGTAGGGGTCCTCGCCGATGCACTCCTCGGTCCTGCCCCACCGGTAGTCGCGGACCACGTCGAGTACCGGAGCCAGCCCTTGGTGGACGCCGACCCGCCGCATCCCGGCGCCGATGGCGGCGGCCATCCGGCGCACCAGCCCGGGATCGAAGGAGGCGCCCCAGGCCAGCGGCCCGGGGAAGACCGTGGCGCCGAACGTCATGAATCCGGTCAGGCACTCCTCGTGAGCGACCGCCGGGATCCCGAACCGACCGGATCCGATCACCTGCCGCTGGAGCGTGGAGAGCCGCTCCATCCCGGCTTCCGCGGTGACCGGGGCCGTGCCGTACACCCGGGTGAGCTGGCCGAGTCCGTGGGCGACGATGTCGTCGAGACCGGGCGCGGGTTCACCGGAGTCGTCCTCCATCGGCGCGACAGGTGCTCCCGGATCCGAGGGCAGGGCCCAGAAGCCGGCGAGTTGCCCCGCCTTCTCCTCCAGCGTCATCCTTCCCAGCAGATCGGCGACGCGCACGGACGCGGGGAGGCGGGGGTCACGCCAGGGCTCGTTCAAGGACTTCTCCTAGGGGCGAGGCGGGGCGGTGGAGAGCCGGACCTTGAGTTCGGTCGAGAGCTCCATCCGGGGGCTGACCAGGGGCTGGCCGTCCAGAAGCTGGAACAGTGTGCGGGCTGCGACCCGGCCCATCTCCTCCAGCGGCTGGCGCACCGTCGTCAGCGGCGGTGACAGCCAGTCGCACATCGGCAGGTCGTCGAAGCCGACCACGCTGAGGTCCTGCGGGATGCTCAGTCCGCCCTGCCGGGCGGCTTCGTAGACGCCCATTGCCTGCTGGTCGCTACCGGCGAAGACGGCGGTCGGCGGTTCGGGGAGGACGAGCAGCTCCTGGGCGCACCGGAACCCGCCCTCGTGCTGGAAGTCGCCGAACCGGATCAGGTCGCGGTCGACCTCGATCCCGGCCCGCTCCAGGGCGGCCCGGTACCCGTCGATGCGGGCCTGGCTGCAGAGCATCTCCTTGCGTCCGCCGATCGCGGCGATCCGGCGGTGCCCCAGCTCCAGCAGGTGCTCTGTGGCGGCGAGGCCGCCCGCCCAGTTGGTCGCTCCGACACTCGGCACGCCGCTGCCCGGCAGGTCGATCGGGTCGATGACGACCAGCGCCGCCCCGGCCCGCTCGACCTGGGCACGCTGGTCGTCGGTGACCGAGGCGGTGACGAGAATGACGCCGTCGCTGTGGTGCAGGGCCGGGAGCGCGGTCCAACTGGACGGCGTGGCCTCGCCCGGCGGGACGAGCGACACGACGGTGCCTACGCTCCGCTGGGCGCACTCGGCCTCGACGCCGCGCAGTATCTCCACCGCCCACGCGCTGTCCAGACCGCCGATGATCAGGTCGACGAGACCCGATCTGCGGGCTCTGCCCTGCCGGCCGGGCGGGAGGTAGTGGTGAGCCTGCAGCAGACCCTCGATCCGTTCGCGCGTCGAGGGTGCGACATCGGAGCGGCCGTTGACCACCTTGGACACGGTGGCCTGGGAAACCCCTGCTTCCGCGGCGATGACGGCCAGGGTCGGACGCTGCTCGCTCAACTTCTCTCCTCGGGACGGACGTCTTCGGTCAACGATAGGTATCGCAAACTTTCGACGAGTTTCCGGGCGGCCCGACCTGCTTGTCAACCCCACAACAGCCGTAGTTCGCAGAGAAATCGACGCGAGGTCTTGACCGATTAGCCGCACGTTCCTAGTTTGTGGCAGCGCAGAATTCGGAGAGATCTTCGAAACATTTTCGGGCACGAATCGGCACTCCCCACCCCGGAGGTCCCATGGCCAGCACCCTCCCGAGCCGTCGAAGCTTCTTGGCGCTCTCGGGCCTGACCGCCCTGTCCGTATCCCTGACCGCGGCCTGTGGAGCCGACGAATCCGGTGGCACGACGGCCGACGGCAAGGTGTCCTTCGCGTGGTGGAACATCGCCACGACCGAACCCGGCAAGTCCCTCTTCCCGCAGATCTCCGCGGCGTTCACGGCCGCTCACCCGAACATCGTGATCGACACGACCTCGTTGGAGAACGAGGCGTTCAAGTCCAAGCTCACCGCCACCACCTCTTCGGGCAAGCTCCCCGACGTCTTCCAGACCTGGGGCGGCGGCGTGCTGCAGCAGCAGGTCGACGCGGGTCTTGTCGAGGACCTCACCGACATCTTGGACTGGTCGTCCCAGCTCACCCCGGTCTCGCTGCAGGCGTATCAGTTCGAGGGCCGGACCTACGCGGTGCCGTACGACATCGGCATGGTCGGCTTCTGGTACAACAAGAAGCTCTTCGCCAAGGCCGGGATCACCGCCCCGCCGGCCACCTGGGCCGAACTCCTGGAAGACGTCGGGAAGCTCAAGGCGGCGGGTATCACCCCGATCGCCCTCGCGGGCAAGGAGAAGTGGCCGGGCCACTACTACTGGGCCTACCTCGCGATGCGCGTCGCCGGTCTTCCCGCGCTGCAACAGGCCGCGACCACCAAGGACTTCACAGGCCCCGGCTTCGTCCGGGCAGGCGTCCATCTCAAGGAGCTGGTCGACCTCCAGCCGTTCCAGCCGGCCTTCCTGGGCGCCGGCTACGCCACCCCCGGAGGGCAGGCCGCGACCATGGGCAACGGCAAGGCCGCCATGGAGCTGATGGGGCAGTGGGGACCGTCGGTGCAGAAGGACGCGGGCGCCGATCTCGGAGCGGACCTGGGCTTCTTCCCCTTCCCGACGGTCGACGGCGGAGTCGGCCGGGCCACCGAGGTGTTCGGCGGCGGCGGCGGCTTCGCGCTGCGCAAGGGCGCCCCGAAGGAGGCACTGGACTTCCTGAAGTTCTTCGTCCTGGAGAACCAGTCCAAGCTGCTGGCCTCCAACGGCTACCTCCCGGTGGTCAAGGGCGCGGAGAGCCAGCTCACCGACGCCAACAAGAAGGTGGTGGCCGACAGCCTGGTCAAGGCGACGGGCTTCCAGCTCTTCCTCGACCAGGCATACCCGCCGGCGGTCGGCCAGGAGGTCAACGACAGCGTCGCCGACCTCATAGCCGGCAAGAAGACGCCCGAGCAGGTCACCACGTCGATCACCGAGGCTGCGAAGAGTGCCTAGCTCCCTGTCCACCCTGACAAAGGAGCGGACGGAGGAGGACGTGCCGGCGAACCCGCCACTCCAGGCACGGTCACGCCCGCGCCGGTTAGGAGACTGGGCGTCGGTCGCCTGGTTCCTCGTCCCGGCCCTGGTCCTCTTCCTCGTCTTCGTCCTCGCCCCGATCGTCGTCGCCGTCTACACCGGCTTCTTCACATGGGGCGGCATCGGCCCCATGGACGACTTCGTCGGCTTCGCGAACTACACCAGGCTCTTCGACGACCAGGTCTTCCTCGGCGATCTGGGGCGCGGGCTGTACCTGATCGTCCTGTCGATCACGGTCCAGTTGCCGTTCGCCCTGTTCACCGCGGTCCTGCTCAACCAGAGGCTCCGCGGCCGTGCCGTCTACCGCATGCTGTTCTTCGCGCCGTACATCCTGTCCGAGGTGGTCACGGCGGTCCTCTTCACGATGATCTTCCTGCCCGGAGACGGCATGGCCGACCACCTCGCCGGCCTCCTGGGCCTGGAGGGGTTGCAGGGCAAGTGGCTCGCCGACCCCTCGACGGTCATGCCGACCCTCTTCGTGGTCATGATCTGGAAGTACTTCGGCTTCCACATGATGCTCTTCCTCGCCGGGCTGCAGAGCATCCCGGCCGAGATCCTCGAGGCCGCCTCCATCGACGGCGCCGGCGCCTGGCAGCGCTTCCGGCACGTGACGCTGCCGCTGCTCGGCCCGACGATCCGGATCAGCGTCTTCCTCTCGATCATCGGGTGCATCCAGCTCTTCGACCTCGTCTGGGTCATGACCGCGGGAGGGCCCAACCACTCCTCCGAGACGATGGCGATCGCGATGTTCCAGTTCGGGTTCAAGCGGTACCAGGTCGGCTACGCCAGTGCGATCAGCGTGGTCCTGTTCATGATCTGTCTGGTCTTCTCGCTCTTCTACCAGCGTTACGTGCTCCGTCGTGACCTGAGCGGGGCCGTCACCACAGGAGGCGGCCGATGAACGCCCGCGGGACGGCACGAGGGCTTTCGCTGCACGCCGCGGTCTGGCTGATCGCCGGGTTCGTCGTCGTGCCGCTGATCTACGCGGTGATCTCCGGGTTCAAGAGCACCGGCGAACTCACGACGAACCCGTTCGGCCTGCCGGAGCAGTGGAAGACCGCCAACTACACCGGCATTCTCGGCGACGGGACCTTCTGGCGGCAGATCGCCAACAGCGCGGGCATCGCGATCGGCACGACGTTCTGCACGGTGGCGGCCGCCGCGATGGCCGCGTTCGTGCTGGCCCGCTACGCCTTCCGGGGCAAGGAGCTGTTCTACACGCTGTTCACGATCGGGTTGATGTTCCCGTTCGCGGTGGCCGTCCTGCCGCTCTTCCTCATGCTGCGCACCTTCGGCCTGCTCGACAACCCGCTCGGGGTGATCCTCCCGCAGGCGGCCTTCGGGCTCCCCATGACGATCGTCATCCTGCGCGGCTTCTTCCGGACCATCCCGGCGGAGATCGAAGAGGCCGCCGTCATGGACGGCTGCGGCAAGTTCCGCTTCTTCTGGAAGATCCTGCTGCCGATGGCGCGTCCGGCGCTCGGCACGGTCTCGGTCCTTTCGGTCGTCGCGAGCTGGAACAACTTCTTCCTGCCGCTGCTGGTGTTCAACGACCCGAAATGGCAGACGATCCCGGTCGGCGTCCAGCAGTTCCAGGGCCAGTACTCGACCGACTACGCGCTCGTCCTCGCCTACATCGTGCTCGCCATGGTCCCCGCCCTCGCCTTCTACGCCGTCGCCGAACGGCAGCTGATCGGCGGCCTCACCGCGGGCGCCACCAAGGGCTGACCCGTCCACGCGACCTCCACCCCCGAGGAGACCCGTGAAACGCCTGACCGCTCTGGCAGCCGCCACCATGCTGGCGCTGACCTCTCTCGCCGCGTCCGACCCGGCGCGATCCCCGGCCGATCCCGCGCGGGTCGGCATCGACTTCCGGGGCGAGCTCCAGCCCATCGACGGATTCGGCTTCTCCATGGCCTTCCAACGGGCCGACCTGCTGCACGGCGCGCGCGGCCTCGGCCCCGCCAAGCGGCGCGAGGTACTCGACCTGCTGCTCAGCAAGGAGAAGGGCGCCGGCCTGTCGATCCTGCGCCTGGGCATCGGGTCGTCGACCGACCGGGTCTACGACCACATGCCGACGATCCTGCCGGTCGACCCCGGCGGGCCGGGCGCCACGCCGAAGTACGTCTGGGACGGCTGGGACGGCGGCCAGGTCTGGCTCGCCAAGGAGGCCAAGACCTACGGCGTCGAACGGTTCTTCGCCGACGCCTGGAGCGCGCCGGCCTTCATGAAGACCAACGGCAGCGAGAACGACGGCGGCGAGCTCCTGCCCGCATGGCGTCAGGCCTACGCGAACTACCTCGTGCAGTACGCCAGGTTCTACCAGCGGGAAGGCATCAGGATCACCGACCTGGGGTTCACCAACGAACCCGACTGGACGGCGACCTACGCCTCGATGCGCTTCACCCGCAGCAGGCCGTCGACTTCCTCAAGGTGCTCGGGCCGACCGTGCGCGCCTCCGGTCTGAAGACCTCAGTCGTCTGCTGCGACGCCGCGGGCTGGGACCGCCAGGTCGCCTACACCGAGGCCATCGAGGCGGACCCCGCGGCCGACAGAGCCGTGCGCACCATCACCGGCCACCGCTACAGCGGCCCGACATCGGTCCCGCAGCCCACCGACAAGCGCGTGTGGATGTCGGAGTGGTCACCGGACGGCTCCACCTGGAACGAGAACTGGGACGACGGCAGCGGCTACGACGGCCTCACCGTCGCGGCGGACATCCACAACACCCTGACCACCGGCAACGCCAACGCCTACGTCTACTGGACCGGGGCCTCCCTCGGTGCCACCCGAGGTCTGATCCAGCTCGCCGACCCCGGTGACGACTACCGGGTGTCCAAGCGGTACTGGGCGCTCGCCGCCTTCAGCCGCTTCATCCGCCCCGGCGCCGTCCGCGTTCCGATCACGAACGCCGACCCGGCCCTCCGGGTCACGGCCTTCCGCAACGCCGACGGCAGCCGCGTCATCGAGATCCTCAACACCGCGACCACCGAGACCTCCGCCGCCCTCACCCTCCGCGGCGGGCGCGACCGGCACCCCGACGCCTACGTCACCGACGAGACCCGCTCGATCACCCCGGCCGACGTCGTCTCCACGCACGGCACGACCCTCACGGCCACCCTGGCCCCGCGCGCCCTGACCACGATCGTCCTCGACTGAACCGCCCGGCACCCGAGGAGTCATCCATGTCCCCGTCCCGGCACCTCATCGCCCTGTCCGCCGCCGTCTGGCTCGCGGCCGGCCTCGCCGCCGCCCCCGCCACCGCCGAGCCCCGTCCGCGGACACTGGGCGAACTGGCCAAGAAGCACCACAAGTACTTCGGCTCGGCCACCGACAACCCCGAGTTCGCCGACGCCGCCTACCTGAAGCTCCTCGGCAGCGAATTCGGACAGACTACCCCCGGCAACGCCATGAAGTGGTACGCCACCGAACCCGAGCGCGGCGTCTTCGACTTCACCGCCGGCGACGAGGTCGTGGCCTTCGCCAAAGCCCACCACCAGAAGGTCCGCGGCCACACCCTCGTCTGGCACAGCCAGCTCCCCACCTGGCTCACCGAACGCAGCTGGACCGCCGACGAACTGCGCGCCGTCCTCAAGAACCACATCCAGACGGTGGTCCGGCACTACAAGGGCCAGGTGATGCACTGGGACGTCGTCAACGAGGCGTTCAACGAGGACGGCACCTACCGCGAGTCGCTCTTCTACAAGACGCTCGGCCCCGGTTACATCGCCGACGCCCTGCGCTGGGCCCACGAGGCCGACCGGCACGTCAAGCTGTACCTCAACGACTACAACGTCGACGGGATCGGCCCCAAGAGCAACGCCTACCACACCCTGATCAAGCAGCTGAAGGCCGACGGCGTCCCGGTGGACGGCTTCGGTATCCAGGGCCATCTGGCGCTCCAGTACGGCTTCCCCGCCGACGTCCGGGAGAACATGCGGCGCTTCGCCGACCTCGGTGTCGAGGTCGCGGTCACCGAGCTCGACATCCGGATGAACCTCCCGGCGACCCCGGAAAAGCTCGCCACCCAGGCCACCTGGTACGCCGACTACGTCAAGGCATGCCTGGCGGTCAGGAAATGCGTCGGCGTGACCATCTGGGACTACACGGACAAGTACTCGTGGATCCCCTCCGTGTTCCCCGGCGAGGGCGCCGCGCTGCCCTACGACGAGAACCTGATGCCCAAGCCCGCCTACCACGCGATCAGGGAGGTGCTGGGCGGATGATCAGAACGGCGATCGTCGGAACGGGCGGGATCGCCGGCGTCTGCCACATCCCCGCCCTCCGGGCACAGGCGCACCGGGCCGAGATCGTGGCGGCCGTCGACGTGGACGCCACGCGCGCCGAGGCGTTCGCGGCCGAGCACGGCATCCCCGCGCTCTACACCGACCTGCACACGATGCTCAGGGAGCAGCGCCCGGACCTCGTGCACCTGTGCACGCCGCCGTTCCTGCACGCCGAACAGGCGGTGGCCTGCCTGGAGGCGGGAGCGTGGGTGTGGTGCGAGAAGCCGGTGGCCCTGTCGCTTGCCGAGCTCGACCGGATCGAAGCCGCCGAGGGCCCTGCCGTCGCGGGCGCGGTGTTCCAGCACAGGCACGGCTCCGGGGCCCGGTACCTGCGCGACCGGATCGCGGCCGGGGCCCTGGGCCGTCCCCTGGTCGCGCAGTGCGTCACGGCGTGGTACCGCGACGACGCCTACTACGACGTGCCCTGGCGCGGAACCTGGCGGAGCGAGGGCGGCGGCCCGACCCTGGGCCACGGCATCCACCAGATGGACCTGATGCTGGACGTGCTCGGCGAATGGGCCGAGGTACGTGCGATGGCCGGCCGCCTGGAGCGCGACATCCAGACCGAGGACGTGTCCGCAGCCCTGGTCCGCTTCGAGAACGGAGCCATCGCGACGGTCGTCAACAGCGTCCTCTCCCCCCGCGAGGAGAGCTACCTGCGGTTCGACCTCGCCGACGCCACGGTCGAACTGCGGCACCTGTACGGCTACTCCAACACGGACTGGACGTTCACCGCCAGGACGCCCCACGCGACGTGGGAGGCGCCGGACGACCTGCCCAGCTCGCACACCGCCCAGCTCGCGGACTTCCTGGACGGCTACGAGGCCGGGATCCGGCCCGACCTCGGCAGACCCACCATGGAGCTGGTCACCGCCCTGTACAAGGCCGCGATCACCGGCCGGCCGGTCCGGCGCGGCGAGATCGACGCGACCGACCCCTTCTACGGATCACTCCACGGGGGACGCCCGGAGGTGTTCCGATGACCTTCGAACTCCTGGAGAACGAGGACTCGCTGACCGTCCGGGCTCGCGGGATCGACCTCTTCCGCTATGTGCACCGGCCGGTCATGGACCCCTTCGAGGCGCCGAAGCCCTACCTGCATCCGGTGCGCACACTCGCCGGCGACGTGGTCACCGGATACCGGCCACACGACCACCGCTGGCACAAGGGCATCCAGTTCACGGCGTCATGGGTGTCGGGGCAGAACTTCTGGGGCGGCGGCACCTACCTGCGCGGCCGGGGCTACGTCGACCTGCCGAACCTCGGCACGATGCGCAGCCTCGTCCTCTCCGCCGAAACGGACCACGGCCGCGCCCTGATCACCGAGGACCTGGCCTGGCACACCATGGTGGGGGAGCACTGGATCGCCGAGCACCGCACGCTGACCGCACGCGACGTCGAGGCCGACTACTGGACCCTGGAGGTCACCACCGCGCTGACCAACGTCCACGACGCCACGCTGATGTTCGGCAGCCCGGGCACACAGGGCAGAGAGCTCGCTGGATACTCCGGCCTGTTCTGGCGCGGCCCGCGTGACTTCGCCGGCGGCGAGGTGATCGGCCCCGCGATGGGCGGGAAGGGCGACTGGCTGGCCTTCGTCGGCAGGCACGACGAGGTCGACCGCTCCTCCACGCTCCTGTTCCTGGACGATCCGGACGCCCCCGGCCGCTGGTTCGTCCGCAGCGAGCCCATCCCCGCCGTCAACCCGTCACTGGCGTTCGACGAGGAAGTGCCGCTGGCCCCGGGCGACACCCTGACGCGCCGCTACCGGATCGTCGTCGCCGACGGCGCGTGGACCCCCGCACACCTGTCACGCCACGTCACGGAGAACCCATGGTGACCCCGCTCCCCGGAGGCGTGGGGATCTCCGGATTGACCGTGTACGACTGGGAGGCCGCCGACGGGCTGTGCGGCGTCCCCCCCACATGCACCTCGTCCGCTCCGAAGCGTACGTCGTGATCGGCGGTCAGGGCAGCGTCCAGACCCTCGCGACCGGCAGCCAACTGGAAGCGCTGAAGACCGGAGACCTCTCCCACCTCGATCACGGTGAAGTGTCGCGGCTGGAACGCCCGCAGGACCCGCTCTTCGGCATGTGCGGCCTTCTCCATCCCTATCCCGTCCCCGTCCCCGTCCCCGTCCCCGTCCTCCCGACGCGGCCGCCGCGCGGTTCGTCCGAGCCACCTCACCCTCATCCCCCGAAGGAGCTCTCCTGATGAGATTTCGCCATCCACCCCTGGTCCTGAGTCTCGTCCTCGCGGTCCTGTCGTCCTTGCTGCTCGGGGCCACTCTCCTCAGCGCCCCGCCCGCCGCCGCGGCGACCGTCGACACCAACGCCTGGTACGTGCTGGTGAACCGCAACAGCGGCAAGGTCCTGGACGTCTACAACCTGGCGACCGGCGACGGCGCCCGCATCACCCAGTGGACCAGGAACGACCAGAGCCAGCAGCAGTGGCAGTTCGTCGCCTCCGGCGACGGCTACTACCGCGTCAAGTCCCGCCACTCCGGCAAGGTCCTGGACGTCCACAACTTCTCCACCGCCAACGGCGGCCCGGTCGTCCAGTGGACCGACCTGAACGGCACCAACCAGCAGTGGCGGCTCGCCGACAGCGCGGACGGCCACGTGCGGCTCATCGCCCGCCACAGCGGCAAGGCCCTCGAAATACAGGGCGCCTCCACCGCCGACGGCGCGAACGTCGTCCAGTACGACGACTGGGGCGGCGCCAACCAGCAGTGGCAGCTCGTCAAGGCCGCCGGCAGTACCCCCGGCGCCTGTCCCCTTCCCTCGACGTACCGCTGGTCGTCGACGGGCGCGCTGGCCCAGCCCAAGCCAGGGTGGGCCTCGCTCAAGGACTTCACCGTCGCCCCCTACAACGGCAAGCACCTCGTCTACGCGACGACGCACGGCGCCGCGGGAACGGGGGCGGGCTGGGGCTCGATGAACTTCACCCCCTTCACCAACTGGTCGGAGATGGCCTCGGCCGGCCAGAACACGATGTCGAGTTCCGTCGTCGCGCCCACGCTCTTCTACTTCGCGCCGAAGAACATCTGGGTGCTCGCCTATCAGTGGGGCAGGACCGCCTTCTCCTACCGGACGTCGACCGACCCCACCAACCCGAACGGCTGGTCGGCGGAGCGAGAGCTCTTCTCCGGAACCATCGCCAACTCGGGAACGGGCCCCATCGACCAGACGCTCATCGGTGACGGCACCAACATGTACCTGTTCTTCGCCGGCGACAACGGCAGGATCTACCGCGCCAGCATGCCGATCGGGAACTTCCCCGGCAGTTTCGGCACGACCTCGACGGTGGTCATGAGCGACACGACGAACAACCTGTTCGAGGCCCCGCAGGTCTACAGACTTCAGGGCCAGGACCGCTACCTCATGATCGTCGAGGCGATCGGTTCGCAGGGCCGGTACTTCCGCTCGTTCACGGCCACCAGCCTGAACGGTTCCTGGACACCCCAGGCCGCGACCGAGAGCAACCCCTTCGCCGGCAAGGCCAACAGCGGCGCCACCTGGACCAACGACATCAGCCACGGCGAACTGATCCGCACCGGCGCCGACCAGACCTTCACGGTCGATCCCTGCAACCTGCGGTTCCTCTACCAGGGGCGCGATCCCAACTCCGGCGGCGACTACGGCCAGTGGCCCTACCGGCCAGGCATGCTGACGCTGCAGCGCTGACGACGCGACACCGCCCCGGCTCGGGTGCGGAGCCGGGGGGGGGGGGGGGGGGGGGGGGGGGGGGGCCGCCCCCCCCCCCCCCCCCCCCCCCCCCCCCCCCCCCCCCCCCCCCCCCCCCCCACGT
>NZ_JBIDCF010000004.1:33046-74905 GCF_043204435.1 Streptomyces sp. NPDC047886
CCCGGCCTGGGGCCCCCCCGCCCTGTAATGCGGCGGGGGGGGGCCCCCCCCCCCCCCCCGGCCCGGGCGGGGGGGGGGGGCGGGGGGGGGGGCCCCGCCACCGGCCCCCCCCCCCCACGGCCCGCGGGCCCTGCCGCCGGGGTCGCCCTTGCGGAGGTCGGCGGACAGCGTGGGTTGTGTATCCGTCGGCATACGGTGGGCGCGGCCAGTCCTTCCTCATGGATCACGACGGCGTGAATCAGCCAGGTACCGCCGCCCGCGCCGGTGGGGCGGCACGTGAGACACAATGGTCGACGATGACCGTCACCACCTCCGCTGCTCCGACCCGCCCGGATCCCGAGCCGGACGGATTCGGCCCCTTCGCCCACCTCACCGTGCCGAACACCCCGCTCTACCGTCAGGTGATGCGGGTGTTCCTCGTGGCCAAGGAGCGGTTCGCAGTTCATCTGCGTCCCGAGGAGGTGCATGCGGCACTGTCGGCGGATATCCGCCCCGCCGAACCCGAGGCCGTCGTTGCCGCGCTCGACAAACTCGTCGTCTGGGGCAATCTTCGGGCCGATCCGGACACCTCCCGAGTCACCGCCGTCGAGGACTTCTACCGGAAGCGGTTCATCTACCAGCTCACGCGCGAGGGGGAGGCCGCCGAGGCCGCGCTGTCCGCCTACGACGAGGCTCTCGGCCGCCGTGGCGCGCTCCAGGCCGTCGCCCTGCACGACATCGTCACCCATCTGCGCGCTCTGCTCGTCCTGGCTGCCGAGGACGAGCCCGACCCGGCCAAGGCACACCTGGCGCTCGACGCGCTGGCCAGCCGCTTCGCGGCGCTCGCCGACAACGCCCGCGCTTTCATGGGATCTCTCCAGCGGACTATCGACCTGCACGATGTCGAGGAGGAGGTCTTCCTCGCGTACAAGGACCGGCTCATCCAGTACCTGGAGCGGTTCATCCAGGACCTGATCACGCTGGGTGGGCGGATCGCCCGGCTGATCCTGGAGCTGGAGGACAGCGGAAGGGTGGAGCCCCTGCTGAGGGCCGCCGCCGGGCGGGAGGCCGTCGACGCCTCGCCGGAGGAGTACCAGAGCGCGGAGCGCGAGGTGTTCGAGCGGTGGGCCGCGCGCTGGGCGGGGCTTGGCGCCTGGTTCATCAGCAGGGAAGGACGCGAGTCACAGGCCCGGCTACTGCGTGGCCGGGCGCTCGGTGCGATCCCGCAGCTTCTGGCCGTCGTACGGGCACTGCACGAGCGCCGATCGGGGCGCTCGGACCGGTCCGCCGACTTCCGGACCCTGGCCCGCTGGTTCGCCGAGGCACCCGACGACGACGCCCGGCACCGGCTGTGGCGGGCCGTCTTCGGCCTCTATCCGGCCCGGCACCTCACCGTCGACGCCGACACACTCACCGCCCGCGCGGCGCGGCCCGTCCCGGCTGCCACCCCCTGGGCCGAGGCCGGGCCGCTGCGGATCAGCCCCCAGCTGCGCCGCACCGGGAGTTACGAGCGGCGCGGCAAGCCCCGCAAAGTCGAGGACCGGGAGGAGCGGCGACGCGCGCTCGCCGAGACAGCCGTCAAGCAGGCCGCGGAGACCGCGGCCGCCCGAGCCCGGCTCGTCACCGACGGCGTCACACGCCTGTCCGGTCTCGGCGAGCTCGACCCGGCCTCCTTCGGGCTGTTCCTCCAACTGCTCGGAGACGCGCTGGCCTCCTGGCGGCCCGGCATGAGGCACACCGTTGCCACCAGCAACGACGGCTCCATGGAGATCAGGCTCACGGCGCTCACCGACGGCACCACCGCCGAGATCCGCACGCCCGGCGGAGTATTCAGCGGCCCGGACCACCTCGTCCAGATCGTCGACCTGACGGACGGAGATGAGCTGACGGACGGAGACCCCGACCGATGACCGCACCGCTCGCCGAGGTACTCGAAGGCCAGCACGCCGCCGACCTGCGCAAAGCAGCGCGCGCCCTGCTGAAACACCCCCTCCTCCTCGCACGCGGCCGACACGCCGATGAGTTCCGACTCGTCCGCCGGCACGCGCCCGAGCTCCGGGAGTGGTTCGACCGCAACACGGGCTGGTCCCTCCAGACGGACGCCGAGACGGCGCGGCTGCGCAAGATCCCAGGCGTCCTCACCGACCCCACGCACCCGGCCCGAGAAGCCAGCCGGGGCGCCGCCCCGTTCACCCGTCGCCGCTACGTCCTGTTCTGCCTCGCACTCGCAGCCCTCGAACGCGGCGAGGCCCAGATCGCCCTCGGGCGCCTCGCCGACCAGATCGTCCTCGACGCCGCCGACCCCCGACTCGCCGCCGCCGGTGTCGAGTTCGCGCTGGAACGCCGTGACGAACGCCTCGACCTCGCCGCCGTCGTACGGCTCCTGCTGGACCTCGGCGTGCTGCGGCGCGTCGCGGGCGAGGAGGAGGCGTACGTCAGCGGGGTGGGCGACGTCCTGTACGACGTGGAACGCCGGGTCCTGGCCGGCCTCCTGGCCACCCGGCGGGGCCCCTCCACCGTGCGGGCGGACAACCTCGAGGACCGGCTCGCCGAGCTCGTCGCGGAAACCGCCCTGGACAGCGACGAGCTGCGCTTCCGCGCCATGCGCCGCTCGCTCACCCGCCGTCTGCTCGACGACCCGGTGCTCTACTACGACGACCTGACCGACGCCGAACTCGGCTACCTCACTCGGCAGCGCGGCTTCCTCACCGCCCGGATCACCGAGGTGACGGGACTCGTCGCCGAGGTGCGGGCCGAGGGGATCGCCATGGTCGACCCCGACGACGACCTGACCGATCTCCGCATGCCCGAACAGGGCACCCACGGCCACATCACCCTACTGCTCGCCGAGCATCTCGCCGGCGCCGACGGCCCGGTCACCCTCGGCGCCCTGGCTCTCCGCGTCCGCGAACTCGCGGCCGAGCACGGCGGCTTCTGGGCGAAGGCCGCCAGGGAGCCGGGCATGGAGACCGAGCTCGTCGAACAGGCCGTCGCCCGGCTTACCGCGCTCGGCCTGGTCTCCCGTACCTCGCACACGGTCCTGGCCCGCCCCGCCCTCGCCCGGTACGCGGTCGGCGAGACCGTCATCCACGAGCCCGGCTCCGCCTCCGTACCCCCGCAGCGAAAGGCCACCTCGTGAGCCGCCTCCCCACCCCTCGGCGTTCCCGCTGGCAGCCGCTGCGCGTCGGGCTCGTCGACCTGTTCCACTACGACGTGGAGGAGTTCCACTTCCGGGACGGGCGCCTGCTGCTACGCGGCAACAACGGCACCGGCAAGTCCAAGGTGCTCGCCCTGACCCTGCCGTTCCTGCTCGACGGCGACCTCAGCCCGCGCCGTGTCGAACCCGACGGCGACCCCGGCAAGCGGATGGAGTGGAACCTGCTCCTCGGCGGCGAGCACCCGCACTCCGAACGGCTCGGCTATACGTGGATCGAGTTCGGCAGGCTCGACGACACGACCGGCGAGCAGCACTTCCGTACGCTGCTGTGCGGGCTCAAGGCCGTCAGCGGGAGGGGCATCGCCCGCCACTGGTACGCCGTCACCCGCCAACGTGTCGACCACGGCTCGACCGAACGCACAGAGGACACCTTCCGGCTGCTCGACGCCACCGGCACCGCCCTGTCCCGGGACCGGCTCGCCGAAGCGGTCGCCGGGCACGGCATGGTGTACGACCAGGCCAGGACGTACCGCCGAGCCGTCGACGAAGCACTCTTCGGCTTCGGAGAGCAGCGGTACGTCGCCCTGGTCGACCTGCTCATCCAGCTGCGTCAGCCCCAGCTCTCCAAGCGGCCGAACGAAGCTGCCCTCTCCCGCGCCCTCACCGAGGCCCTGCCGCCCATGGACCAGGCTGTCATCGCCGACGTGGCGGAGGCGTTCCGCTCCCTGGACGAGGAGAAGGACGAGCTGGCCGCCGCCTCCGCCGCCGAACGAGCCGCCTCCGCCTTCTTGGAGCACTACCGGCGCTATGCCCGCATTGCCACCCGCCGTCGGGCACGGCTTCCGCGTGCCGAACACTCCCGCTACGAGCGTGTGCAACGAGATCTGGCCGAGGCGCAGGAGCGGCGGACGCGCGCCGAGGAACAGCGGGCGGCGGCCGAGGAGGAGATCAGTTCCCTGGCGGAGACCGCGGAGCGCCTGCGGGCCCAGGAGAAGGTCCTGCGCGAGGCGCCCGAGATGCGCGACGCGCGGGAATTGGAGCACGCCGCGCTGGCCGTGACGCGAACGGCGCAGGCGGCGGACCGGGCGCGGGGGGACAGGGAGCAGGCGACCGCCCTCCACACCAAGGCGCTCGGGCGGCTCGGTGCCGCCGAGAACCGGCTCCGTGCCGCGCGGCTCAGGGTCCAGCAAGCCTTCGCCCAGGCGCGGGAGCACGCCACCGCCGCGCACATCGCCCTACCCATGGACGACCGGTTGCCCGAGCCCGAACTGCGGCGCGCCGCCGAGGACGCCGAGGGCCGCGCCCAGCGCTCCCTCGTTCACGTCGAGGGCCTCCTTGAAGCGGCCGAGCGCGCCGCCACCGCGCACCGCAGGGCGTCTGGTCGTCTCGACGAGGCGGAGACAGATCTTGCCTTGGCCGCCGAATCGCACGGTGAGGCGGAGGAGTGCGCCGCGCGGGCCGGACAGAGGCTCCTGGACGACGTACGCGAACGCGCCCTGGCCTGGACGGAGCTGGCCTTCCCCGACGAGACCGGCCTTCTCGACGAACTCCAGGAATGGACCCGTCACCTCGACGGGCCGTACCCGGCACGTGTCCACGCGGCCAGGGCGCACACGGTCCGCTCGGCGGACCTCGCCGACCAGGCGGCCGAAGCCGCCCGCCGGGCCTCGGAGCTGGCGGAGCGCATCGACGAGGCGCAGCGGGAGCTCGCCGCGCTGGAAGCCGGCGGCGGACGCGAGCCCCAGCCCCCCGCCACCCGAACCCCCAGCCTTCGCGAACAGCTGCCGGGTGCCCCGCTCTGGCGTCTGGTCGACTTCCGTGACGACCTGCCCGAACCCGAGCGCGCGGGGCTCGAAGCGGCGCTCGAAGCCTCGGGCCTCCTTGACGCCTGGGTGTTTCCCGACGGCTCCGCCCTCGCCGTGAACGGGCACGACCTCCTGCTCTCCCCGTCGAACGGACCGGTGAGTGGTCCCTCCCTGGCCGACGTGCTGCGCCCGGCCATGGACCACGCCGACGGACAGGCTGCTGCCCTGGACGAAGCGACGGTGACCGGACTACTTGCCTCCATCGGCCTGGACAGCGAGGGAGGAGCCGGGACATGGGTGGCAGCCGACGGACGCTTCCGTGTCGGCGCGCTCACCGGCACGTGGGCCAAGCCAGTCGCCGCGTACATCGGCGAAGGCGCGCGCGAGGCGGCGCGGAGGGCCCGCGTCGCCGCGCTCGGCATCGAACTCGCCTCCCTGCGCGAGGAATCGAAGGCCGTCGCGGGCCGATCCGAGGCGATCGCAGGCCGTCGTCGCACGGTCGACACCGAACTCGCCTCCGTACCCGACGAGTCGCCGCTCACCCGGGCCCACGCGCTCGTCAGCGCCGCCGCCGACACCGTACGCAAGGCGCGCATTCGGTGTGAGGAGCGCGCTGCCGAGGTGACCGAGGCCGCGGCGCGATCCGGGCGGGCCGCCACCGAACTCACCGAGACCGCCACCGATCTGGGGCTGCCCGCCGAGCGGGCCGGACTGACCGCCGTACGTCACGCCCTCGGCTTCCTCGTCGCCGCGCTGGCCGCCTTGTGGCCCGCGAGGCGCGAACAAGGCGAGGCCGCATGTCAGGTGGACGACGAGCGCGCCGAGGCGACCGACGCGGAGCGGCGGGCCGCCGAACTCGCCCAGCGGGCCGATGACGCGGTGCGTGAGGCGGCAGCGGCCGACGAGCGCCACCTGACCTTGCGCTGCACCGTCGGTGCGGCCGTCGCCGAACTCGAAAGACGACTCGGCGAGACTGCCCAGGCACAGCGGATCTGCGAGGCCGGCCAGAAGACCGCCCGACGACGTTATGCGGAGGCGGACCGGGAGGCCGGCCGGGCCGAGGGGCGGATCGAGCAGTTGGAGAACGACCTCACGGAAGCCGTCGGCGCACGCGCGGAGGCCATAGCCGCACTCCAGCGCTTCACGGCTACCTGCCTGGTCGCGGTCGCGCTGCCCGAACTCCATGTCCCCGCCGAGGACGACGGCCCCTGGGCCGCCACCCCCGCCATCGCGTTCGCCCGCGCCATCGAGACCGGTCTCTCCTCGGTCGATGACACGGACGCCGCCTGGGAGCGCGTCCAGCGTCGGCTCAGCGAAGAACTCAAAACCCTGCAGGACACCTTGTCCCGGCACGGGCACAGCGCCTCCGCCCGCATGATCGAGGACGGCATGGTCGTCGACATCGTCTACCAGGGCCGCGAGCGGGCCGTACCCGAACTCGCCGAAGCGCTTGCCACGGAGGTGGGCGAGCTGACCCGCATCCTGTCCGCACACGAACGGGAGATCCTCGAAACCCACCTGATCACCGAGGTCGCAGGCACTCTCCAGGAACTCATCGGTGCGGCCGAGCGCCAGGTGCGGGCCATGAACACCGAGCTGGAGGACCGCCCCACCTCCACCGGCATGCGACTCCGGCTGGTGTGGCGCTCCTCGCGGAAATCCCCGCCCGGGCTGGCCCAGGCCCGGGAGCGGCTGCGCCAGTCCGCCGACGCGTGGACCGCCGAGGACCGCACGGCGGTCGGCGAGTTCCTCCAGGCCCAGATCGCCCGCCAGCAGTCCGACGACGGCTCGGGCAGCTGGCTCGAACACCTCACGGCCGCGCTCGACTACCGTTCCTGGCACGAGTTCGGCGTCGAACGCCACCAGCACGGGCGCTGGGTCCCGGCCACCGGCCCCGCCTCCGGCGGCGAACGCGTCCTCGCCGTGTCCGTGCCGCTGTTCGCCGCCGCTTCCTCGCACTACGCCAGCGCGGGCAGCCCGCACGCGCCCCGCCTGGTCACGCTGGACGAGGCGTTCGCGGGCGTGGACGACGACTCGCGCGCCAAGTGCCTCGGCCTGCTGAGCGCCTTCGACCTCGACGTGGTGATGACCAGCGAACGGGAGTGGGCCTGCTACCCACAGGTTCCCGGCATCGCCATCGCCCAGCTGTCCCGGATCGACGACGTGGCAGCGGTCCTCGTCACCCGCTGGGAGTGGGACGGTACGAGACGACAGCGCCGCGACGACCCCGAGCGGCGACCGGCACCGGACGCGGCGGGCCGGCCGGAACGAGAGCCACAGTGGAATTGACGCACAACGGGCACGCAGCACCCGACGCCGTGCCAGAGCTGATCACGCACGCCATGGTCGACATGCCCCGACTGCGCCGCCTCCTGGGCGTGCCGGAACTCGAGTGGCTCGTCGAGCGGGTACGCGGCCGGCTCGTGGCCGGGCGACCCCTGACCGGTGCCGTCTCCCTGGCCACTCACACTCCGGGCCAGCGGTCCGCGGTCGAACGGCTGCTGGCCAGAGCCCCCGGTGGGGGCCGTTCCCTCACCGTACGGCTGGAAGCGGTCGACGCCGTGCTACGCCGGTCGGGAATCAGCCCCGACGGCCTTGCCGCCGCCGTCACGGCGCTCACCGGACCCGTCACCCCGCTCGCCCACATCAGAGCGGAAGCGGACGCTGCCTGGGATCGGGCGTACGCACCCCTTGGCGCGCTCATCCGGGATCGGCCCGAGCTCGCCGCCTGGGCCGCGAGGGTGCGGGCCGATGGCCTTGCCCGGCGACTGAGCCGCACCTCCGACGCCGTGCACACTCTGCTCACGGGAGTATGCACCGCACTTCGCGCGCTTCCGGTCGATCCGGCCGTCTCGCTGGCCGCCTTCGCCGCCCAAGTCCTCGGCTCGGCCCACGCTCTGGACGACGGCACCCCGCAGGCCACTCTCACGCTGTCCGGGATCCGCGCCCTGACCGGGTTCGCCGACGGCAGTGGCGCCGAGTGGCGGCGGGACGCCTGGGCATCGGCAGGCCTGCTGAAGGACGAACTGTCCTCGACGGTCCTCACCCTGAACCTGCGAGGGACCCCGGCCCTCGACTGGATGGCCGACGAGGGGGAACCAGCTGTCCTGACACTTCGACAGCTCACCCGACGGCCACTCTCCGTCGCCTCCCCCGTGGTGCGGATCTGCGAGAACCCGGCCGTCCTCGCCGCGGCGGCGGACACCCTCGGCCCTGCCTGCTCGCCCTTGATCTGTCTCCAGGGCCAGCCTTCGGCCGCCGCGCTCACTCTGTTGCGCCACCTGCACGGCAACGGCTCGGCCCTCCACTATCACGGCGACTTCGACTGGGGCGGGCTTCGGATCGCTGATGCCCTGCTGCGCCGCGTCCCGTGGCGTCCCTGGAGATACACCGCCCGCGACTATCGCGCGGCCCTGACCGGAAGCGACTCGAAACTCGCGCCCAGACCCCTCACGGGCTCTCCGATCCAGACCCACTGGGATCCCGATCTCGCCGAGGCCCTCGCAGACGCCGGCATCCGGGTCGAGGAGGAGCGAGAGCTGGACCTCCTGCTGTCCGACCTGAGCGGGCGGCCCTGACCGGGTGTCCACGGCAGGCGACGGTTCGGGGCGTCGTGACTGCGGACGTCTAGATCTGAAGTTCAGACATGGTCGTCATTCTAGACTGGGTCGGAGAAACAGCCATGGTCGCGCTAGAGTGGCCCACGACCCGCTGAACGGCACCTACGGAGGCCGGGCCATGCCACCCCGCAAGAAGCGGGCCACACTCGCCCGCACTACTCGCCGCCCCTACGTGGATGACGCCACGTGGGACAGCGCCGACGACATTGCCGCCGGCGAGGCCCTGACCGTCGGCCACCTGCTCACCGTCCTCCTGGACCGGTATGCCGCCGGCGTCGTCGATGTTCCCCTTCCGGAGGAGGACGTTCGCGCGGGTGGACGCAGTGGTCACCTCGCCGCCATCGGAGACGCCGCCTGGGCCCACGCCGACGAGCGCCGAGAGCGGGAGGGCATCCAGTCGATGAGCGTCCTTTGTGAACTGCTGCTGCGTGAGACCGTCGCCGGGCGCGTCTCGGCGGGACTGCACGCCGCGCCCCGCGCCCAGCGGCCGAACGAGCCTCGAGAGGAAGCCTTGGCCGCTGGCGCCCCGCCCCTGTTCCACTCCGCCGCCTGAGACCCTACGGAGTCCGCCATGACCGAGCGTGCCGCAGAGCCCACCGGCCCCCTCATCCCCATGCCTGAGAAGACCCCGGCTGCGCTCCGCGTCGCCGTCGGACGCCTGGACCCGGGAGCCCTGGCCGCGTTCGATCAGCAGTGGGACGAGGCGATGCGCCAGGCCCGCGACGAGTACACCCTCACGCCGCCCCGCGCTTTCGTCGAGCACTGGTGGTCATGGGCCGGGGTGGCCCGTTATCCGCAGCGCCTGGCTCGCTTCCGCGAGTGCGAGCGCATCGTCAGCGAGTCGGACGACCGCGCCGAGCGCCGCGCCGCCGCGACGGAGCTGGCGTCCATCCTCGCCGAGGCTGCCGCCGCGTGAGTGACTGGACCTGGGAATACGAACCAGACGCCGAGAACGTCGTCGGCGGCCTGGACATGGCCCAGCGGTTGGAGGTCGAGGCGATCGCCCAGCGGATCACCGATGCCGTGGGAGTCCGCCGCATCGGCAAGCCGTTTGACATCACCGAGTCGGCATCCGGCGTCAGGACGTTCGCTGAGGGCACCGTGATGCTCTGGTACCAGGAGGACTACCGCGACGACGTCGTCCTGGTCCTCCGCGCACAGCACTTCGGAGCGCAGCATCTCGACACCTGACCTCGCACAGAGCGACGCCGCAGGGCGGGCGATCGCGGGGCCTTCCCGCCGGTCTGTGCCGGTGGTGAGTGAGCGGAAGAGCCGTCGAACCACCTGAGCAGGGCACCTGGCCCACCGAGCCGACGCCCCACCGTCCTGGCCGTGGACCGCACACGGCCGGTCCGGACGGCGTCGAGCCGATCTCGTGCGGCCTCCCCGAGCGCAAGCCGCTCGCCGGCCACGGTTCCGCGTCGCCGTCGGACGGCACGGCGTTCGGATCATGTCCAGGATGCCCTGGATCCCAGCGCCGCCGTGTAGGTGGCGAGACCGGTGAGGCGAGACACGACGGCGTACGCTGCGGGTTGTCCCAGCGGAGGTCGGCGGACACCGACAAGGACAACCCGGACCGCCAGGTGCGGCTGAGCTTCCTGGGCTGACCGAGCCGAACAGGATCGCGCTGAGGGTGGCCGCCAATCCTCCTTGCGCTCCGGCGAAACGGGCGAAGGATGCGCGGTACCACCGCGGACGAGATCGAGCGGCCGTACGACGGCTGCGGAAACCGCCCGCTCGGAGTACGTCGGCTGTCGCGGCAACGGACGCCGTCAAGCACGAGGTGTCGGGCAGTCCGCCGGTGTCTCCCCGGGGTCAGTCAGGCGGCGGGGCGAGATCTCCGCGGAGCCGTCGGGTGCGGAGCACCAGCTCTAGTTCGAAGCGGCGGTCCGGGTCGTCCAGGTCGTCGCCCCACAACTCGCGGAGCTGTCTCAACCGGTAGCGCACGGTCTGCGGGTGGACTCCGAGCCGGGCGGCCACCTCCGGGGCGCCTCCCCGCGTTTCCAGCCAAGCCAGCAGTGTCTCGGCGAGACGGTGGGCGTGCGCCGGGCCGCCGGACTCGTCCAGCCGCGCCAGCCTCCGCCGCGCCAGATCGTCGATCAACTCGCCTGCGGGCAGCAGTACCAGGGTTTCGACGTGCTCGCCGCAGTGCAGGAGCCGCCCTCGCGGCAGCAGGCCCCGCTCGATCATCCCGACGGCGGCATCGGCCCACCGCAACGACGTGGCGGCCTCAGTCACGGGAACCGACGGGCCGATCGCGCCGGACCAGCCGGTGATTGCCCGGTGCAGCAACTCCGCGCGTCCGGGGGCATCCGGGTCCGGTACGACGAGGCGCGGCCGCTCGCCCTCCATGTCGAACAGCATCTCGTCGCCCACGGCAGGGGCGACAGCCTCCACGGCAGGGCGAAGCAGCACGGCCACCGCCACCTTCTCGGGCAGTTGCCAGCCCACGTCGGCCGCGCGGTCGGCAAGGACGGTGGACGGATCCGAGCGGTGCTCGGCGAGCAGGAGATCGACGAGAAGACGTTGCAGGCGCAGCCGCTCCCCGGCCTGGCGGGCGACGGCTTCGGCGTAGCCGCGTACCGACTGGGCCACTATCACGTCGAGGTACTCGAACGCGGACTCGGCGAGCTCGTACATGGCCGAGGACGGAATCTCGGCCTGCTGGCCGATCTCCGCCATGCGCCGCCAGGAAAGGCGCACGCCCAGCCGGTAGATCCCCTGTAGGGAGTCCAGGCTGCGCCCGTGTGCGACCTCGCCGCGCCCGAAGTCCCGGAACATCTCGGGAAGGGCGCTCGGCCGGTCCGAGCCGGTGGTCATCTGCTCCACGAAGAGCTCCAGCGCGTGCCGGATCGCCACCAGGGCCTTCGGCTCCCCGGACTCGTCGGCGATGAACACCAGGCTCGGGTACTCCCGCCGAATCTCGGCGAGGATGTCCTGTGCCAGCTCGGGGATCTGCTCCAGGGCACGGTCGGCGAACTGCTGAATCCGTTCTCGTGGCACGTCGCGCCACGCTGACGAGGCTTCCAAACCACCGCTCCTGGATGTCCGGTCTTCATGAGCTCGGTCAGCCGGCCTGCACAGGCACAAACTAGCCCGCGCCGGGGCCAGGTGTGCTGGAGGGCCTGTCGGCGGGCGGGTCGGGGAATGTGACGAGCGGCACGTTCTGCTGCTCGGGTGTGGCGTCGAGAGCGGCGACGATTCCGAAGGCGGTGCCTGTGGCCAGAACGGCAGCGGCGACGCAGGTCAGGAGGGCGGCGAGCAGTCTGGACATGAGGATGATCGGCCTCTCAGTCGATGAGGTCTGTCACCCAGCGCGCCGGCCCGGTCCGGCGCGGTCAGTATGCGAGGCGCATTGACAGGTGGTCAAGCTCCACCTAGCTTCGCCGTTCACAGCAGTGTTACTTCCGGGTAAGTCGCCCATCGCTCCGGACGGGCTGTGATCCGTGCGCGCGGCCCGTCCCGCACCGCCGTGAACTTCCGCATCTCGCGTCCGTATCGGAGTACCCGCATGCGTCGTTCAATATCACCTTTGTCCCTGATTCTGCTGGGTGCCGGTGTCTTTCTGCTGGTGCTCACCCAACTGCTTGCCTGGTACGTGGAGCCGCGCGCCAAACGCACGCCGACCGATACGGTCTCCATGACGGTCTTCGAGGGTCAGGGCAGCTACTTCGACACCGGCTCCGTTTCCACGGTGGACGACCAGACGATAACGATCACCCGCCGGGTGCTGGGGGATGTCGCCGGCAGTGAGCGCAGCGGAAACGCGATCTGGGACGTGTCGACCCAGATCGATACGCCGAAGACGCTGCCGCTCGCCGACCCGCGGAAGTCCCTGCAGTGGACCACCGAACGCTGGGTGACCGACCGCCGGACGAACCTTCCGGTGCACTGCTGCGAGGAGAAGCCCGGGTTCGAGGGCGAGGCCTACCTGAAGTTCCCGTTCGACGTCGAGAAGCGCACCTACGCCTGGTGGGACAGCAGTCTGGGTGCCACCGTGCCGCTGGAGTTCGACGAGGTCACGAGGATCGACGGGCACGAGGGCTACCGCTTCGTCGGTGCCGTCAAGGCCACCGCGACGGGCACCCGTCTGGTGCCCGGCGTGCTGGTAGGCAGTTCGGAGCCGGGCCAGGTGCTGGCCGAGGAGTGGTACTCCAACGCGAGGATCGAGCTGACCGTGGATCCGCGAACGGGACGGATCATGAACGCGCTGATCGCTCCGACGAAGACGCTACGGGCCCCGGGTTCACAGAAGGACGCGGTCACCCTGCTGTCCAGCGAGCGGCTGGAATTCACCGACGCGACCCGGCGCGAGCAGGTGAAGCTGGCCTCCGAGGACAGCGGCCGGCTGGAGCTGCTCGGCGAGACCGCGCCACTGGCGGGCGGGATCGCGGGCGGTCTGCTGGTCGCTGCCGGCACGGTCCTGCTGGTTCGGGGCCGACGGCCGCAACACTCAGAAGAGTGATGAAACAGGGCTCTGCCCAGGGTCCGAATTTGTCACCGCCGTGAGTAGCCGGATCGAATCGCTGAACGAACACTGACGTTACCTTCCAGTAAGACCAGTGTTTCCCGGTGGAACCGGCTCTCACCCAAGGGTCTACCACCGTCCCGGTGCGGACAGGACGCCCGCATGTCCAGGTCCGGCACCGCAGCACCCGCAGCACCCGCTGTACCCGCAGTACCCGCAGTACCCGCACACCGAGCCAGCCCAGCGCTTCATCCCCGGAAGCCCGGCATCCCCACCCGCCTGCCACTCGCAGCCCCCGAGTTGGAGCACCTCTATGCCCCAGCGCGCGTCCGCCCTGGCCCTCGGCCAGAAGGACTCCCTTTCCGTCCCCGCTCAAGCCCGCACCGGCCATCACGTCGCCGACTCGCCTGCCGCTGACCCGCACGCCGCATCCCCCGACGCACCTCTGCCGCGCCGGATCACCTTTCTCGCCCGCCGTGACTTGGCCAACCGGGCCGCCGGTGGCTCGGAACTGCTCATCGACCGGATAGCCGACGGTCTGACCGCCGGCGGCCACGAGGTCACGCTCGTGTGCGGCGGTCCGGCCGCCGCCCGCGACTACCGGGTGGTCTCCGCCGGAGGTGACGCAGGTCACTTCCTGCGCGCCAGGGCGACCTTCGCCCGGGAGGTCGGCGGCTGCGACCTGTTGGTCGAGGTGTGCAACGGCATGCCGTACCTGGTGCCGCTGTGGCACCGAGGACCGACGTTGTGCCTGGTCAACCACGTGCATACGGATCTTTGGCAGATGCGTTACCCGGGCCCGGCGGCACGGCTCGGGCGCAGGCTGGAGCACTGGGCACTGGCAGGCACGCACCGAGACAACCTGATGGTGGCCGTCTCGGAGTCGACCGCCTCCGAGCTGCGCGGCATCGGCGTGGCCGCGGATCGCATCCGGATCGTCAACAACGGCGTCGAAGACCCCGGCCCCCTCCTGCCCGAGGCGAAGGAACCGCTGTTCCTGGCCGTCGGTCGACTGGTGGAGTACAAGCGCATCGACCTGCTCCTCAGGTTGTGGGAGCGGGTCCGTCCCGTCACCGGTGGCCGACTCGTCATCGTGGGCGACGGCCCCGAACGGTCACGCCTTGAAGCCATGGCCGGCCCCGCCGTGACGTTCGCCGGCCGGGTGTCGGACGCCGAGAAGCACCGGCTGATGTGCGAGGCGTGGCTCCTGCTGCACCCCTCCCTCGTCGAGGGCTGGGGGCTGGTCGTCACCGAGGCGGCCGCCCGGGGCACCCCCGCGATCGGTTTCGACATACCCGGCCTGTGCGACTCCATCGAGGACGGGGAGACCGGGGTGCTCGCCCGGGGCGAGAGTTCGTTCGCCGCCGCGTGGTGCGCCCTGTCCCTCAGCACCGAACGGCGCGCGTCCATGGGACGTGCCGCCGCACAGCGCGCCAAGCGCTTCCGCTGGAGCGCGACGGTCCGTCAGTTCCAGGTGGTCGCCGCCGAGGCGGCGGCCCGCGCCGCCATCCGGGAACGCGGCGGGAGCGGCCATGACTGAGATCACCGAACGCGGATTCAAGGATCCGTCGCTGAGGCGATCGGCCGCTCTCTTCCGGGCGTTCATGCGTGAACCCAGCGATCCCGAACGGTGCTACACCCTGTTGGCCCGCGACTCGGTCGCACAGGTGGCACGTCATATCGACCTGTCCGGCAAAATCGTTGTCGACATCGGCGGCGGTAGCGGCCAGTTCACCAAGGAGTTCCGCCGCCGTGGTGCACAGAGCTATCTCTTCGAGCCCGACCTGCGGGAGCTGTGCGCCCGCGGCCCGGTCACCGAGGACGCGGTGCTCGCCGACGGATATCTGCTGCCGCTCGCCGACGGGGCGGCGGACGTGTGCTTCTCGTCCAACGTGCTGGAGCACGTGTCGGACCCGCAGACGTTCATCAGCGAGATGGTGCGGGTCACCCGCCCCGGCGGACTGATCTATCTGTCGTTCACCAACTGGCTCTCCCCCTGGGGAGGCCACGAGACCGCGCCGTGGCACTACCTCGGGGCCGACCGGGCCCGCGAACGCTACGAACGGCGCACCGGCCGGGAAGCCAAGCACACGCTCGGCGAGAACCTCTTCCCCGTCCACATCGGGCCCACCCTTCGGCACGTCCGCGGCCGCGGCGATGTGAAGGTCGTCTCGGCCCGCTCCCGTTACTGGCCGTTCCTCGCGAGCACGATCACCCGGGTGCCGGGACTCCGCGAGATCGCCACCTGGAATCTGCTGCTGATTCTCAGGCGAAGCCCATGAGCATGCGAAGCGAGGAACGGTCATGACCACTACGGTCCAGGCGCCCACGCGGGTGCCGCAGCCCGGCCCGACGCCGTCGGAGGCGTTCGGCGAGCCGCGCGGACGACGCCTGCTGTTCGGCTTCTGGGCCGTCGTGCTGGTGTCGTTCCTCGCGGTGTCACCGGGGAAGATGACGTTCGAGACCAAACTCGGCGTCGCCCTCGACCCCTGGCGCTTCATCGGCGACCTCGGTTCGCTGTGGAACGGCAACGTGGGCCTCGGCGGCATAGCCAACCAGTACATCGGCTACGCCTTTCCGGCACTGCCCTACTACGCGCTCATGGACATGCTGCAGGTGCCGGTGTGGGTGGCCGAACGGCTCTGGCTGTCGATCATCGTGACCGCTGCCTTCTGGGGCGTGCTCAGGCTCGCCGAACGGCTGGGCGTGGGGACGCCCCGGTCCCGGGTCGTCGGTGCGGTCGTCTACGCGCTGTGGCCCACCTTCACGATCGTCATCGGGTCGACCTCCGCCGCCGCGCTGCCCGGTGCCCTGCTGCCCTGGGTGCTGCTGCCGCTGACATCCGCGAAGGCGAGCCCCCGGACGGCCGCCGCACGTTCGGCCCTGCTGATCCCCTTCATGGGCGGCGTGAACGCGGCCTCGACACTGGCAGCGCTGCTGCCCGTGGGCCTGTACCTGCTCAGCCGCCCTCCCGGCCGGCGTCGGCGGGCGCTGCTGGGCTGGTGGATACCAGGCGTCGTGCTGGCCACCGTGTGGTGGGTGGTCCCGCTGCTCCTGCTCGGCATGCACGGCGAGAACTTCATGCCGTACGTGGAGCAGGCCGACACCACCACCGCCACCATGTCCGCGACCGAGTTGCTGCGCGGCGCCGGCAACTGGGTGGCCTATCTGAACTTCGGTGAGGCATGGCTGCCGGCCGGCTGGACCGTCGCGACCTCCGTCGTCACCGTTCTCGGTTCGGCGTTCGCCGCGGCGCTGGGGCTGGCGGGCCTGGCCCGGCGGGACCTGCCGGAGCGCCGCTGGCTGATGCTGACCGTCCTGGCCGTCGTCCTGATCTCGCTCGCCGGGTACGGCGGAGCCTTCGGCGGTCCGTTCCACGGTGTCGTCCAGGACTGGTTGGACGGGCCGCTGAAGCCGTTCCGCAACATCTACAAGTTCCAGCCGGGACTGGCCCTCGCGCTCGCCCTCGGACTGGCCCATCTGACAGCCGCGCTGTCCGGGAGCAGGGGGTCTCGCGCACTTCGCGGTCGCCGCTGGGTGCCCGCGGCCACGGCGGTGCTGGTACTGCCCGGTCTGGCACTTCCGTACGTCAACGGCTCGATCCTGCAGCCCGGAGCGTTCACCAGACTGCCCGCCCACTGGGAGAAGGCCGCCGACTGGCTCAAGGACAACGCCCCGAACAGCCGGGCACTGGTCGTACCGGCGACGGCGCACGGCATCTACACCTGGGGATCTCCCATCGACCAGCCGTTCGACGTACTGGCCGAGACCCCCTGGGCGCAGCGTGACTTCGTCCCCTTCGGTACTCCCGGCGCACGCCGTATGACGGACGCCGTCGAGCAGGCGCTGCTGTCAGGAACCGAGGTTCCGGGTCTCCAGGCCTACCTGGCACGGGCCGGCATGCACGAGGTGGTCGTCCGCAACGACCTCGACCCCGACCAGATCGGCTATGTCCCGCCGCAGACGGTGAAGCGGACCCTGGAATCGTCCGGCTACCGCAAGATCACCGGATTCGGACCGCTGGTGACCGGCGGACGCATCGCCGCCGACACCCCTCTCCAGGTGCAGGGGCTCTACCCGCGGCTTCAGGCCGTGGAGATCTACCAGCCGCAGGACCGCAACGGGAGGCCCGACCGGGTCGGTGTCTCGGCCGTGGCCGACACGGCCGTGGTCAGTGGCGGACCCGAGGCGCTGCTCCAACTGTCCGCCGACCCCTCGATGGCCGAGCGGCCGGCCGTACTGGCCGGGGACACTCTTCCTCAGGGCGTCGTCGCGCCGGTGAAGGCGGTCGCGGACGGGTTGCGTCGAGCTGACACCCGGTTCGGCCTGGTCAACAACAACACCTCGTACACGTACACCGCGGACGAGCGCAATCACTCCGGCAGCCTGCAGAACCCGGGCGAGAAGCCCAAGCAGATCCTGCCGTCGGAGGGCACCGACCACCAGACGACGGCGGTGCTGCGCGGCGCCCGCGCCGTGACGGCTTCCAGCAGTGGCAACTGGCTGTTCCACCTGCCGCAGTACGACCCGGTGAACGCCTTCGACGGCAACCCGGACACCGCGTGGGCCGAGGGCAGCCCGGGCGAGCCGGCCGGGCAGTGGCTCAGAGTGGAATTCTCCCGGCCGACTGACATCCCGGCCTCCATCCAGCTGAAGCCCCTGCCGGGCGACGCGATGCGCGCGGCGCCCACCCGGGTGCGGATCGAGACCGACCGCGGTTCGGCCGACAGCCCCCTGCAGACGAACGGCCTGCCGCAGACCGTCAAGGCTCCCTCGGGCGAGGCCTCCTGGATGAAGATCACCATCGTTGCCGCGCAGCAGGCGCGCCCGGGCCTCTCCGGGGCCGGGTTCGCCGAGGTGTCGATCCCTGACGTGCAGGTGACGCGCATGCTGGTGCTGCCTGCCGACGCGGAGCACACCGACGCGGCGGCGAGCGTGTACTCCCTGCACCGCGGCACCGATGCGGGCGGCCTGTCGCCCGTTTCGGCCGAGGCGGGACTGCACCGGCGGTTCAGCACCCGGGAACCGGGCGAGTACCAGGTGTCGGCGCGAGCCGTCGCCGTGCCCGGCGGCGCATTGGACGAACTCCTCGACCGCGCCGCTCCCGGATCGAAGAACCGGGTGACGGCCAGCGTGGACTCCATCAGCCGCAACGGCACGTCACTCAGCGCCCGCAACCTGGTCGACGGTGATCTGACGACCGCCTGGATCGCGGGTGACCGGCCCGTCGTCCACCTGAGCTGGCCCCGGAAGAGGAAGATCGACGAGATCATCCTCGCGCCGGCCGGCGGGGTGTCCACCCGGCCCGAGCAGGTGATGGTCAGCTCCCCGCACGGCGCCGCGGTGGCCGACGTCGACGAGAACGGACGGGTCCGCTTCCCGGAGATCGAGACGAACCGGCTCGACATCACCATCAGCAGGGTCGTCCCGCTCACCGTCCACAATCCGGTGGCGAACGCGCAGTTGCAGCTGCCGGTCGGGCTGAGCGAGGTGCACGTTCCCGCACTCGCGGATCTGCGGGTGCCGCGGCCGAAGCCGTCCGCGCGCTTCTCGCTGCCGTGCGGTGAGGGCCCGGACCTCGCTGTGGGCGGTGTCCTGCACAAGACGAAGGCCTCCGGGCTCGTCCGGGACCTCACCGAGCGGCGCCCCGTCACCGTCGCCCTCTGCGCGGGCGAGGAGAAGGACGGCACCCTGGAACTTCCGCCCGGCGACCACGAGGTGGAGGCGGGTGACGCGGGCCCGCTGGCGATCACCGACGTCACGCTGACCCGGGGCACTCCTCGGGAACTGGCGGGAGCGGCGGGTCGCGAGGCCACCGTCACCCGGTGGACCGACGACAGCCGGACCGTCTCGGTGTCGGCCGGCTCCGGCGAGGCGACGTACCTGCGGACCTACGAGAACGCCAACGACGCTTGGAAGGCCACCCTGGACGGCACGGAGCTGGAGCCGGTGCGCCTCGACGGCTGGCAGCAGGCCTGGGTGATCCCGGCCGGGGCGTCCGGCACGGTGACCATGGAGTTCGAGCCCTCAGGGTCGTACCGGGCAGCCCTGATCGGCGGTGCGTTCGCGCTCCTCGCCCTGGTCGCCCTGGCCTTCGTGGGCCGCCGACGCGAAGACGGCGGGACCGACGAGGAGCTGCCCGAGCCGCCGCCCCCGGGGATGCTGCTCGGAACCCTTGCGCTGACCGCGGTCGTCGCGTTGGCGGCGGGGCCGCTGGCCCTGGTCGTGCCAGCACTCGCCCTGGCGGCACGGTTCCGGCCGGCCGTTCTGGTGCCGATCGCGGCGGCGGCGATGGCCGGAGCGGGCCTTGTCGCGGCCGTCGGCGCCGGGGAGCCGGTCGCCACCGGGGAAGGCGCGTTCAGCGGCTTCGCTCAGGTGCTCGCGCTGGTGGCCCTGTCCGCCGCCCTGGTGACTGCGGTAAGGCCGGCGTCCGGTGCCGCCGGGCGTGGGCGTACCGCCGGGCGTGGGCGTGACGACGGGTGCGAGGACGCCGATTCCGACGCGCCGGAAGCCGGACCGGTGGTCACGGCCGAGCCGCGCGGTACCGGCGACGGGCACCGGCCCGAGCCGCCCCTTCGGCGGCCGGAAGGCGGTGGCCCCTCGTGATCGCGCCCTGGACCCCCGCCGGGGGGGCCGCGCCCCCTCCCGGCGGGGTCCGGATACCCTTTCCGACCGTCGACGAGGTGTCGCGGCACTGCCTCAGTGACGACGAACCGGAGAGCGTACACATCGAGGTACATCTGCCCGGACGACTGGACCCGGCACGGCTGCGGGTCGCGTTCCGGCGGGCGCTGCTGACGCACTCCAGGGTGCTGATGCGGGAAGTGCCCGGCCGCCGGCACCGGCGGTCCTTCGCGTGGGAGCTGACCGGCGAACCGGACAGCGACCCGGTGAGCCTCGCGGGGCGGGGCCCCGACGCGTTGGCCAGTGCCCGGGCCCGCGCGCTGAGCGCATGCCCGCCGCTCACCCTGTCGCCGCCGATGCGCCTGGAAGTCATCGAGATGGACGGGGGAACGGGCGCCCCGGGTCCGTCGGCGGCGGGCGCGGCTTCACAGACCGGGACCGTGCTCCTGCTGACGATGCATCACACGGCCCTCGACGCGCCGTCGGGGCTGCGGCTACTCGCCACGACCGCGGAACAGTACGGAGGCGTGGACCCCGTCCCGGTCGCCGGGCGGGTCCGGCCGGGGCGCCCGGGCCCCGCCCCGGGCGGGACAGGCCGCGTCGTACGGACGCGCCCCGTACGCGTCGCGCCGGACTCCCGCCCCGAGCCGGTCCGCGCCCGCGCCGTGGGCAACGGCATGCTGCAGACGGACCTGCCCGTTCCTCGGCGTGTGACGCGGAACGGAGACCCTTCGCCCTGGACCGTCAACGACCAACTGCTGGTCGCCGCATCACTGATGGTGACCCGCTGGAACGTCTTGCAAGGCCGGCCGGCCGGTCCGGTACGGATCACGATGCCCGTCGACGACCGGCCGCGCGGCACGGAGATGCCGATGGGCAACGGAACCCGGCTCGTCGAGGTGGCCATGACCCCCGAGGACCCGCGCGACACGGGCCTGCTGCTCGGTGAGCGGCCGGACCCGGCAGCCGTGGCCCGGCTACTGCGCACCACCGCTCGGCGCACCCACGCGCTGAAGTCGGCTCAGGGCGCCCCCCTGGGTGCCGGGGCGAGTCTGCTGACCGCACCGCTGCTGCCAGTCGGCATCCGGGGCGTGCTCACCCGTGGCGCACGGCGGGTGACGGCGCCCTGGACGTCGACGGCACTGGTCACCAACATCGGACGCGTGCCGTACGCGCTGGACTTCGGCGACGCCGGCCGGGCGGCGGCCGTGTGGTTCTCCGCACCGGCGCGGATGCCGCGCGGGCTGAGCGTGGCGGCGGCTTCCACCGGCGGGCGACTGCATGTGACGCTGCGCTGGTCGCGGGCGCTGCTCGGGGACGCGGCCGGTGCGGACCTGGTGGGCTTGTTCGCGGAGTCGCTGTCGGCGACGTCTCTCACCCCGGCCGGGGCGAATGCTCCGGGGGCGGGGCCGGGAGCCGCGACCGGGGAGGCGGACGCCACCGCCGCGGACCCCGAGGCGACTCCGGCCCGGGATCACGCACGGGGCCCGGGCGGCCCGTACCACCGCGACACGCAGCACCCCGACCCGACTCCGGGTGGAGCCCGCTCCACCCGGGACACCCACAAGAGGCCGTCATGACTCCCTCCGCCAGCGGCTCCGCAGCAACCGGGAAGTCGCCCGAGGCGGCGGCGACTCCGAGCCGGCCGGTTCCCGGGCTGCGGGACTTCTACGAGAACCCCACCGTTCCCGTCGCCTCCGGGGAAGCCCGCACCCTGCGCCAGGCGCGGATGCTGGCCGATGCGCTCGGCCCCGTCGGGCCCGGCCGCCCGGCCGCGACCGTGCTCGACGTGGGCTGCGGGGACGGCTCGGCGGGCGCGACCGCCACCCGCGTCCTGGACGGGCACCGCATCGTGGGGATCGACTGGTCGCAGGACGCGCTGCGCCGGGCGGCGCCACGCCTGAGCCAGGTCGTCCGCGGCGAGTTGACCGGCAGCGGGCTGCCGTTCGCCTCCGGCAGTGCCGACGCCGTGCTGTTCAGCGAGGTCGTCGAGCATCTTGTCGACCCCGACAGCGCTCTCGACGAACTGCGCAGGGTGCTGCGACGAGGTGGGCATCTGATGCTCTCGACGCCGAACCTCGGCGCCTGGTACAACCGCGCCCTGCTGCTCGCCGGAGTCCAGCCGGTGTTCTCCGAGGTGAGTCTGCGCCGCATCCACGGCAGACCGGGCAGGGAGGTGGTGGGCCATCTGAGGCTGTACACGGCGCGCGCGCTGCGTGAGTTCGTGGCGGCGTCCGGGTTCGAGGTGGTGACGGTCGCCGGTGCGCCGTTCCACGGAGTGCCGCGCCCGCTCCGCCCGCTGGACCGCTTGGCCTGTGGGCTGCCGTCCCTCGCTTCCATCCTCCTCGTGCATGCGAGAAAGGTGTAGCCCGTGGTGTGGGGTGTGACCGCCGCACTGGTGGCCAACGTCCTGTACAGCACCGGCTTCGTCCTGGAGAAGCGGGCGCTGGCAGGCATGCCGCCGCTGAGCGCCGCACAGCCGGGCCGGGTCCTGATCCTGCTGGCCCGCAGGCCCTTGTGGATCTGCGGGGCCATGGCGTTGGCCCTGGGGTTCGCCGCGCAGCTGGCTGTCTACCGCACACTGCCGATCGCCGCCGCCCAGGGCTTGTTCCTGTCCGGGCTGGTCCTCCTGCTGGTGCTCTCGTCGGTGGTGCTCGGTGAGCGCCCCTCCGGCCGTGAGCGGCGTGCGGTGGCAGTCATCGGTCTGGCGCTGGTGATGGTGGTGGCCTCGCTGTACGAGTCCAGCGAGGAGATCAGCCGCAGCGCGCCCACGGGCATCCTGCTGGCACTGTGCGTGCCGACCCTCGCGGCCGGGCTGGCGCTCTACACGGCTGCGGAGCGGCGCGCCCGTCGGCGCCATCGGCAGCCGACCACAGGAGTGGCCTACGCGGTCGCGGTCGGTCTGATCTACGGCGTCAGCTCGCTCGCCATCAAGGGCGTCTCCGGGCATCTGGACACCTCGGACCTCCTGGGCTCCGTGCCCGCCCTGCTCTCCTCCCCGTACCCGTACCTCCTCCTGCTGACAGGGGCCGGCGGACTGGTGCTGTCACAGACCGCGCTACAGCGTTGCCGGGCCTCACTGATCGTCCCGGTGTGCTCGACGGTGACCTGTGTGTTCACCATCGTGAGCGGCACGATCGCGTTCGACGAGCCGCTGCCCGACGACTCGTTGCGGCTGTTACTGCGTCTCGGCGGCACCGCGCTCGCACTGACGGTCCTGCTCACCCTGCCGCGACACGACGCGGACCCCCCACTTCCGAAGGAACCCGGCCATGAAGCCTGACAACCCGCTGCTGAAGATCCTCGCCTGCCCGCTCGACAAGGGGCCGCTGATCCTCGACGAGATCGGGAACGCTCTCTACAATCCGCGCCTGCGCCTCCGCTATCCGATCGTCGACGGCATTCCGCAGCTGCTCCCTTCCTCCGGAGTGCAGGCCGCCGAGGAGGAACCCGCCATCGAAAATGAGCATGACGTGTCCGCCGGACCGTCCGGCTCCGCCGGTCGGGACCGCGCTTAAGCCGCGTTGACCGGACGCCCGGGAGGCGCCCGGTGGCCTCGCGCCCTGCCGGGGCAGGGCAGCCGGCCGGGCACAGACCCGGCGCCCTCGTCCGTGCCGCCTCTGCGGCATCGGCGCGTGGTCGGCTGTCGTTTCTGGGCTGAGGGGTGTCCGGAGCGTGACGGCGACCTGGCGGCGGCACGGCTGTCCGCCGAGGCGGCCCGGAGGGGCCTGTCTGATCAGTAGTTCTGCCACTCGTGGCGGGTGTACTCCAGCACCGCGGGATCCATCAGTGTGGTCGCGCGCACGTTCTCGGGGCGGCGGTCCACGGGGAAGACGGTCGAGGCCCGGAGTACGGCGTCGTCCAGGAAGCGCAGGGGCGGCGCGTCCTCGGCGAGGCGCGGACGGGGCGGCGGGCCGTCGCCGCCACGGGTGGCGAGCACGAAGCCCCAGTTGCCGAAGCTGGGGACGTCGACCTGGTACGCGGTCGTCGTGTAGCCGGCCGTGTCGATCGTCGTGGCGATGGACCAGTACGACTTGGGCGCGAAGAACGGGGAGCCGCCCTGCACCACGACCCGGCTCTCCGGCTGCAGGGCCCGGCCCAGCAGGTGGTAGAACTCGACGCTGTACAGCTTGGCCAGTGCGGCGGTGTCAGGGTCCGGGAAGTCGATGACGACCGCGTCGTAACGCCGGCCGACGTCCCGCAGCCAGCTGAAGGCGTCCGCGTTGACGACCGTCACACGGGGGTCGTCCAGCGCGTCGCCGTTGAGCGCGACCAGCGGGGGGAAACGGCGGGCGAGCCGTGTCATCGCCGGGTCCAGGTCCACCAGGGTCACCTCCTCGACGTCGTCGTACCGCAGGACCTCCCGCAGCGCCAGCGCGTCCCCACCGCCCATGATCAGCACGGACTCGCGCTTCCCCGCCAGGGCCGGGTGGACCAGCGCCTCGTGGTAGCGGTACTCGTCCACGGAGGAGAACTGGAGGTCCCCGTTGAGGAAGAGGCGTGTGTCGGGCTGCCCGGTGAACGCGGTGGACCGGGTGACCACGATGTCCTGGTACGGCGTGGTCTCGGCGTGGATGATCGGGTCGCGGTAGAGCTGCTGGCGCGCGGTCACCTCGATGTCGTCCGCCAGGACGTACACCGTGCCGAGCACGGCGAGTACGGCGGCCATCGCGGTCAGCAGGCCGATCCGTACGACCCTGCGCGTCTCCCTGCGGAAGATCCACAGGACGACCACGACCCCGGCGACGGCGTTGACGGCTCCCACCGCGAGCGCGCCCTTGAGCTGCCCGAAGGCGGGCAGGAGCAGCAGGGGGAAGCAGAGGCCGCCGATGAGGGCCCCGACGTAGTCGGCGGCGAACATGTCGGCGACGGCGCTGCCCGCCTCCTGCCGCCGGATCCGCTGAAGCAGCGTCATGAGCAGCGGGATCTCGGCACCGATGAGCAGTCCGACGACGAACGAGATCACCACCGTGGCCGGCATGTAGACGCGCAGCCAGGCGAACGCCGCGTACAGGATGAGCACCGACAGGCCGCCGACCAGCGCGAGCAGCAGTTCCACCAGGGCGAACGCGCCGACCGCGCGCCGCTGGAGGGGCTTGGCGGCGAGCGACCCGATGCCCATGGCGAACACCATGACGGAGATGACCACGGAGGTCTGCATCACGGAGTTGCCGATGAGGTAACTGCCCAGCGCCGTCAGCGCCAGTTCGTACACCAGACCGCAGGCCGCGCAGATGAACACCGCGAGGAGCAGCAGGAAGCGGGCCCCCCGCGTAGGGGCGGGCTCCGGCGGTCGTGCGGCCGCCGGAGCGGAGCGGTCCAGAACGGTGGTGCCCATGTCCGCCTCAGGAGACGGCGGCGCCGACCATGAAGGCCGTGCCGAGGTACATGGCCGCCTGGACCCAGGCGGCGGGGTGCGGACGGTCACCGTTGTCGTCGAGCACGGTGGCGCCCAGGCGGCCGGGGGTCATCAGCCCCACGACGAAGGAGATCAGCGTCATCACGACGACCCCGGCGAGGCCGTACAGGAGGGTGCTGACCAGCCCGTAGCCGAGACCGAGTTCGGACTCGCTGGCCCGGATGGACTGTTCGATGACGAGGCCGATGGCGACCGTCTGGCCGGCGACGAGGACAGCGGCACCCCGGTTGCGCTGCGTCCACACCACATGGAAGAGCTTGCCGGGGGTGACGAGGTCGAGCGCGATGAACCCGACCACCATCACGACGAAGCCGACCAGGCCGTAGAGCAGGGCGGTGCCTGCCGACTCGAAGATCTCTGCCACGGGGATGCCTTTCAGTGCCTGGGGGTGTGCCTACGGGGACGGCGTGCGGGTACGGCGGGGACGGCGTGCGGACAGGGCGGGTACGGCGGGCCTGGCGGAGGTCACTTGCCGGAGCCGGGGCCGCCGCCACGGAAGCTGTCGCTGTCCGGGTCCGGCCAGACGGAGCCGATGTGCGACCTCCAACGGTGATAGCCGGTGCGGTAGTCCGCGATCTCGATCCGGCTGCCGGCCGACGGGCGCGGAGTGATGGCGACGATGTCGTCGCGGTACCGGAGGAACACCTTGTCACCGTCCTTGAACTGCGCCTGGGCCGCGGTGTGGCCGTCGATCTCCTGCGCCACCCGGGGCGCGGGGTCGCTGTCGTCGACGTAACCGGCCTCGTTCGTGGAGGCGTACTGCTGCCGTATCCAGCCGGACGGGACGTCGTTGCCGTCGTCCGGTTCGCCGGAACAGGCGGTGAGCGCGGTGAGCGCGACCGCGGCGAGCAGCGTCACGCTGGTGCGTCGGGCGGTCTTCATCGGGCCTCCAGTCGGGTGTGCGTCGCCACGATCTGGCGGCTCTGCGGATAGGTGTGCCAGGTGCGCCAGCTCAGCCCGGAGCCCTGTGGCTCGACGGTCAGCGCGGTGAGCGCGTCGGGGGAGCCGGGGAAGACGCCGTACAGCGCCCGGGGGTGCTCGTCCGCCCGGCCGCGGATCCGAGCCACGCGTGCGCCGAACCCGGCGGCGTCGAAGTGCTGGACGGAGGCGCTGAAGTGGTAGTCCCAGCCGTCGAACTCGCGCGTCACCGTGCCGGGCAGGCAGGCGTCGACACCGGGCAGGCAGGCCACCGTCTCCCGTACCGGACCGGCGAAGACCTGGTGGGAGGCGCCCAGCAGGCTGAGCCGTACGTCGAGTCCGCCGACCGTCAGATCCCGCACGGCGAGCGCCTCGCGCGCGGGGCACCCGAGCGTGAACGAGAGCTGGTCGGCGTCGGTGTCGAGATAGGGGGTCGCCAGGGCTATGCCGGTCACGAGACGCCACCCGGGTGACGGCTCACGGGCGCGGGAGCGGAGGCCACGGAGGCCATGGCGGACCCGTCGGCGGAGACGGTGGCGACGGCGGCGAGTGCGGCGCCGAGCACGGCAGGCTCACGCTTCATCGAGATCCCCCGGACTCCGGTACGTGCAGAGAGCGCCGCCGAGTATGGCACAGGGGAAACAGCCGTCACATCGGAGGGACGTTCACCCGGCAGCGTGCCCGGAACTGGGACCGGAACCCGCACCCGCACCTGAACCGGAATCGGGGCGGGAAGCGGAACGGGTACCGGTACCGCGACCGTCGCAGATGCGGGCGCCGACGGTGAACACGACGACCGCGGGGACGGCCGCCAGGGCGACGGCCAGGATCTCGGCCTCTAGCCGGTCCAGCGGCCCCCTGAACCGGTCGACCAGGTGGAACATCGTGAAGAAGCCCACCACCGAGCCGACCAGAAGTGCCGGATACCGGCCCCGGTAGTGGTCATGGAGCACCACCGTGAGGAACATCGCCGCGGGAAGACCCACCGGGATCTCCGCGTCGTCCACCCAGAGACGCACGAAGTACGACACTCCGAGGCAGAGCCACACGGCTCCCAGCAGCCGCAGGGCGAGGCCCAGTCCCAGCGGCCGTCCGTCCGGCCCGCGCTTCGTCATCGCGACCGTCCGTTTCGGCTCCGCATGGCTGCACCCTCTGTCGTGTCGTGTTCCTGCCCGTGCCGGGGCCGTGCCCGGTCCGCCCGTGGTCCGTCGGCGTCCCTCGGCGCCCTGGCGTCCGTCCCGCGGGCGACCCGGCGTGCGGCGTCCCGGCGGCCGATCATAGCCAGCCCCCGCCGCCGTCCCGCCCCGCGCCGAAAGAGGCCGGACAACGCGGGAACCCGGCACCACAGCCGGGCCTGTCGCCCCGCACGGGGCGCCGCGTGACCGCGGCCGGCCCCCACGTCGTACCCGGCGTGGGCGAGACGGGGTCAGCCGAGGTAGACGCGGCCCGCGGCGATCGGGCGCTGGGCCACCGTGCGCGCGGTCGAGGAGTTGACGCTCCAGCGGTAGCCGGCGAAGAGCTTCGTGGTGGCGTCCGCGTAGAACACCATGTGCCCGTAGCCGGCGCCGTTGTGCTCCGTCCACTCCGGCGTCCCGCCGGGCCTCTCCTCGATACGGGTGTCGGGGAAGCCCCGGTAGGTCGCCTCGGCGGTCTCGGAGGCGGACGGGTTGCCGTGCGGGTCGCTGGTGCAGTCGATGATCTCGAACACGTAGGGGATGACGTTGCTGCCGACCTGGCTGTCCGCCGCCGACGCCCATGTCCCCTTGCGCTGACGGATCATGACGATGTGCCCGGTGTACGGAGTGGTGGTGGCCGTCGGGTCGTAGTCGAAGGCGACCAGGTCCCCGGGGCGGAGGTTGACCGGCTTCGTGACGCCGGTGAAGCGCGGGATGTTCGCCGCGTTCGCGAAGCCCTCCCGGAACTTCTCGGCCGTCGGGTAGAGCTTGCCGGGCTCCGTGTTGAAGTACTGGCTGAAGTACTCGCGGGTGGCCCATCCGTAGGCCGTTCCCGTGCCGTACGCGCGCTGCAGGACCAGAGTCAGGAACGACGAGCACTGGGCGAGTACGGAGAACTGCTCCGGGTGGCCGGGCGCGCCCCAGTTCACGAAGGAGTTCTCACCGTCGAACTCCCCGGCCGACTTGTACCGGTTGGCGTTGTCGCTCCAGGGGCGCGTCCGCAGGTAGTCGATCAGGGTCTCGGCCTCGATCTGGTGCGGCAGCTTGAGCTGGTACGGGCTCGGCGGCGGCACCTCGGCGGCGGCGGCGGTGCCCGAGGCCGAGCCGGCGATCAGCGCGGCGCCCGCACCGGCGGTGCCGGCCAGCAGCCCTCTGCGGCTCAGTCGCTCACGGTCCATGGAAGGCCCCCCAGGGTTTGTCGGCCGGTCGGCGGCCGAGCGGAACTCAGTCGGTCACCGCCAGCGGATGATCATCGATGCTCGCGCATCCTAGAACAGGCGGCCGAAACGCGTCACCTCCCCGGAACCGTCCGCCGCCTGGCGAACTCGTACGCCACGCCCGCCGTGAACTCCGACTGCCCGCCCCGGAACAGCAGGCCCGCCCGCGCGAACGCCGGGTGGTCGGCCGTGCCCGGCACGTACGGTACGGCGATGCAGCGCATCCCCGCCGCGTGCGCCGCCGCGGCGCCGGGCGGCGCGTCCTCCAGCACGACACAGGCCGCCGGGTCGGCGCCGAGCCGGCGGGCGGCCTCCAGGAAGACGTCGGGCTCGGGCTTGCCGCGCTCGACCTCCTCGGCGGAGACCAGCACGGAGAAGTAGGTGTCGAGTCCCGTGCCCGCGAGCACCGCGTCGATCGCGGCGGGCGACGAACCGGACGCCACGGCCATCGGTACGCCCTCGCCGTGCAGCCGCTCCACGAACGCCCGCATCTCCGGGAAGGCCGTGGTGGAGGCGCGCGCCAGCTCCAGGTAGTGGGCGTTCTTGCCGGCCAGCAGCTCGTCGAGCGGTGCGTCGATGCCGTACTCGGTCCTCAGCGCGAGCAGCGTCTCGCGCGTCCCGATGCCGATGAAGTCCGTGTGCCGCTCCCAGCCGAAGTCCGTCACGCCGTAGCGGCGCAGGACGCGGCGGCCCGCCTCGTAGTAGTTCGGCTCGCTGTCGACCAGCGTGCCGTCCAGATCGAAGATCACGGCCAGGTCGGCGGTCGTGTTCCCGGGTGTGCCCATGGGGTCCGGCATGGGTCCAGCATGCCAAGGAGCCGCCGGTCGTCGGCAGGGCCGGTCCGCCCGCGGTCGCGTCGGCACGGCCGGTCCGCCCCGGTGGTCCGGTTCAGCGCGGGGCGCTGTCCGGTTCCGTGCGGGGTGCTGTCCGGTTCAGCGCGGGGCGCTGTGTCCCGTTCAGCGCTGGGCCCTGGACGCCCGCCCCACGGCCTCCACGAGCGGCAGCAGCCGGTGCGGCACCCGCTCGCGCAGTGCCATCTCGGTCCGGGTGCGCACCACACCGGGCAGTTGGATCAGCCGCTGGATCACATCCTCCAGATGGCCGTTGTCCCTGGCCACCACGCGCGTCAGCAGATCCCCGCCGCCCGTGATCGAGAACGCCTCCACGATCTCCGGTACGGCGGCCAGCGCGTCGCCCACCTCGTCCAGGTGGCCCTGGGTCACCTCGATGTGGACGAAGGCGAGCACCGGGTGCCCGAGCGCGGCGGGGGAGAGGTAGGGGCCGGTGCCGGTGATCACGCCGTCCCGTTCCAGGCGGTCCAGACGCGCCTGGAGCGTGCCGCGCGCGATGCCCAGGATGCGCGCGTACTCGCGCACGCTGGTGCGGGGCTGCTCGATGAGCAGCCGAAGGATGCGGGTGTCGAGCTCATCCACCGGCATGGTCCGTCCGCCTCCTTCCCGTCGCTCCGACCGTACCAATGGCTCAGCCGCGCAGGCGTGGGCAGGGCCGACCGCCGGGGAGCAGGAGGCGAACGCTCGCGGTGGTGCGCACCCTGCCGCGGTGCCCGAACCCGGCTCGGGCGCTTCGGGCTGGACCGTTGGCCTGTGCAATGGTCATGATCCACGGATTTCACCGGGCCACTGGTCCAGTGGTTCGAGGGCCGCTTGAGCCACTGGGGCACCGGATGCTCTCATGGGGGAGTCGATGGCGCTGCGGACCTCCGCGGCGCCTTTTTCATGCCAGAACGTCGCTGGACCGTCGCAAGAACGTCCACAGGGCGCCGAAGGGGTGGGAAGCAGTGCTGAAGAGGGTGTTCGTGGCTCCGGACCCGGGCCTGCTGCGGCTGCGCAGCGCCGTACGGTCCGTCCTCGGTGTCGGCCTGGCCGTGCTCGTGTGCGCCGTCACCGGTCACGATCTGAACGCGGTCATCACCGGTGGCCTCGCCGCGCTCCTCGCCCTCTTCACGGTCACCGACCCCACGGTCCGGGGCCAGGCCGTCACCACCGCGCTGCTGCCCGCCGTGGGACTTCCGGTGCTCGCCGTCGCCGCCCTGCTGCACGATGTCCCGCTCGCCCGTGACCTGGCGTTCGTCGCCGTGGCGGGCGCTGGGGTGTACGCCAGGCGCTGGGGGCCGCGCGGCCACGCCCTGGGCGTCTTCGCGTTCATGACGTTCTTCGTGACGCAGTTCCTGCGTACGGTCCCCGAGCAGCTCCCCGAGCTGTACTCCGCCGTCGCCCTGGCCCTGCTGGCCTCGTCCGCGGTCCGCTTCGGCGTCTGGTGCTACGAGCGCCGACTGCCGGCGCCCGCCGCCGCTCCTGCCCCCGGCGGCAGGGGGCTGGCGCGGGCGACCACCCGGCAGGCGGTCCAGGTGGCCGTGGCGGCCGGGTTCGCCCTCGCCGTGGGCCAGGCCCTGTCCCAGGAGCGCTGGTACTGGGCCGTCGGCGCCGCCTGGTGGATCTTCGTCAACACCACCTCGCGCGGCGAGACCCTCGTCAGGGGCTTCCGCCGCGTACTGGGCACGGTCATCGGCATCGGTGCCGGGCTGCTCGTCGCCGTGCCCCTGCAGGGCGCGGTGGCGCCCACCGCCGCCCTCGTCGCGGTGTGCGTGTTCGGGATCTTCTACTCCGCCCCCGTGTCGTACAGCTGGATGATGCTCGCGGTGACCGTGATGGTCGCCCTCCTGTACGGACTGCTGGGGGTGCTGGAGCCCGGTCTCCTGGTGCTGCGCCTCGCGGAGACCGGTGTCGGCGCGGCGGGCGCGGCCCTGGCGGTGGCGTTCGTGCTGCCGATCACCACCCACGCCGCCACCAACGCCTGGATCGAGCGCGCGCTGCGCGGCGTGCACGGCTGCACCACGGCCGCCGCCCGCCGCCTCGCCGGTGACCCGGACGCCGATCCCGCGCCGCTCGCCGCCGAGCTGGAGGCGGTGCTCGGCCGTGCGCGGCTGTCGCTGGCCCCGCTCGTGCACCCCCTCAGTCCGCTACGCGCCCGGAAGGCCCGCGCCCGCCAGGTGCTCGCCCTGCTGGACGCCTGCGCCCGCGAGGTGCGCGGCCTCGCGTCCGTGGCGGCCGACCCGCAGGCGTCGCACGACGCACGCCTCGCGGCCGCGTGCTGGCGCGTCGAGGCCGCCGTACAGGCGCTGGTCTCGCCCGGTACGGAGCCAGGGGCCCGGTCCGGCGCGGAGCCGGGCACCTCGCCCGCCGCGGAGCCCGGCACCCGGTACGGTGCGGAGCCCGCCGTCCCGGTCGAGGCTTCGGCGACACCCTCCGTTCCGGCGGCGTCCCCCGCACCGGCCGCAGCGCACCACCCGGGCGCGGACGCGGCGCTGCACCACCTGCACGGACTGGAGCGGGTCCTCATGGAACTCGCCACGCCGCTGCACACCTCCCCGCGCTCGCCGCTGGTCCGTTCCTGACCGTTCCCGCCCGTTGGTCTAGACCGCCTGCTACCGTCGGCCGCACCGAAGGACGGTCGGTGTCGACGGAGAGGGGCAACGCGGTGGCGCGGCAACCCGAGGACCAGGGCGGCAGGCGGGGCAGGGCGGGCGCGGCACGGCCCGTACGCGCCTTCATCGGCTCCTACACATCGGCGGGCGGCCGGGGTGTCGCCGCCGCGAACGTCGACCCCGAGACGGGCGCCCTGACGCCGACCGGTGGGTCCGACGCGCTCGCCGACCCGTCGTTCCTCGCCACCGGCCCGGACGGAGCCCTGCTGTACGCGGTCTCCGAGACCGACGAGGGCACCGTCGCCGCGTTCGACGTCAGCGGCCCGGTGCCCCGTCTCCTGGGCCACCCGGCACCGGTGCGGGGCGCCGCACCGACCCATCTGTCGCTGGCCGCCGGGCACGTGCTGACCGCCAACTACGGCTCCGGCAGCGTGAGCGCCCTCCCTCTCGGCCCCGACGGCGCGCCGGCCGCCGCGACCGGGCTGCTCCGCCACCGGGGCGCGGGGCCCGACCCCGAGCGTCAGCTCGGCCCGCACGCCCACCAGGTGCTGCCCGCCCCCGGCGGGCGCTGGATCCTCGGGGTGGACCTCGGCACCGACTGCGTACGCGTGTGCGCGCTCGACCCCGCGACCGGCGGGCTCGCCGTCCACGGGGAGACCGCGCTGCGCCCGGGTACCGGCCCCCGCCACCTGGCGTTCCACCCGTCGGGCGGCCACGTCTACGTGCTCGGCGAGCTGGAGCCGGTGCTGACCGTCTGCCGCTGGGACGGCGACACGGGCGTCCTGGAGCCCGTCGGCGAGGTCCCGCTCGCCCCGGCCGGCACCTCGGGGCGCGGTTACCCGTCGGCGGTCGTCGTGGCCCCCGACGGACGGTTCGTCTGGGTCGCCGTGCGCGGCGACGACACCATCACCGTCCTGACCCTGGACGAGACGGGCGAGAAGGCCGCCCAGGCCGCCGCGGTGCCCTGCGGAGGCCGTTGGCCCCGGGACCTCGCCCGCGACCCCGCAGGCGGGCGGCTGTACGCCGCGAACGAGCGCTCCGGCGACGTGACCTGGTTCGATGTCGACCCGGAGACCGGGGTGCCCACCCGGGGCGGCTCGCTGGCGTTCCCGGCCGCCTCCTGCGTGGTCTTCGCCTGACCGACCGCGCCGTCGGCACGGAACGGGCCCGCACCGCGATGCGCGGTGCGGGCCCTTCGGCGCCACACGGAACACCGGACGTCGCCCACTGGCGCTCGAACGCCGAACGGGAGACGTGCGTACGTCCAACCGGGAGCGGCGTACCCCGAACCGTGGCCGGCGTACGTCCCACCCAGGCCGGCGCGCGTCGAACCGGGGCTTGAGCGCCGGACCGGCCAAGGGCCGGAGCATGCCGAACGGGGGCGCGGAACGCCCGGTGCCCCGGTCGCCGAACGCGGGACGGGACGGGGCGCCGTCAGCGGACGGGCGCGCCCTGGGGCTGCTGCGGGATGCCGAGCGCCGTCGCGTACTGCGACAGCACCAGCTTGCCGACCGCCGGGTACGCGCCGAGCGGCTCGGCGACCGCGCAGTCCGCCTCCTTGGCCGCCGCGTCCAGCAGCCCCTCGGTCAGCTCGGGGCCGACCAGGTACGGCGCCAGCGCGAGCTGCGCCGAACCGGCGCCGCGCAGCTGCTCCGCCACGGCGGCGACCGAGCCCTCCTGGTCCAGGGCGGCGGCCATCACGGGCACGGCGAGCCGCGCGGCCAGCAGCATGCCGGTGATGCCGGCCGCCTGCACGGCCTCGTCGCCGCCCACCGTCGCGAGGACGATGCCGTCGGCGGCGGTGGCGACGGTGAACAGCCGGGCGCGGTCGGCGCGGGCCAGACCGGCCTCCGACAGCCGCACGTGCAGCGCCTCGGCGAGCAGCGGGTGGGGGCCGAGGACATCGGTCAGCTCGGCGGCGGCGCCGCTGTCCGCGACGGCCTGCTGTATGCGGCCCATCAGGGCGCTGTCGGGGCCGGCGAGCAGCGGCACCACGACGGCGGCGGGGCCCTCGGGCTCGGCGGCCTCGCGGCCAGCGGCCAGGGCCAGCTCGTACCGCTCCACGCGCAGCGCGGCGGCCTGCTTCAGGACCGTCGTCAGAGAGGCGTACTCGGTGTCGTCGCCGTCGAGGAAGCCGATCGCGGCCTCAAGGCCGGGCAGCTCGGCGCGAGCGATGCTCACGAGCTCTTCCGCCAGGCTGCGGACGGCGGTGGAAGGGGTGCCGGGAACAGCGAGAACGAGCGCGGGCGCGCCCTCGGGAGCCGCCACGGGTTCCGGGCGACGGTGTCGCCCGGACTGGCGGGGTCGCGGCATTCGTACAGGCAGGCCGGAAGCGGGCCCAGTGGGGGAGCTCATGGCGCCGCATGCTACTGGTTTTGTCCGCCTCGCTGTTCGGGGAGGGGGCATTCACGCGCCCTATACCCTGCTTTGTCCGTTCAGTCCGTTAACCTCGGTATACATCGAGCATGCCCGGCTCGATCGGCAGGCGCAGCGTGTCCGTGGCGAGCGCCGCCGCGACGACCAGCGCCCCTGACAGCGGGTCACCAGCCGCCGACACCGGCCGCCCGTACGGCAGTTGCCGTTCGAACTCGGCCCGCAGCGGTACGAGCAGCGGCTCACCCAGCTTCAACAACCCGCCGGTCAGGGCCACTCGACCCGCGTCGCCGCTCTTCGGGTGGACGGCGACCGCGGCTTCCGCGATGTGCCGCGCGGCCCGCGCGAGGATCTCGGCGGACACCGGGTCGCGGTCGGCGCACCGGGCGACCTCGGGCGCGAACGAGGCGAGAACGGCGGGCCGGTCGGTGCGCGGGTAGAGCTGCCCCGGAAGCCCCGACACGGGACCGAACAGCGCCTCCGCGCGGGCGAGCAGCGCCGTCGAGCCGCCGCGCCGCCCGTCGTGGGCGCGCAGCGCCGCGTCGAGGCCGGCACGGCCGATCCAGGCGCCGCTGCCGCAGTCGCCGAGCAGGTGCCCCCAGCCGTCCGCGCGGCGCCACCGCGACAGGTCGGTGCCGAGAGCGATCAGGCCCGTGCCCGCCGCGACCACGGCACCCGGACACTGCCCGAGCGCCCCGGCGTACGCCGTCACGGCGTCCGCGGCGAGCGCGAGGCGCCGCACGCCCAGCCGCCGCGCGAGCTCTCCGGGCAGCACGCCGCGCAGGTCGTCACCGAGCGACGTCATCCCGGCGGCTCCGACGGCCACGGCGTCGAGGTGTGCCGCCCCGCCGTGCCCGGCGCCGGACCGCTCCGCCCCCGCGTCCGCCGTCCCGGCGTCCTGCGCCCCCGAGTCCTGCGCCCCCGCGTCCTGCGCCCCCGCGTCGGCCAAGAGCCGTTCGGCGGCCGGAACCAGCAGGTCCAGCAACGCCTTCGCGTCGATTCCGCCCGGCCCGGTCGGCACCGCCCCGTCGAACGCCACGCTCCCGAGGGTCTCCGGGACCGGCGCCCCGGTATCGCCGCCAGGTCGCCGGCCGCCCGGGACCTGCCCGGCGGTCGCCAGGGCCACGCGCAGGCCCGAGCCGCCGGAGTCGACGCCCAACACCCGTACGCGCCGCCGCGACTCCGCCGGGCCGGTGGTCACGGCAGGCGCCAGTCGACCGGTTGCGCTCCCTGCCGCGTCAACAGCTCGTTCGTACGGCTGAACGGCCGCGAGCCGAAGAAGCCCCGGTCCGCCGACATGGGCGAGGGATGCGCCGACTCGATCGCCGGGATGTCACCGAGCAGCGGGCGCAGATTGCGGGCGTCACGCCCCCACAACACCGCCACCAGCGGCTTGCCGCGCGCCGCCAGGGCGCGGATGGCCTGCTCGGTCACCTCCTCCCACCCCTTGCCCCGATGCGCGGCCGGCTTACGCGGTGCCGTTGTCAGCGCCCGGTTGAGGAGCAGGACCCCCTGCCGCGTCCAGGGCGTCAGATCGCCGTTGGACGGCCGGGGCAGCCCCAGGTCCGCGTGGAGTTCCCGGAAGATGTTCTCCAGGCTCCCCGGCAGCGGCCGCACGTCGGGGGCGACGGAGAAGCTCAGCCCCACCGCGTGCCCCGGCGTGGGGTACGGGTCCTGTCCGACGATCAGGACCCGCACGTCGTCGAACGGCTGCTGGAACGCCCGCAGCACATTCGGCCCCGCCGGTAGGTAGGTCCGCCCCGCGGCGATCTCCGTTCGGAGGAAGTCGCCCATCGCCGCGATGCGTTCGGCCACGGGAGCCAGGGCGTCGGCCCAGCCCGGCTCCACGATTTCTTTCAAAGGTCGCGCTGCCACGGCCGTCACTCTACTGGCGCAACGGCTGCCTCCCTCACACCATCACCGCGGCCCGCACGCACAGCACATCGGGCAGGTGCGAGGCGAGCAACCGCCAGCTGTCGCCGTCGTCGCCGCTCGCGTACACCTCGCCGTTGCGGTTGCCGAAGTACACGCCCGTGGGATCCGCGCCGTCCACGCACATCGCGTCCCGCAGCACCGTGCCGTAGTGCTCGTCCTCGGGCAGCCCCGCCGACAGGGCCTCCCAGCTGCCGCCCGCGTCACTCGTACGGAAGACACGGCACCGCCGCTCCGCCGGCACCCGGTCCGTGTCGGCCGTGATCGGGAAGACGTACGCCACATCGGCGCGGTGCGGATGCGCGACGGCCGCGAACCCGAAGTCGGACGGCAGCCCCGCGCCGATGTCGGTCCAGTGGACGCCCCCGTCGTCGCTGCGGTACACGCCCCAGTGGTTCTGGAGGTACAGCCGGTCGGGATCGCCCGCGTCCTGCGCGATCTTGTGCACGCACTGGCCGAACTTCGGATGCTGGTCCGGGAGGAACACCGCCGCCACCCCGTCGTTGGACGGGGACCAGGTGTGCCCGCCGTCCGTGGTGCGGAACACCCCCGCGGACGACACGGCGACCGTCACCACGTCAGGGTCACGGGGATCGGTGACCACCGTGTGGAGGGCCGCGCCGCCGCCGCCCGGCGCCCACTGCCCCCGCGTCGGGTGCTCCCAGAGCGGTCGCACCAGGTCGAACGTCTCCCCGTCGTCCGTCGAACGGAACAGCGCGGCCGGCTCGGTGCCCGCGTACACGATGCCCGGAGCGGCCGGCCCGGCCGGCTGCAGCTGCCAGACGCGCTCCAGCGAAGCACCCGTGTCCTGCGGGAACTTGACGGCCGGTTTCGGCGGCTCGGTCCAGGTCGCACCGAGGTCGTCGGAGTGGAACACCGACGGCCCCCAGTGGGAACTGTCCCCGCCGACGAGCAGCCGGGGCACGGTCCGGCGCGTGTCGATCCCGATGGAGTACACGGCCTGCGCGTTGAACCGCGGGCCCTCGAACTCCCATCGCCCGCCGCGCCTGCGGCCGATGAAGAGCCCCTTGCGTGTGCCTACGGTCAGTAGTACGTCGGTCATCGCCCGATACCTCCAGGACACCGTTGTCTGGGATACGGGCCAGTCTGCACCCACCCACTGACAACGGCGCATCAAGCGGGCGTCACCCCAGCTCAGCGCCGGTGTCGACGCGCAGGCGCGCCCAGCCCCGACGCGTCCCGGCCGCCGCCGTCGTCCTCGTAGACGGCGACCTTTCGGGCGACGGGCTGGTACAGGGCGTGATCGGCCGTGAATACAGGGCGGCCGGGCGCGTCAGCGGCCGCCGAGCGCCGCGCCCAGCAGTCCCCGCCAGTCCGGGATCTTCACCGAGCCCCGGCCGAGCGACCGGCCGAGCGCCTCCTCTGCGCGCTCGATGGCCAGCCAACCGGGCCACTCCACGGGTTGCAGCCCCGACGCCCGCAGCGCCGCCGCCGGATCGTCGGCGATCTCCCGCCGCACGAGCAGATGAGCGTCCGCGAGCAGGGAGCCGGCCGTCTCCTTGGCGCACGGCCGGTTGGTGCCGATCACGCCCGTGGGGCCGCGCTTGATCCAGCCCGCCACGTACTCGCCGGGCGACGGCTCCCCGTCGCGCAGGACCCGCCCGGCCGCGTGCGGCACGGTCCCGCGCGCCTCGTCGAACGGAAGCCCGGGGATCGGCACGCCGCGGTAGCCGACAGCCCGCAGCACCAGCTCCGCCGCGACCTCCTCGTACGCGCCGGTGCCCCGTACACCGCCCGTACCGTCCGGCACGGTCCGCTCGAAACGCACCCCGGCCACCCGCCCGGCCTCGCCCAGCACCTCGACGGGCCGCAGGAAGAACCGCAGCCGGATCGTCCGCTCGGCCGCCGTCCGCGCACCGTCGTCCGCCGCCTCGGCCCAGCCGCGCACCACCTCGACATTGCGCCGGTTGACCGCCGGAAGCCCGGAAGGATCGGCGTACGCGGGGTCGAGCGCCAGATCGGCGGGCTCGACCGCCACCCGGGCCCCGGGCAGGGCGCCCAGTTCGCGCAGCTCCTTCGTGGTGAACCTGGCCTGCGAAGGGCCGCGCCTGCCGACCATGTGCACCTCGCGCACCCCGCTCGCCGCGAGCGCGTCCAGCGCGTCCTGCGGCACGTCGGTGGCGCGCAGCTCCTCAGGGCCCCGCGCCAGGATGCGCGTGACGTCGACGGCCACGTTGCCCACGCCGATCACGACGGCCGACCGCCCGCCGAGCGTGAAACCGTTGTCGGCGGCGTCGGGGTGGGCGCTGTACCAGGACACGAAGTCGGTGGCCGAGTAGCTCCCGGCGAGATCCTCGCCCGGCACGCCGAGCCGCCGGTCACGGGCGGCACCGACGCAGTAGACGACCGCGTGGTAGAGGTCCAGCAGCCGTTCGGGTGACACCCCGCCCGGCCCGCCCACGGTGACGTTGCCGATGAAGTCGACGCCCTCGTGCTCCAGGACCGCGCGCAGATTGCCCTGGAGTGACTTGATCTTCTCGTGATCGGGTGCGACGCCGTAGCGCACCAGACCGTAGGGGCAGGGCAGCCGGTCCAGGATGTGCACCTGGACGCCCGGCACGGCGGTCTGCTCGACCAGCGACTGGGCGGTGTAGACCCCGCTCGGCCCGGATCCGACGACGGCGACTCGAAGCACGTCTGAGCTCCTTCCCGGAGAATCCCAGCATCGCACCGGAGCGACCGGCACGGGAGGGGGCCGACCGTCCCCCGGCCCCCGGCACCCGCCCGCGGGCGCACCCACCACACACCCGACCCGGCCCCGAGTCGCGGGACCAACGGACGGCAACCGGCCGTGCCCCCGCCGCACCGGCCGCGCCCTGCCTGACCAGCCGCCGGCGCACCGGCCGCGCCCTGCCTGACCAGCCGCCGGCGCTGTTGCCGCGCCCTGCCTGACCAGCCGCCGTCGCACCGGCCGCCCTGCCAGACCAGGCCCAGCCCAGCCCCCGCCGGACCGGCCGCCCCCGCCACACCGCCGCCCCCCCCGCCACACCAGCCGCCCCCGCCACACCGGTGGCGCCGGGCGGCGAAGGGCGAGGCGGGCCCCCGGGCCCCGGGCACCCAGGCCCCCGGGCACCCGGGTGGTGGTCACATCGAGCGCATACGGTTGATCTCGGCCGTCTGCTGGGCGATCACGTCGTTCGCCATCTCCTCCACCTGGACGTTGTTGCCCTGGGACAGCACGTCCGTGGCCATGGTGACGGCGCCCTCGTGATGGGTGATCATCAGCTTCAGGAACAGCTCGTCGAATGCCGTGCCCCGCGCCGCGCGCAACTGCGCCAACTGTGCTTCCGTGGCCATTCCGGGCATCGTGCCGTGGTCGTGGCCGCCGTGCTTCTTCGGGCCGCCGTTGGTTTTCAGCCATCCGTCCATCGCGTCGATCTCCGGCTTCTGCGCGACCGCGATGCGCTCCGCCAGCCGCTTGACCTGAGCCGACGAGGCCCGCTCGGCGGCGAGGCCGGTCATGGTCAGCGCCTGGCCGTGATGGACGATCATCATCTGCGTATACATGAAGTCCGCCGCGTTGGGCGTGTTGTCCGGGAGGGCCTTGGCGGCCTCCTCCGGCGACAGGGTGCGGGCCGGTTCGCCGGGCTTGCCGGGTGCTACGACGGAGGGCGCTCCGGTCGCCGCGGCCGCTCCGCTCCGCGGTTCGCCCTGCGAGCCGGCGGGTTCCGACTCGCAGGCGCTCAGGGCCAGTACGGCCGAAAGCGCCACCACGACCGTGACGGCTCCACGGACGCGCGCTGCCCTGCTGTGGTTCAACACGGCTACCTCCAGGGGGGACTTGATGGGGTGGGGTCCGTCCGGGTGCGCTGCGGGGGCTTCTTGATCGTGAAATTCCATGAAGTCCTTGTTGCCATCTGTTGAGATGTGCATGCAAGGGAAGATACTGCCGGGGTCCGTGACCCGTTCAACTACGAACGGATACAAGGGAGGACGCAGTGAGCTTGTTGCGCACGACTCGTGCACGGCGCAGACGTCTGGGTGTGGCCACCGCCGCCGCCGGACTGCTCGCCACCCTGCTGACGGCCGGGCCGGCGGCCGCCACGCCCGATCCCGGGGACTCGCCCGCCACCCAGGAGCAGATCTCCCCGCAGCAGGAAGCCGAAGCCACGGCCGCGATCCGAAGCGGCGAGATACCCGGTGTGGACGAGACGGTCCACAGCGGCAACATGACGCATGTCGCGAACATCCCGCGCTCGGCGTTCACGAGCGTCAACTCCGATCTGGCCTTCCAGGGCAGGTACGCCTTCGCCGGCAACTACGACGGTTTCCGGATCTTCGACATCAGCAACCCGAGGGCCCCCAAGAGCGTCGCCGAAGTGCTGTGCCCGGGCTCGCAGAACGACATCTCGGTCTACGGGAACCTGCTGTTCCTCTCCACCGACTCCTCGCGCAGCGACAACTCCTGCGCGAGCACGTCGCAGCCCGCGACGGAGAAGTCCTCCTGGGAGGGCATGAAGATCTTCGACATCAGCGACGTCCGCAACCCGAAGTACGTCGCCGCCGTCGAGACCGCCTGCGGCTCGCACACCCACTCCCTGGTGCCGAAGAAGAAGAACGTCTACATCTACGTCTCCTCCTACTCGCCCCGCGCGGACTTCCCCGACTGCCAGCCGCCGCACGACGGCATCTCGGTCATCAAGGTCCCGCTCTCCGCACCCGAGCGGGCGGCGGTCGTCTCCTTCCCCGTCCTGTTCCCCGGTGAGGGCCCCGACGGCGGCGGCAACCCGGGCGGGCCCACCAACCCGGGGGTCTCGAAGACCACCGGCTGCCACGACATCACCGTCCTGCCGTCCAAGAACCTGGCCGCCGGAGCCTGCATGGGCGACGGGATCCTGTTCTCCATCGAGGACCCCGAGAACCCCAAGGTCATCGACACCGTCCAGGACAACGTCAACTTCGCGTTCTGGCACTCCGCCACCTTCAACCAGAAGGCCGACAAGGTCGTCTTCACCGATGAGCTCGGCGGCGGCAGCGGGGCGACCTGCAACGAGGCCACGGGCCCGAACCGGGGCGCCGACGGCATCTACGACATCGTCGGCAAGGGCGACCAGCGCAAGCTGGTGTTCCGCAGCTACTTCAAGATCGACCGGCACCAGGCGGACACCGAGAACTGTGTCGCCCACAACGGCTCGCTGATCCCCGTCAAGGGCAGGGACATCATGGTCCAGGCCTGGTACCAGGGCGGTGTCTCGGTGTGGGAGTTCACGGACTCCGCCAAGCCCAGGGAGATCGCCTACTTCGAGCGCGGCCCCGCCACCACCGACCGCCTCACCACCGGCGGCTCCTGGTCCGCCTACTACTACAACGGCTACATCTACTCCAACGACATGCTCAAGGGCCTGGACGTGCTGAGGCTCGACGACCGTCGTACGGACGCGGCCAAGAAGGTGAGGATGCACCGGCTGAACGTCCAGACGCAGCCGGACTACCTGAGGGACTTCGCCCGCTGACGTCCATCTCCCCGGGGTTCCCGGGGATTCCCAAGGATTCCCAGGGGCCACCCGGTGGTGGTCGGGGATCCCCAGGGAGCGCCGTACGGGATCTTCACGGAGGCATGACGGCCGCGCACCTCGCGGCCGTCATGCCCCCGGGGGGGGGGGGGGGGGGCGGGGGCCCCCCCCCCCGCCCCCCGCGCCGCCCCCCCCCCCGCCGCCGCCCCACCCCCCCCCCCCCCCCCCCGCGCGGGCCCCGGGGCGGCGGGCG